>JAZDMI010000024.1:0-47246 GCA_043801155.1 Candidatus Gottesmanbacteria bacterium
AAGAAATCTTTTCTATCAGTTGGGGGATTTGATATGGATCAACTTCCTTGCGAAGAAAATCTTCTTTATTATCGTCTTTTAGAAAAAAATCTTAAGTTGTTTTATTCACCAAAGATTGCCTGTCATCATCCATCAAAACCAATTTTTTTCCCCTACGCCCGAAAGGTACTTTTTTACGCTACCGGAAGGGGAGTCTTATTGGCCAAAGAACCTAACACCTTTCACCCTCTTTTTTGTATACCTAGTTTATTTTTAATAATCTTAATATTTGTGCTGATATTGAGCTTTATTTCAAAAACTGCGTTGATTATATTGATAACTATGATTGCTCTTTATTTTTTATTGAACTTGATTCAATCTTTTTATCTTTTTATCTTTTTTGAGCCTAATATTCTTATATTTTTGGTTGCTCCTATTGCTACATTTTTGCTTCACTTAAGCTATGGATTAGGTATGCTTCGTGGATATATTAGTTATAAGATCGACAGGAGAGGAACTTTTCTAATGCCTCGGTATGAAATAAAATGAAAACCTTATTTTTAAATCCACCATCGTTTTCCCGTTTTGACTCTGCTGGTGCTAGATTTGCGGCTACCCGAGTGACGCAATCATTATGGTATCCGGCGTGGCTGGGCTATGCGGCAGCCTATGTATCCAAGAGTAAGCTTATTGATTGTCCGGCAGATAATATATCTCTTAATCAGCTTTTAGGAAAAATTAAGCAATACGAATTAATTGTTATATATACGTCAACACCATCGATATTAAATGATATCAGAGTTGCCGAAACAATCAAAAAAATAAATAAAAAATGTAAAATAATTTTTACCGGCCCGCACGTTAGCGTCTTACCAGAAGAAACTCTTAAAATGTCGAATGTAATTGATGCCGTTACGATAGGTGAATTTGATCAAATAATTGCCGATGTTACCAATAAAATAAATTGGAATTTAATCAAGGGTTTATGTTTTAAGCAAGGCAATAACATTGTTAACAATCAACCACGTAATCCATTAAAAGACCTTGACCGGCTGCCTTATGTCTCAAAAATCTATAAGCGCGATTTACCGATTTTTTCTTATCGATTGCCGTTTTGTTTACATCCTTATATTTCTATTTATGCCGGAAGAGGGTGCCCCAATTTATGCACCTTCTGTTTATGGCCGCAGACATTCACCGGACGGATTTTTCGAAAACGCAGCGTCGACAATGTAATCGGAGAAGTGATCTGGATTAAAAATAAAATGCCTCAGGTTAAGGAGATTTTTTTTGATGATGATACATTTACGATTAATCATGTCTGGGTAGAAGAGTTTTGCCGTAAAATAATGCCTCTTAAAATTACCTGGTCAGTTAATGCCCGGGCTGATGTTCCATACGAACTCTTATTAAAAATGAAAAACGCCGGTTGCCGATTATTAGTAATCGGATATGAATCAGGTAATGATCAAATTCTTAAAAATATAAAAAAGGGGATAAGCGTTTTGCAGATGAAAAAATTTACCGAAGCTGTTAAACAGGCGGGTTTAATGATCCACGGTACATATATTCTGGGACTTCCCGGGGAAACAAAACAGACCATCAAGGAAACAATCAAATTTGCCTGTGAATTAGACAGTGATACAATACAAGTTTCATTGGCTACGCCTTTTCCCGGAACGGAATTTTACAGATTTTGTCAGCAAAAAAAATTCATTAATGTTTCATCATTTATTGACCCAAATGGTTACCAATTACCGATTATCAGTTATCCAAATTTATCTTCTAAAACGATCGAGCGAGAATCAATTAGGTTTCTGGTTAGTTTTTATATACGACCAAAATATTTTCTTAAAATTAGTAAAAAATTTGTTTCATCAACTGATGAGGCAAAAAGGATTACCAGGTCTGGTTGGGAATTTTTGAAGTTTTTAGTTAATCACCATTAAATACCGCTAACGTTTGGCCGTCAGTATCGATAGGAATTGGCACATTTAACATCTTATAAATTGTCGGGGCAATATCAATTATTTTCGGGCAATTATTAATTAACCTGGTTTTTAATTTTTTTATTCCTTGACCATAGACCATTAGGATTCCTTCCATTTCATGATCACCGTTACGTTCTCCCCGGCTTGTTGGTTTTAAATAAGCCCTTTTTAAAGATAGACCTGGGTCAATAATTACTTCAAGCGAATATCCGGGATAGGTTACCACGAGAATATCCGGTGCCTCTTCAGTATGCAATCCCTGATAAATTTCTTCCCGGCCAAATGCCTTTGCTATCGGTTTTTTAGTAATCGGATCACGAAGGGAATTTAATTTCGAAATTATCATTTTACGGATTTTGTAATTTTGGGAATTATCTTGACAATTAATCCAAATACCGCGTGATGTCTCATTAATCATATAAGCTTGGCTGGTATTAAGATTGAAAGCTGGTTGATATAGTTTTTGATAAATTTGGAAAATTTTTTTATTGGTTAACAGGCTTTCTTGGGATAAACCTAAATCTGTCAATTTTAAAACTGTCTGTTTGGCTTTTTTTAAGACAAATTGGATAACTCCGTTTTTATTGGTTGTTTTTAATAAGCCCAAATCCATTAATAAATTATTTATATAGAATTTTTTCCTTATTTCACCACAGCCATGATCGGAAACAACCATTATTAAATCATTTTTATACATAGTTATTGCCTCACCCAATATTTTATCCAGGCATTGATAATATTCCCTGATCACATAAAGATCTTTGTTTTTCCAATAATAATGCTGTAAACGGTCAGCCCCCTCAAAAAGAATATAGGAGAAATCGGCAGTCAATTTTTGACTTAAACGTTTAAAAATCTGCCAGCGGTTAATAGAAATTTGATTAAAAAAATCAATCAGTACTTGTCTCTTTTTTCTATCTTGGTTAAAGACAAAGCTTCTTGCCCAATTAGATCTCATGCCGGGATCAAGTTCCACACCAATTTTATACCCCCATTTTTTTAGTTGTTGTTTAAGCCGGGGTGGATATGTATAAGCTACTTCGTATGATGGGGTTAGCATTCCGGCGATCAAATAACCATTCACTTCAGAAACAGGATAGGAAATAATTGGATTAATAACTATAACTTTTTTTTCCTGTTCGGATAATAAATCCCAAATTTGTTTACTTTTTATATAGGTACTGTTAATAACATGTTTTTGACCATTAACTATATCAAAAAAATCAAAAATACCATGTTTACCCGGATTCTTGCCGGTTGAAAAACTTATCCAGGCAGGAGGAGTCATCGGTGGAATTGTTGATAGCAAGGTGCAAGTGTACCCATTATCAGTTATTTTGGCAAAATTTGGCAAACATCCTTCCTTAATCCATGGGTCAAGTAGTTTCCAAGTGGCACCGTCAATACCCAAAACCAATATTTTTTTCATATTTTCGTAGCCTTAATTACAAATTCGTAAGAATGTTCCATTGTACCAGGGTTCTTCGGAATTATCCAGAAAAAAGGTACTAATAATATTAGACAAAATGGGAACAATTTGTTTATGAATGAAAAAGTCGCTATATCCCAAACTCTGCTTAGTAAGCGGTTTGGGTAATAGATTACTTTTTCGACTTTTATTCCGAGTTTTGAAAGATAGTTACATATTTCATCTGACGAATAACCTAATTTTGTATGCTGCCAGCGTTCTTTTCGGTACCATTCATCTGCTTGATAAATATTCTTATACGAAAAATATTGCTTAAAATCAGGATCAATCAAAAATTGGAAACGGGGGTGTTTAAAAACAAATTGTTTTAACCAGTCTGCCTGCAAATCTCTGTTTGGTAAAGTTATTATTATTGTGCCTTGGTGATTTAGACAGCGGATTATTTCTAAAAATACTTTATCATCATGTTCAATGTGTTCAATGACGCAATTGCAAAATATTAAATCAAATCTTGAATTAATAAATGGTAATTTCCGTGCATCGGCAGCTATAAAAGTAATATTTTTATTCTTAAAACGATTTTGGGCAATTTTAATCTCTTTTTGGGAAATATCAAGGCAGGTTAGTTTACGGCTGTATTTGCTTAGGAAATTAAGCAGACTGCCTTTTCCGACTCCAATATCTAAAACATCTTGATAAGTCTTATCAAACAATTGTTCTAAATAACAACAATCTAAATATCGAGGCAGATTAAATACATAATCAACAATGTAAAATAACCGTGGATGAAGTTTATAGAGGAACTGGTTGAACTTTTCCAGTCGTAGTTTAGCACTATTCATATTACCAATATCCCAAGTCTCTAAGTTGTTTCATCACTTTTTCTTTATCATATTCTCGTCCCGATCGTTCTCCTTCTCCTTTCTTAGCCGGTTTGGTAAACGGTGCTTCGCCAAGGGATCGATAGCCTTTGTCATAGAGTGAAACATAGGGGACTTTAAATCTTTTTGTATAGGACCAGATATCTTGTTCAGTAAAATGAAGAACCGGATGTACACGTTCATGAGTTTCTCTTTTTGAAAAATACGTTTCTTTTGATCGAGATTCATGTTCGTCCCAACGGATGGCCGCCATATACGCAGCGACATGATATTTTTTAGTTGCCCAGCGGATGGCATTAATCTTCATTATTCTTGATAATTCTTTTTTCTTTTCCATGTCTCTTGTACGGTGAAATTGTTCAAGATCTTCTTTTAAATGAACTACTCGGATTATGTTCAGATTCCAGTCTTTTACTAATTTATCGATAAATTCATATATCTCTGGAAATTCTAAAGTAGAATCATTAAACATTACCGGAAAGGGGATTTTACCAAAAACACTTTTTACCATATGAAGCATGATAGTTGAATCTTTACCGCCGGTCCAGGCAATAGTTAAATTTTTGTTTTTATAACGGTCGGCAGCTTCTTTTATAATATCTTTACTTTTATTTATTTTTTCCTGAAGTTTCATGGGCATATAAATTTTTTACAATATTTTTGAGATAATAGAATTCTCAAATAGGGATAGTAGTTTTTTAACAGTTAAATGATCAAATGTCAAGACACCAATTATTTCAATTAAAGTTGGTTGGGGATATGAACAATTTCGACAAAGATCAATCTTTTGTCTTTGTCTTTGGAAATTTATTTTTCTTAATTTGGCCATTTTTTCATTATTCCAAAGTGTAATTAAGTGGTCATTTTGAAGATTTCCCAGAGGATAGACACCATGTATGTCATTGCAGCAAGGAACAACGGTGCCGTCGCTAAGAATATTCAACATACGATATAAATGAAAACAATATGGATCGATCTCTATTTGATGATTTCTATTTTCCTGACGCAGATCTATTTTTGATTTAATCCGGATTGCATCAACTCCGGGAATTCGCCATTTCTTTGAAAATAATTCTTTTTCTTTTTCGTTTTCGTTAAGCGTAATAAATTGTAAAACTGTAAATGGAGATTTTTTAGATTGTCTTTTGAGGTTAAGGTATGTGTTAATATTATTCTCAACTTGCTGAAAATTTGCACCCACGCGAATTTTTTCATAAGTTGTTTTTGACGATCCATCCAAAGCAAGGATAAGATAATCGACGGTAGAATTTAAAAGCGCGACACTCTGTTTCTTCGTAAGAAGAGTAGCATTAGTTGAAATACCGACACGTAAGCCCTTTTCCTTGGCATATTTAATAAAATCCCATAGTTGTGGATGTAATAGTGGTTCACCTAGGCCGTGGAGATAAACTAATTCTACAAAAGAACTAATTTCGTCGATAATTTTTTTAAACAAGGTAAAGTCCATTTGTTTTTGAGGTCGGGTATGATGTTCAATCATATCCTGATACGGACACATAATACAGCGAAGATTACATTTGTTGATTATTTCAATACCTACTTCTAAAGGTAATCCATTAGAATATGGTTTTTTTGATATGAATGAATAAAGAAGTCTTACGCGGTTGATAATCCTTTTTGGTTTGATTGTATTTATATCAATAATCATTAATCCCTTAGTATTTATTAATGTCTCTAAGTATAGGTTAGATAAAATCTATTTTCAATCTGGTATATTTTAGCCATAAAGTGGTAGAATTGATTATAATAAAATATTTTATCAGTTAGCGGAATTTTCTACGATACAATGAAGAAATCGTTGTTTAACGTCGTTAAAATAATTTTTACACTTTTCTCTTCTATTTGTATTACTATCGTTTGCTATCTATTTGGTTGGCCTCTCCTAGAAGGTTCTCTTAAGGGTAATGACATCGGTTTTTATTTGAGTATCGCCGATTGGGTAAGTAAAAACTTGCCATCTGTACCCCAATGGTATCCTTTTGTAGGTGGAGGCGTATCGATTTTACAGGCGACACAAATCGGGGCTTATATTACCACAGCGATTGTTTCACTATTAAGTTCTTTAACTTTAATTCAATCAATAAGAGTGATTGAGCTTGCTTCAATCGTCATAATTTCGCTCGAACTTTATTTTTTTGTCTGGTATTTTTTTAAAAATCAGGTTGCTGCTTTAATAGCCGGAATATTCTTTCCGCTATCGCAGGCAGTTTGGTCTCTGGTAATGGAAATAGGCATGGTTCCACAAATACTATCACTAATTTTTGTTTTACCTTTATTTGCTTTTTTCGAGCTATTCTTAGAAAGAAAACGTGGTTACTATCTTTGTTTATCTGTTATTTCATTTGCCCTGGCTGTGTTTAATCACCTTATTACCGGAGCCCTTCTTGTTGAAACACTTTTCCTTTACTCTTTATTTCGGACCATAGTTAACTTCCGGAAACCAATAAAATTTCAACTAATCTTTAATTTTTCCAGTGCGCTCATTATTACAATATTAGGTTTTATCTTATTATCTTTTTGGTTAATACCATACGTGCGTTATCTTTCGATTGCTAGTCGTAATACTGTTGCGTCTCCGTCTTTTGAACAATTAGGTTATATAAACTTAATTCATTTATTTGGATTTGATACGTCAATTGATCCGAAACTGCCAAATATAATGTGGGAGGCCTTTTTAGCCTTACCGGTCTTAGTCTTAGCGGGTTTAGGAATTATTCTTGCATTTTTAAAAAAACAAAAACAATTAATAATTATCAGTTTAATTTCAATTTTCTTCTTACTTTATTCTGCTTTACCTGGTCTTGAGCCATCATTGGTCAAGCTGTTCATGATTTCATTCGTAACGGCTACTTATCAACGCGCTTTCTTGATACCGATGATTCTGCTTCCAATTTTAGCTGCCTGGGCTTGTGTTGCGATAGCTCAAGTTATTGTTTTCCCCATTAGGAGACTAACTATAAGTAAAATTGTTTCCCCGTTATTAATCATTATGGTTGCCGGAGGAGCGATTTACTTTCTGGCTAGATCTCCGTCTTATTATGACACGAAGTGTTATTTTGGTTTGGGAGCAGGAAATGTCAAAGAGATTGATTATTGTAACTTGTTGCAAAAACTTAACAATATTAATCCAATAAGCAATTTGGGAACACCCTGGGATCAGGTAACATCACATATTGCACAAGGGATTAATGACAACGGGAATAATAGGATTGACCTTTCTCCGCGTTTAGGCCCGGTAATAATGAACTGGACGAGGTATTCAAAAACTCCGATTGTCTCTCTTTATGCTTTCTGGGCTGGAATAAACAATATCTTTACCGGCTATTATACTGGTAGTCTTTACGGGAAGGAATTAGATTTTTCAACTCCGGAAGATGTAAGAAACGTTACCTCCTGGTTTGGAATTGAAAAAATACTCTTACTTAATAATACTGATTCGGAAGATAGATTTTCTTCAGATTATTGGCAAACTGGTGGGAATATGGAAGATAACATGATTAAAATTTTAAACTTTAAAAATCCAACCGGTCCGCTGACTGTCTCATCTAAGCCCAAAATATTATTTATCGGTAAGTTTAAAAATCGCGCTTACGAACAATTTTTCAGATTAGCTTGTGCCGGTGCCTATCCCTATGGAAAAGCGATGTTTATTGAAGGCAAAGATTCAGGAAGGATTGATGATTATACTCTTGAGGAGTTAAAAAGATTTGAAATGATTTTTCTTTATGGATATGGATATAAAAATAAAGACAAAGCTTTTTCAATGCTCGAACAATATGTTAAAAATGGGGGCAGAGTTTTTATTGATACTGGTTGGCAATATATATCAGCAGATTGGAAGACTGCTAATACTCCAATTATTTTTCCGGTTGAAAGTCTTTCATGGGAAACTTTCAGCTCATGGGATTTAGAAGGTTTTTCACCACCGTTATATCAAGGACAACCATGGGGGATATCTGTTGGCTTAAAAATTAGGGATTGGGCTCAACCAAGAAAGATAGTTAACGGTAAATTAGCTATTGCTGAAGGTAATTATGGAAAAGGTAAAATAATTTGGTCGGGTATAAACCTGGTTGGTCACGCATTTACCTATAAAAATTGGACTGAATATAATCTATTGACAAATATAATTGATGATTTACTTACAGACTTTAAAGGAGAAGACAAAAATGACGAGGTAAAATTCACCCGAGTTTCAGCTGACAAAATTATTTTTACGTTTACTTCACCGCAGACAAATACTTATTTATTTTGGCGGGAAAATTGGCATCCGGATTGGGAAGCAACCTTAAACCAAGCACAAGGGCAAAAAAATATTCCGCTTTACCGTGCCGGCCCAAATTTTATGCTTATTCCCGCTGATAATATTAATACTTCTGATAAATTAACTTTAACGTTAAAACAACCTTGGCTATATAAAATCGCCAAAATTATATCAATCTTTACATTATTATTATTGTTGATAATATCTATAAATGATAAAATAGTTTTGCGCATAAGAGATATTATAACCAGTAAATTCCATTACCATATTGGTGGATGGTGGAATAAGGATTAGATTGAATAACAATTAATGCTGAAAGCTTATCTAAAATTCTTTATTAATAGTTCTTTATTCATCTTCGGATCTTTGGTAATTTTATTAGAAACATATCTATTCGGTTGGGATTTTTTATCATCAAATTTAGTCGGTAACGATATAGGTATGGCATATACCGCAGCTACCTGGGTTGATAAATTTTTTCCTTTTATTCCCGAATGGTTTCCTCTTCATGGAGCTGGTGTCTCTCTGACACAAGGGAACCAGATCGGAGCACCATTTCTTACCGTTCTTACATTAAGAATTTTACCTCTTAATTTAGCTCAGTCAATGCATTTATGGGAATTTTTATCAATTTATCTGACTGCTATCGGGATTATGTTATTTACTAGAGTAAAATTCAAAAGTTGGGTAGCAGCAATACTGGCTGGAATTTTTTATCCCTTATCCCATGCCGCCTGGCCATGGATTTCAGAAATTGGCCTTTATGCTAATGCAGTTGCTTTTATTTTTTATGCTCCGGCAATTTTATGCTTGGATCTTTTCTTAGAAGAATATTTCTCGGCGAAAAGACAACGCCGGGAAACATCCTGGTTTATACTGACAGTATTTTTTACAGCCGCGGCCTTATTTATACACTTCACCATCGGCACAGTACTTCTTGAAACAATATTTGTATATGGATTTATTTATAGTTTAATGAAAACCGGTAAAAAAATACGAACCCTTTTTTCAAGCACAGTCTTATTATTCCTTATAATAATTTCTTCTTTGTTACTCGCGGGATTTATATTCTTTCCTTTTCTCCGATATGTAAACATTGCCTCAAGAAACTTATTACCGGTTTGGTCATTTGAACAAATTCCTTATATACCACTTGATGCCTTATTTGGATTTTCGAACTATTATTCTTTATCAGTAAATAATGCCATGTGGTATGTATTTTTCTGTCGACCAGTATGGATTTTAGGGCTAGTAGGGATAATAATGGCCATCTTGAAAAAGAATTATACCGCGATATCTTTGTCGATAGTCTTTCTTTTCTTCGTATTTTACGCTGTTGCTCCCGGGATTACACCATGGTTAGTTAAAGCACTGATAATTTTCTGGCGTGATATTTATATTCGAAGTTTGACTCCAGCGATTATATTCTTACCAGTATTGGCTGCGTGGGGATGTCTTAGTTTGGCCCAATTGTCAAAAAAAATTATTCCCCGCATAGATATCTCACCGGTTTTAGCCATTTTATTAGCCGCCTCAGCTCTTTTTATTTTTAAAGGGGCTCCGGCTAATCTAAAAGAGCAACAGATTTGCTATGAGGGATTCGGCCGTTGGTGGCGGTCAGATATTGATTACTGTAAGTTTTGGGATAAATTAAACCATCTAGATTTTAGACTAAGTTCAAAAGCAATCGCCATTGATCAGGGGGCAATAAACATATTGAACAATCTAAATTTATTGCCGCAGGATCGGATAGATATAACACCCAAGCATGGAAGGATAGCCGAAAATTGGTCAATTACAAGCGATATACCAATTTTAACATTATATTGGTATGCATTAAGTTTGAATAATATATTTTGGGGTTATCAAGGTGGAGTATATTATGATAATACAAATGTTGAGCCTGATCAAGTAATCCCGGAACTGGCAAGTTGGTTTGGTCTAAAATCAGTCATTCTAAATAAAACAAGTGACGAAATAACTGTAGGCGATAAATTTGCTGATCCGGTTTGGAAATATAAATCTTATGATTGGGAAGATGTTTATGATGATCCGACAAGCAATATTATAGTAAAAAATTTTATAAGACCCCAAGGATTAGTAACCTTGACGTCAAGACCTACTGTTTTGGTTATTGGCCAGAAAAAGTTACAAGCCTATGAACAAATATTCAGACGAGCAACCGGTGGAGCATTATCTTATAATAAGGCATTTTTAGTTGAAGGTAGAGATGATGGCAGAATAGACAAATATACTTTAGATGAATTAAATAAATTTGACGCTGTAATCTTATATAGTCAAATTTATGACGACAAAGACAAGGTAGATAAACTATTATCAGATTATATTAAGGGTGGAGGAAGACTTTTTATCGAATCTGGATGGCAATATTCCAATACGGAATGGCAGACTTTAAAACCTTTAAGTGTTATCCCTTTACGTACCTTGAAGTGGGATATGGGGCCGACCACTTCCTTAAACTTAAATAATAGTGTTATAAATAGTAACTTTGATCCTCATAATTTTCAAGCCTTTACTTACTATGGTAGTAGTTGGGATGTCTCTACTTCTTCTCGCGAAGATGTTCTTGATTGGGGACAAATTGTTCTTGAAAGAAATAATATGCCAATAATCGTTGTTGGAAATTTAGGCCAGGGGAGAGTTGTGTGGTCAGGAATGAATTTAATTGGGCATTTAAACGCAAATCTTTACAGAGAAGAATGGAATTTTACCCAAAAGTTATTTGATTGGCTTTTAGAGGGGAAAAGTGAACAAAATTTTGCTGTTTCATATGCCCGGAATAATCCTGATAAGGTCGAATTTATTATGGGTGAATCAACTTCTATTCCAACGTATCTACTATGGAGAGAAAATTATTATCCGGATTGGAAAGCAACAACTCAAGGAGGTCAAAATATCCCCATTTATCGTGTCGGACCAAACTTAATATTGATGCGTTTACCGCCTTTAAATTATGGCAGCAAAATCACCTTGGAATTTCAAATATCACTCATTTCATTAATTTCAAGAATAATATCGCTCGGAACATTCATTCTTTTATTCTTAATATTAATATTTCCTGCAATTTTAACATTCCTAACCCGAATATCAAAAAAAGGTTTTTCGGTATTCTCCAAAAGTATTCTTGAAGACAACGAACAATAATAATAGATATTGCATATTAAGGTACTCCTGGTCTATAATTTTTCGATAATATTCTTTATAAGATTTTTTGGTACTAGAATTTAATATTATGCGGTTAGCCTTAATTTATACACCGACATTTGCGGAAAAAAATTGGGCTACTCTGCGTGCTCAAGATAAAAATGTTGGTAAAATTGCACCCCTAAGCCTTCTATATGTCGCCGCGATTGCCGAGCAAGCTGGACATACCGTTATAATCATTGATGCAACAGTAGATCATCGGTCTATTGATCAAATAATAAATCGGATCAAAGTATTTTCTCCCGACCTAATTGGTTTTACAATGACAACTTATATGTTTTATCAAACATTAAGCTGGATTAAAGAAATAAAAAAAAGAATTGATCTGCCGATTTTAATCGGGGGTCAACACTTAGGGACATATCCGGCGGAAACGATGACGCATAAGGAAATAGATTATGCGGTAATTGGAGAAGCGGAAATTACTTTACCACAATTGTTAACAGCGATTGAAAATGGAAATTTATTAAACCCGGTACCGGGTATTGCTTTTCGACAAGAAGGAAAAGTAATTTTTACCCCACCTCAAGTAAAATTTATGGATATTAATAAAATACCGTTTCCCTCAAGGCATCTTTTAGATATGTCTAAATATTATAATTTTGTGTCTAAACGAAAAAATTTTACTCCGATGATCACCAGTCGGGGTTGTCCCTTTCGCTGCATATTTTGTGATTTAAAAAAGACTAATTGGCGAATGAGATCCCCGGAGAATGTTATTGCCGAAATTAGGCAATGTTACTTTGATTTTGGAATAAGAGAGATTGATTTTTATGATTCATCATTTACCGTGGATAAACAGAGAGTTATAGACTTATGTCGTTTATTAAGTAAACAGAACTTAGATTTATCATGGTCAGTTCGTACCCGAGTGGACTGTGTGGATAAGGAAATGCTTAAAGAATTGTCTAAAGCTGGATGTGTCCGTATTATGTATGGAATTGAATCTTCCAATCAGGATATCTTAGTTAGTTTACATAAAGGAATTACAATTGAACGGATAAAAAAAGTAATTGGTTGGACGAAAAAATATAATATGGAAGCATTGGGATTTTTTATCATCGGATCTCCGGGGGAAACGAGACAAACAGCATTACAAACAATTAAGTTTGCGTGTGAATTACCACTTGATTGGGTACAATTTACCAGAATGATACCTTTTCCCGCCACAGAATTATATCAAATGATGATGGAAGATACAGGAAAGGATTACTGGCGTAAATTTGTTCTTAATCCGAAAAACGAAAAACCTTTACCCCTAATCCGCGCAAAAATAACAGCTGCGGAGGCAGAGGATCTTGTACGATTAGCTTATATAAAATTCTATTTTCGTCCTAAAATAATATGGTCATCGATAAAAAAAATTAAATCTATTGGCGATATATATAAAATTTTTACGGCTGCTTTTGATACTTTCTTTATGGCCCCGACAAAAAATAATTCAATTATTAATTCAAGTTAAGAGCTGCCGATCATGAAAAGACTAAGAGAAAGTAGTTTCGATCAAAAACAAAAAGAATATTTTGAAATGGTAGCTTATGATCAATTTAATTGGTTAACTAATAACCCGCAAATTGCTTTACTAGAACAAGAATTACTTTCCGAATTACTTATTAGTAAACCAGAAAAGATACTTGAACTTGGTTGTGCTGAAGGTGCTGATCTAGTAAATCTTAGAAAATTTGGTATCAAATGTAAATTTTATGGTCTTGATTATTCTAAGACGAGAATATCTTTTGCTAAAAAAAACGCTCCGTTTGCCGAGTATATTAACGCCGATGCTTACGATATACCTTTTAAATCATCAAGTTTTGACGTGGTTTTCTGTAAAAATTTACTCCATCATTTAAGTAATTATCAACAGGTAGTTAATGAAATGATCAGAGTATGCCGTCCCGGTGGCAGAATTGTTCTTATAGAACCTAATGGTAAAAATCCTATCTTTTTTTTATTCTCGTGCTTAGTATCATCAGAACGCGGCCTTATTAAATTTACCTCTGGTAATATCGTTAGATTAATTAAAGAAAATCCTTCACTTCGATCCATAAAAGTGCTAATGAAAGAACCCGACAATCTTCTTCGTCTAATCCTGCATTACCGTTGGGGTAGCCCTGGGTTAAGTAATCATCTTTGGTTTTGGCCAAAAATAAGATTAATCGCATATCGGTTACTTCCCAAACAATATTATGGATATATGTTTATTGAAGCAACTAAAGGTATTTAAAAATATTTGGGTATATTGATAGTTTAAAATATTATCGATATACTTTGCCAATATATTAGATTTACCTAATATTTATATTATCATGATAAAATGCAGTAACTATGAAAAATAATTCTCCAGGGTTGACCGTCATAATTTTAGCCAAAAATGAGGAAAAAAACCTTCCCTATGTGTTTGATCAGTTAAAGAATTTTTCCGGAGAAATTTTATTAGTTGATGGTAGTACTCACCGACTAAGGACAGAAAAAATTACCGAAAAATATCATATCAGAATTATCCATGACCAAGGATGCGGGAAGGGAACTGCGATGAGATTGGGAGCAAAAACTGCTCAAGGAAATATCTTGATTTTTATGGACGCTGATGGTTCACATAATTCTAAAGATATTCCTGCCTTAGTTAATCCGATTATAAATAATCAAGCTGATTATGTTATTGGTTCAAGAGCCCTTGGGGGCAGTGATGAGTCTCATGGTACATTTTATCGTTTTATTAGGGAAAGTGGTAGTCATTTAATCACCGTTATTATTAATCACCGTTTCAATACAAATTTTTCTGATAGCCAAAATGGTTTTCGGGCGATTAAAAAAAGTGTTTTTCATCAACTGAATATTCAAGAGTCTTGTTTTGCCGTTGAGCAGGAAATGCTAATAAAAGCCTTGCGACAGAGATTTAAGGTTATCGAAGTTCCGACACATGAATACGCTCGTAGATTCGGTAAATCGCAAATTATTATTCGTAAATTCTGGTTTCATTATTTATATACTTTAGTAAAAAATCTCTACTTTTAAATGACAAAAATATTGCTAATTAATCCGCCGGCCGCTGAAGGAATTAAGATGGTCCGCGAGGGAAGATGTATGCAAAGAGAAGGAGCCTGGGCAGCAGTCTGGGCGCCGATTTCTTTAGCTACAATAGCTGCGGTTCTGAAAAAAAACCGACACAAAATTAAACTAATTGATGCAATTGTCGAAAATCTCGATTTTACCGATATTGGTATTATTATTCGAGGATTTGATCCAGATTTAATAATATTAAACACCGCTACTGGTTCAATTATTAGCGATCTCTCGCTGGCTTCATTGGCTAAAAAAATTAAACCAAGAGTTTTGGTTGCAGCTTTCGGTATCCATGTCAGCGTCTTACCGGAAGAGTGTTTAAATTCTCAGCCATCCTTAGATTTTATTATTCGGGGTGAACCCGAATTAACAAGTTTGGAACTAGCCGATACCATTTCTTGTCGAGGCGATATCAGTCAAATAAAAGGAATTTCGTATCGACATAAGAATCAGCTTATAAATAATCCCGACAGACAGTTATTAAAAGATTTAGATAGTCTACCGTTTCCTGACTGGGGGGAAATTAATACTAAAAATTACCGGATGCCGTTTTCTGGTAAACCATTCTTACTCGTAGCTACTGGTCGAGGTTGTCCTTTTCAATGTTTATTTTGTGCCGACCGGATATATTATGGTAAAAACTTACGATTACCGAGTCCAGAACGGGTTGTTGATGAGATAGAAGATGATATCAATAAATATAATGTTAACGAGTTTCTGTTTTGGACCGAATCATTTACGCTAAATCGTCAATATGCTATTTCGGTATGCCAAGAAATTATAAATAGAAATCTCAGAATTAAATTTGTAGTTAATAGCCGTGTTGATAACATTAATCAAGATTTGTTGAATGTATTGAAAAAAGCCGGGTGTTTCATGATCGGTTTTGGGATTGAATCGGGTGACGATCGTCTTTTGTTGTCAATGAAAAAGGGAATCACTGTCAATCAGATAAAGCGAGCCGTTATTGCTTCAAATGAAGCAGGACTAGATGTTACTGGTCATTTTATGATTGGTTATCCGGGAGAAACAAAAAGAACGATAATGAAAACTATTGATTTGGCATGTACCTTACCTTTTGATTTTGCGCAATTTTATTGCGCTGTGCCTTTTCCCGGATCAGATCTCTATCCATTAGCTCTTAAAAACAAATGGCTGATAACAGATAATTGGATAAGGTTTGAGCAAAATTATTCGGTTATTAAAACCACTAAGCTTACCCCCAATGAGGTTATGCACTGGCGAAATGTTGCTTATCGAAAATTTTATTTTCGCCCAAAAATAATTATAAGATCGATAATGAGTATTCGATCAATAGATGCTTTAGCCTGGTTTACTCAGTCAGTTTTTAAATTTCTTAATTGGACAAAATAATATGGATAAATTAATAGTTACTGTTATTATCCCTACCCGAAATGAAGAAGGTTGTATTGGACGAGTACTAAAAGAAATACCTAGAAATATTGTTGATCAAGTTATAATTATTGACGGTCATTCAAGTGACGGTACTCTTGATGAAATAAAATCACATTTAAAGAAAGATGATATATGTATCAATCAACGTGGTTATGGATATGGTGCTGCATTTCTACAGGGTTTCAAATTGGCAAGAGGTGAAGTAATTATAATGATGGATGGTGACGGTTCTCATGATCCTAAAAATATTGAAAAATTAATCAAGAAATATAACGAAGGTTATAATTTTGTCATGGGGTCTCGTTATATTAAGGGAGGCAGAAGCAATGATGATACGATACTTAGATTTTTAGGAAATAAAATTTTTACTTGGATGACAAATCTTGTCCATGGTACAAAAATACATGATAGTCTCTATCTTTATACAGCTATATCTAATAAATCATTAAAAACTTTAAGACTAAAATCTACTGGTTTTGAATTTTGCACGGAAATTTTAGTTAAAGCGCATAAGGCGGGTTTGAAAATAGTTGAAGTACCGGTTACTGAAAGAGCCCGATTTGCCGGAGAATCAAAAGTTAATTCAATCTGGCATGGACTTAAAATATTAAAAATGATTTTAAGGAAATATTAAAATATCTTAGTGTATGAAACTAAATTTTAGAAAAATTCTTTTTAAAGATACCAAAGATTTAGCTGTACTTCATGAAAAAAATATGTCTGGTCTTTCAACAAAACTGGGCAAGGAGTACCTAGTCAAATTTTATCAGTTAATTTTGAGTCAGCCAGAAATTCATATTTGTTTAGTAGCAACTTTAGAAGAAAAGATAATTGGGGTGATAATTCTTAGTCAAGATATTAAGAAGAGTCATCAACTAATAAAACCTAAATTATCATTAAATATATATTTAAAATTTATTATTTCCCTAATTGAGAGAAAAATTTCGCTGCTGGAGATTATTAATCGATTAAAATTTGAAATATGGGTTGAGAAAAAAATTAAAACACCTTATCTTTATATACTCGCCTTATATGTTGATAAAAATTATCAAAGACAGGGGATTGGTAAAATGCTTATAAGTAACATTGAAGATTATAAGTCTAAACAGGACAATATTAAATTGTATGTTGATGTAAGATCAGATAATGTTGATGCACAAAATTTTTATCAGGAATATAAGTTTAAAGTAAAAGATAAATTATTTGGTGCTATTCTTATGGAGAAATAGGTTCTAGACCAAGGTGCTTTTCGATTCTTTCAACTCGTTGTAAAAGTTTAAGATAGTTTCGATCCCAAAAATCAGAAATGTAATCTAGTTTTTTCTCTACTCTTTTAAATCCATTATTCATCTCACCTCGAAGTTCATTGCCCATTGTTTTCATCTCACCACGAAGAAGTCTATCAGATACTGCTATTTCAGATTTTACGATTTTATCAATTGCCTGGAGGTCTGCTTTTGTTAACATATTTAAGATATTATACTTACTTGAAATTTTTTTCAATAGTTAAATGTAACACATCTCAACGTTATATATGAAACTGGGGCTATGGGGTTTGCTGCTCCTCAGATTTATTCTCAACTTCGGATATTTATCTATTCTTCCCGTCCACATTTAAATCATGAAAATGCTCCTTATATTGCACCAACTGTAGTCATAAATCCTCAAATTCACGAGCAAAAAGATTCACGAAAAGTCTGGGAAAAGTGTTTCAGCCTTCCTGGAATTCGAGGACTTGTACCTCGTTATCAGCATATAAAAGGATCTTGTTAACGATGTGATTTCAGAGCAAGAATATATAAGAAGATACGGAAAGGGTTAGAACCTTTTACTCTCGAAAGTAGATGTTTTACTTCTTCGCTATTAAGTAGGAATAGGCGGGTAATGATAAAGAAAGCTTTCCAGCATTTGCAAAATATTTTTGACTGTTAATTAAATCAGTCAAAGTCCCGTTTAGATCTGGACCAGTTACAATCCCATTCCATTTATTTCCTGAAAGGTTTACCACCACTAAAATTTTTTCTCCGCCGCCTGTTCGTAAATAAGAGACAACTTTATCCGGTAAATTAGTTGAATACCAGGTTGTCGTTCCCGAATGTAGCGCCGGATGAGTTTTTCGCAGGGTGATTAGTTGTTGCAATACCGCAGTATTTTCTGGGTGCGGTGGTTTCGACCAGGAAACAAATCTTTGAATTGCCACACCGGTGTTGTTAGTATCGCCAATCTCCTGGCCATTAAAAATAAACGGTATTCCGTCAAGAGTAAGATTAATCACCATTGCTGCCATCATTCCGGCATTGCCACTCGCCAGTGCCGCTGCCCGGGGTCGCTGATCGTGATTATCAATCGTCCGATAAATAATTAAGCTGGGTATAGACGGCGGTTTGCCGCCTTCCGGATATTGCCAGGCAGTGGACAGGATGCTTGCCGGTTGTTTATTGTCCAGAATCCACCTTAACGCTCGCATGTAAGCAAATCCATAAATTCCGTCAAATCCATAAACCTGATCATAAGATTCGCCATTGTAACCAAGACCAGAATATATTCCACCGTACTCTGCCAACTTTGAACCGGATTCGGCAATCATTATCCAGTCAGGTTTCATCTTTTTAAGCTCATTATTAAGTTGCGCCCAAAATGATAGGGGAACTTGAATTGCTACGTCGGCCCGTAAGCCATCCACTCCCACCGTCGATGCCCAGTACTTGGTCATATTAATCATGTAAGTTCTGACTTCTGGATTGCTGTAATCCAAAACAGCAAATCCCCATTTGTTCTTTTCCACTTTTCCGTTGCTTCGAACATAGAAATCAGGGTGGGAATTTATAAGGACATTGTCAGGATCAGTGCTATGATAAATACAATCCATAATCACTTTCATACCCTGTTGGTGGGCTTTAGCAACATAAGTTTTAAAAGCCTCGACCCGTTCGTCTCGGGTTCCCGGATTGGAAGCCGGATTGGGGAATCCCGCGTAGCCGGGATTAACATCGTAATAATCCTTGATTCCGTAGGGCGACCCGACAGTCGTAAAGTTTCCGAAGGGGTGGACGGGAGAAAGTTGAATGATAGTTACTCCCATCTTAGCAAGGCTTGGTAGAAACGAAGCAGCGTTTTCGAAAACGGTGGTTGACGTTTGATTGTTACCGGGATTTTTGGCGTAGTAATTAAGCCAAACCTGGTAAATGACAAAGTCTTTAGTATCGATTCTTTTTTGTGCCGAAAATCCATATAAAACCGGATAATTTTGTTCCGGGATAAAATTATTTGTAAGAGTCACACTCTGATTATCAAGCCAGGGAATATATCTTTTAAATAATTTAATCACTTTGGGATTTAAAGCTATTAATACTATACCGGCAACTATAATGATAATTAGAAATTTCAAAGTCCTGCTCCTTTTATTCATTATAAATTTATTTTTTCATACTTTATTTGTAATGTAAACACGATTTGTTTGCAGCACTGGAGGAAAGACGTTAGAATTTTTTATATTATAAATATTATATAGGTAAACAAATGCCTCCTGCCCCGGGAATATTAGGAACAGTCGATGAAATACATTGAAAACCAGGGAAGCATTGATTAGATAAACCTCTAAGAGTGGAACCACCACAGCTCATGTAAGGTAGAGAAATATTGGTTAAATATGAAATAGTATAAACGAGAAGTATTAGTAAGATAAGTGAAATAATTAAAATAATCAACTTATTCATAAATTATAGTATACCACTAAAAAAAGCAGTGGCAGAAGGAATCTTCTTTCGCTAAAGTTTCGGAAGGACAAGTAGAACCCCTTTGTTAACAGAATTTTCCACTAATGTATTGCAGGGCCGGGTGGAGTCGAACCACCAGTCCGGGTTTTGGAGACCCGTGGTTTGCCATTAACCGACGGCCCTAAAATACTATTTAAGCTTTTCGGTTTCTTTATGATCCGTTACTTTTCGACAGTGCTTGCAGTACTTTTTAAGTACTAATTTATCAGGCGTATTTAGCTTGTTTTTAGTCGTAATATAATTCTGATTTTTGCAAACCTGACAAATAAAAGCTATTTTAATTCGCTGTTCACTCTTTTTAGTCATAATTACCTCCTTGAGCCGAAGGCGGGAATCGGACCCGCGACCTAGTCATTACCAATGACTTGCTCTACCACTGAGCCACTTCGGCAAATTCTTATTGATTATTATTCGATAATTATATAACATCTTCCCTATACAAAAGTATAGGGTAAACCTTTAAAGGAAGATGTTTAACTGCTTCAATTCATCTGTGCAATGGATTGCACAGTATTCTTGAAGCATTATATAATATGAGAGTTTATATGACAAATAACATTCTGTTTTTTCTTACTTCATTCATCCCTGTTTTTCGAAAAACAGGGTTTTCTGAAGAGCGAAATAAGGATATAAAAGATCTAAATAATCGGCACTACCAGGTTCCGCCGGATTATTATGATCAGGGGATAAGACACAATGTTTATCAGAAAATTTGGCATGGTTGGAGGTTTATTAAAGTTAGAGAAATACTAAAGGGAATTAAACCTAAAAAAATTTTGGATATTGGCTGCCATGGTGGTACTTTGACTGAAATAGTAAGTAAGAATTTTCCTCAAGCAGAAGTATATGCTATTGATATTTCTTTAAGAGCAATTAATTATGCGCAAAAGAAACGGCCAAAAATTCATTTTCTGGTAGCTGATGCCAAAGAATTACCGTTTAAAGATAATGATTTTGATTTAGTTACGTGTTCTGATACATTCGAGCATCTGCCAAACTCGCAAAAAGTTCTTGCCGAAATAAGACGAGTTTTAACTAAAGATGGACAAGTTTTATTTATTATTCCAACAGAGAGTTTTTTATTTAAATTAGTCTGGCTTTTTTGGATTAATTTTGGACCAGGCAGAGTTTGGCAAGAAACTCATATCCATAAATTCAATGGTCATAAACTTGACAAACTTTTAGAAAAATCAGGCTTTAAAGTCAAGGCCAGAAAAATAATAAATTTAGGGATGTTGCTTTTAATAAGAGCGAAAAAAATAGGTGCTTAAGAGAATTAGGATCTAGAGTCAAGATTTGATATAATATAGCCATATTTAGAGTACTCGTAGGGGTACTCTATTTTTTTGGTCGCAATATGCAACAAGAACTTGTTTCTTTGGCATTATTAGGTTTGACCCTTTTTGAGCCGGTTGAGCCGATAAATATGGTTGGTTTCAACATGGTTTCTGCAATAAAGCCTTTGGCTTCGCAATCAATGGATATGACTAACCGTTATCCTGATAAATGGGTAAATGAGGTTTTTAGTGATAATATCTTGCTTAGTCTTCATTACCTTAAAGGCGATGCTGTTAATAACCCAAACTGGGAGAAAACTAGAGAACCATTCCAGGTCGATTTTACGCTTAAATCTGGCGACGTTTTTGCTTTTCACGATGTTACGTTGCCGGAATATAAAGATAAAGTTGTTAAAACCATGAACTCCCATTTTATGTGGGATGAAGGTTATAAAAGTGATGGTTGGTTAATAGGGGATGGCGTTTGTCATCTAGCTACCCTGATGAATTGGGTGGCTTCTGAAGCTGGACTTAAAGTTATCGCTAAGGCTAACCATGATTTCCGACCGGTTCCCGATATTGATCGAAAATATGGAACATCTATTTTTTATGGAAATGTTTATCAAAACTTATATATTGAAAACACTCTTGATTATTCTGCTAAATTTGAGTTTAAAATCGATCCGAAGAAAATTAACCTAAGTATAATTAAAATTTAATTTTTAAAGAGAATTTTTTGGATAACGAAAGTTAATTTTTTAATAATGATCATTAGTAGATAAATTAAGTAACCCAAGAGGGATAAGGATTTCATCTTCTGATAAACCGCCGTGGTGGCCTAAGAAATTTGGGTAGG
This sequence comes from Candidatus Gottesmanbacteria bacterium, assembly GCA_043801155.1. Classification (GTDB taxonomy): domain Bacteria; phylum Patescibacteriota; class Microgenomatia; order JAMCYU01; family JAMCYU01; genus JAZDMI01. Next base: position 22,179 of record JAZDMI010000024.1, read on the forward strand.
GAACGTTAGGATATTGGTACCAGACAGTATTGTTTTCATATGGCAAGACTAATAGATTGCCAACTCTGGATAAAAATTCTTGACCTGGATTTCCGGTTCCGAACAGACCTTTTTTAATTACTTCATCGGTTAAAAATATCTTAGCTTTATCTCCTAATCTTTCGTTTAATAACCTGACAAATTCTTTTAATTTGTCAGGTTGAACGTGAAAAAAGACATCCCGAGGATTACCAAAAGGTAAAATCGGTTGACCGTCTTGATTCATCTTAAAATATTTTTCAATTCCTTTAATTCCGTTTAAAAAGATAGTTTTCTCCGGATTAATATCTATTTCTCCATGGTCGGCGGTAATAATTAGAAGCGTATTTTTTTCTTGTTTAATTTTTTTAATAAGATTATCGATTAATATCGAAATATATTTTAATTCGTTTAAATATTCTTTTGATCCTGGACCAAAATGATGGGCAGCGTGATCCAACCTATCCCAATAAACATAAAAATACGATTTTGTGCGCATGCCCTTGACTGCCTGTGTTAGTTTTAATACCAGATCTGATTGACTATTAAAGGGGATAATATTACTACCCCGGCTTATCAGACGGGAATAGCAGCTTGATGAGTAATTTTTATTAAAAAAAGCAAAGGAATGAATATCGGATTGCTTGAGACGATCGAATATCGTAGCACCACGATAAAGAATCTTTGAATCATATCCCTGCTTAATTAGCGCATCCTGTTCTTTTTCTCCCGGTAAGCAAAAGGGGAGGGTGGCAATAATCTTACCAATTTCGGGAAAATAAACAAACCATTCAAAAAGCCCGTGTTCCTGTGGTGTTAAGCCGGAATTAATGGTTGTTATGGCAGCCGCTGTGGTCGTAGGAAAAACAGCGGTAATCGGGTAAAGATTCCCAAATTTATTGATATGGGAAAAACCAGCCAGTTTTTGAGTATACTTTTGCCAGGCATTAAAGCCTAAGCCGTCAATTAATAGTAGAATTATTTTTAATGGTTTTCCATCGACCTGCATTGAGTCGTATATTTCTTTCGGTAATATTGGCCGACCAGAACTTATTCCAAACAAGGAAAGAATGGTTGAGGGAATATTCGAAAAACAATTGTTTTTATAATCGGGATAGGTAAAGCGAGCCATTCAATCTACTATACCACCAAAACCTGCTCTTAAATAGGGCAGATTTTAAAATATTTTTTGTAAAATTTATTAATCTTACCTTAATTCAAAGACAATTGATGCCTGGCGTATAATATCAATTTTTGTCGGAGACGTTGATAATTCTCCACCTCCAAATTGACTTCCAGACGATGCAGTACCTGATAAGGCTCCGGCTTCACCAACTTCTTGAGTAGCAATTGAATTAACTCTGACAACTCTTTTACCTAATTTTTTGGCTACTTCATTAGCCCTGACTTTAGCATCATCAATCGCTAGGTTGACCGCTTGTTTTTCCAAATCTTTAGAATTTTCAGTGGTAAAGATAATATTGCTAACCGAATATGCGCCACCTGCATAGAGACTACTGACTAGCTTATCAAAGTTAGCTAAAGAATTAAGAGTTAGATCAAGTGTATTAACTGCTTGAAAAGCACCCTCTCCTGTACTTGACCCGACTACCCGGCTATAGGAAATGACAATATCTTTATCGGCAACACTATTGGCTTTAGCTACGTTCATTAAATTTTTTGCTAGTTGTCCGTTAGCAGCTAAGGCATTAGTGGCTGACTTATCACTATTGGCAAAGGTGACTGTCATCTGAACTTTAGTCGGTGCAATATTAACTGTACCAGTACCAGTAACCGTTATTAAGGTTAGTTTGTCAAAATACAAACTCTTAATTAACAAACCTCCTAAAGCAATAATGACGATTATTAACAACATCGTCAAATGTGATTTCTTTTCTTCCATATTTCACCTCCCCTCGAACTTCAGTATTTATTTATCCTTCAAAATAAATTATATCTCAAAATTTATTATTTATTCCATCCAGTAAATGGTATAAATCCTTGATTAGGGGTGTCTATATAAACATTTTTCCAATACACTTTAGGAAGCCCTCCAAGTACTCCAATTTCATCACCAACAATTTCCTTATTTGGGTATGCAAGCTGATAAATATCTATAGTTAATGATTTTGGTACTACAGCTTCGATGACAATTCCTTGATTTCCGGATATGGAAACTGCGTCATTATAACCAAGTGCTGGTGGATTAAATCTACGTGCTGTTGATATCCAAGGGGAGATCCCCACATCGCTCCATACCTGAGCCTGCGCCCGTATCTGGTCCCATGGTAGACCTTCCTGTTCAAGTTTATTAAGCCATGTAATAAAATCAACATTTTTGGGATTAGATGTAGTAGCAAGTTCTGATGGTTTTTTTGTTAATAAATCATCAAGAGTAAATTTCCCCGATCGTAGTCCTCCGGCTAATTCCTCTCGTTTAAGAGCTTCAATACTGGTTCCTCTATATAAAGTTATATAATCATCAATTTGGGCTACGGAATTATTATGCGATATTTGAGATAATTGATTATATCTACTTATAGTTGCTCCCTGAGCTAGTTGGGCTGCTTGGAGTCCGGCCATGGCCGAGGCACAATCAAAACTACCCGGATCCTGGCAAGCCTGGATTAGACCAATACCACCAAGAAAAGCTCCGCCAGTTTGAACCCAGGTTGGTAAAGAAGATAAAAGATTGCCTCCATAAACATAAGCATAAGATAATCCACCTATTACTTCTGGTCCCCATATAGGTGAGGTAGCTAAAGCTATTGGTGTAATCCCAAGAATAGCCAGATCCCTGTTTCGTCTATCAATCATTTGTTGACAATCAACTGAATTATCATTACACCAATTTTGCATTGCTTGGTAATATTGAAGTTGTTTGCCATATTCTTCTTGAGAGACTGGTTGCGTTGCGAAAGGTAATCCTCCATTTAATAACCAATTTCCTGGATTAGTGATGGTAATACCAGATGGGGGAATAAATTGAGGACCAGTGATGGGACTAACAACACCAGAACAATTAGTATATTTGTTATCAGGACACGAAGAACCATTGGGGCATTTACAAGTTATTAAAGCTGAGGTCGGTGAGGGAAAAGGTGAAGACGAAGGAAATGGAGTTGGGGATGGATTTAATTGCGGACAGACTGACCGGCAATCCTGGTAAGGATCAGTGGCTGTCCTAAAACATTCATCACAAGCATTAGGGGTTGGATTAGGCGTAGGACTAGGATTACAATCAGCAGTTTGACAGCTTTGCGTCCAGGAATCAGTGCCACAAGTATTGTGACAGGTTTTTGTTTCTGATCCGCATGATCCTTGACATTCCCCACATTCTTCGTGACAATCACTACGGCATATTCCGGCAATACACTGTTCAGCCACTGTGCAATCTTCATTGGTACTGCAATATGAATAGGCTAGTTTTCTAACCTCCTGTCGTTTCTCAACTAATTTAATTGTTAGTGGAATCACCAAAAGAAGGAGCGTTAAAATCAAGGTAGTTATAATTTGTGAAATACCAAGTTGTCTTTTTTTATTCGGTACCATCTAATTTAATTACGACATAATATAATATAGTTGTCAACACTTGTCCTTTTAAATTAAAATTGATAAAATATTTTTTATGGCGACGATTGATGATTTTCACAAACTTGATATCCGGGTAGGAAAGATTCTAGAAGTTGATGATTTCCCTGAAGCTAAAAACAGTCCGTCTTATAAACTAACTATAGATTTTGGATCGGAAATCGGTATCAAACATTCTTCAGTTGGTATCGCTAAGTTATACAAAAAAGAAAAATTAAAGGGAAAACTGGTCTTGGGAATCGTTAATTTTCCGCCCCGGCAAATAGGACATTTTATGTCTGAAGTTTTAACTTTAGGCGTTCCTAATGAAGATGATGATTGTATGTTAGTTGTCCCCGAACTTAAAAATGCTGGTATCGGCGGAAAATTATATTAAAATCTTCTCAAATCTATGCAAATCTGTTAATATTTTTAAATCGTGAGGAAAATTACGGTTATTGTTACGATTGTTGTAATTATTTTATTGCTGTCTGTTGTTCTAGTTAACAAAAAGCCAAATCAGATTACTAGATTTATTTCCCCCTTAGCTTCTGATCAGAGAGGACTGGGGCCATTATCAATATATGCCTTTAATAACCTGCAAAAAAAACAATACTCGGGAAGTGATATAAAAATTGGCCGGGTCTTAAAAAACGGACAAGGTTTTACTTCGTCCATGTTCTATTATCAATCACAGGAAAAAAAGGTGAGTGGACTTATAAATATTCCCATAGGTGAACAACCTGCCAATGGTTTTCCGGTAATTATTATGATCCGCGGTTATGTTGATGAAGAAATTTACTATACCGGCGTTGGAACACAGAAGGTCGGGGAATTTCTTGCCTCTCACGGATTTATTACTTTAGCACCTGACTTTTTAGGTTTTGGCGAATCTGATGATACATATACGGATATTCTGGAAGATCGGTTTATCAGACCAGTAACAATTCTCGATCTCTTAGCCTCTATTAAAAATCTCAAACAAGCCGACCCTAATAAAATTGGTATTTGGGGTCATTCAAACGGCGGGCAGATAGCTATATCTGTATTAGAAATTTCCAAGAAAGGATACCCAACGGTTTTATGGGCGCCGGTAACAGAAGGATTTCCCGAATCAGTATTAACTTATATGGACCAGCTTGATGATTTGGGTCTAAAAGTTAAAAAAAGAATTGACGATTTTGTGAATAACTATGATCCGGGAAAATATTCAATCGATAATTATTTATCGGATATCAAAGCTCCTCTTCAGGTCCATCAGGGGACAGGGGACGAGTATATCGAAGAAAGCTGGACAAAAGAATTTGTGGACAAAATGAAATCACTAGGCCGGGAAGTGCAATACTATATATATAAAGGCGACGATCATAATTTAAGTAATAACTGGGATACGGCCGTAAACAGAAGTTTAGAATTCTTCAAAAAAAACCTGTAAAAGTTTTTCTTGAAAATAGCCCTTAAAGACCACCGTGGGTTGCCTGTATTTCTAACATCTCTGCTAATGTCAATTCTGACCATGGTTTATTATGAAGATCTCTACATGGTCCATTACAAAGATAGTTTATGTGTACTTCTTCTGGCGATGTTTCCTTTCCCTCATCAGATTTTTCTTCGGAAACAGATTGTTGTGAATCTATAGCTTGACCTTCGGCTGGCTTTTCTTCTTGAACAGGTTTAGTTGGATCTATAACTTTTTTTGGTTCAGGTTTTAAAACTTCTTTTTTCATAATTTTATCCTCCTAGCCTTGAATATTAGTGCTATAAATAATAAATGTCAAGAATTTGTCAAAATTTGGTAAAAATTACTATGATTTAAATCATTAAACCAAACCTACAGTCTGAACATTTATCCTACGATTTTCTTAGATTAGTTTCTCCTCTTTTAAATTTGCCCCGAAGGTTTTTGTATGATAGGTTAGTCTATTATACAAATTTCAATTTGATTTTGAGATAGAGAGAATGTATAATAATCTAAACTGCTAAAAAGAGCAGTTTTTTAATTATATGGTCATGCAAGAAATTTTTGAAATGATGAAACCGGTCAGGCCTCCCTATAAGGAACGTTTTGATCAAGAGGGAAACCCTTCTTATGAAGGAGAAAGATTTTTTTGGGTTTTGCTCGATGAAGGTTGCGATATATACGGCCAAGCGGGAAAAGTGGCGGGCAATGTCGTTCCTTCGATGAACAATGTTTTTTCCAGTAGAAATGGGGACCAGCTTGGTTTAAGCGTTCTTCATGATCCAAGAAAAAATATCGCCGCGGTTGTTTGGACACATGCCAAAACCAAAGAAAAATTTGCTATTGTCATGACTGACGGCCGAAGCGTAATCTCTTCAGACCCATGTTTTTTTCCACTGGGTTGCGATTTAAAAGGCCTGGATATTGGAATTATTGATAATCAGCCTACCGTTGACAGTCTTGGCCGAGATTTACCGTGGGTTAGAGAAGCTACACTTTTGGTTAAAAAAACTTTGCCGACTGCTCGGTTCGGAATAAAAGTTGAAGAAATGGCCAAAAGGTTGGAAAGGAAAATTGTTTGGGCTTCCATCAAGGGTCGCAGAAGTCACTTCTGAATTCCATAATTTTCCTCCTAATTGTTGTGGTAAAATCCTCGTGTGAAGTCTACTAAAAAGATTTACCAACTTTATTCCGTCAGGAAAAAACGAGTAATGCGAGTTTATCTGGATCTTCAAAAAAAACATGGTGATCCACGCCAATTTTGGCCGGGGTGGTGTGCTAGGAAAAAATCTTTAAAACTTCGGGAAGAAATTGCTATTGGCGCCATTTTAACCCAAAGAACTAATTGGAGAAACGTAGATATGGCTCTAACATATTTACGGAGTCAAGGTATGTTATCAATTAACGGGATATATTCATTTCCAGAAAATCGGGACTGCCGGTCACGAATTTTCTCACCCCACGTTGTCCGCGGTAAATTAGAGTCTACTGCACCAGCACGTAGTCTAGATACCAGAATAGGCAAAGGCATAAGTGTGGGGATGTTGAAAATTGTGACTCAGCATTCCCTTAATACATTCCAAACTTTAGAAGAATTAATCCGTCCCGCTGGTTTTTATCATCAAAAAGCCAAAAAACTTTGGGGATTTTGTCGAATGGTAATAGAGGAATATGGTAGTTTGAAAAAATTTATGAAAGAAGACCTAGCCACAGCTAGAAGCAAACTCCTTAATCTTTGGGGAATTGGGCCGGAAACGGCTGACTCAATTCTTTTATATGCATTAGATAAACCAAGTTTTGTTATTGATGAATATACGAGAAGATTACTTACGAAAAATAAATTAGTTAGGAATTTTGACTATGATTTTTTGAAAAATCTTTTTGAAAACAATTTACCCCAAAATTTCAGATTATTTCAAGACTTTCATTGTCTTATTGTGGTTGAGGAAAAAGGTACGGAAAATTCAAGGATGGAAAAATAGAACTTGATGAAGCCGGAAGTATAATTCCTAATGGTTTCCAAATAACATGAGCTTCTAAAGTGTCAGTACTATTTATTACTGGTTCTAGTCTTATTTCCATTCCAGGTTCTCTTTGTTTTCCGTCTTCATTTCTTATATATCTCATTTCACAATCATTTAAAGGATGTCTTGAGGATGGGTCACAAGCATCAATTACGCTTTTGGGAAAAGTGTGGGGGATAGCGTTAACTAACCAATAAAGTTCTAAATTTCCCTCACGATTCTTAACCCTAAGTAAAAGATTATCCTTATGTTCATTAATTCCAAAAACAGCACTAAGAATTTTCCATCCTCTGGGTGCTTGGAAGAATTTGCCTCCATGATGGGGATTAGATTCAGCAACATCAAGGCCAGAACTATCTCCTTCTTCATAAATAGCCACTACATATTCACCTAGGGCATCGATAGCTACTGGTCCGGTATAGATTTTTGTTTTCTCGGCATATCGAAGAGTCGCAAAAGTACTATCTAAAGAATATATTGGGCCTCCTCTAATTGATTTTTCATCTTGAATAAACAAGCGCATGTTTCTAACCGGTGAAACCCACGGGGGAACAACAGCATTATCAATTATTTTTTGACTATTGCTACTACTAATATAAGTAAATGATCCATTAGCTCTGAAAATTCCAAAAACAGGCTTTCCGGCATCAATAAACTCACCGTCAATTGTTTGAATTGGAGCCGTGGCAATTTTCTTGGCAATAATATCGTTAGGAAGAAGATTGATAGCATTTTCCGGAGTCGAAAGATAATCAGATTTAGATTCTGTATACGGTAGAATGTTTGGTAAAAGGGGGGATGATAAGGGAGAATGATTTTTAATAAAAAACGCACTCCCAAGAGTAGTCGTAATTAATGCTAAAACTTCCGGACGGATCATATACGGTTTTACAGTGCCAAGGCCAGGATTCGAACCTGGGTAGCCTTACGGCGGCAGTTTTACAGACTGCTCCGATTGTCCACTCCGGCACCTTGGCATATTGAGCCGCCTGTCGGGATCGAACCGACGACCTAGTGTTTACAAAACACTCGCTCTACCACTGAGCCAAGGCGGCACTGTAAAATTTACAGTGTAAACACTATCAATTTTAACAAAATAGGGGATAAAATGCCAGAAGTTTTGAAATAGAAAAATCTTTAGGCTGAGATTTTGAAAAAACCGAAGCCCCAGCTTTAGGTAGCTGGGCAAGTTGTTTCCCCGGAAAATCCAGGTGGGAAGGCTCAATTTAAAACCCAAAGGTCCTAAATGATTCGCCTCACCCTTAAGTTTTTTGAACTTGTAGAGGAAAAATATACTTGCCTCATACCTTAAAACCAGGGCACCTATAAAACTATCACAAAATATATCATCTGTCAATATTAAAATAATAGCGTTAATAAGCCATTAATAGAAATGAGTATTTAAATAGATTATTATAATAACAAATCTATGGAATTATAAAAAAATCAAAAAATATAGTAAAATACTTGTTTATGAGTCCAGAAATTGATCCATTTGGATGGTTAGATGAAGTAATCGCTGAAACCGACTGGAAGGGTGGTACCCAAAAAGCATTGGGCGGATCGGTGGTTATTATTACTCTAGCCTTTATAATAGGTAATTGGCCAAATGATAAAAATGTATCATTAACATCTTCTGATAAAAAACCATCAGTATCTGGTCAGATAAGAGGACAAATCAATCCCGAGCTACCAATAAATTCAGGGATAATAACGATTAACGGTGTATCGTTTTCACCAAAGCCAAACATTCAATATCCTGCTGTTTGTGCTTCGAACGTGGTCGTCAGAGGAAAAACATATTATATGCATGAAGGTCAAGGTTTGGGTAATAAGGCCTTTGCCTGGGGATGTAAAAATGGACAAAGAGTCATGAATAAGTAGAAAGTTTTATACGATTGTACCAAGACTTGGTAATAAAAGATGTAAAACAAAATTTAGAATCGGATCAAAAAGAGTTGTTAAAAGTGGGCCTCCGGTAAAAGGAAAGAGCAATAATAATAAAAAGATTATTCCGTATCCTTCTAATTCATCCCACTGGGGTTGTAAATTTTTCGGTAAGAATCCGCCAACAATTTTATATCCGTCTAAAGGCGAAACCGGTAAACAATTAAAAATTGCCAAGGTAACGTTTAAAATTATGATGGGGATAAATATTAACTGCAAAATCATATAGATTGTCATTGACAAAGGTAAAAAAGTAATTAAACGTAATATTAACGACAAAACTGTAGCTAATATTAGATTAGATACCGGACCGGCAAGGGAAATGATGGCCGAATCACGTCGAGGACTTCGAAGATTAAATGGATCAATAGGCACCGGTTTACCCCAGCCAAAGCGGACTAGTAAAAGGAATAAAGTGCCGATTGGGTCAAGGTGGGCAAAGGGATTTAGGGTTAACCGTCCCATTAGTTTAGCGGTTGGATCACCTAAACGGTCAGCCATAAGCGCATGAGAAAACTCGTGGATAGTTATAGCTACCAATAAAGCTATTGTCCAGACGATAAACATTAATGGATTAGTAAAAATTTCCGTAATCATGAAATCTTGTTTTTTACCCCCACTTTTGTTATAGTATAACCTATATTAATTTGGAGAACAAGATATGGCACAAAGGTGTGATATTTGCCGAAAAAAACGAATAATTGGACACAACGTTTCTTACTCAAAAAGAAGAACTTATCGGGTATTTATACCTAATTTGCGTTGGGCTAATATCCTGATAGATGGTAAAGTTCAGAAAGTTAAGACTTGCATGAAATGTTTAAAAAAAGCCAAGAAAGAAAATCGAGTAATAAGCGGTAAACGACAAGTAGTAAGGGAAAATAAAGAAGACGTAAAGAATTTAAAGGCAGTAGCTTCGCCGGACGTAGCCTTACAAGATAAAAAAACTGAAGAAGTAAAAACAGCTCCTAAAAAAAGAAAAACTACAAAAAAGGCTATTAAATAAGTTTTGCCTCCGGGTAGCCTCTTTTAAATTCTTCCCAGTTAACCGGTTTTTTACCCTCCAACTGAACCTGGTCCAGGATTAATTTGTCGTTTTCCAAATGGGCCTTGAGAATTTTCAATCGTTTTCTTAATTCACTATTCGAAGAAAAGCTTTGCTTATTCTTAATTCTTAATTCTATTTCAGTCCATGCTCCCGGCCAGGGATCCATTGCCCTGATAAATCTTTCAATTCTGGCTGGTTCCCATTTCCAGTCAATTTTACCATCTTCCTTAGTAAGTCGTCTGGCATAAGCAGTCGTTTTTCGTCCTTGGGATTTGGGTCTAATCTTGCCCTGCATATAATCAGGCAAAATTTTAGTTAAAAGATTTGCTCCTTTGGTGAAAAGCCTTTCGTAAAGAGTTTCTGGTATATCAGTATTCCTGATTTCTTCTTTCTCCTGAGCAACAATTTCTCCGGCATCAAATTTTTCATTCATTTTAATAATAGTTACTCCGGTTTCTTGTTTACCATCCATAATGGCATAAGCAACAGGTGAAGAGCCCGGGTATTCGGGCAACAGCGAAGGATGAATATTTAAAATACCATATTTAGGAAAATTAATAATCTCGGTGGGAATTTTTTGGCCAAAATAAGCAACCACAATAATATCCGGTTTTAATTTTTTAATAAATTTAAATAGTTCCTCAGGATTTTTTAGTTCCCAAGGTTTATCGGGAAGTGAGTCGGGTTTAAAAACAGGTAAATTGTTATTTTTGGCGTACTGACTAACAGGGGTGGTTATCATTTCTTGTTTTCTGCCTTCCGGTCTGTCTGGTTGGGAGACTAAACCCACCAAAAAAACATCAGGCATATTGTTTAAGGACCCGATGATTTTTAAAGAATGAATAGATGAACCGAAAAAGACAACTTTCATAATTAGAAATTAGGCCAATTAGGTCAATTTATATTCTTCCAAAATCTCTTTTCCGTCTTCGTCTTTGGTTGTTTTGTAGAATTTACCTTTTTGTTCCAAAACTCTTGACGAAAATAATCGGCCGTCAAGATGATCCATCTCATGCTGAATGATGGTGGCCATAAATCCGGAAAATACCTTAGTATGAATTTTAGTATCAGGGGTTTGGTACTTTAATTTTAAAGATATAGATCTTTTAACAATACCCCAGATTTTGGGAATAGAAAGACAACCTTCTAGTTTGTTATCCCGCTCGGGGACTCCATTTGTCATTTCTTTTGCTTGCCATATAATTTCCGGATTAATAAAGATCGTTATTTCCGATTTGGGGAATGGTTTAGTAATAAAAATCCGCAAGGGTTTGCCGATTTGCGGAGCCGCCAAACCAACACCCTTAGGCTTATCAGCTGATAAAAGTGTTTTTTTCATCTCCTCGATAGAATCGAGAATTTTTTTATCAATTTTACCAACCGGTTGAGATGGTTGAATCAAAACAGAATTAGGTGTGGTAACTATATTCATATCTGAATTGGATTTTATCATTTCTAGATCAGCTTGACAAAGATTAGATGAAGACTTAGAATTCGGATAAAATATTCAAATACCTGTCCGGAAAGGCTAATATATGGCTCCTGAAATACATTTTGAAGGTAGGAACCTACAAGAGGAAGACATTAAAGGTCTCTTGGGTAAACCAGCGAAAGGTTATCTCCACTGGGAAGATGATCATAAAAATTCACTAGAAAGCCTACGGGATCAAGTAGAAGAATTATTAACTGCTAATGATCCTAAAGGATTTATTCGATCAGTAAGAGGAATAAAAGAATGGGAAAAACTTAGATACTCGGAAGAATCTGTTAGACAAACCTCTTTGGCATGGGCATTTCCTGAAAGACCCCACAGAATTTATACTACAATTTTAAATGATCTAAAGCGAGCTGGAATTCACAATATCCGTGATCTTGTAGAAAGAAAAGACTTCGGGAAGATAAGAAAAATAGGTTATGAGGGTAATAAGTATCAGGCGCTAAAACTAATAGTTGATTATTTTTCATGAATAACTAACCAGACTTTAATGTAGATTACGGATAAATATATATTTATCAAATAATATGACACCAGCAAAAACAGAACGAAAATTCCAAGGTCAATATTCTGAAGACGAACAATCACAGTATCTTCAATTAGCGCTACAAGGTATTGGTTACGATCAAAAAACTGCAGAGATAATTTCACCCAAACTGGTTACATTCTTCAGAGATAATTATGGCAATTTAACTATGAAATATTCTCATGGTGATTATCTTTCACTCGTATTAAATACATTAACATCAACCAAGCAAAATGTTGTATTGTGTTTACACTTAGATAAAAAACCAACGGTATCCCTTAGTATGAGTATAGAAAAAGGTCAAGAATCTGGTTTAATTACTGAATTTCCCGGAAGAATCGATTCATGTACAGAATATGATGACGGTAGGATGTTAGATTTTGAAGTCAGAGGGATGAGGAGTGTAATAAGTAAATTTGGATCTTCTGTTTAAAATAATTAATGAAACCTGTCCAGAAAGGTTAATTTATGAAAAATATATTTGAGCAAGCAAGGTTTTTTGTACGTAAGTCAGGGAAAATTATTTCTACAGACGTACTGGAACAAAAAGATCTTTGGACCACAATTCTAAATTCTCAAAGACGGCACGGTGGCTTTACGGTCGTAGTTAAAGGTAAAGAAAGTACTACCATAACTGGTAATGAAGAAATATTAGATTATATAGATGATCACCTCCAAATTAAAGAACACAAGCGTCAAAATCCATAAAATATTTATTCTTCGTGTCTTTCGACGGTAAAAGTTTGGTAGGTAACAGGCTCATCTTCGTATATTCCGCCTTTTTGCTTACAGATGTTGATTTGCTGCTCGATAGTATCCACACCTTCTAAATCGGGAAGTAGTAATCCACGTCGGCCATCACCGGTCGAGACAATTAAACCATCCTTTTTAGGGTTTAAGGTGTAGGGTTTAGGGAATAGGACGGGTTTAGAGAGAATATCAACGGAATACGTAAGATCAGGTAGTTCGTCTTTAGTTATGGGTAAAAATCTGGGATCATGAGTAGCAGCCGAGAGTGCATTATGAATAATTTCTTGAGCTATACATTTCTGGCAGGGGATAAAAGTACCAATGCAACCGCGTAACTGCCCGTCTTTAGTATGAATCGAGACAAATGTCCCAGCTTGTGTATTTATCATTTCTTGAGGAATATTTTTGGGTACAGGAATTACTTTACCGTTTTTTATATACTCCTCAATTGTGTTTTTTGCTAAGGCAATATAATCATCCATAGTTTGATACACACATATATGATATATCGATATATCATATATAACTAATACATTTTAATATTGGCAACGAGATAACCGACCCCAAATGGACCTTCATAGGATAAAATTTCCGGTTGCCAGTTGGTGTGACTTTCTTCTAAAGCCCCCAAAAGCATGCAAAAACTCCACAAACCACAGACACCGGCCTTCTCGATAAGCTTTTGATCCATATTTAAAATGCCTTGAATATCTTTTTTCTTCAATCTTTCGATAAACTCACGATCAAATTTTGGCCCGGATGGATGGAAACCATACGGTCCGTCTTCCTTTAGGACATGGGACATATCACCAGAAGCAATCCAAGCAACACGCAGTTTTTCAGGGAACTGTGTCGTAATTTTTTGTCCCCAGAGATAATGCTGTTTAGGTGAATCTAGAGTAGTTAAAACAGGGGAAACTGTGAATTTAGAATTATGAATTATGAATTTAGAATTAGCTTGTTGATAATTCGCTATTCGCCATTCTGAATTCTGAATTTGTGTTAAAAGAAAATGAAGTGGTACGTCTATGCCCCAGTCCGGGTGAGGACTGGAAATGATAATAATATCCGGTTTAGCTTGAGTTAGTTTTGGGGCTAATGATTCTAATGAAATAATTGTTGATTTAACTTTTTCCCGATCAGATTTAGAACCAATATCAGGCAATATAATTGGCGGGTGCGGAGAAATACAAGCAAAGACAAGCATAGGTTTATTAATTAGATTTTACCACTTTTTGGAAGCACCCTTTTTTGTCTAAGCCGTTTAAGAGAATTTCCAATTTCGAAATGAGTAACTTCGCGTTCTAAATCAGCTGACATCATTGCTCGCAATTCCGGAATGGTTTTTGAATGTGGGTATAATGTCCTGACGTGTTTGTCAAAATATTCTTTTTCTTGAGGATTTTTACGATGCCTTATATGTTGAGTTTTACCCTGCTCATAAAGTTTATCCAAAGACTGTATAACCTGGTATCTTGAGCAAGATAACCTTTCGGCAATTTGATTAACATTAGTGATTCGATCTTCTTTTAATGCCAAAACCTGTTTATCACGCTTAGCAACCTGTTGCATTCTTCTCTTTTGCGGAGATTCGAATTTTCCAGAACGAATAAGCCAACTTTGTGCATATAGTACATCTGCCGGTTTTACATCAATACAGAAACGTTTTTCGATTATTTCAGCGATCTTATTTTTAGTTAGGCCAATTCTAAGAAAAAACAAGGTGCTTTCTCGAATTATTTCACGTCTTTGCCTAGGAAGTATAATTTTTAACTCTGGATGTGCGCGTTGAACTGTTTTTATAATATTGATAGCAGCTTGTTTTGATACCGAGATATCTTGAGCGATGGTTGATCCGCAAGGACAAAAATATAATCGAGGATTTTTATGACGTTGTTCTCGAATAATCTCTACCACCCGATTATGGCGTTCTAAAGATTTAGGATTTTGCGGTAAAACAGGTCGTTCTTGCCTAAATTGTTCAACTCGGCTTGGCATAATTTTATGACCTGTAGTATAACAAAATTTTGAAGAATTATAAAACAGAAAGTTTTAGATTAAATTTGTAGCCGCATTTTTGACAAGTATCTTTATTATTAATACCGATAATATTAATATCATATCCGACTCTTTTAATAGCTAAATTATTACACTTTGGACAATAAGTTGATTCGTGTTTGTCATCAATTACATTACCAATATAAATATAATTTAATCCAACCCCTTTACCAATTGCATAAGCTGACTCCAGGGTTTTAAGAGGAGTTGGTTGCATATCAGTTAATTGATAATCAGGGTGGAATCGGGAAATATGCCAGGGGATATTTTTATCAACCGAAGCAATAAATTTTGCTAATTTGGATAACTCATCGGGCGAATCGTTTTGTCCGGGGACTAGGAGAGTAGTAATTTCTACCCAAATGCCCAAATTATGCATTAATTTTATTGAATCAAGTACGGGCTGTAAACGGGCACCGCAAACTTGCTGATAGAATTCATCGGAAAAGGATTTCAAATCAATATTAACAGCATCAATTAAACCGGCCATTTGTTTTATGGTTTCCGGAGTTTGATAACCATTAGAGACAAAGACATTTGTCAGGCCGGCCTTTTTAGCTAATTTAGCTGTATCTATCGCATATTCAAAAAAGATTGTCGGTTCAGTATAAGTATAGGCTATTGACTGACAATTGGTAAAAAGAGCCTGTTTAACAATTTCGTCGGGAGTAGTATAAGAATCGTTGAGGTCGGGTTCCGTACTCGCATGCGGTACAAAACCTAAACCCTCCCCGCGATTCTTGGGAAGTTGGGATATTTCCCAATTCTGGCAAAATTTGCAGCGGAAATTGCAGCCGGCTGTGGCAATAGAGAAGCTTTTACTGCCAGGTAGAAAATGGAAAAAAGGTTTTTTCTCAATCGGATCAACATTAGCCGCAATAACTAATCCATAGACAAGAGTATAGAGTGTGCCGTTCCGATTCTCCCTGACTGAACAAATACCCCGTTTGCCAGGTAAAATTAGACATCGATGAGAACAAAGCTGGCAACGAATACGTTTTTTATCTAACTTTTGATAATAAACTGCCTCGTGCATCAAAATTTAGTATACACTAATTGACAAGGAAATAAGTTGATGATATAACATTGGCAAAACCTGCTACCCAAGCAGGATTTCTTATTAAAAAAGGAATATATGTCAGTAGAACAATCAACGAGCGAATCCCAAAAAATAAATCCAGTTGAAATAGAACCGGCCCATCCTCCAGTTTCCATTATTATTACTACGGAATCAGAAGGGGGCGCGTATGGACCCAATATTGGAAGTGCACTTAGCGGAGCAATTTCAGATTGTAATTCTTCAGAAAATGTGGAGACAAGGATTGAAGTAAAGATTGCTCTTCCTCAATATAAAGGAATGGAAATTAAATTTAATAAATCTGAGAGATCATTTTTAGGCAAAAGGTCGATTGAGGGTGAGTCGGTTACCATAAGTTTACCTGATGGAAGGACTAATCAGGCACCCAGAGAAGTTACCTCACATTATCTAGTTAATCCGGCAATGTTCAATAATAAATGTCATATATTGGTGGATACTCCAAAAAATTGGTCTGATGAGGAATTGGACGTAACCCTTGAAGAATGCGTATTACTTGAATTTCCATTCGAATCAGATACACCGGAACTAGAAATAAATCTAGAGAGTAAACTATTGCCTGATAATATTCCACTAGAAGAAGTCGGGAAGCTGATTATTGATGCGCGAAGCAAAGCGGAGAAGGTTATCAACGACATCCTTAGCGGAAAATATAATGAAAAAATATAAACTAAAAGAATGACGATAGAAAATTCACCATCAAACGATATTATCAGAGAAAATAAAAAAAGACTCCGAACATCCTTTATTGAGCTTGGGTATGATGAATCATTAGCGGTTGTCGCATCTTCGGGTTTATCTAGTCTTCTAGGGGAGCATTTGACTGTCGAACCCTTGAGGTCAAATATCAAAAATTGTAAGCCCGAAACATACGGTTGTCGTTTAAAGATAAAATATGAGCCTAATCAATTAGGCGAATCATTGATTGAATTTTATAATGCACGATATACTGATCATCATCCTGAACCCATCATAATTAAATATTCGAGTAATAATCCTGATATTGCTAAAACCGTTCTCCAGAGTCCAATGTCTTCTTTTAGTACCGGAGACTTTCCGGCTCCCTATATTAAAATAATTGCCTTCGGATCATCACTGGAAATCCGTCAATTAGCCAAGGGAACCTTTGGTTTTATTACCTATCTTTATAATCGGGAAGAAGCTTCTAGAGCCCACCCCATTCCTGGAGTTTCTTAGTCGCCTGTGGATCCTGCGGAGAAATATATTTCAAAATATATTTAAGCTGATCAATTGCTTGCGAACGCTTGTTTGTTTCCCAGTAGAAAAGGGCTAGGGCAAAACGGGCATCCTGGTAATTTGATTTGAGTTTCACCGCTTCTTCTAAATTTTTTATAGCTAGATCATTTTTTCCTAATTTTCCATAGATTAGAGATGTATTATAGATAATCTTTGGATCAGTTGGTGCTATTTTTTGTGCTGTCAAAAGACTATCCAAGGCCTCTTTGTTATATTCGAGAACTTTGGCAGCCGGTAAACTAGTCGTTGTTGCTAATGTATAATAAATCTTTGTTCTTGTTTTCCAGAAATTAACGTTTAACGGTGAACTTTCTAAAGCAATCATATTTTGCTGAATTGCTTCATTAGCCAGTTGTGCAGCCAGGCTTGCCTCATTTTGGTCATAAGCAGCCGAGGCAATAATGGCTATTGAGTAAGAGGCCTCATCACGATAAAACGGTTCATTAGGATTAAGATTAATCGCCTGATGATAATAATCGTAGGCCTCTTGATAGCGGTCAGTTCTTGCCAGCTGATAACCTTTATTAAAAAGTGTATCAGCATACCACATACGGCCGAGAGCAAAGAGCAGATAGCAGATAGCAAAGATAACGATAAGACTGGATATTTTTTGACCAGTTGATATGTCCATAGGTTCTTTATTATTTACTGCTAACGGCTCACTGCTAACTAATAAATAACATAGTGCCGGAATCAAATAAAAATATAAGGCCACAATAACAACCGAGAAACCGAAGAAGTTAGTAATCAAAATTGAAAGCCATGCTGCAAGAAGAGAGATATTAAGATATTGAGATATTAAGAAATTAGGGGATGAATTTTTCAGTTTCGTTTCCCGAAATTTCTCAATTTCTAATTTCTTAATTCCTTTTAAACTCCAAATAATAAACCATGCAATAAATAATAAATAAGCACCTAGACCAACAAAGCCAGTAGTGGCAGCGTAGTTTAAATATTCATTATGGGCTTTGTTGTATAGAAAATCCCATTCGGAGACAAGATTATGAGCAGCTGGCCGGAATTGGTAATAAGAATAAGCAAATGTTTCCACCCCCGAGCCGAACAGCGGATAATGTTTGGCGATATCAATGGCTCCCTGCCAAACTATTTTTCTTATCTCACCCGATTCTGTTCCGCCAACTTCCAGTGCCGGGCCAGAGACTTTTGGTTGTTGGGCATAGGTACTAGGGTTTAGGCGACGATTAATTAAATCCTGGAATTTTGGAGTCCAAGGGGTACCAACCAGAATAGATAGCAGTAAGCAAACAGCAGATAGTAGAATAAAAGGACGGAATAATAATTTTAATTGTGACCGATTTAACCAAATAATTCCTACCCAAAAAAGAATATAAGTTATTGCAAAAGCCATTAATCCAGAACGGGACTTGGTAAATAAAAGGCATAAGTAGAAAGTAGCATGTAGAAAGTAGAATAAATAGTTTTGAGCTTTTAATTGTAATTTTGAGTTTTGATTTTTGAGATTTGAGGTTAGTATGTATGCCAATATCATTGGCAGAAGCACAACAAGATAGGCTGCTAGCCAATTTGGTTGTCCAAGAGTTGAAAAGACCCTATTTTGTACGTCCTGGACCCAAATATTTTTATCAATACCAAAATGTTCTAATATTCCATAAGCGGCTACCACAAAAGCAGACATAAACGAAATATTAATTAACCTAAGGACTTTTGTCCGGTCAAAATTACTGACTAAGGCATAATACAAGAGCAGATAGCTGATAGTAGATAGCAGACCACCGTTAAAACGTGAATAATAACCGAAAAGAGAAACATGAGGATTAATTGAGAACAGAAAACTTAAGAATTGAGAAATTAAAAAAATTATAATGGGAATGTCAAACGGAGTCCGGCAAAAAATAATTCGCCGTTGGTGAATCATTTTAATCAACCATGTCCCCACAATAATTGTGGTTAAACCATAAACAAGCATCATTTTGTTATACTCAAAAAGTTCATAGTTCCAAGGAGTCATAATGATAGGCGTAAGGAAGAAAAGGACATAAAAGGAGAATTCAACCACGCGGTCACAAATCTCAATAATCCTCATGGGAATTAGTATATCATATTAAATAGCCGTGTGATAAAATGAGATTTAATAAGCAAATTACCGATATTTGATAGTTTGTTATATAGATATTTGTTTATTTTATGATGTTCGATTCTTTTTTTGGTCTTTTTTCTCATGATTTAGCTATAGATTTAGGTACAGCTAATATACTTGTTCTTGTCAGGGGTAAGGGGATAGTTGTTCGTGAACCTTCATGTGTAGCGCGGCAAAGAAAGACTAAGCGGATTTTAGCGATAGGAACTGAAGCCAAAAAAATGCTTGGTAAAACGCCCAGCTCAATTGAGGCATTACGACCGTTACGCGATGGAGTTATTGCCGATTTTGATGCAACCCAAGCAATGCTTTCATATTATATAAAAAAAGTCCACGAGTCACCGAATAAAACAAGTTTTTTCATACCCAATAATCTTTTACCCAAAGTTCCAAGACCGCGGGTTGTTATAGGAATTCCATCAGGAGTAACAGAGGTAGAGAGGCGGGCAGTTCAGGAAGCTGCTTTAGCCGCTGGCGCACGCAAGGCTTATATTATTGAAGAGCCAATGGCAGCCGCAATTGGGGCCGGTTTACCAATCGAAAATGCTGGCGGTTCGCTTATATGTGATATCGGCGGTGGAACAACAGAAATGGCCGTAATCTCTTTGGGAGGAATAGTCGTTTCCAAATGTTTAAGAGTGGCCGGGGACGAGATGGATGAGGCAATCGTTTCCTTTTGTCGCTTAAAGTATTCATTACTGATCGGTGAAACATCAGCCGAGGAGGTTAAGATCCAAATTGGTTCAGCCTTTATGTCCAAATCGGTTACCGATGATGATCGTCAAACAGTTGTCCGTGGTCGTGATCTTGAGAACGGATTGCCGAAATCGATAAAATTAAACCGTAATGAAATCCGCGAAGCATTAGCCCCGGTTCTTAATCAGATTATCGAAGGTGTTTCCGAGTTAATTGAAGAAACACCTCCGGAATTGGTTGGTGATCTCATGGAAAATGGTTTAGCCCTGGCTGGCGGGGGATCACTTTTAGAAGGAATGGATAAATTAGTCGCTCAAGAAACAAAAATGCCAGTTTGGCGGGCAGATGATCCGCAGACTTGTGTTGTTAAAGGCTGCGGAAAAGTTTTGGACAATGAGAAGCTGTTGGAAAAAGTCAGAGTAACCGGAGGTTTAAGATAGGGATATATGCGGCAAGAAAAAATCCTTCCTACCTTTTTGGTATTTATTTTATTATGTTTATTTCTATTTTTAATAAATGGATTTGGTTTAACAAAACCAATAATATCTTTGGGTGAATCAATTACTAATCCAATAAGAAAAGTTTTTTACAGAACCAACCAAGGATTAGTCAACGCATTCTCAAATCTATCTAGATGGAATAACTCGGCTAACGAAATCCTCAAACTACAACAAGATGTTCGCGACTACTCGTCTTTAAAAGTTAAACTTAAAGTTTTAGAAGAAGAAAACAGAGCGCTACGAAAACAACTTGAGGCACCACTGCCAGCGAATATGAAATTTATTCCCGCCAGGACCTTAGGTTTGTCCAGGTATTTAACCATAGACAAGGGTGAAAATGACGGAATAAAAATTGGCATGACAGTAATAAGCGAAAATATTTTAGTGGGTAAGATAGTCAAAACAACACCGAAAACCGCGCAAATAATTTTACCCACCGATCCTGACTCGAGAATTCCTGGTCAGACACTTAGTAATGGAGCTCGAGGATTAATTTCCGGAGAATTCGGTACTGAAGTCATTTTTGATAAAGTTATGCAAACAGATACGCTAGAGAAGGACGATTTAGTCATTACCCTAGGAGACGGGGGATATACAAAAGATTTATTAATTGGTAAAATTAGCCAGATCATAAAGAAAGATATTGAACCCTTTCAGAAAGCTGAAATTATCTTGCTTTTAGATTTTAATAAATTAAAAAATATTTTTGTAATTGAATGAAAAATTTTTATATTTTTTTGTTAATTATTTTATCCGCGCTACTGGAAACTACTTTTATTCCACTTCATATAACGTTATTGATAGTTATATTGTGGGCCAGCCTAAAATCAGCAGATTATACCCTTACGACTGCCTTTATTGCCGGGATTATTGTCGATCTTCTGAGTGGTAATTCCCTGGGACAGACGAGTCTAATATATCTTACCTTAACGCTACTAGTTTTATTATATAAGAATCGTTTTCGTGCTGATCAATTAAAATTCTTAATACCATTTTTCGTTATTGCCATTGTCCCGATTAATATTTTTATTAAATCCCCCCGGTGGGTTAACTTGCCTTGGGAGATAGTGGCTTTGATCGTCTTGTTCCCAATAATACGTTTTTTGGCAAATACTGATAACGGGGTATCAACAAAACTCACATTTGATTTATCCACGATAAAGCGAAGATAAATTTTCATGAGATGGCGTTATCTACTTTTTTATCTTAGTCTAATTTTTTCTACTTGGTTATTGTTATTTCGACTTTTTGAAATCACCATAATTCGTGGAAGTTATTTCCGTACATTATCAGAAGGGAATCGGGTTAAGGAGCTTAACATTAGAGCGCCACGGGGAATAATATATGATCGTCATCGTCAGGTTTTAGCCCGAAACAAACCGGTATATAAATGGCAGGCAGCAGATGGTAAATGGCAGATTAAGACAAACGAAGAGGCCATGATTCTTGAGACTCAAGGAGGAAGTGAAGCAGCTAAACTACATCAAGATTTAATTAGAGAATATCCCTGGGGGAGTATCTTAGCACACGTTATTGGCTATTCGGGAGAAGTCACCGAAAAAGAAATAGAAGATTCTAAAAATAAAAATCTAATATATAAAATTGGAGACAATATTGGCAGAACCGGAGTCGAGGAGCAGTACGAAAATATATTAAAAGGAGTGGATGGAAAAGAGTTAATTGAAGTTGATGCGTATGGAAAAAAGATTTCCGAACTAGGCCGAATTGAACCAAAACCCGGTAAAGACCTAAATTTATCGATTGATTTAGATTTACAAAAAATTGCTGTTCAGGAATTAGGCACGAATGTTGGATCAATTGTCGTTTCTAATCCAAATACCGGAGAGATACTTAGTTTAGTATCTAGCCCAAGTTTTAATTCAAATAATCTTAACGTTCAAGACTTAAATAATCCCAGTAAGCCGCTTTTTAATCGGACGATTGCCGGACTTTACCCCCCTGGTTCAACTTTTAAAATTATTGTTGCCGCCGCCGGTTTAGAATCAGGAAAGATTAATGCGCAAACACTGATAGAAGATACTGGTGTTATTACAATCGGCCCTTATACTTTTCCCAACTGGTATTGGCTGCAATATGGTGGTAAAGAAGGCCAGGTCAATGTAGTTAAGGCGATGAAGCGGTCAAATGACATTTTTTTCTACAAAGTTGGCGAGATGGTTGGGGTAAATTTATTAGAGAGTTGGGCGAATAAATTTGGAGCTGGTACAATTTTAGGTATTGATATTCCTGGTGAAGCATCCGGAACAATGCCTACCCCGGAATGGAGAAAAAATATTTTAGGAACAGAGTGGTATTTAGGTGATACTTATCACTTAGCGATTGGTCAGGGCGACCTAGAAATAACACCTATACAAGTAAATTTTTGGACAAATGTGATTGCTAATAATGGAAAACTCTGCAAACCCAGTTTACTTAAATCTGAAAACTCAATACTTAGTACTAAAAATTGTAAAGATATAGGTTTACATAAAGAGACGATAGACATAATTAAAGAAGGAATGAGAGAAGCATGCAGTGCTGGAGGAACAGGGTGGCCTTTGTTTGATTTTAAAGTAAAAGATAAAAATATTGAAACAGCTTGCAAAACCGGAACAGCTGAATATGGAGATGCAAAAAATAAAACCCATGCTTGGTTTACAGTTTTCGCTCCTGCCCGCATTGCTACGCAAAGCGTTGCAGGCGGGCCTGTTAATGATCCAGAAATTAGCGTAACAGTTCTCGTTGAAGGTGGAGGAGAAGGCTCCAACGTGGCCGCCCCAATTGCTAAAAAGATTTTAGAAGAATGGTTTGGAAGATAAAAAAGAGAAATTAGTATTTTCCATTCGGAAATACTTGAACTTTTCTTGACTCTAAAGAATAAGGTCGTCCATCACATTTAAGTTTTTTCCCAGTAATTAATGATTTTGGATCTAACCCCTCGGAACGTAGACTACGAGCGCGTATCATATTTATTAAACTTTCTTTCATCTCTTCTTCAATTTCAGAAAGTCTTGAACGTGGAGCAAGTTGAGACATGGCTATGGTAAGTCCATCGTCGGGGAAATCACAAGATGGGTCTTGTTGGGGAATAATCATTCCGCCACACATTTCATGCGTTTGGTCACAAATCGGAGTGTGTTTACACCTTGCAAGTGCGGAAACACGAATTTCAATATGTTCTGACTCAATATATGGCATGGTGATATTATAACCTATAGTATATTCAGAGTCAAACGAAGATATTGTTAAATAATAGTTTAATTGTTAGAGTTAACTTATGGATCAAGACCTGTCCTACTGGGTAGCATTTAATGTTTTTCCGGGGATCGGACCGCAGAGATTTAAAATTCTTCTCGATTATTTTAAAACAGCCAAAAAAGCATATGAGGCAACGGATGAAAGTTGGCGGGAAATCGGACTTAATGAAAATCTGGTAAATAGTTTTCTTAATTTTAGGAAAAAATTTAATCCTCAAGAATTTTTAGCCCAGGTTAAAACTAAAAAAATATCGATTGTAACCATTAAGGATAAATCATACCCGCAACTTCTTAAACAAATATCTGACGCACCGCCTATACTATATATAAAGGGTGTGATAGAGCCTCAAGACAGCCTCGCGATTGGCATAGTCGGAACCAGAAAAATATCCTCATATGGTCGGGAAGTAACGGAAATTCTCGTCAGAGATCTGGTAGCTAACGGATTAACTATTGTTTCTGGACTGGCCCGAGGTGTTGATTCGCTCGCTCATAAAACGGCTATAGATTGTGGTGGGAGAACAATTGCAGTTCTAGGATGCGGGGTTGATATGGTTTACCCGCCGGAAAATAAGTATCTTTATGAAGAAATAATCAAACATGGAGCCGTAATTTCTGAAGTTCCACCCGGCCAATACGTTGCCAAGGGTATTTTTCCGGCCAGAAACAGAATTATCAGTGGTTTGTCATTAGGTGTGGTGGTAACAGAAGGCGCGGAGGATAGTGGATCGCTTATTTCTGCTCGCGATGCTGCTAATCAAGGCAGAGAAGTTTTTGCCGTTCCTGGTCCAATTACCAGCTATTTATCAGCCGCGCCAGCAATACTTATTAAAAATGGGGCCAAATTAGTTTACAATGTTAATGATATACTTGATGAGTTAGACATAAAGAGTAATAAGCAGAAAATAGAAAGTAGAAAGGTAATACCGGATAATCCTGACGAGGAAAAGATATTAAAAATTTTAACCAATGAACAAGTACATATTGACAACCTTGTTAGAATATCTGGTATGGAAACCGGTAAAATTACCAGTCTTTTAGCACTTATGGAAATAAAAGGTAAAGTCAAGAATTTAGGAGGAATGGTTTATACGGTAGCAAGGTAATAAGAATGTATTTTAAAACGCGATCGAGCCCTACGGGCTAGCGATCGCTACTTTTTGCTAAAGCAAAAATGAAATTAATCATTGTAGAATCACCAACCAAGGCTAGAACATTGTCAAAGTTTCTTGGATCTGATTATCAGAT
>JAZDMI010000001.1:0-27648 GCA_043801155.1 Candidatus Gottesmanbacteria bacterium
ACATATTTCACCTTCTCGCTTCTTAACAAAGAAAGGGTCCTAGATTTGGGAAATAATTCCATTAATTGCTTCCTGTCTAAAGTATCAAACATCGTTTCGGCATCAATATAGGGAAAATTTTCAGAATAAAAACCAAATCGCTGTTTTTTGGGAATCCACAGAATTGAATAATTATCTGTCTGATTAATTATAAATTTTCTAAATAGAATATATTCTGTAGGAATAGTTGAAGGCTTGAATGTTCCATTTAAATCTGACTGCCAAACCGGTAATAATAAATAAAACCAGAAAATAATAAAAAGTATTATGGGAAGATATTTTATTGGTTTAAAAAGTCTACTCGTTAAAAAGAATAGACTTAAAGGTATTAAAATCATGTAGCTTAGAATAGTCATGAGATAAAATTTAGTTGGATCACGAAAAATCATAAAACCCGGAAGTGTGGATAACCACAGGTAAAAAATCCCTCCGGGATCATTTGTGCCCTTTGATAAATAAGCCCCAATTAAACCAATTACAGATAAAGATAGTAATCGATATTTTGTTTTTACTCCTTTTAAGAATATTAGTGATAAATAGGCAAATATGGGGAGAAATAGAAATTCAAATCTCATAAAGTGAATTCGGCCGAATATATTTTCTGGCCAGTTAGGATGAAGTATTGATATGGTATTTTCAAAAGTCGCAAAACTATAATATGAGGCTTCGATTTTACTGGCTACCTCATCATAAGTATGACTAAATTGTTGGGTATTAGGTAAGATCCAATATAAATTAAGAATAATTGAACAAAATAGAATAATCGAATATTTTTTAAAATATGTTTTTAGCAATATTTTATTATTTAAAATAATAAATAATTCATAGATAGAGATGGTTAATAATGTAATTATAAAAATTCGGGGGTCAAATGTAAGCTGTAAGCTGCTGGTAATAATGGTTTTAAGATAGTGATGAGATTCGACTTTTTCATGATCAAGTAATTCAATAAAATAAACAGTGACCAGCGGAGCAAGTGCGTAAGCCATACCTACCCCCATTTGCCCTCCACCAACAATCATGAGAATATAAGTATTTGAAGAAAAAACTAGACTACTAATTATTGAAAAGATTATTGAAATATTATGTCCGATTATTTTCCTGAAAATATAATTTGTAAATTTCCATGAAGAAATAATTGAAATTATTAGAAATGGGAAAAACCAAAATAATTTTTCAGTAATTTCCCAAGATAAAGACAGATAAATAACTCCCATTTTAGCAGTCAACTGGTAATAAGGATCTAACCAAAGAAAAGGAGGTTCTAGAATTTGAAAAGCAAGAATATTTTCTTTAAATAAATAAGGCCAGTCACCCGCCGAAAGTGTCTTTGTAAATAGAAACCAGGGGGAATAAATATAGAAAATAATTAAACAGACAATTACTTTTAATAAGATTTTCACTCTAAATCTGGCTTTTCTTTTACTTTTAATAAATTAATAATTGAAAATACCAATAAAAGATATATTATTATGTCAATATATTCAGTTAAAAATGTTAATTCAGCCAAATTAAATACAAACGCAATCGCCAGAGACAGAATAAAACCAATAAAAATTACCATATTTGATGGGGGAAATAAAACATACCAGGATATAAGCGCAAAGGGAAGGAATAAAGACCTGAAGAAAAAACCAAAACCTAAAATAATCCCAACTAAAATACATAAGAGAATTAATTTACGCAAGCTTTCGTTGTATTTGTTATAAACCGAGTTTATGTAATCCGCATATTTCATATATTTTTCATTTTGACGACGACCAAAACACCAAAGATCATTATCAGGTAACTTATTGTTACCAACAAACCCTTATTAAATAAGTCTTGAGGTTTATAGGTAATATCAACAGTAAAGTTGCCTTTATTATCGATTAACCATGCATTGCTATATAAGTCTGCCATTAAATGCTCTCCTGTGTTTGATTGCCATCCTGGCGAGTAACGTTGGTTAAATACAAGATAAAATGGATCTACGGAATTATTAACGGCAACCTGATAATGGGTTTGGTTTATTTCTTTAAAAGTAATGTCCGGGGGTAGGGCTGATTCTATGGGCATATAGGATAATACAATTTCCGGAATAATCTGTTTAGTAATGATTAGATTTTTTATATTTTCATTGTAGTGAGACTCATCCAAACCAACAGCACAAAACGACACTCTTAACTTATTTGCGGCTCTGTCTAAAACTATTTTTTGTGGTGATATACCTACTTGAAAATCTTTAACTTGTTCTCCGGCAAGTGGAATAAAGTTGGTATAAACTGGTGAAAAACCGTTATCATGATCGATAAAGAAAAAGAAGCCGGCGTCGAAATTATTTTTGGCGGTAAAACTTAAGGTATAGTAATCTTTTGTTGTAAAATTATTTAACAACGAGGAAAAACAATTTCTTCCGGTAATTTTTTCAGGATATGCTTTTCCTACAAGGTTCTTCGAATCAGGTAAATATAAGGAAAAAATGTGTTTCCCACTGGTTAAATAACTGAATCCTAAATCAAGATATTTATCCAAGAGTGATATTTGCGGTGTAATTATTTTGTTATCTAACAAAAATTTTAACGTATAATCTTTCTCGTTGTCAAAGTATACAAGACTTTGTCGATTTATCCGTATATTATAATTTCCTGTAATTGGTACATCAAATTTGTATCTTTTTTCTGAGTCCGATGTATTATTAATATAGTTATTTAATTTATTTCGGCGTTTATCAATAGTATCAATGGTTTTCTCCAAACTGATAATAGCATTTCTTCTTGTTCCAGCCACTTTTGTTAACATTATATTATCGAAAAAGTTTAATTCTCCCAATAAATACTGGTCAATTATATAAAACGTTTGATAGGAATTAAGCGAATGATCGATTATATTCGGAAATTCTTGAAAAATATTTTGCCATATATCCGAATGTTTCTTCGCTGCTAGTTCAATAAATTCATCCCCTTTGCCTAAAATAATCAATGATTGAATCTGACTACTCATTTTAATTGTCTCTCCGATTAAACGAAAAACGCGATTTTCTATAGTTTCATTCTTGGGAACAAGTAACTTATTTTTTAAAGTTACCAGATCATAAAGAGGAGAATCAAGTAAAATTTTCGGGTCTGGTACAGCAAAAGGTATTTCTTCCCTCCCAATCTCGCAATTCAAACACAGTGGGAAGACCAATGTACCCATAAGAGCGTCTGGATATTCTTCATGTATATTTTTATCGATAGTGGGAAAGATGGTCTTTCCTGATGTAAAATTATACGCATTAAGATTTGGGGTTCCGGTAGTTTGAATTGCTTTAGTACTAACAAAAAAAAGCGGTTTTTCTTCGCTATATCGGTAAACTATCCATTGCCCGAAAGTCGCTATTTTTTTTATATTAGGATTTTCCATTAACTTGCTTTCGATTATTGATGGGTTATCTGTTTTTTGATCAGGTATATCATAATAGAAATCTTTCCTTATTAAGAAATATCTAATTCCTAGAACAGAGGAAAGAAAATCTGTTTCGTTATGATCTTTGCTATTTATTGAGTCATATAATTTATTAACTAAATTTGTTTCATTGGGGGTAAGATTAAGAGCATTTTCTATAATTCCCTGATTAGCATAATTCGCGGTTATGGGAAAACTACTCATATAATTCCAACGGTATTGTTCAAACAACCATATGTCATTAAGCTTTGGCAGAAGTAAAATTTTATCGGTACTACGTGTTTTTACCCACCACTTCGAAAAATCATTGATATATGTTGGGATCTCAACACGTGTAGAAATATTTGACGGGTTTTTAGGAAATAAGTTTCCGGTTAGGTACGGATAATGATAAACGATTAACCACCCAGCCGTAAGCAAAAAAATAGAAATGACGGTAATTCTTTGCCAAAAATAATTAGAAATTCTTTTCTCAAGCATTTCCATCAACCAACTCAATGATAGTCCAATAAGTAGGCTACTGGATAACCAATATGCATAACCAAATTTATATATGGCTGATCTGAAAATAAAAAATCCGGGTACAAAACGCATAAGGAATTCATAGAAAAAGCCGAGTGGTTTTGAAATTCCGGCGGTAAAGACCAATGAGATCACCAGAAGAACCATGAAAAATATTCTTGTCTCTTTTTTCTCACGGGAATTAAAAATAGATAGAAAAATTAGAATCGGAAATAAAAAACTGATTAAAATAAGGGGGATAGATTTAAGATAGCTAAACGAAAAGGAATGGTATGTATTATCATACCATTCGGGAATTCCTTCAAGTCGTAATAAATTTAAAACATTAGCATTCGTGCTTAAATATCTTGTCCATTCAATTATTCCGTCGATACCGCCAACTTCAGATACAAGAGCCTTATAATTTCCTAGTGTAGTAAAGATTAAAGGTAAGAATGTATAAGCATTAAGTAGAAAAAAGCTGATACCAAAAATTATAAAAAATAAGCTTATTAATAAAAAGTCTTTTTTCCTTTTTGATATATAAAAAGAAACTGCATAAAAAAAATAAAAGATTACCAATATCAAGATAAGGCCGCCATATAAAGCTAATCCACCCCATCCTCCACCGTTAAGAATAGCTAATATAATCGAACAATAAAGTGCCTGCTTGATGACCGATCCGATAGTCAATGGTTTTTGCACCATAGGCATTATTAAGGATAAGATTAAAGGGGTGGCGACTACTAATGAAAATTTAGTTCTCTCAATTATCCACCATGCCTGAAGTAGATAAAAATTAAAAGTATATAAAATTGGAAAAAAATATCTTAGATACCGACCTTTGATTATTCCTGCTTTTTCCAGACGAATAATAAAAATATAGGCTGACAACAAAATCGTAAAAAACCACATAACCATCATTACTCTTTGACCCCAATAAGCCGGTAATCCTAGAAATTGGGGAACTGAATCGATAAAGTGAATAATTAGACTTCCCTGTACCCCTGATTGATCCATACTAAAACCCAGCGTACTCGACCAGGAATATAAACGGTCTTTAAGAAAAGCTTGTGGGTTCAATGGATAAACAGCATCATATCCCAAAACTACTTGATGTTCAGATAACCATAATAATGGAATAAGAGATAAGGAAAATAAGATAATCGTTAGGATTATATTTTCAATCTTTCTCATTGGTTAGCTTTCTTTTTATTAATTCATGTGACGCTTTTACGAAAAGGTCATTAGCCTCCTGATTATTAGACCAATTTATTAACTCGGTCATCCCTTCTTTAAATGATATTCTTGGTTGCCACTTAAGAAAATTTTTTGCTTTGCTTATATCGGCATAACAATGCCTTATATCATTCAACCGATATTCTCCATTAATTTTTGGGTCAATATCTTTTTTCAACAATTTAGCTAGAACACTAGCTATTTGCTTAATTGTCTTAGGTTCTCCTGATCCGATATTAAATACCTGATAATTAGCCTCTCTCTTATTCATTGCCAGAATTAAAGCATCGACCACGTCATGAACAGAAACAAAATCCCGTGTTTGTAAACCGTCTTCATAAATAACCGGTTGATGATTGTTTTTTAAACGGCTGATAAAAATAGCACTTACTCCGGTATAGGGATTAGATAAACTTTGCCTTGGACCATAAACATTAAAACATCTTAAAGAAACAACTGGAATTTTGTAGGTTTTTCCGATATAAAATAGTAACTGTTCCTGAACACCCTTAGATATAGAATAAATACTATTTTGTGTTAAAGAAGAATTTTCATTAGTAGGAATTGGCTTAACAATTTTTCCGCATAATGGACATATTAATTCCCATTTTTTATTTTTAAGCTGATCTAAGGTTCTTAAGCTTGGCTTAACTCTATCACATGATGAACAATGACAATCCCCTTCGCCATAGCTCGTCATCGAGGCTGTCATAATAACTTTTTTAACGCAATTTTTCGAATTAACTAAAGCATTTAGCAAATTACCCATTCCACCAATGTTTGTATCAATATAGTCTTTAACCTTATAATTAGATTGGGCAACCCCAACTTTGGCAGCCAAATGGAAAACGACCTCAACTTCTTTAAGTACTTCCTTAAATGTCTTAAGACTGGTAACATCTCCATTTATAAAATTTACTTTTTTATTAAGGTATGCCGGAACTTTGCCCTGGTGCACCTGAAAATCCAGGTTATCTAAAATTTTGACGCGATAACCCTGACTAATCAACTTATCAACGAGAAAAGAACCGATAAAACCGGCTCCACCGGTCACAAGGATGTTTTTGTTCATAGTTTTATGTAAAATGACCAAATTTGCAGATTTCTTCCAGGATCATATCACCATCATATTTGAAATCCCATTGAGGATAATGAGATTTGAATTTAGCCACGTCAGAAATATACCAAATATGATCACCGGTTCGGTTTTTATCAAAATACTCAATTTTCGCTTTTCTCTTTAGTATCTTTTCAATCTTTTTTATTGCTTCCAGAACGGATGTGTTTGAATGTCGGGATCCACCCATATTATATACTTCTCCATGACGTGGTTTTTTATAAACATGATAAAAGGCATTAACTAAATCGAACGAATGAATATTGTCACGCACTTGTTTTGCTTTGTATCCAAATATGGTATATTTTTGGCCGGTAGCAATACATTTAACTAAATAGGCTAGAAATCCATGGAGCATAGTCCCCGAATGAGCCGGACCGGTTAAACAACCGCCTCTAAAAACTGCTGTTTTCAGCCCAAAATACTTACCATATTCCTGTACCATTATATCAGCCGCGACTTTTGAGGCACCAAAGATGCTGTGAAGTGAATTATCAATTGACATGGTTTCGTCTATCCCGTTAAAATATCGGTGACTCTTAGGTAATTCCCAACGGGTTTCTTTTTCAATCAGGGGTAAGGTGTTTGGCGTGTCACCATATACTTTATTTGTTGAAGTAAAGATAAAAACAGAATCTGGGCATTGTCGACGATAATTTTCTAAAATATTTAATGTCCCGAAAGCATTAATTGAAAAATCAGTAATCGGTTCTTTAGCTGCCCAATCATGGGAAGGTTGAGCGGCAGTATGAATTATTAGATCGAATTTGTTTTTTTTAAAAATAGTCTCTATTATCCTCTCGTCTCTGATATCGGCATTAACGTGTTTATAGTTACTATATTTCTGTTCAAGACGGCGTCGGTTCCAATCGGTACTTGCTTCTTTACCAAAGAAGTATGCACGCATATTATTGTCAATCCCGATGACTTCGAATCCTTTCCTGCAAAAAAATTCAACCGATTGTGAACCGATTAAACCAGCTGAACCGGTAACCAATAATTTTTTACTCATTTTAGTATTTTCATTTGTCCAATGATATTGTAAAATATTACACCAAAGGGCTATGTATAAGCAAGTTTTTATCGCCACCTTTTCTCTTTGGAAAAACGGGAAAAGAACCGCCATTAACGGTATGGTTGAACCATTATTGTCTTTTTTCCTCCCGCGGGTTAATAATGTAACAATTTTGGATGGTCCTCATCCGGGGAGCGATCGGATTAAATCTTTTGTCGAAATTTATGAGAAGGGAAAATATATAAAAAAGTCTGATTTATTAATAAATCTACTAATATCACCTTTATTAATACGGCAAAATGAAAATAATACTCAGATTTCTTTTAAGATTCGCGATTTATTATCGGTTATTGAATACGGCTTAAAAAGCAGAAAGAAATTTGATCTGTTTATCGGTTTAGAGTCGATTTTTACCTTAGCCGGAATTATTTTGAAAAAATTAGGTATTGTTAAAACGGTTATATATTATGTTTCGGATTATTCACCTAAAAGATATCCTCAACGGTTCCTAAACAATATTTATCTGATCTTAGATCGTCTATGTTGTTATCATGCAGATTATATTTGGGATGTCTCACCGGCGATACAACCAGCAAGAATTAAGGCTGGTCTTAATATCGCACGTTGTGTCCCGGAAATTTTAGTACCTAACGCGCTTTTTAAGCAACAAATATGTCCATTGCCTTATACCCATATTCAACCTTTAACTCTGGTTTTTGCCGGTACATTTGGACCGGAAAATGGATTAAATCTAGCTATAGGGATGATGAGAAAAATTATTAAATACTTTCCTGGGGCAATCCTCCATATTTTTGGCGGTGGACCGCCTCCGGAAAGTGAATTAAAAACGCTGGTCAAAAACTATCAATTGCAGCAGAATGTCGTTTTTCATGGATTTATCGATGATGCAGCAAAGCTATCCGGATTAATCAATAAATTTAGTATTGGTATAGCACCATACCGTGCTTTTGCCGATTCAGCCAGGTGGTTTGGTGATGCCACTAAAATCAGGCTTTATTTCGGAGCTGGATTACCAGTAATAACTACTCAAGTTCCGCCCCTAGGAAAGGAAATAACCAAATCTCATTTAGGCTTAGTTGTTAATGATAATGAGAATGATTTAGTATCTGCGGTCATTAACGTGTTTAGAGATCAGAAGCTATATCAACAATTAAGAAACAATGCGATAAATTATGCTAAAAGCAATACCTGGGATAATTCTTACAAAAAAGCACTGGACAAAATAACATCTTAGGGAAACTATTGATTGATTCTTTTACGAAAATACCATAAATTTTTGAAAAATTCAGTAAAGGTTCGCCAACTTCTAGTTGATTTACCGCCCGCCCTAATTAATGTTTTGGCGGGAATTTCTTTAATCGTTAAGCCCATCTTGTGCGCTTTAACGGCAAACTCTGTATCAATGAAAGAGTCTTGATACTGTAAATCCAAATCGTTAAGATATTTTCTTAGAAAAATACGCGGATCTCCATTAATATCAATAAAGGGTATACCAAAAAGTATTTTTCCTACTAAGGAAAAACTATAGGAAACTAAAAGCCGGCTTAAGCTTTCTCTTTTCCTTCGTTTTATCTTTACAATATCCCACTTTCCACTCTTAATCAGATCCCACAATCTGGGAAAATCCTTCATATCTACCTGGCCGTCAGAAGGCATATAACAAACATACTCACCCTTGGCAATTTTTAAACCGGCAATAATCGCACTGCCGTATCCCTTTGGCGCAACCAATGTCTTTGTGTTGGGATACTTCCTAGCAAGTTTTTTAATCAGCTCTAACGAATTGTCAGATGACCCATTCTCAACTAATATTGTTTCAAATGAGATGCTCATCTTTTCCAGTGTTTTATAAATCTCATGAAAAACCGGTTCAATAATATCTTCTTCGTTATGGACTGGTAAAATTAATGATAAATCAATCATGTTGGTTATAGATATTCATAATAGTTTTTACTATATGCTCGACGGTTAAACCATAAATCTCTCGTAAATATTGTCGACTACCTATTTCCGAAGGATATTTATCGGGAAGAGCAATCCTACGTAAAAATACTTTCTGGGAAGATTCAGCCAATACTTCGGCAACAGCGGTTCCTAATCCACCGGTAATAAAATGTTCCTCGATCGTAAAAATGGCTTTTGTTTCCCTAGCAGCCTTCAAGATGAGGTCTTTATCAATAGGTTTAATAAATGGCATACTAATTAGTTTGGTCGATATCCCTTTTTTATTCAAATCTATAGCTGCTTGATATGCATTCTCTAGCATATTACCCGAGGCAATAATTGTAATATCTTTACCACTAACTAGTGTAATTCCCTGGCCAAATCGAAAATTTGGTTGTTTTTTATGGATAGTAGGCTCGCCGACTGATCCGATACGAAGATACAAAGGACCCTGATGCTTCAATGAAAATTTAGTTGCCAAGTCAACTTCAACTGGATCTCCCGGAGAAATTATTACTAAATTTGGCAAACATCGTGTAATACCGACATCTTCAATCGGTTGGTGAGTTGCTCCATATAAGGAATAGGTTAGACCGCAACCAACGCCTATGAGTTTGACATTAAGGTTTTGATAACAGATATCATTACGAATTTGTTCGAAGGCTCTCATTATCAAAAAGGTACCAATTGAATAAACATAGGGAATCTTTCCGGAAACAGCCATCCCAGCAGCTACACCGACCATGTTGGCTTCAGCCACACCACAATTTAAAAATCGGTCGGGAAATTTATCTCTAAATTTTTCTAAAACTCCATAGCCCAAATCACCGGTCAATAAGACTACTCTTTTATCTTTATCGGCTAATTTTATTAGACTATTAACAAATGCAGTTCTCATTTTAATTCAGCTAAGGCTTTTTCAAGCTGTAACTGATCAGGGTATCGATAATGCCATTCCAGTTTGTCTTCCATAAAGGAAATACCCTTACCTTTTATTGTATGAGCGATAATCAGGTTGGGTTTTCCTTTCTTGAATGGTACTGATTTCATAACTTTTTCAATCTCTTGGTAGTTATGTCCATCGATTTCCCTAACTCCCCAACCAAACGCCTGCCATTTATCTTTTAGAGGTTCTAGGTTGAGAACTTCAGTTGATTTACCAAAAGCTTGTATTTTATTGTAATCAATAATGGCAATTAAATTATCCAGATATAAATGGGATGCCATCATCGCTGCTTCCCAAGTTGAACCCTCATCACAATCTCCCTCGCTCATTATTACATAAGTTTTATATTTCTGGCGGTCAAGCTTAGCTGATAACGCAATTCCCAAACCCATAGATAAACCATGACCCAGCGAACCAGTTGATACTTCAATTCCCGGTACGCAATTTTTTACTGGATGCCCAGGCATTTTGCTGCCATTAGCAAAATATGTTTTAAGCATTCTTTTGGAAAAAAAACCTCGCTGTGCTAGGGTTGCATATAACGCTGATGCAGCATGGCCTTTACTAAAAATAAGCCGATCGCGGAAAGGATCCTTTAGGCGTTGTGGATTTATTTTTAAAATATCAAAGTATAGAACTGTTAAAATATCTACAACTGACAGCGCTCCACCGATATGAGCGGCTTTGGCGTCGGCAATCATTTTAATGATATTTTGCCGTATCGTTTTAGCGTGAGTTTGATAATTAATCATCCTATCGATACCTTTTTAAGAATTCGTTCAATGATTGACAAACATAATTAACCATTTCGTTTGACATATTTGAATGGACTCCAATAAAAAATGTTCTCTCCATAACTTGGCAGGCATGCGGAAATTCATAAGGATTTCCCAAGTGAGCAAAGGGCGGATGAAAAAGAAGATTGCCGGAAAAATAATCACGTGTTTGAATATTTCTTTGTTCTAGAAATTTAACAAAGTCATTCCGAGTAAACTTATCGGTAATTACTGTTATCGGAAAACCAAACCAGTTGACATTAGCCTTACGGTTACTCAGAGCTAGCTTAATTAGTTGTGGGTAACGATTACAGATATGGTAAAATCGATTAAAATTTTTTTGCCGGGCTATTTTTATCTGCTTTAATTTTTTAAGCTGGATTAAACCAATTGCTCCCTGAAGATCAAGCGGTTTCAAATTATATCCAACCTCTTTATAAACATATTTATGGTCAAGAATACCTTTATATTTCGGGGATAACCATTTATCAAAACGATGACCGCATGCTCCAGTTATCGAATAATTAACCGCTCCGACACAAGTACACGCTCTCCCCCACCAAACTAGACTTCTTAAAGTATCGGCCAGTCGAGTATCATTAGTACTAACCATGCCTCCTTCGGCAGTGGTAATGTGATGGGCTGGATAAAAACTATGACTCGACATGAGCCCAAAACTACCCAATGGTTTATTACCCCAAGTACTTCCCAATGCATCACAAGCATCCTCAAGGAGGATGATATTTTTCGCTTGACATATCTTAATTAACCGATCCATGTTGGGAGGATTTCCTAATACATGTGCAAAAATAAGTATTTTTGTTTTTTTAGTAATTGATTTCTCCAAGAGATTAAGATCTAAATTTAGACTATCCATTTCCACATCAATAAATTTTGGTTTAAAACCAAGCTGGATAATCGGCGCCACGGTTGTTGGAAAACAGACTACCGGAGTTATTACCTCAGCTCCGTCTAAACCATAGGTTCTTTTAGACTTTAGGGCTGACATCATCAATAAATTAGCTGAGCTTCCGGAGTTACACATGATCGAAAACTTTTTATTAATTATTTGCGAAAATCTATTTTCAAATTCGGCGGTATTATTGCCACCACAAAGCCATTTACCACGAAGTAAAGCATAAATAGCCGCCTCCAGTTCTCGATTGTCCCATGTCGGCCCAGCATATTGAATTGGACTTTTCCCCGGAATAAAAAATCGGTTATCCAGTCCCCTCATGGCTTCGATTGGCAATGATGATATAACCAGTTGATGAATGAGTAACTTAATTTGTTTATCTGTTTTCATAGTAATTTTTAAACCACTTAAATGTACTGGTCAGTCCGTTGGCCAAATCATAATGAGGTTGCCAATCGAGTATTTTCCTAGCTAATCTAATATCCGCCTGACGATGAGATGTATCCCAATGGCGCGATTTATATGAACCTTTACTAATATTTGTTTTTATACCCGAGACCTTAAATAAGAATTTTACTACTTGATCATTAGAATATTCATGACCACTTCCAATATTAATAATTGCACCATCATATTTTTGAGAAAATTTGCTGGCTTTAATATAAGCTTCAATAACATCATCAATATAAATAAAATCCCAGCGGATATTTCCGGCTGTTAAATTTATATGTTCATGGTTAATTAAGTTCTTAATTATTGTAGGAACAAAGCGGGTGCTTCTTTCATACGGACCGTAGGGGGAAAAAAGTCTCAGAGTAATAATTGGCTTATGATAAAGGCTGGCAAAAATCTGGCAGAGATTCGTCTGAGCAAGTTTTGATAAACCATAAAAACTAATTGGCTGACATGAATCGGATTCTTTGATAGTTTTCGTTTTAACTCCATACTCCGAAGAACTTCCGGTATTAATAAAACATCGGTAGTTAAGATCTTTTGTGGCTAATAAAATATTTAGTGTTCCCTGTACATTTGTTGCCAATAATTGATCGATATCGCCCTGATCGGCATAACTTCCGTAGGCGGCTAAATGATAAATAATTGTCGGATTTATTTTTTTACAAAGTCTGGCCAAACCTATCCTATTATCAAGAGATTCATCATGAACTATTAATTTATTCATAATGTCTTTTATTCTCCAGTGGTCAGATGTAGATCTGGTAATTACGTGAACCGTTTGGTTCTCTTCGACTAACTTTCTTGCCAAATTGGCACCGACAAAACCTGTTGCCCCCGTAATTAATATATTATCTTTCATAGACTTTGATACTCTTATCATTATTTTAATCTAAAACAACAATTTTACTCTGAATCGTCTTAAAAAGGCAAGATTGTTCCAGTTCAACATACAATATAATCGATGTGGTTACCGGTAAAACCACTTAACGGTTTCCCTTAGACCTTCTTCAAGGTTATAATTCGGAGAATAATTAAGAAGTTTTTTAGCCAGCTTTATATCGGCTTGAGTATCGCGGACATCACCAAGTCTGGGTTCATCACGCATTGCTGGAACATTCTTACCGATAATTTTAATTATTAATTGTAATAAATTATTAATGCTAATATTTCTACCACTGGCAATATTAATAACATTATGTTTACTAATCTTTACTTTTGAAGCAAGGATATTGGCCCTGACAACATCATTAATAAAGGTAAAATCGCGTGTCTGTTCGCCATCCCCATGAATAATGGGACTTTGACCGTTAGCTACCGCTTTAATAAATGCCGGGATAACGGCTGCATAATTAGAATTAGGATTCTGTCTTGGACCAAAAACATTAAAATACCTAAGACAGACTGTTTCTAAGTCATATAGATTAGAAAAAATTCGGCCATAATGCTCGTCGACTAATTTAGTTAAGGCATACGGACTTTTCGGCCATATTACCATATCTTCTTTTTTGGGTAATATTTTTGTATCTCCATAAACCGAAGATGAAGATGCTATAACCACACGTCTTATTCCCAATTCTTTGGCACAAAGAAGAACATTTAGTGTCCCTTCGATATTGACCAACGATGATGCCCGGGGATTTTGAATAGATCTTACTACTGAAGGAATGGCAGCCTGATGAAAAATAATTTCACACCCCTGGGAAATATTTTTTAAATTATCGAAATTCAGAATCGATTCCTGGTAAAATTTTATTTTAG
Organism: Candidatus Gottesmanbacteria bacterium; assembly: GCA_043801155.1. Classification (GTDB taxonomy): domain Bacteria; phylum Patescibacteriota; class Microgenomatia; order JAMCYU01; family JAMCYU01; genus JAZDMI01. The sequence goes on from JAZDMI010000001.1 coordinate 14,155, forward strand.
AAAAAAACCCATCTAAATTTTCTTTTCTTCCCGTGCTTAAATCGTCAATTACCACTATCTGATGTTTTTGCTCAAGTAGCTTTTCCACCAGATTAGAACCGATAAATCCGGCGCCGCCGGTAACCAAACATTTCATGTTTTTATTATACCCCTTAGAAGAGATACATTTCTCATTATGAAATTTTTATAAAATTTAGCTTGCTTTATAAGCATAAATTATAACTTCGTCTGGTCGACGGAATAACCATGATAAAAAGTAAGTTATAAATATCAGTGGTGAAATAAGTACATTTAAAAATAAATACTTTTTTTCAATTCTCATTCTTAGATTAAGCCGCTTAATGTCGATGATTGGTTGGCTACCTTTATATAAGACTTTATATCCTGTTGACTCAAGTAATCTTATAATATCAGATAGTGAAAAATGATATAAATGAGGGAATGCCCTATCTACCTGAAATAATACGTATAACGGGTAAGTGATTCTCTTTCCGCTTATCCAATATATAATATAGGCAAGCTTATTAAATATCCCATTTCTATTAGGTACAGCAATACCAACTATTCCTCCCGGGTTTAAGTGGTTATATACATTTATCAATGTTTTTTTAGGATTAGGAAAATGTTCCAGGACATTCCACATGGTTATTAAATCATAATGTTCACGTTTGTTAGCTAGAGCATCTTCCAGATCAACCGCAATATCCAAACCGGCTGCTTGGCCTAATTTAACAATTTGCGCGGAAGAATCAAGTCCAAAAACGTTCCACCCTTTAGGTGCAACCTTAAGGAATCCGCCATACGAGCTACCGATATCGAGTGCCTTTCCGTAACTACGCCACTTTGATATTTGTTTCCAGTTTTGCTTAAATATTGGCGTTCTAAATGAATCATAATAAGAAATAAAATCGTTGATATTAATATTGTCATAGTAATCACGATGAGCTAGGCTAGTTTGTTGTTGGGGCACGAATAGAAGCGAACATTTTAAGCACCGCCTTATCCATAGTCTCGACGTTTTAACGTAATCTTTTGTTTGGATATAATGACAAAGCGGACAAGAAATCCTATTATTCACGACTTCATTTTTCCTTTAATTGCTGGTGGACAAACCGATTTATAAGTGTCATTCCCTCAAGTGGGGTAACTTTCCTTTCCCACCCTAATAACTTCTTAACTTTAGCAAAGTTACAATATCTTCCCCTAACTCCTTGGATTTTATTAAGTTGATGGATTTTTTTAACTTTAATCTTCTCGATGCGGCATATAATATCAACTAGCTCATTAATACTCACATGATCACTTGTCCCAATATTAAGGGGTTCGCTGATATTTGATTCCATTAGTTTGTAGATCGCTTCAACACAATCGCTAATATAGCAAAAAGATCTGACTTGTTTCCCGTCTCCCCAAATTTTTACCTCTCCACCGTTACCAGCCTCAATAACCTTACGAGTCAATTCCATCGGGGCTTTTGAACGAAGTGTATCAATTAAACATTCTGGTCCGTAAATATTAAAAAATCTAGCGATTCTTACCTGAAGTCCATAGTCTTTTTCATAAGATTTATATAATCTTTCAGAAAAAAGTTTTTCCCAACCATATTCACTATCCGGATCTGCCGGATAAACGTCTTCCTCTTTTAATGGTATTGCCCCAATAATTGTTTGTTTTCCTAAAGGATAAACGCAGGCAGAAGAAGAAAAAAATAAACGTTTTACTCCTAAGCGGGCACATGATTCAGCCGTATTAACATTAATAAGAATATTATCTCTAACAATCAATGTCCTCACTGTAGTCGTAAATTCGATACTCCCATTTTGTGCTGCTAACGCATATACCTTATCCATTCCCTCCACTGCTTCAGTACAATTTCTAAAATCTCTAAGGTCCAAAAGCTTAAAATCGTGAAAATCATTTAAACCGGAAAATTGTGGTTTTACAATATCAACTCCTCTTACCCAATATCCTTTCTTTTTTAAATACCGTGCTAAGTGATGACCAATGAAACCGCCTGCTCCGGTAATTAAAATTTTTTCTGTTTTTTTCATCTCGGTAAAAAGACTATAAAATAATTGAGCAGAATTACGTAAATATATCCGGTTAAATAGATGACTCATTATATCACATATTTTGTATATAATTAATCAAATATTTGATACACTATAGTCGATGTAATTTACTATTAGTATTTCTAATAATAGAAAACTTCTTTAATAATGAAAAAGAATATATATCATATTACAATTATTATGCCGGTCAAGGACGAAAAAGAGAATATTCTCTGGACAATAGAACGGATTGAAAAAGTAGTTGTTCCTGATCATGAAATATTCATTATTTATGATTCTGACAAAGATAACTCATTAATAATACTAAATAAAATAAAAAATAAATATCCCTGTCTTCATTTAATAAAAAATCATTATGGCCATGGTGTAATAAATGCAATTAGGACCGGTTTTAACCAGGCTAATGGAAATCTTATTGTAATGATGGCCGCCGATCGTACTGATGACCCGGAAACTATCAATAAGATGTTTTTAAAAATCCAAAAAGGATATGATATCGTCTGTCCGACAAGATATGCAAAAGGGGGAAAAGTAATTGGAAAAATTAGTTTGAAATCAATTTTGTCGAGACTATCAGGTATTAGTACTCCTCTTTTTTTAGGGATTCCCACCACTGATCTTACCTATTCGTATAAAATGTTTACGAAAGAAGTAATCGATAAAATTCACATTGAATCGCGAGGAGGTTTCGAATTTGCCGAAGAACTATTAATCAAAGCTCATTTTAGTGGTTTTAAAATTACTGAAGTACCAACTCTTTGGGTTGACCGAACTTATGGTAAATCCCAATTTAAGCTTTTTTCCTGGTTACCTAGATATATTTATTGGTATTTATTAGGTATATTTTGGCGAGTAAGAAACCAAATAATATTCTTTTTTAAGAAAAAACCGGCAACAATAGATATATCCAGATAATATGAATTCTCTAATAAAATTAATGCATATTGTTATCCCGTTAAGTGATACTATGCGCGAGACGTGGATAGCCAATGAACTGGAAAAGATACCCAAGGGTAGTAAAATTTTGGATGCCGGTGCCGGTGAAAGCCATTATCAAAAATATTGTCGGCATCTAAAATATATCAGTCAGGATCTAGCTGAATACGACGGTCGTGGTGATGATATAGGTATTTCCGGTAAACAAAAAATATTTTCTAATATCGATATTGTCTCCGATATTACTAAGATCCCTGTTGACTCTAAGAGTTTTGATGCCTGTCTTTGCGCTGAAGTTTTGGAACATCTACCCGAACCGCTTTTAGCTATAAAAGAGCTTTCCAGGATTCTTAAAAAAGACGGCGTCCTTATTTTAACTGCTCCCTTTGCATCACTGACTCATTACTCTCCCTATTTCTTTTATTCAGGTTTTTCGATCAATTTTTTTAAGAAGTTATTACCTCGTTATGATTTTAGAATTGAAAAGATTAACTCTTATGGTAATTATTTTTCATATCTGGCGTTTGAATTATTGCGTATTCCGCTGGTTGTTTGGCGTACTAATAAGAAGGCGTTACCTTTTCTAATAATTTATCCTCTTGCTATACCAATCTATTTTCTACTATTATTGTTTTCCCTTTTTATTCCATCTTCACGGGAGCTTTTAAATTTTGGATATTGCATCAAAGCACGCAAGATCTAAACAATTCATGACGGTGCATAAATTTCGGCAAAGCGTTATAATAATGGGGTTTATGCAGTCAACAGACCTACCCTCAATTTCTATCATTCTTCCAACCTATAACGCTGAAAAGTATCTCTATCGCTGTCTATCAAGCATAACGATGCAGGATTATCCCAAAGAAAAAATTGAAATACTCGTTATTGACGGAGGCAGTCATGATAAAACATTGGAAATCGCAAAACAGTTTGATACTAAAATTCTAAAAAATCCATATCGCGATTGCGACGAAGGTAAAAGTATCGGTTTGCATCACGCATCTGGTGAAATAATCGCTTTGATTGATGCCGACAATGAACTTTCTTCCCCCTTATGGCTTAAGACCATGGTCCAACCATTAGTTAAAGATATCACTATATTTGGTGTGGAGTCGCCTTGGTTACTTCGAAAAGATGATCCGCTTATTAATCAATATGAAACCTTACTTCAGGTTGCCGATCCATTAGCTCGATGTTTTCACCCGAAAATGGAGATTATTGATCGAGGAAGCTATATTATTTATCGTTCTAAATTAGGTGATACGCCTGTAGTTGGTGCTAATGGATTTTTATGGCGTAGAAAGGTAATCGATGCTGTCGGCGGTTATGAAAAAAAATTTGAAGAAGTAAATTTTATTGCTCGAGTTATTGAAGGTGGGTATTTTTCATATGCCAGGGTTAAAAAAGTCGGTATATATCATTATTATTGTACCTCGGTTTCAAGTTATATTAAAAAAAGAATAAAAATCGGTAGGAAATTTTTAGGTAGGAAAGAGAGAGGCCAGAAAACTTGGGTTGATCATGCTAATCAGGATAGTTTTCTTATCGCAGTCGCGTATAATATTTCGATAATCGGGCCGTTATTTGAAGCTATTAAAGAATATAGAAAAAGCCACGAGGTTGCCTGGCTCTTACATCCACTTATCTCCTGGTTAACAATCATAATATATGCGTATGCCGTTATTGAGTATTATACAAAAATATTAATAAAGAAAGTGGCTTGAGTTCAGTTAATTCGGTTTTAATCTCTACGGCCTGTACTTAATTAATTTAGCCGGTATTCCTCCTACAATCGAATAAGATTCTACATCATTTGTTACCACCGCATTCGCTGCAATTATCGCTCCTTTACCAACTGTAACGCCCGGCATGATAACGGCATTTACTCCAATCCAAGCATCATCTTCAATAACTATTCTACCTTGAGTAATTGCTTGAAACCTCATGGGCTTATCTCTTTTTTGGAAACTATGTGAAGAAGTAAAAACACAAACATTATTGGAAATCATTACATATTTGCCTATCTTTAAACCGCCCCGACCGTCAATTACAGAATGATGATTAATACTGGTATAATCGCCAATCTCTATGCCATAAGGAGAGTGAATTCTACAATTATCCATAATCGTTACACGTCTTCCCATTTTTTTACAAAAGAAAGACCAAAAATAAGCCCTCCCTTTTGCCTCCGAGAATACGATAAAATTATATATTTCTTGTATAAATTTTGTAAGCATCATAGGCTAAAATACTAATATTATTTAAGTTCTGCTAAACAAAGTTTTGATGTACACCTGACCTTGGTGTATTTGTTACCACAGATATTTGTTAATTCCTTAAGTAGCGCCGATTGAACATCATCTTGCCAATGATAGGATATCAAATCTTCCTGACATTTATCTACAAAGGTTTTACAGCTAACTAAGATTTGCTTGGGACACTTTTTTACACTCGTAAGGGCACGGACGATTTCCTTCTTACTATACAACATATATTGAGGATTGGCATTAAGAAGATTTTTCCTACCGGAAAGGTAAAAATAGTAAGTATCGTCGGGAGATAAAATTATAATTGACTCATCTCTTATTTGTTCAATAAGGGCTTTCTCTTGATTATAGTCTTGATTTAAAACATCCTTAATTTCTGGTTGGAAAAAATTATTAATTTTAAAACCCTCAATTCTTTTCTGAACCTTGTGGGAAATACTGCTATTCCTCAACTCGGTAGGTATTAAAACAAAAACAACAAAGATAAGCACAAAAAATATTTTAAGATTTTTAGGACGAATTCTTGGTAACAATAGACTCAGAAGTAAGAAAACATTTAGAATCGGAAAAATAGATATATTGAATAGATTATTTTCAACGCTTCGGCTTAAGTAATATAAGCTAGCAAATATAGAACTATTAGCGGAAAAGAGAAGAAGTTGGACGTCCACTTTATTAGTTTTGTCACTAAAAAAGTAGGCTAATGAAAAAACGTAAATAATTACCACTGTCCAGAAAAAGGTTCTTCCCGGTATAGGAACCATATTAAATCCTAAAAGGCTATGTTCTTTAAACTTCTCAAAAATTAATTGATAGTCTATCGTTTCATAACCTAACCAGGTATGAATGAGCTGAATCAGACTAAAAATAATCAATATTGAAAAAGTCAAATAAATAAAGGAGACAAGAATATTTTTCCAATTTGAAATTTTTTTAAGTAAAAAAAGGAAATTGGTAAAAATATAACCAGTAAGTATGGCAATTCCCGCATCAACCGTCCAAAAACACAGTAAGGCAATCAAAAAAATAAAAGCTTTTGACCAAATACTCTTAAAGTAAGATAGCAAAAACAACGCCAAAATAAATGATGGCCACCTGAAAGCATTGACCTGAGGAAGTTGTATGGGTAAATGAATTAAAGAAAAATAATTAACGGTGATAACCGAGAAAAGTCCTAATAAAGCCAAAAGTAACGAATTACTAGTTTTATAAACTAAATAAAAGCATAAAAAATATTCAAGAATATAGAATAACCAAACCAAAACAGGTAAATAAATTACATCCCATCCGGTTTTAGCTAAAAAACCTAAAGTGATAACAGAAAAAAACCCATATTGAGACGGAATCTCACTGTAGATTGTTTTTCCGTGGGCTATTTCATATATCGGTCCTAAAAATGTTGAATAATCATTAGGCCCGATGGGAAAACCTGGTTCATATGTTATTAAGGCTATCCCAAAAAAGATAAATAAATATGTCAGGAAACGGGATTTCTTCCGATCTATAATCATGTTTAGACTAGTCGTAACATAGAGACAAAAAAACATAAACAGAAAATAATAGTTAAGATAATAAAAATTAATATGTTTACCTTCACTTAAGGGATAGCTACCGAGCCGGTAAATAAATGTTATTAATAAGGATAAAAATAGACCGAAAAATAGGTATTGATGTTTTAAGAAAAAGGGTATAAGGATTGCTCTTAATTTTTCTTTTTTTAAATTATAGCCAAAGATTATAAAAACGGAGATAATTAAGACAATAATAAAAAGAGGAATCTCATAAGGTTCGGGGCGAAGATATTTATTGATAAACAAATCCGGGCTTGGAGATGTTAAAACTGGCCATCTCGAATTTAAAAATTTTAATAATACAATATAACCATTTATCCAAATATTTAAAAAAACTAATCCCTCAAAAAAATATATGAAATATCTACCGTTCTTAAGTACGATTTTAAAAAGTCTTCTTTTTATTGTTGATGAAAATATCGTATTTGTCATCAGGTTGCTAGCTTATTATAACACTAGTATAATTAGCACTACCCTATGAAAAGCAGATACGTGACACTTATTTTAGGACTGCTCATTATTACTATTAACATATATTTTTTACCCTTTTTTGCCTGGACAACGGGAATCGTTAGGGCTTGGTTAATGCTTCAGGGATATTTACCCTACCGGGATTTTACCTGGATGAGAACACCGTTTGATTTATTTTTACTATCAGGTTGGTTTAAATTGTTCGGCGTCAGCCAGTATTCATATCAGAATTTTGTTTATAGTCTATTTATCATCATCGCGCTTCTTATTTTTTTCTGGTCTCAAAAATTTCATTCTAAACTGAAATCAATACCGTTCCTATTTTTTATTATTTTCCTTCCGTCTATATTTGGAAATGTCGAGATGGGTGAACTTCTTGTTGGCTTGTGGAGTTTTTTACTATTAATAAATTTATTTTACTATTATGACAAGAGAAAACAAATTCTATTAATTACAGCCGGATTAATCTCGGGATTAAGTCTTATCACCAAGCAAAACTCCAGTGGCCTTATTTTTGCCACCGTAGGATTAATAATTATTGACTCAATAATTATAAAGGAGTCATTCTCGAATATTCTAAAAAAATGCTTTAATTTTGCAATAGGCGTTTTACTTCCCGCTTTGGGATTAGCTCTTTATTATTCTTTCAATAACGGACTGATTGATTTTATCCGTTACTCTGCTGGAGTAGTCTTGGGTACATATCGACAGGCGCCTCTTCCCCCTGGTTATAGCCGCGGAGACGGTCTATGGATCGAATTTGCCTATTTCGCATTGCTGATTCCCTTTGTCCTATTTTGGAAAAAAACAAAATTGTCAATACAAAAAATATTGACGATGACTTTCTTAATTATCGCCCTAATACCTTCGCTTCTGCCATCTTTTCTTTCTTACCGGGCATTTACATCCTTTCCCTTAATCTCAATCGTTGCCGGTTTTGATCTTATTATTTTCTTTGATCTTATCAAAAAAAGACTCTATCGTATTGAAACAGTATTACTGATATCATCTTTCCTAATTTTTATTTTGCTGGTATCACGGTTTATAAATTCATATTTTGATTCGATACAAGCTGATGGTTTTAGCCTTAGGCCAATTATTGAAGATTATGATAGGTCTGCTTATGAAACTGCGCAGTGGATAAGGAATAATACCAACAGTCAGGATAAAATTATGTGTTTCTCAACCACAATTATTTATTTTTTAAGCAATCGTCTTCCGACCAATAAATATCTTGATCCTTTCCCCTATTTACTCTATCCTTATAACGAGAGTTCTCAAGTATTTTTATCTAATTTGCCCAAAACAATGGTTTTTGAAGAAACTCTGATTAAAGATTTTCCTGATTTTATTGACTGGCCTTTTTACCATTATTTAAGAAAGAACTATGAATTAAAGGTAAGGTTTGATGATTTAAGTATATATCAGTTACCAAGGCAACAAAAACAATGATTATAAAAATTCACAAGAATCTAATATTCGGTTTGATATTGGTTATCGTAATTAATTTATTTCTATTATTTTACTTTCTCGCTTTTTGTCAATACTTTCAGCAGGACGAATGGCATAGTTTTGGGTTAATTCTCTCCCTAAAGGAACGTTACATCTCCATTGACCTGCCTTTCTGGGAACTTATCCTAGGGGGTGCGCGGGTTGGTGCTCGAATCATCGGATATTACCTTTTTAACATTTTTAAATTAAACCCCTTCCCTTATGGGATAATGGCTTTTCTCTATCATGCAACTAATACCTTACTCGTTTTTTGGATTACTCGGACATTGACCAAACAAAAGGTAACAGCCCTCTTAGCGGCCTTATTTTTCCTAATAAACGAAGTCGGTAATGAAGCTTACAGCTGGTTTGGGACTATGAATGGCTCTGCTACTTCTGTAATCTTGTTTCTTCTATCCTTTTTAGCTCTTCTAAAATTTATCGAAAGTAAAAAAAATATCTTCGTTCTCTTGTCTTTTCTATTTTTATGGCTGTCTTTCCTGTTTAAAGAAACAGCTGTTCTTGCTTTTGTTTTTTACCTTTATATCTTCTGGGTTTACCAACGGAGTAATTTAAAATTACTCCTTATAAAGCTGCTTCCCTTTTTTATTTTAGCTTTAGGTGTCATCAGTTATATGATGAAGGTAGTCTTTGTTATCTCCGGCGACCAGGCCAATTATGTTGGTCATCAAGCATCATACCTTCCAAAGTTGATCTTTCATTTGTTTCAATATCCTCTTGAAGGTACGGTCCAGACTTTTTTTCCTAACGCTGTAATTTTAAACCTTTCTAACCTTTTTACGAGAATATTTTTTCGTTCTCTCACTCCTAATACAATAGAATTTGAAACCGCGGTGGAAAATAGCAGTGCGGAAATAATAATTTGGTTGCTTATCGCGTTATTTATATTTATATTTTTAAAGTTTTTTTATCGAAAATTCCTAACCAGCCCTTTGCCAATAAAATGCACTCTAATATTGTCCGGATTTATTCTTGTTTTAAGTTTTCTTCCCTTGGTTGTTCTAAACCGTTCATTTATTTATTTTGATTCCCGGCATTATTATCTTGCCACTGTTGGCGGCTCGATTATTTTGGCGACCTTTCTTTTTAATATAGTAGGGTTTGATAACAAAAGAGCCAGAGTAATTTTCTTGTCAGTCGTCATTGGCTATTTTATTCTCCATGAATCAGTTCTTCTCTCAGATTTTAAGCTTCAGGCTGAACGCTCCCGCGAACGACAGAATTTTCTAAAACAAGTGACTTCTCTTGTCCCGCGATTGACAACCAAAACAATCTTTTTAACCAGCGGTAATACCGTTGGGTATTATGGTCTACCCGAGCTTAAAGTGCCTTTTCAATCAGGCCTTGGACAAGTATTGATGGTTCACTATACGGTTAAAGGCCAGCTTTCGGCTGATTTTTTTAAAGAAGAGCCCTGGCAAAAAGCCTTTGATGTTGGATTTCTTTATGACATCCTTGGTCAAGGATATCGAGAAGTTAACGGACAGGGCTTCGGATATTTTTATAGCAAAGAGGAATTAGATAAAATTATTAATAAAAAGCAATTTAATACTCGTGATGTTATACATTTGGATTATGACAGTGATAAACAAAATTTAAATCGTTTATGAAATTAATAAAAGATATTTAGGATTTCTCACCGCTTATATAAATAAAACTGGATATATTCTTAATTATCGGGAGATTATTTATAACGTAGTTAATATTCTTCGTTATTTTATATTTATCTATAAATCTTAATGGCAAAAATCCTATATACTCTGTATTAATATTCTTTAGGTTTAACTCTCTAAATATTCTTTTTAGATTCCAAATGGTACTTTTTAGAAAATGTTTTTCAACTTCCCATGACACTTCTTTATCAAACCAGTAGAAAGGATAATAAAGGAGGTTTAGGGGATTTGGTTCAACGACTAAGAGTTTTCCCCTTTTTTTTAAACTCTTGACTAGATTCCTTAAGATATTTATTCTTTCTTTTTCGGAATCGGCTAAGAGGTGAAAAGTGCTAATACAAAAAGCTTTATTAAATTCTTCAGAATATGTGCTATTATGAAAATCTGATTTTAATACCGACAATTTTTTGTCTAATTTATTCGATTCTGCTTCTTTTTTAAGAGCTGAAAGGCCATCTGCGGAAATATCGACAGCCGTCACATCATATCCAAGGTTTAATAGCGGTAAAACAAAACGCCCATACCCAGATCCGAGTTCGATTAGTTTATCTCCTGGTTGAGGATCCAAAAACTTTAAGAAATTGGCAAACTCGAACTTTCTCGCTGGAGTAAATTTTTCAAAATCTACAGTTTGCTTTCGTCCTTTACGATAATATAAAGGCCGGCTAAAAAAGCTTTTAGTTATTGAACGAAAGTCAGTCTTATTCATTTAAGATAATTTAATGTTTGTACAAATGCTTCGGTAAAAATATTATGCCATTGGTATTTCTTTGAAAGACGAATGGCATTATCGCGACATTCACGATAGAAAAAATCATCCCTAAACATTTTAGTCATTGCTGAAACCAGTTCTTGTTTATTGTAATTGATGGCGATACCGGCTTTTTCCTTTTCTATTTCTAGTGCTATCTCCGGCACGCGTGTTATTATTATAGGAAGTCCGGCTGCTAGGTATACTTTAGGTTTCCCGGCATCAGAATAATATTCGTAAGAGTCCTTAACCGGTTCGAAAATTGACATTCCAATTGCCCCCCTGGCGATCAGGTAATCAACTTCATGATGATCCTCTATAAATCCGGTGAATTTTACATTATGGGAAATATTTAATCGTGTAACTTTTTGTTGTAAGGAATCCATCAGTGGCCCATCACCGATAATAAATAATTTGCTGTCGGGAATTATCTTTATTATATCAACAAAAGCATCTATTAATAAATCTAAGCCTAGTCGTTCTCTTAGATGTCCTAAAAAAATAACCATTTTCCGATTGATTTTGGTTATCGGTAATCTATTCTTAGGATCGAAATTACTCCCATCTGGAGTAATGATTGTCTTGACAATTCTGTCTTTGTCCATACCATGCGAAATCCTACCAGTATTCATTCTTCCTGAACTGTTCCAAATCATATCGGCATGATAACAACAATATTTATCAATCAGGAAATAGGCTTTATTTAGAATTTTATTGGAAAAACGGTTGGGAGTATAGTCAACCGTATGATAGATAACCTTATTAATTCTTTTTAATTTCCTAAGCAATAGCAGTGCTAGAGTATTTAAATTGTCAACGCCAATAGCAAGATCGAATCGTTCTCTTGATTTAAAAATATAATAAATCGTTATCAACAGGTCTTTAATATAAAGAAGAAATCCCGGACTGAATATATATCGCGACTGATAACTTTGTTGTAAAATATCATTTTTATAAATAGCTAGAGATGAAGTTAGTTCTTTGGTCGGATACAAAGGATGATCAATGTAGATTAGCGTCGCAACTCTACCTTTTAACCAGTCCCTTAACATCTGACTAAAACCAGTTGTCCGTGAATGGGTAACCAAAAGAATAGTTATCTCTTCAAGCTTATTCATAGAAAAGCTTTGCTTATTCGAAGAAAAACTTTGTTTATTCATAGAAAAGCTATGCTTATACATGATATTTTATGAAAAACTCGCTTTTGACCGTCCAAAAGTAAAAATGTTTAAGACTTCGTTTATGTCAGTTTTTATTCTTGTCCAAGAAGTAATGTCTTTTTTTATTCTTCTTTTTAGATAGTAAGGAGTAAAATAAAAGGCTTGGTAGCCCCTCTTCCTCATCTCATCCATCTCATCTCTGGTTGTTCCATTAGGGATATAAACAGGCCATTTATCGCGAAAACCATCACCTAATTTCCCATCAATATACTGATCGATAATCTTTTTGGGCATTTTCTTTTCTTTTACTGATTGAGTAAATAAGTCGGCCCCCGGTAAAGGTACAGCCAACATAATAGCGATATATTCGAGACACCTAATTCCCTTATCGATTAATTCTCGACCAAACATTATCGTCTTTTCCATTTCATCCTTTGTCTCGGTAGGAAATCCAATTATTAATGCCAATTGGATATCTAAAGGGTATTTATTACAAATTCGTAAAGCTTGATAAATTTGATTATCCCAAATACCTTTATGAACAATTAAGTTCCTGACGCGTTCACTACCGCTTTCTATGCCAAAACAGAAACCGGTACATCCCGCTTTAACCATTAGATCAACTAATTCCTCATCAGCCTTATCTATTCTTACTCCGCCAGCAATCCAGCTAATCTTTAACCGACGCTTAATCACTTCCTGACAAAATTCAATGACATTCTCTCGATTGACAGTAAAAGAATCGTCTTGAAAACCAAATCGACCATGATATTCTTCTAAGACTGTTTCCATTTCATCAATAATATTTTTCGCGCTTCTTGAGCGAACATGTCGGCCAAATCCGCCCATCCCTGGCCGGCTGCAAAAGATACATTTCATTGGACAACCACGAGTGCCTATAATTGGATAATGCGTCATTCTTCGTTGACGATATTTTTCCATATCGACCAGATGATAGGCAGGATAAGGAAGTGTATCCAGATCCTCAACCGGTTCACCGACAAAAATCCCTTTACATTTTTCCCCCTTAAGCATCTTGTTGACTAATTCAAGAAAAGTTTTTTCTCCCTCACCAATAACC
>JAZDMI010000036.1:0-10535 GCA_043801155.1 Candidatus Gottesmanbacteria bacterium
TACAGCCGGAAACTATCACTTAGAGATTTCTTATCACCGGCCGATGGTTGAATATTTAGGATACTTAACGACATTATTTACTATTGGTATAGTAATATATTTACTTATCAGAAAAAGAAATTTTCCCGTTGTCGAATATAAACAGGAAATAATAAATAAAATAGACCAGGAAGAAAACTAATAGTTTATTAATAGCCATCAATAATTTCTTAACCCTCTACCAGTTTTGCATTAGATTTATTACAATCTTCATTTATTTTGACAAACAGTTAAATATTAATTAGACTACTTGGTTGTTTCATGATGAAATTTTTATTTATTCAAAAAAATGCCTTTCCTTTAGTTGGCATAATGAGTTTGTCGGCAGTTATTAAAAAGTGCGGGTGGCAGGTTGATCTAGTTTTAGCCGGCGAGGAAGATATTTTTAATAAAATAAATAATTTTAAACCTGATATTGTTGGTTTTTGCGTCTTTACCGGTGAACATAAATGGGTGCTTGAACAAGCAAAAATAATAGAAAAGAAATATCCGAAGATCATATTGTTAGTCGGCGGTCCTCACCCGACCTATTATCCAGATATTATCAATGAGAAAGGAATCGACGGATTAATCCGCGGTGAAGCAGAGGGGGCTATTCAAGACCTTATTTGCGCATTAGACAATAATAAATCAATTACCAAGATTAAAAACCTCTGGTTTAAAAAAGGAAAGAAGATTTATAAAAACTCTCTTCGTCCGTTAATAACTAACCTAGATTCTTTACCTGCTCCCGACCGGAAAATATATTATCAATATTCATTTTTAAAGAATGCTTCGGTTAAGCAATTTTTAACCGGCAGGGGATGCCCGTATGATTGTTCATTCTGTTCAAACCATATTCTGAAAAAAATCTATAAAGGAAAAGGACAATATGTCAGACGTTATTCTCCTAAAAGGATAATTGAGGAAATAAAAGAGATAAAAAGTAACTATGGATTTAGAATAATTTCCTTTACCGATGATCTATTTATTTACGATAAAATCTGGTTAAAGAAATTTTTGAAGATATATAAAAAGGAAATAAATGTTCCCTTTATGTGTAATGTTACGGCCAATTCTTTATCAGATGAAATTGCGAAAATGCTTAAAAAAGGAGGTTGTTACGGAATAGCTATGGGAGTAGAAACCGGGAATGAGAATATGAGACTAAGAATTTTAAATAAAAATATCAGCAATGAGCAAATAATAAATTGCGGTCGGATTGCCAGAAAATATCAACTGGAACTTAAAACTTATAATATTTTCTGCCTTCCTGGCGAAACCTTTGACCAAGCCCTAGAAACACTAAAATTAAATATCCGTCTTAAACCAAGTGGAGCAGCTGCGTCATTGCTTCAACCATATCCAGATTATGATATTACCAACTATGCGATTAAGAATGGATATCTAAAAAAAGACTACAATATCGAAGATGTCAATGAAAGTATCTATTTACCCTCAGTAATAAAAAATAAGGACAGCCAAAGAATTGCCAATCTACAGGCTTTTTTCCCTTTTCTGGTCGCTCACCCTGAATTTTTACCATTAATAAAACCACTCTTATTATTAATTAACCTGCGGTTATCCAGGTTTATCGCCCGGTTAACCTATGGTTATTATTTAAGTCATGTTCATCGGCTTTCTTTTTGGGATAAAGTAGGCTATATTCGTCATATCGATCCTCTGAAAGTTTAAAAAATGATTACTGCATCTATCGGCATTATGGCTTATAACGAGGCCAATAATATTGGTCAACTTTTGGAAAGACTTTGTTTACAAAGAACAAAGAAATCAGTGATTAAGGAAATTATAGTTATTGCCTCTGGTTGTACCGATGGGACATATAAAATTATAAAACAGAAGATTATAAAAGATCAGCGAATAAAATTGATTATTCAAAATAGGCGTTTAGGCAAAGCATCAGCCATAAATATATTTATACAAAAAGCAGAATCCCCAATATTGGTAATGATTAGTGCTGATACACTTCCTTGTCCGGATACGATCGAAGAATTACTCGCTCCGTTTATAAACCCAAGGGTTGGAATAACATCCGCCCAAATTATTTCCATTAATCAGCCGAATAGTTTTATGGGTTATTTTATGAAAACCTTTTGGGAATTACACCATCAAGCAGCTAAGGAAGCATTCAAAGGTGGAGAGTTGATTGCTTGGAAAAATGTTGTTGAAATGATTGATCCCGAGACATCAGCTGACGAGACAAACATCGCCGGATTAATCTTTAGCAAAAAGTTTAAGGCTGTTTATGTACCGCGAGCGTTAGTCTATAATTGCGGTCCAACAAGCGTTAGCGACTATATTTTAATGAGACGTAGACAGATTGCCGGGCATTATCATCTGCGGGAAGTTGTTCATTTATCATATTTGCCGCCTACACTAAATAATATCTTCGCTTTAAGGCTTTATTTAAAGTTTATCAGACCTAAAAATCTTAAACAGATGATATGGTTTATGGGCATAATTCCATTAGAAGTGGTTAGTCGGATTCTTGCTTGGTATGATTGGCGAAGTAAAGGGGAACATTATCCTATTTGGCCAATTGCCAAGTCAACTAAAAAATTACCGGAAATAATATAAATATATTATAAATATGAATAAGACCTATCATTTATTCTTTCAACTACCTCGATATTGGGTTTTTAGAGAATTCGGAAAACCGAAAATATTACCAGTGAATTATACTTTTTTAATTTCCACCGAGTGTAATTCACGTTGTTTAACCTGTAATATTTGGAAACAAAAACATAAGGAGCTAACTCTTGAAGAATGGGAAAAAATATTTACGAGTTTAGGAAAATCACCGTTCTGGGTAACAATATCCGGCGGTGAACCTTTTCTAAAATCGTACTTAGCAGATTTAGTTATTAATTTAGATAATATGTGTCAACCAGCGATTATTAATATCCCGACTAATAGTTTATTACCCGGAATAATAGAAAAACAACTCATAAACATCTTATTGAGGGTAAAAAAAACACCAATAGTGGTTAATCTTTCATTGGATGGCGTTGGTAAAATACATGACCAGATCCGGGGAATTCCCGGAAATTTTGAAAAAGTCGTCGAAAATTATCAAAACGTTAAAAAGTTACAAACTAAATATCCAAACCTGATGGTTGGTTTTAATAGTGTAATTTCTAAATATAATATTAATACCTGCCCAGAATTATTTAAATTTGTTTATAAACTTCATCCCGATAGCTACATAACTGAGATTGCTGAACAAAGAGTAGAGCTGGGGACAATTAATATGGACATTACTCCAAATTATAAGCAATACACCCATGCCATCAATAATCTAGTTTCGGTTTTTAAAAGATATAAGTTCAAGAAAATCGGTTTAATTGCCGGGGCTTTTAGACAAGAGTACTACCATTTTGTTAAAGATTGGTTATCGGGTAAGAAAGTATTGAACGATTATGCTGGCTATAGCTCATGTGAAATATCTTCGTGGGGAGAAGTATGGCCTAGCTGTATAAAGGCAGAAAATATGGGTAATTTAAGATCTAACAGGTTTAATTTTAAAAAAATCTGGTTTTCACAAAAAGCAGATAAAATTAGAAAGAGAATAAAAAAGACTGGTACTAGTTATCCTTTGGCCAATGCTTTTTATACCAATGCTTTATTTAATGCTGGAACAATTGTTAAGACTATCGGAAGAATAATCATTGCCTCAATTTAATATTAATAAGCCGATTTTTCTTATTCGACGCTTCAAGAAGACCTCGCAATTTATTGCAGGGAGAATGTTATTTATCAATTGAATAAAGATTAATAAAGGTGTTATGATAGAAATGAAATTAAATAATATTTATGAAACAAAAGGTACGCTGGTTAATTGATAATCTGTTAGTTGTTGGTTTGATATTAACAATTGCTTACTCGATGGGTCTATTAACTGGATTTGCCAAAGGGAATGACATTTTTGCCTATTTAACTAAGATCAGACTAATTGATACCTATTTCCCCCATATTAATTGGAATCCCTTTTGGGATTCGGGAACCCCATTTTCGATTTGGTCGTATCCACCATTGGCCATGACCAGTACTACTTTTTTATTAGTTAAACTTTTAGGAATGACGTACGAACATTCCTTAACTATAATGGCTGCATTTGCGTTTTGTTTAATGGGAGTAGGACTGTATGGGTTTGCTTACGAGACTACCGGACGAAGATTTGCTGGTATTTTAGCTGTGGTTCTTTTCGTGTCGTCTCCTGCCTCATGGAATTGGTGGGCGGTTGGAAACTATGTCCGTGTTTTCGGTATGGGCTTTTTCGCTATGGCGCTTTGGGCACTGTCTGGATTTATTAAAAGATATTTAGAAAATCGTCCAAATAAAGCCTGGTTATTAGCTACTTTAATTTTTTCTTCACTGGGTGCCTCATCGCATTTATTAATCGGCGGAATAACTTTTGTCGTTATATTCTTTTATGTTTTGTTTACTATACCTACACTGGGTAAAAAAATTAAATTCTGGCTTCTCTTTTTAAGCGTGTCTTTTCTATCAGCCGCATATTTTTATTTACCGATGTTTTTAACCGGGCATATCGGTGGTAGATTCATTGGTATCAACCCCGGATACCCGATACCAATTAAAAATTGGTTTTATCCGCAAAATGCAGAATACGGATTTTCACTATCACCATCACTATCTATCTGTTTTTTGGCTGGTTTTATTTTATTATCTATCTATTTATTAATAAGGGGCAGTAGGTTAACCCGTTTTGAGAAAGGAAGTATTTTTGCATTTGGACTGTTCGTTTTGGGTAATACTGCTTATAATAGTGCTGGATTTTTGCCATTTTACCCGGAAACCGGGTATATTGTTGGTTTTCCGCCAATTACCGCCTTTGCCCTTCTTTCTTTTACTTGGGCTGCCGGGGGAGCAATTTTTTTGGGAATCGCCTTGCCAAAAATATTAACTAAAGTAAAAATAGCTAATGTATTATTAATTTTTATAATTATTGGTGGATTATTCAACACTTATTATTTTCTTAACATCTTAAAGGAAACAGTTATTAATCTTTCACGTCCAGGAAGTGCTCAGGATTTAGCCCAGCATGGTGTTAATATTCCCGAGCCAAATGATTTTAATCATCGTTTCGGCACAGATTCAGGCCTAGTTGCCGACTGGTTTACTTATTATTTTAATATGCCGCAGACGAGAGACTATTTTGGTCAGGGAATTCCTTATATTAATTGGCAAAACTGGATGGAGATGGGTATCTGGTACTGGACTGATAATTGGGCTGAAACAAGATTTCTATTAGACTGGTATGCAATAAAGTATATTTTTGTATTCGAACCTCACTTTAATATTAATAAATTCTTAACCAAACCTGAAGAATTTTCACTCGTAACAAAAAGAGATAATTGGGTGGGAATGCAAATGGCAGAGTTTGAATATAAATATCCTTCGACTGTCATGTCGGCTGTAAATACGCCGACACTTCTAATTGATGGAGCATACGCGGAATATGATGTTTTTTTACGTGCTTTATCCCGAACGGGACTTGATAGCAAAAAAATTATTCCGCTATACTCATCCAAAAAAATTGATAGTTTTTCATTAAAAGAGTTAACCCAATTTAATACCATATTTCTTTATAACTACTCTTATGGAGACTTCAATCGAATGGAAAAGCTATTAAGCGATTATGTTAATGCCGGTGGGAATTTAATTGTTGATACATTTAGGGGAAATGATTCTGCTTCAGATCGATTACCGGCTTTTTTTCCTGTTTCCCAGACTACTTTGGTAGATATATTAAAACAATGGAATTTTATTCAATCATCAAGTCCATTGCTTACTGACGTTAATATCAGTGCTTTTGGCGAAGCAAGTTATTTTAATAACCCCTGGCATGTATCAATAGCACAAAGACAATATCTTCGTCCCGGAGCTGAAGTTTTATTGGAAAACGATAAGGGAATAATGATGGCAAGCCAAAATTTCGGTCAGGGAAAAGTATTATGGTCGGGGATTAATTTCCCCTTTCATTTAGTCGATAAAAAAAGTCCGGAAGAAGCAAGATTGTTGCAAAATATTGCTACATGGTTAGGATTTGACAAAGTCTACGATGTATCACCATCTAATTATAAATTTAATCATCCCGAGAAGCGGGAAGTTAATATAACGACACCGGCTAAAGGAGTATTATTTAAAGAAACCGGTTTTATGGATTGGCAAGTCAAAGATTGCCAAGAATCTAATAATAAATGCCGTAATTCAAAAATATATTTTGCCGGGCCGGGGTTCATGTATGTATTCTTAGATCAGTCCGATTTTCCCCGAAAATTAATATTTGAATACCACTTGTCATGGATTGAAAAATTAAGCTTTACCGTTGCCGGTTTCATCTGGTTAGCATTATTAATATTCTTAATAGAATTAATTATCAGAAGGCCAATAATTTCATCCAGAGTATCCTCATTAATCCATTCTAATAAAATACCCTTTTTAGCTCATGCGACAGGATGGTGGGATAAGGATGAGGAATAGATTAAATCCTCCTTTTTCCTTGTTTCAGTCCCGCCTGCCATGCCTACGGCAAGCTGGCGGGCAGGTCAGCCTCGATCCGCCAGCTGGCGGAACCTCGGCCTCTTGAAGCGCGTAATAAAGTTAGGTGATATAATCAATTGGTCTTTCGAATAGAATATATATGAACAAAAGAGTTATTCTCGTTCATCCTCCGATGCGTCTTCGCAGTCTATATGGACCGCTAGCTGAAGCCGGATCGCAGCTTCCACCGCAAGGTTTGTGTTCGTTAGCAGCGGTACTGCGAGCTGATGGATATGAACCGATAATTATTGATGCTACGGCTGAAAACTTAAATTTCTTAGAGACCTACGAAAGAATAATAAAAGAACTACCGGCGATATTTGTCGGTTTTACTGTATATTTTGTTTCCGAACCAGTTGTAGCTGCTTTAGCCAGAAAACTTAAGAAGAAATTTCCGGAAGTTAAAATTGTAGTTGGCGGAGGTCAAGCTACTCTTCTAAAAGACAAGATGTTAGAAAATTATCATGATATCGATATGGTTTGTATCAGCGAAGGTGAAAAAATAGTAAAAAACTTAACACCGGCATTAGAAACGAACCAATCTCTTAGGAATATTCGTGGTATCGTTTATAGAGAAAAGGAGAAAATAATATCAAATCAAGCCGAGGAATGGATTACTAACCTTGATATTCTTCCATTTCCTGCCTGGGATTTATTGCCACCTTTAGCCAAGTATTATTTACCTGCCGGGGATAGTCTTAAACGTTTTCCATCAACCGGGCTAGTTACTTCCCGTGGGTGTCCCGGTCAATGCTTTTTCTGCCATAAAAACATGTTTGGTACATTGGTTCGTCAAAATTCCCCGGATTATGTAATTCGGGAACTTGAAGAGCTTCAACAAAAATATGGTATCCGAGACATTTATTTTCAGGATGATACCTTTACATCTCATCGAGAATGGGTTATCAAATTCTGTCAATTGCTTATAAAAAAGAATCTGGATTTAACCTGGGCTTGTCATGGACGGACTGATTTAGTTGATTTTGAGATGTTAAAGTTAATGAAAAAGGCCGGATGTTGGCAAATAACCTTCGGGATAGAATCCGGAAGCCAAAAAGTTTTAGATACTATCAATAAACAAACAACGGTTGAGCAAAATGAAAAAACATTAGAAATATGCCGTCAGGTGGGTCTATCGGTTAAGGGGCTTTTTATGTTGGGTTCCTTCGGAGAGACAAAAGATACTATTAATGAAACGAAGAAATTCCTTAAGGAAAATTATCTAACGGATTTTCATATGACTTTTTTTACGATTTATCCGGGGACAGTTGCCTATCATATTTGGCCAAAATTTGGAAGAAAAAGCCGAAAAAAGACTCCAATTTCATTATACGAACCATCATTTATTCCGTTTGGTTTGACAAGAGATTATTTAATAAAAGAACATCGAAATTTTTATAAAGCTTTTTACCTTAGACCAGTCATTATTTGGAATTTCATTAAAAAGATGAGTGATTATCATCAATGGAGGAAAATAGTAGGAAGCGGGATAGCCTTTTTCCGCTATACTTTTTTTACTAACTTGTATAGTAACACCTGATATGATATGTTCAAAAAAGAACATGGTTGTTAAAGTAATCAAACTGATAATATTTTCATTCGTATTCATTATTTTCTTATTATTAACTTATTTTTTTGGGTCGTATTTATTAAAAGGATCATTCAGCGGTAATGATTATCCTTTTGCCCTAGAATTAATAAAGTGGGCAAATAAATGGTTCCCAAACCAACCTATATGGTTTAATTGGGAATGCGGAGGCGTACCTTTTGTTTTTACTTTTCCATTTGGCCCCACTTATTTAGTAATTTTAATAAACAAAATAACCTCTTTAACATTAGTTCAAGCCATGAAGTTGCTTGATTTTTTCATATATCCATTTATTGCCAGCGGAATTTTTCTTTTTACCTGGACAAAGTTTAAAAATTTTATAGTCGCAATTCTGGCAGGCATTTTATATTTAATATCTCATGTTTCCTGGAGTTGGGATACAGAATTTGGTTTATACGCAGAGGTAATTTCCTTGGGTTTTTTTCCGTGGCTCTTGATTATTTATGATCGTTATCTTAGTCAAAAAAACAGGATTTATTTTGTTTTAGGAGTTGCGATTTTAACGATATTGGGTCGATTCCATTTGGTAACAACCGTTCTTGCCTATGAAACATTGTTTTTTTATAGTCTTTTTTATGGGGAAAATTGGCGTATTGGATTTAAAAAATATCTTCTTTTTTCGATAACAGCGATTATATTAAGTTCTTTTTGGTTTGTTCCAACATTAATTTATCGTAGTCATATTGGGGAATTTGGTTCTATCGCTGTTGAGGGTTTACGCTATCAACCCTTGCCCAGTATTTTTGGTCTTAAGAATTATCCTACTAATAATGTATGGCCGATGAGCTTCGCATATCCGGTGACCATTTTGGCGTTTATAGGAATATTGTTTGCCTTAATAAGGCGAAGGAAAAATGAGTTTTTTATAGGCTTGATTGCCTTAATATTTCTTTTCCAAGCATGGTTACCCGGATTAGCCCCTCAAGTTGTTAAACCACTTGTGGCCTATTTTTCTATAGTTCAGGACCGTTCAATTATACCGGCAATTTTTTTATGGCCAATAATCGCTTCTTTGGGCGCTTATTTATTGGTTGATACTTTATTATTTTTTTTAAAAAACACGACTCTTTTTAAAAAATTTCTTATAAACGGACTTACTCTGATTTTGACAGGCGGTCTAATATTTGGTTTTTTTGGCGTAATAGATAAAGAAGTGGCTAAAAGATATGCGCTGGAATATAAGGGATATGGACCTAATACAAGCAATAATTGGAAGATCCCTTGGCCTCCAAGTATTTCCGAAAAAGGTTCTGCTATAGAGGCCTCACTTAAAAATCAATCTTCTTATATTCCCAACAATCCGTTAACCAGAATTGATATTTCGCCATCATTAGGATATCAAATACAATCATGGAATCTTTTTAGCGACTCTTCACAAGTTGTCGGTTATGGCAGTGGAATTTGTTTAAATCGTGCTTTTCAGGGATATCAAAGGCAAGCTTTTTACCTGGAACCAGATACCTCGACAAGTGAAGAAGTATTAAGTTTAAGTAAATATTTTGGTCTTAAATATATCATCTTTTGGAATAAGGATGATTTTGGACATTTTGGGCAAGAAACCTGGGAGGATATCTTTCAACAAGAAGGTGTAGTTATTAAAAAATTTAAACAACCTGATGAACTTGCTACCCTGACAAATAAACCAGCAATTTTACTTTTGGGACAAGCAACAGGACAAAATTATGTATTTGAAAAAGCTTTCCGGGCCGCCAATAAAGGCGCCATACCATATGATTTAGGATTTTTGATCGAAAGCAAACCGTCAGGAAATCTTAATGACTATACTTTAGATGAATTACGTCAATATGATGCGATAGTTCTTTATGGATATACATATAAAGATAAAGAAAAAGCGATGGAGTTATTAGATTCATATGTAAAAGAAGGTGGACGACTTTTTATTGAAACCGGTTGGCAATTTGTTAGTCCTGATTGGCAAAGGGAAACCACTGAATCTTTCTTTCCGGTTCAAAAATATTCTTGGATGAATTTTGGAACAACTTGGGATATCCCTAATTTTTCACCGCCTTTATACTATGATAAGCCGTGGGGAATGGGTGTTGCCGATCTTTCCGATCTAAAGAGTTGGGCTGAGCCGGTTCTGACTCAAGGCGATAAAGTCCTTATTGCCAGAGGCAATTACGGTCAGGGAAAGATTGTTTGGTCAGGTATGATGCTCTGGGGACATGCATTGTTGCATCAGAATACTGAAGAACTGAAAGTAAGCCAGGAACTTATAAAATGGCTTTTAGATGGCAGAATTGGTGGAGAAAATCAAAACCTGGTTATTAACAGGACTAATCCTGATAAAGTTGAATTTGTA
>JAZDMI010000002.1:0-6652 GCA_043801155.1 Candidatus Gottesmanbacteria bacterium
TTTATCCGCATAATGTGTATAATCATATTTATACTGATTTGCTCCAAATGCTTTAATACCTGAACTGGAAAGATCTTCGGGAGCAACCTGCCAGCCCTTACTACTCGTTTTATTTTGAACATCATTACTTAGCGATACTCCCGAGACGATTCCCGGATAACCTGATGCGGCTGGTGATGGAGATGGCGACGGTGAGGGTGAAACTAATGGCGACGGTGAAGGACTTGGTGATGGTGTCGGTGTTGGAGTTACACAGGGTTGTGTGTTGCAAGCTTGGCTTTGAGTATAATTGCATCCATTAGTTCTGGATTGGGTTCCCCCTCCACATGTCTTAGTACAAGTTGACCAAGCCGACCAGGCATCATCCTGACAACAACACCAATTATTGCATTCGTTTCCATAACACGTTCCCAGATAATCTGCCCCACAACCACACGACCCGCAGGTTGGCGGATCAACACAACCAAGATGTGCATAAGCAATATTAATTGAATAACCAAATAAAAATAGACTAATCGTGATAAAAATAATCTTTTTCATGTAATAATTCTTCTAAAAAAGAGTTGTTGTTTTTATATTAAATGAATTATCTAAGTTAATCAATAATCTTTATTATTCTAAATCCCTTGAAAAATATGGTATACAACTTCCTGTACAAGTAGCCGGTATCTCCGTGCTTACGGCTGAACCATGAACATCCCCACCGGCTGTTTGGAACCAACCGACATAATTACGGATAGTAACTGTTTTAAGATCATCAGGACCACAGTCATATTTTGCTTGATATAAAGCAAAACAATCTATCGGAGCAGGCGTTTTCAATTGTTCTTCTGAAGTTGTACACCATGGATTGCCATGACAACTTCTCGTCTGACCAGGTACAAGAAAATTGGTCGTGACCAGACATGTAAGATAATAATTACCGACTGGGATGGGATTACCAGACGTATTCCATTGATAAGAATATGAACATGAGGAATTATTACAACTTCCGGATTGGGGGTTTAATGTAACCCATCCTGAACTTCCCGAAGAGGCGGTAGAAGTAGTCCTGTAATATAGCCATACGGTTTGTATACGGCCGATCGGATCTGAACCGTTAACGTTAATACTCACAGTTTCACCTGGTGCTGCAGCACTGCGGCTGACTGAAATACTACACGTTGGGGTTTGAGGATAAATCCCATACCATTGTGTGGTAGGTTGATTTTTAGATACGGTTAAAATTTTACTGGTTGTGGAAACTGACCAGCCGGGAGCTCCGCTTACGTCAACGCCAACGAGGTAACTTCCAACCGCTAAGGTTTTTGAGTAATATGGACCAGGATTACACAGGTTTGGCTTAATCCAACCATTATTGCTGGAATTACCTATTTGCGCGTAAGAAATCCACACATTGGCATTTATATAAGAAGATCCGCATTTGTCTGCTGGATTTTGTACACTATTGGGATCTGCAGGATCCGCAAGTATCTCATCGCTTAGTCCGTTAGCATTTATATCATTCCAGATCCGGCCGATTAAAGTTCCTGTATCATCAGGAGGGGGAGAGGTTGGTGGACCCGAGGTAGGTGTAGGTCCGGGCCCAGAATCACAATCATTGCAGGTAGAAACACAAGAACCATTAATGCAGGCAATACTTGAACATTGCCCTACAGGACAATAAGGATTGGCATAACCGCAATCGTTAGTATAAGTACACTCCATCGGATAACCACAACCGGGGTCATCAACACAAATAACTGCAGCGCCACACGAAGGACAGCATTTATAACCAGTTGTTCCTCCACCAGGACAACCATGCTCATCCGGACATGATTCAAATGAAGTACAAGCCCCGTATACTTGGGCTAAAACATCAGAAGTAAAAACAAAAGGGAAAATAAAAAAAATAAGAGGAATAATAAGGCAGATTTTTTTCATCTAAATCTAATTTAGATGAAAAATTATTCCTTGTCAAGATAAGAAAGTTCTATTGTATCATCCAAAAACCAAAAGCATCACCCGTCGGATCAACGACTAGATTCGGTTTATTAACAGGAGCAAATAAAATAACTAAGGAATTCTTTAAAAGATCTGTAGCATTACCCCCACTGTGAGTTTCTTGGTTATTAGTAATACCCCGGATATGAATATGTTCTCTCATATAAACAGAAGTAATTGATGTTACTTTCCTAGTGATTGTTTTCCCCGATGGAACGCGTAAAGTTATGTTTTTATTTTTATTTTCTAAAACTCGACAATCGACAACAACAAAATCTTTAGTACCGTCTGGTAAGTCTAATGAAGCAATTCGAAATCCTCCACCGTTATTATTATATAGTCTGTTTAGGTTTGGTAAATCCCATAATGTTTCTGGGGGAAAAACATACTGTCTCGTTTGACCATCAGGGGTATAAAAACGGAATATACCCTGAGCTCCTTCGTCAGTTCTGTCTTTGAAAAATGCTTCCTCTGGTTTAGGGGGATTTATGGCATCCTGTTCCACAGGGTTCATGATATTCAAGTTCCAAACAACTTGTTTAAAATCATTTGCTTCTTTAGGAAAAGTGCCATATTCTTTTCCTTGGGCATTTAAGAAGATAAAAATAGGATTACCTTTCTCATCATATTTTAGTCCTGCATGAACAGACAGGGTTTTGCTTTTTAAAAATTCCAAAGCTCCGCTAACTGCCTGAAAACTACCGGCTTGCAGACTGCCATCCTTTTTGGTATATCCCGCTTCCCAACCCTTGCCTGTTGTCCATTGGCCGGTCTTTGGACCTTCCTTCCCAAAAACTATAAAAGTGTCGCTAAAACCAACCATTTCTCCCAATTCTGAAGGCACTATGGTTTCCAACAAGCTTTTACCATCTACAGCCGGAGATTCTGCTCTTAAACTCCCGTCTTTATCTTTAATTGAAAGCAAAGAAATACCGGCATCAGTAGTACTTTTCAGAGATAACCATTGGGCAATCTGGGTCTTTTCTGTATTAGTTAAATTTTTAAAATAAGTAGGGTCAAGATTTATAGCTCTAGCTGTTGGTTCAAAATAACCAATTCTATTTTTATTCCGGTCATAATAAACAAGAGTATCGCCATTATTTCCTGATTCTATTAAAACCATCGTGCCGAAAATTGGCATTTGAAGCCTCAAGTCGACAGTAACTATTCCTTCAGTTCCGCCTATCGCCCCTTGAGAATTCAGGGCTGCAATCTCACCGGTGTCAGCTCTAACCCAAACTTGCCTACTATCATCTTGCCAAACAACATGGGTATATCCTTTATCAGTCGGGCTCAGAAGAACGGTAGCATCAAGGTTGACTTTGCCTTTATCATCTTTTGTCGCCCAAACGTTGCCTTCGTTCACTGTTTCCCATTTCCCAGGGAAAAACGCTTGGACGATATTTCCATCTTTATCATTTTTAATCCATCCGTCTTTACCGCTTATCCCGCCTAAACTATGTACAGCTAATATTCCTTTAACAGCTAATATTTTATTCATTAAGTCATCTTTGAATCCTAAACTCGGATCAATTTGTAAAACCGACCTGCCGATCAAAAGATTACCCACATTCCGGTTATTTTTTTGATCATTTAAATAAAAACCCCCGGCAGATTCGGTAAAAATAAGACCTTGAGGCAATAAAGGTGTAAGGGCATCTTTAATCGCTTTTAAATCTTCAACTGACTGAAGAGGGTCTGAGGCTTCCGCACGGGTCACCGCTAAAGAACTCAATACAATAGAGGCTGAAACTACTCCCACATCTTTTATAAATTCCCGTCTGCTGATTCCCCTTTTGCCTTCTTTTTTAGAAACTTCATCTCCCACGTGTCTAACTTTTCGATCTGTATTTAAAACAGCTCCGGCGCTACTTAAACCTAAAATAGCCAAAGAAGCATCAACAAAAATTTCTTTATCACCCCTGCTTCTATTAGCTAAGTCCGGAAGCTTTAAGCTCTTATTAATCCTGGCTACTGTTTTGTCAATACCTTGGGAATTCTCTATAGGATTTAAGGTTTCTACAATAACCTGACTAACACTTTCTCCCCACTGCCGAATGGTACCATTGATTCGACCAAGTTGATTAGCCAATTCTATCCCTGTTTGTTCAAATCCTCTTTCAATTATTGGCATATACTATATATACTATAGGATTCTGCTAGGCTTTGTCAAGTTTGCTAAAAAAAAGAGGCCTTTCGGCCCCTTAAGGGTTAACTATGAAAATATGAGTAGTAAAAATCTCTCATATTGTCTCACAAAATTAGAATTAAAATTGCTTTATTATATTAAAGGAATTTTTTTTACTTGTCAACTCCTGAAACATCAGATATGTCAACCTAATCTTGACAACATCATTTTATAGTATGTTATACTGACAATAGATGGAAAATCAGAAGCTTAAAAAAATTTTAAGTATTACTCTAGCTATAGTTATTTTATTTTTAGTTACTGAAGGTTTGTGGTTATTTAAAGAAAGCAGAAAATCTAGCTTAAAAACAACAAATTTAGGAACTACCATTACTAAGTTAGGAAAAGTTGAGGAATTTACTCTTGGCCGAGATGGAACAAATTTTTATGAAAATACGGCTACATCTTCGCCAAAAATTGAATACCGCATAAGTTCTCCAGGTAAAGTTACCCTTGGCCATTGGCAAGACTTAAAAGTTGGAGACAAAGTAAACCTAACAACCACTTATGAAAAAGGTAAGGTTAAAGAGAAATTCTTATATATTTACCGCCAATAGGTTAAAAGTCTGATATTTCTTTGTTTATCTTCTCGTTATAAAATCCCGGCTCTTCAAAAGTTTGCCCTTTATTCGAAGAAAAGCTTTGCTTATCTGAAAGAAAGCTTTGCTTATCTAAACGGTTTAAATATTCTTGACAATGAATTTTAGGAGAAGAGAATTTTAAACACTTAGTTAATGTTTTTTGGGCACTGGTAAAGTCTCCTAATTTAAGATATAAACTGGCTAGTTCTACATAATAATAAGACCATTGGGGGGAAAATTGATGTGCTCTTTGCCACCAGAAAATTGTCTCTTGATCTTTTCCCTCTTTAAAGAGTTCAAGACCAATTTTATAACTAGTTTTGGATAAACCATCGTTATAATTTCTTATTTTTATTTTGGCCAATTTTTGGGCAAAATCATCATAAAGCTCATCCCGTTTTTGATCCTCACCCAAACTTAAATATATGCTCCCTAACTTGGGGTATAACCTGAAATTTCCCAATGGGTTTTCGTTAATGGCTTTTCTAAAATAGATTGAGGCCATAAGAAGATTCTTTTCTTGAAAATATTTATCTGCCAACCATTTATCAGTTTCACCGTCAGCACCAACAATCCCCCCTATTCTATTAAAAGTTTTTTCTCCGCTAGTAAAATCCTGACTGAAAAGTCTCGATCCTAGGCTACGCAATCTTACTGCTGGCCATGGGGAAACAAGAATTGCCTTGGTAAAATCACCTTTCTGGGTAAAATATTCACTCAATAATTGCGATTGGCCAAAAAGAAAAACAATCAAGGTTAAAAACAAGAAAAAATATTTAAGTTTTTGAGGATTGATTTTCGCGCGGGGAGCTAATAAACTTGACCTATCTTCGTCAGCAACTTCTACGGGAATATAATAACAGTTAATAAATTCTGCCATAATTAACAGAAATATTAAAAAAACTGCTGGAAAATGCCAATCATAATCAATTAATGAGTGAAGCGTTGAAGCAAGGACTGCACCCCACAAGCCGACAGATAAAAAATCTTTTCTATTAGTTTCTTTTCTCCAAATTAGCTTTAAAACTGATATTAAAAAAATTATAAAACTGGCTAAGGCAAATATGCCGGATTCAGCCAGAGTCTGCAAATAGAAATTATGAGCATAATTGGACCAACCGGTAAAATTATTTTGGTATTTTAAAGCGACTAACTCAAAAGTTCCCAAACCATATCCAAGAATTGGCTTGTCAGTAAAACCCATAACTGCTTCACGCCAATAATCAAGTCGATTTGTTAAAATTTCCGGTTTCACTACCTGTTTAACCAACCAATCATAGGGTGATATTTTTTTGGCCTCTAATCCAGTTTGGCTATGGGAAAAAATTCCGATTATAACAATTAACCCTATTGGAATAGCAATCATTAGGCTGGTTAATAATTTATGACTGATCATTTGCGGTTTCATCATTTTAAATTGAATCAAAGCCACAATTGGTAAAACTAAAAAAGCACCGCGGGAAAAAGTTAAGATAAAAGTAACTAAATAAAACAGAAGCAAAAATCCCCATCCCAAAAGATGCTTTCTTTGAGTTGATACAAGAAAAAAAGCCAAAGTAATTGGTATTGAAAATAATAAAATATTTGCTAAATGATTGTGACCATAAGACGCGTAAACAAGATTCATGCTTACCGGGGGTTTAGATACTGCGGGAACAAGATAATAAAGGCTAATAATGCTTAATACCAAGGAAACTAAGAGAATAAATACGGCAACAATTTTGGAATGATTATGATAAGTTATGTTTCCAAGAAACAGACAAAACCAAATTATATAGGCAAGCATCTGAAAAAAAGCCGGAATTGAAAAAAGCAGACTTTGCGAGAAAACAGTAGATAGTAGCAAAAAAAACAGAAACGCGGCTAAAGGATAAAGTGTTCTTGCTTTTAGTTTGGAAAA
>JAZDMI010000013.1:0-6629 GCA_043801155.1 Candidatus Gottesmanbacteria bacterium
AATAAAACTATTAATAAAATTGCTATAAATAGTATTATTCTTTTAATCTCTCCCATCATTTATATAATAATACTTTTTAATGAAAAACTCTAAAAAAGTTATCCACATTTGTTAATTAATAATGAGTCCGCTCGGACTGGCGGGAGGAGTGGTGTCGAATTGATTTGACTGCCACGCGCCCATGTTCGGCGCCGTGCCGGGAAAATACCCCGGACTGAATCCTGCCAATGCAGCATAGGGTACAGAATCAATAGTAAATGTACTTGAAATATCTTTACCTGCCTCGATTGCTGAACATCCTACAGGCAAAACAAAATCATGGATAGATGATGTATCCCACATTAATGTTGTACCGTTATCAATATTGGAAGCGTGTGAGCAACCACCATCCTTCATAGTACCTGCTAACCAATTATACCAACAACCGCCTAAAGGAGAAGCATAAGACTGGTCGTAGTAATCATAGTAAGATGAAACAACATTATTTATCAAATATACCTTTGACATCGGCTCAGGAGAATAGCCTGCCGCAAGCGAAGATACCTGTATTGCGTTATGTCCGCCCGAAAAACTATTATGGTAGATCCATGCAATTCCAGTGTTTGGCATCGTATGCGTTCCAGAGTCAAAATGAAAATACATTCCGCCACCATAATGAGTAGGATTCCAAAATTTATTGTTATAAATACGGAGATTCGCCGTATTAGACCAACTTCCATCTGCGGTTCCACCCCAACTCTGAGGGCGTAAATGAAAATTTATGTGACTGAAAGTATTATCGTGGATGCTACCATTAGCCATTGCATTAAAGGAAGAATCTCCTGACCATGCAACGCTTGGCATATTATGAAAATAGTTATTCTTGATTTCAAACCCAGCCGAATACCATGTTTCAACTCCTTGATTCATATATGACATATCATTATTATCTACTATCGCACTTGCTACATTAAGCCAAACTCCCATACCTTCACTTTGCGGACTATCAGAGCATACACCGTATTTCATGAACTGATATTTATGCTGTCTGACTGTGTTCGCATAGCTGTAATAAGCTGGGCTTGTCCCCCATGCACCACTGTTATATGTTTGGACATAAGCATCAGAGTATGATTGATCAGTCATAATGTTGTTGCTTATGATATGACCGTTTCCACCTTCTATATGAACTTTCTTTTTCCCAAGTATGATTTTATTGCTGTTGATAGTGATGTTTGAATAATTCCCACTGGCAAAAATTCCGTATTGTTTTGGATGAATTTCTAAATCTTTAATTGTGACATTACTCGCAGTTACGGTAATAGTCTTAGTATCATATATATCGGAATGCTGAGAGGCATATAAGGTATAACTGTTTGGATTATCCCCTGCCCTGAATCTTATAAATGTGTCCCCATCATTTTGAGATGTAAATAACACTTCATAACCGTCCCAAAAGTTGATTTGCGAGTAAAGATCAGGGGTTGACCAACGACCTTGATAACCACCCGCATTGGGCTTTATAAGAAAGTCCCACCAGTTGCTACAGTACGATTGATACCTGATATATGGTTCTACCCCGGGCGTACAACCGATGCAGTCCTCTAACTCACATAGTCTGTAAATTTTGTATCTTGTTCCTCCAATCTCTATTGCCATATCCCACGCTTTCCAGCCAAGAGTCTTAGTGTAAACACCATCGCTTGAGTGAGTCCAACCGCCACTCACATTAGTGTAGGGATCAATAATGCTTAATCTGTTACCGTCACCATCGAGCGTCCCTTGTATAGTAATGGATTTATTTACGGTAAATGATTGGGTATAAGTCCCAGCCTTTGCAATTAAAGCATCTCCGTTTGACATTTGAGATATTGCATAAGTAAAGGTTGCCCATGGCTGAGATTCACTACCTGGATTATTGTCATTGCCATTCGTCGCCACATAATACTCCGCCGCCTGCGAGCTTTTGGCTAAACCAAAAATTCCAATAAAAAAAATTGTGATGAAAAATATTTTTTGCAGATTGTTTAAATTATTTTTCATTTGATTTTTTAGTTGACAGTTAATCCGCTCGGACTGGCGGGAGGAGTGGTGTCGCTTGAAACATTAAATCTCAAAGCCCCGTTCCAGGATATTGCCTCCTGGCCGGGGATGGTGTTAATGCCGTCAAAAGCGGCTGATCCGGAGCCTTTGTCCAGGATGACGCCCGGGCTTTCCGATTGGATGGTTTTTCCGTTGATGATAATGTAGTCCACGAAAAGATTGCGGTCGGCGCCGGTGGTCGGGTCATAATAATCATTGGTGAAAACCACGTCAATTTTTTGGGCGCTCGTTGAGACGGAGAAATTATAGTCAGCATATGATGTTGAGCCGATTGTGGTATTAGTAATTTTAACTCCGTCAACCCAAATTTCCATGTTGGGCCAGGCACTGCCGGCATAGGTACCCTTGGCGCGGACGGTGAGGTTGTTGGCGGGGGGAGGACCGGAAACTTTTTTATAAACCCGCACATGATCAACATCCATATAGGCCGGAAATATAGTATTGGCATCAGGAGTGCCGGCCCAGCCGCCAACCGCAAGATTAAGTACAAGTCGCAGAGGAATAGAAGTAACATTCTCGTTGCTGTAACGCCATCTTTCAACTCCGTCCACGTACCAAATAATAACTCCCGGCTCCCAGTCAACGGCAAAAATATGAAAATCCTGGGAAAAATCCGACCCTCCCCAGGAACTGCCGCTGGATTGATAACTACTGCCAACCGGCCAATGATAGGTCATATAAGTGGTGTATATCTGGCCGCCCAATATTTCCGTGATGTCTATTTCCGGCGGCCATTGATCGGGCGGATACATCCACCAGGCCGGCCAAAGCCCTTTTCCTTTGGGCACTTTCATTCGTGCTTCAAAATAACCGTAAGCTTGAGAAAATTTGTAGCGGGTGTCCATTCTTCCAGACTGGAAATAACGCGTGCTGCTATCATCACATACTGCTTCAGTTTTCGATGCTGTGATTCGAAGGATTCCACCGGCTACGGAAAAAGCGCCCTTGTTGTAAATCTCTATTTCATTATTTGCCGTCCAGCATTCATTATCAAGTATTCTCCATTTGCTCCCATCCACCTGCGTCCCGTCGAATTCGTCGCTGAAAGTGAGCTCCCAATTGCTCCCGGATGGAGGCGCTGCCTGGGAACTTTTTGCCAGGCCGAAAACGCCGAAGAATAAAATCAGGAAAAAAATAATTTTGAATTTTGCAAATTGATTCATTGAAAATTGCAAATTAATAATTGTAAATTTATTGTACTATTAACCTCGCCCGCCTTCAATTAATTTACGGCGAGGCCACTCGGCGCGGAGGGAGGAATGGTGTCTGATGCCAAAGCTAAATCTGCCAGAAAGACTCCTTCTGTTCCCCAAGGTGTTTTTCCTTTAAGCGTATAATCATCATAAGACCATAGGCCATCTGTACTCATAAAATGTATCTGGTTTCCGTCACTGCGTAAGGTAGCAAGAGGCAATGCGTGATAATTACGGTAATTTGAACCATCACACCAAAGACCAGCACCCTCTTTTTTGAGAAGTGAGTAGTAATCAAATTCATGTGTGGTTCTATCAAAATATATTTGATAAATTCCGTACGTATCCATATGGGGAGCGGTAAAATTACATCCATCAAAATCACCGACATCTCCAGCGAGAAGCCAGTCATTAGAATATCTCCATGAAACATGTCCTATGTGTTTACCTACTGGATTATTTGGATAATATGGATCTTTATATTCTGTAATGCAATCAACACCCGGCTCATTTATTCTAATATAACCATAACCATATAATGCCTCTCTTTTTTTATCCGGACTAAGGTGCATATGCCCATTTGCTTTTACATCTAATGGCCATCTGTTACCCTCATCAGAACATTTACTTGGCTGTGAATAATACCGGGTCCTGCTTCCGGTTTGAACATCTATTTCATAACCACAACATCCGGTAATATCATTAAATCCGACTACTAATTTGTTATCAGTTGTCCATCCTAAAGCCCGTGCGTTACTAACATCTGTACCATCTCCTGGATCGTATGATACGACAATAGTCACTGTTCCTGTATCAAGATTCAATCTTCTTACCGTGGTACTATAATAGGTATAAAGTCCGTATATGACATTTTCTTCACCTATAAAAGGACTCCAATAGACTGAATCTGCTCTCCAGTTGAAATTGTCATATCCTGCTTGAAGAGGTTTGGCAGCATTTTCATATTCTGTAAGAGTTGTCCAGCTTTTTAGATTATTTATGGTTCCCCATACTAAGCCTCTACCGGTTTTTCCATATTCTGGATGAGTAAAGGCTGGGCTTTCATAAAGCATTAATCTTGTATAATCACTATTCCAAGGATCACGAGCACCATACCATACATTTGAGGTACGATATGCAGGATGAGAAATGCGAGTTACTTTAGTTACGGTTAATTCTGTTGCCGCCTG
Organism: Candidatus Gottesmanbacteria bacterium; assembly: GCA_043801155.1. Classification (GTDB taxonomy): domain Bacteria; phylum Patescibacteriota; class Microgenomatia; order JAMCYU01; family JAMCYU01; genus JAZDMI01. The sequence continues at coordinate 4,466 of JAZDMI010000013.1, forward strand.
GGAACTTTTGGCCAGGCCAAAAAAGCTGAAGAATAATATTGCGAGAAAGAAAACTGTTTTTAATTTTGAATTACAACTTTTCATTTATAAATTTTATTTGCTACTTAGGGGCCTCGCTCCTAAGTGATCGTTCCTAAGTGACTTTTGGAAGTTGAACCTCCAAATAGTTAATTTACCGTTAATCCTTGTGGCGCGGCGGGCGGGGTGGTGTCAGCATAAACTCCGTCCAGCGTTTTCCAGATACCTCCGCCATTAGCACAGCTGTTTTCATAAGTTACCGAATATCCAGTTTCATTGCAGATCCTCTGTTCCATAGGCCAGGGCCAGAGAGCAGTTCCGGTCAATACCCCATCGACATAACGATAGAGAACCTTAGCTCCTATATCGCCACCTGATTCACCTTGTCCTACTAATGCCGTAGGAACCGTCAAATAAGCACCGTTGCCGTAAGTTGATATATCATAAACAGGATTGACAAATATTTCCCCAGTGCCTTGTGTTGTTCCTGAATAATTAGCATTTAGATTATATAAGTTGTTGTATGTATGAAGAAAGGAATCAGTATGATTGGAAGTTCCTTTTACAATTCCAGTTCCAGTTGTTAGGAATGAGGAGTTTTTCAGGTTCGTATTTATTTTAAAATCCAAATCTTGTTCATCTGATGTATCTTCTGACATTTCAAAGTGATTTCCTGAAACTGATACTGAAGTAAGATTAGAAATTAAAAGACCGTCGTCAGCCCTTTGTTGAAACCCAGTTGCTGTATTTATTACTACATTATTAACAAACTGATTCCCTGTTATATTTTTTATAGCACTTCCTATCCAGTATCCAACATAATCATCATTCAAGATGACCACATTTCCGTATATCTTATTATCGTCTGAAGGGGCACTATAAGTATGTGACCATATTGCTATGCCTCCTGCATTACCAGAAACCGTCTTGATCGCAACACAGTTTTCTACTATTGAATTCGGAGTCCCATAGATTTGAACTCCCCATCCCATTCCGTATGCTCCCGTGTACTGCGTCCATCTTGTATAACATCTGCGAATTTTAACCATATCAGAATCAAGCACATTAATCATAACTCTGCCAGTGCCGGAAGCAACACAATCCTCAAGTAAGGTACTTGTCACATACCATAAGTCAAAAATATGGGTATTACCATCTACAAGTGCATTATATCCCGACACACGTTTTAAATTAATCCTGTCTGCATAATGAACAATCACAACAGAATCATTAGAATTTTTAAATACAATACCCTCTACAGTAATGTCAGTTTTGTGGCTGCCACCTGTTCCTTCAATCCTGAATGGTTCTCTCGCATTTTGCCCATCTACGATAGCTAATCCATCATGTTCTGCTTTGATTGTAATCGGATTCCCGGCAGTTCCGGAAACTGTTATGTTGAGCGATTGATAATATGTCCCGTCTCTTAAAATGAGGGTGTCGCCTGGCTGGAGTTGGGAAACGGCGGTTGCCAGCGAATCAGTCGGCGAAACATAATACTCCGCCCCATATGCTGGCGAAGCGAAAATAAGTCCAGCAAAAAAAATAAAAAAAGTAAATAAAAATCCCGTCAGCAAAAACTTACGTTGGCCAGCAACGGGGTAAACCGCCTCGGAACTTTTGGCCAAGCCGAAAAGTCCGAAAAATAACATCGCAAGAAAGAAAACTGTTTTAAATTTTGAATTGCAGCTTTTCATTTTTAATTTTATTTGCTACTTAGGTGCCTCGCTCCTAAGTGACTTTTGGAAGTTGAACTTCCAAATGGTTAATTTACTGTTAATCCTGTGGGGCTGGCTGGCGCCGTGGTGTCGGTATAAACACCGTCCAGCGTTTTCCATAACCCTCCGCTTGATTCCCAGGTTACAGAAATTCCGGTTTCGTTTTTAATTCGTTCTTCCATCGGCCACGGCCAGAGTTTATCACCTGTTAATACACCATCAACATAACGATAAAGCACTTCGGCTCCGATATCTCCCCCATTTTCACCTTTACCTTTCAGTGCAGCAGGAACCATTAGGTAGGCGCCTTTGCCGTAGGTTGAGGTATTATAAGCAGGATTAAGTGTAGTTTCATTGGCAGATTGAGTCGTGCCATACCAAGGAGTTGTGTGGTTATATATATTGTTATAGTCATGTATAAAGCTTGC
>JAZDMI010000030.1:0-4357 GCA_043801155.1 Candidatus Gottesmanbacteria bacterium
CATGGCGTCAACCCTTTCTGATGTTGGCAGTATCGGCGTGACTAGTTCGTATATTGATTACAGTAAAAATAATGTTGATCAGGGTATTACGTTTAACCAACTCAGCACCGGTTTATACAAAGATATGTTTAATGAGGATAAGCCACTTACGGACGAGGAAAGGGCAATCGCAGAGCGTGATCTCGAAATAACATTTAATAAATTTATTGACATTGTTGCAACAAATCGTTCCTTAGACAGGGACAAAGTTGTGGCATTGGCTGATGGCTCCAGCATGCTTGGTGAGCAGGCGCTAGAAGTTGGTCTGATAGACCAGATCGGTGGAGAGGACGATGCCCTGAAGTATTTAGAGAATAAAACAGGTCCTGCTGCCGAAGTATGTTGGTATTAGCAATAATATATAATAATTATGGCTACCCAAGAACAATTCTGCTCAAACTGCGGTAATAAAAAATTAGATTCTGGTGACTTTTGCAATCAATGTGGTTTTAAGATTGTTGAAGAAATAAAAAACAATGAAACATTACCGATAATAAAAAAGCGACGATGGCCATGGGTATTGGTTTCAATAATAATAATAGCCCTAGGAACAGGAGCATTTTATTGGTTTCAGTTGAGACCGTCATCGATTCGCGCAGCATGTCAGATTGAAGCCGATAATGAATATCAGATGTTATTTGATGCAAATTATCAACATCAGGCCGATGGTCGGATTATTAGTAAGAATAATACCTGGCACGTCTTTTCAATTGAAGACCATAAAGGTTTAAGAGATTCTGCCCAAGAGGTATATCAGCCATGTTTAAGACGTTATGGTTTGTAATAAAATAAATAAAAAATCAATCTTTTCAATTTAAGTATATTACTATGTATTGCTCAAAGTGTGGAGAGAAAAATATTAATTCTGCAAAGTTCTGTGTTAATTGTGGCGCCTCTATAGAGGACATTAGCGAAAAGCCCAGAACCAAGGACAATATAGCTTCAGCGGGTATTGATGTTAATAAAACCAATGGCCCCGATCCAAAGAAAATAAAGAAATGGAAAACTAGTGTAAAAAACGCTGGGACAAGCGCAAATATTTTTGGGTGGCTACAACTTATTGCGGGTACGGCTTTATTTGTGTGGTATTTGCTAGATAATAATTTTTCTGATTCTGGTCTTGCGGATAAATTTGATGCGTCAGGATATGTAACTATGGTTTACTCGGCAATAATATTTATTGTTCTTGGAAATAGAATTAAACTCTTAAAGGATGTGCATACAAGTAGATACTTGAATTTCCTGTTGTTGCTCTCAGTTGTTATGCTGATAGTCACGGTATTTTATGGCGGCTCATTAGGAATAATATTTCTTCTGGTATTTGTTGGCCTGATCTCAGGTGCAAATAGTATTGGTAAATTGAATAAACTGGAAAGCTTCAGATCTGAACTCGCTCCTTCTAAGCACAAAATAAAGACTTTATTTTGGGTTAGCATTACCGTTATTGCTATAATTGCCTTTTTTTTGGCAGCGATTTATGGGCCCAATAGGTCCCAAGCAACAACAAATACAAGTAATGATAGCGGGGTCGTTACCAATACTATTTCAGTAAACTGGATAACGTTTTCTCCTGAACGAGGTGGTTTTACTGCATTACTCCCTTCATCGCCCGAATCAAGTTCTGATTCACAACAAATACCAGATTCTGATACTACAGTTACAATCGACTCGTATTCAGTCGATAACGAATTTTTTATCAATGTATTTCATTATACCGGCTCAGTTGATTTTTCCAACCCAGAAATCAACCTCCAGAACGTTTTAGATGGCATGCTTACTAGTTTTACAGACTCAGTATTGCTATCCTCACAAGCAACCACGAAGGGTAACAATCAAGCCCTTGAATTTAAGATGAAGGTAGATACGGAGATACTTCAGGGAGTACTGATAACAAAAAACCAAACTATATACCAAGTTTTTACTGACTACTTTGAGGGACAAGATGACCCCACTGCCCATGCTAAATTTATTAACGGCTTTACATTAAACTAATAATGATTTGTCCATATTGCGAGAAAGAAAACAAAGATAACGCTAAGTATTGTGTTTATTGTGGTGGAGAAATCGTCGATGCAGTCGCAGAGACTGCTTCAACCAGGAATAGTACGTCAACTATTATTGATGCAATTGCTAATATCAAACACACTGGTATTGCAACAATATCCTACTGGACTATTTTATTCACAAAAGACGCGGTCTATTTCTGCTACATGGGTGGCAACCCCCTTCCCTTCGGTCCTGGGGCATTTTTTGATATTATTATGAGTCAGAAAGCAAAGACAAAGAATCAAAGCTTAGGGGAGATTCTTGAGAAATCTGTCAGGTACTACCGATTCGGGGGGGAGCAACTTAAAATTCTTGAATACAAAAAATCCATACTGGGTGGGCAGCTGATTTTTCCGACGGATGATAGTAAAAAAATGAAATTAAAAATTAATAGTAAACGGTTCGGGATATTCTCAAAGAATATGACGAAACTTATCGGTAATAATAATTAATAATAAAATTTTATGCATTGTTATAACTGTGGGCATAAATTAAATATAAGCGCTAAATTTTGTGTTAATTGTGGCGCTAATGTAACTGGAAGCGAAACAAATAAAACCGCACCAGCTTCATCGCCCTCAGGGGTCGCTGTAGTTTCAAGTAGAAACAAAAAGCTTGGTATATTTTTTATAGTCCTTCCTTTTGCCACTCTTATAACGGTATTACTAATTTGGTCAGTAATAATTTTTGCGGCTGGCACTACTGATTCAGTCTCTTATAATGTTTCTACTAGCGACACAGTTATAAATATTATCCAATGGGTACTTGGTCTCGTTGCTCTTATGGCCATGATTGGCATCCTTGTATTTGTGCCCATAGGAATTGTTTATCTAAACAAAAAAACAATTCGTAATAATGATGTGCATTATGATGAAAGATCTGGCAAGGGAGACGCTTCTGAGGTGCCAGCGGAGGTAGCTGGTTGGAGTTGGGGAGCTGCCGGATTAACGTGGATTTGGGGAGTATCGAATGGTGTTTGGATTTCACTTTTAAATTTTGTACCCATTTTAAATTACGTTTGGTGGATTGTCTTGGGTGTAAAGGGTAATGAGTGGGCTTGGAAAGCTAGGCAGTGGGAAAGTATTGAACAATTTAATAACTCACAGCGCTCCTGGGGGATATGGGGTCTTGTGCTGTTTATAAGTGGCGTTTTTATTAATGTGTTATGGCTAGTTTTAATATCAACAAGTAATTAAAAAGTAATTTAATAAAAATATGTATTGTACAAAATGTGGTAATAAACATATAGAAAATGAAAAATTCTGCTCTAGTTGTGGCGGTAAATTATTTTCTAAAACCCTAGATAAGTCGCCCAAGGCTAGTGATGCTACGGCTGTTTCTAATAATTCAGTTGCTTTGCCACAAAGCCTTCAGGGCTGGAACTGGGGCGCTGCGGGCCTAACTTGGATTTGGGGTTTATCTAATCGAGTATGGATCTCATTATTAGTCATTGTCCCAGTAATTAATCTTTTTTGGTGGATCGTTTTAGGTATAAATGGTAATAAATGGGCATGGCAGGCTGGGGGTTATAAAAAAGGAGAAAAAGCATTTGAGAAACAACAACATAGCTGGAAAATTATTGGTATTATCATTTTTTTTCTAGCTCCTATCGCTTATTTTGGCATACTTTCTTCAATCGGCACGGTTGCGCTTAATGGCGCCCGTGAATTAGCTAGAGACGCTCAAAGAGAAGCAGATATTTCAATTTTTAGGATAGTTCAAGTTTTATACTACGATGACCAAGGTCATTATTACATTTCTTCAACACCAATAGAAATTGATTACGATCATGTAAATAAAGGTTTTTATAACGCCATTATTGATGGAGATTATATTGGGGAGTGGCTAGAGGCGCCGACCGTAGAGGCATCGGGCAGTGATTATAATTACTGGTATGTCAGCACGGATTCAGGCGATCACTACGCCTTATATACTAAATTAGAAGAAAACGGTAACTTTTATGTAATTACGGATAGTGATGACGCGCGAGAACAAACACATAAACCGAGCTGTAGCAGCACTGAATGTAATTAATAAATCATATGAGATGGCGAGAGGTAAAATGTTCTAATTGCGGACACGTTGGAAAGCCAAAATCAACCCGGCCTTATTTTGCTTGGTGGATGTTGCTTAGCGGCGCATCCCGTGAAACGGGATACGAAACAATCGGAACTTTTTGGAAATGACCTATTTTCGGTCGTCGTTTGACCGGCTCACGACAGGCCGGGCGGCGGCTGGGGCGCTGGGGGCAGCCGCCGCCCTAAAAAAAGCA
>JAZDMI010000033.1:0-42885 GCA_043801155.1 Candidatus Gottesmanbacteria bacterium
CGCAATTTTTTCTAACTCATCCACGGCCACTTCGACGTTAAAATGTCCGGAATTGGCTACTATAGCTCCATCATTCATTTGTTTAATAATTTCTAATGAAATAACATTTTTATCACCGGTGGCCGTCACAAAGATTTCGCCAGTCTTCGCTGCTTCATAAATATTCATAACTTCAAATCCATCCATGACTGCTTCTAGGGCTCTAACCGGATCAACTTCGGTAATTATTACTTTAGATCCCATGCCGCGTGCCCTGGCGGCAATTCCCCGGCCACACCATCCATAACCGCAAACTACAAAATATTTTCCGGCTAATAGCAAATTAGTCGCTCGTAGAATTCCGTCAATTGTTGATTGACCAGTCCCATAACGGTTATCAAAAAAATGTTTAGTCTGTGAATCATTGACAGCTAAAACCGGAACCTTCAATGCCCTATCTTTAGCCATAGCTTTTAGCCTGATAACGCCGGTAGTTGTTTCTTCTGAAGAACCAAAAAATTCCCAGCCTTGCATTTTTCCTTTTTGGCTTAAGGTGTAATTATCTTGGGTTCTGACAGGTTTAGATATTTTATGCAAAAGGGAAATTAAGTCTGCCCCGTCATCCATGGTAATATTGGGTTTTGTCTCTAAAACTGATTCTAGATGTTTATAATAAGTCTTATTGTCTTCGCCTTTGATAGAAAATGTGGGGATTTCATAATCCTTAACCAAAGAAGCAGCAACATCGTCCTGGGTCGATAACGGATTAGAAGCACATAGAAAAACATTAGCCCCACCTGCTTTTAAGGTTAAAACTAAATTAGCAGTTTCAGCAGTTACATGAAGACAAGCACCTAAATTTATTCCTTTGAGAGGTATTTCTTTGGCAAAACGTTCTTTGATCAAATTCAAAACCGGCATATGGTTACCAGTCCACTCAATCCTAAGTTTTCCTTTCTCTGCTAAAGAAATATCCTTAATATCAAAATTCATTTTATCCATTATTCCTTTCTATATTTTCAGTGAAATGTTTTTCTTTTTTAAATCTTTAATTCTTCCTTAAAGTTTTCTTTGTATCTTTTTTTAAATTGTTCTAAGGTAAATTCGTGAGTTTGCGTTCCGTATTTTTCAACAGTATAAACTGAAGCGATAGAACCCATTCTACCGCATATTTCTAAGCTTTGTCCAGTAAGAAAACCGGTTAGAAATCCAGCCCGATAGGCATCACCAGCTCCGGTTGGATCTAGTATCTCTTTCGGTTTAGCCGGTGGAATTTTATATTTTTGTTTACCTAATTCAATAAGTGAACCCTTATCTCCCAATGTGGTGATCCAAATTTTTTTGTCATCCATTATTCTTAATTCATAATTCTTAATTCTTTTATTAATAAGTGATATCTCATAATCGTTGCCAATCACTATTTTGGCTCCTTCGATGCCATTTTTTAATTCTTGATCTGATAGTCTTGGTAACTGCATTCCCGGATCAAACATATAATCTATCTCTAATTTTTTACATTCTTTAGTAATTTTTGTCATAGCCACGGGATCATTAGGTGAGATTACAACTATATTTTCGTCTTTTTTTAAATTCAAATTTTCGATTTTTAGATAGGCGCTGGCCCTCATTGCCCCAGGATAAAAACCAGCAATCTGATTATCAACTTTGTCAGTAAAAATATAAGCCGATGCTGTCGGTTCGTCTTGGATACAACTGATTAATGAGGTGTCAACTCCAACTTTATCTAATGATTTTTTATAATCGTCAAAATCATTACCGGCAACGGCGATAACAATAGGTTTTATATGTAAAAGAGCAAGATTATAGGCAATATTTCCGGCCGTTCCTCCGTTTTGCCTAGTCATGGTATTAACCAAAAAGGAAAGGTTAATCGCGTGGATTTTCTCCGGTAAAATATGATCAGAGAATCGACCCGGGAAATCCATAATAAAATCAAAAGCCAAAGAACCTGTTACAATAATCTTCATATTCTCCTTAAAATTTGATAAGCGATATAATTTGATAATCTTTAAGCTTTTCCCGTGGCTTTAAATAGGTTAATTCGTTTAAAAATAATAAAGCAGCCACTTTCCCGCCAATTTTCTCAACTAGCTTACAGCTAGCCAGTGCAGTTCCACCGGTAGCTATTAAATCGTCTACAATTAATACCTGTTCTCCTTTCAAAACAGCATCATCATGGATTTTAACGCCATCAGTACTATATTCAGTCTTATATTTCTCGATTACTGATTTACGAGGTAATAATTTATTAATTTTCCGAACGGGTACTAACCCAACTTTTCTTTTGTAGGCAATAATAGTGGCAAATAAATATCCCCTGCTTTCAATAGCTAAAACCTTATCAAACCTTAAATTCTCTATTTTAAGAAGCATTTGCTTAATAGTTTCACTGTAATACTTCGGATCTAAAAGTAAAGGAGTTAGATCACGAAAGGTTACTCCTTTTTCGGGGAAGTTGGAAATGTCATAAACCTTATCTCTCAAATTTATCTTGTTCATTTGTTTATTTATTGTTAATTTACTCTTGCTCCTTCTAGACTTTTCCCACAATTGCAGGTTCTCCTTCCTGGGATCTCTTTAAGTATTTTTTCAACTAATCTTTTAGCTGTGGCAGTATTTTGCTTAAAGACTTTTAATATTTCATCTGTCGATACTGGCGGTAATTTTTCCCAAGCAACAACACCTACGTCATAATCAGTCACTAAACCAATTGAACAATAACACATCTGAAGCTCTTTAGCTAGAGCTATTTCTGGGTAACCTGTCATATTGATAATATCCCAGCCCATCTTAGTAAACCATTCTGATTCTGCCCGAGTGGAAAATCTTGGACCTTCAATAATCACCAATGTTCCATGCGAATGAATTCTTAATCCCAGTTTTAAACCCAAAGTATATATTATTTTGTTTATATGTGGACAATAAGGATAAGCGGTTGATATGTGTACCGTTTGCGGGCCATTATAAATAGTTGATGATCTTGCCGAGGTGCGATCCACAAACTGATCAATAACAACAAAATCACCTCTTTTAATGTTCTTTTGCAATGATCCACAAGCGGTTAATGAGATAATGCGTTTTACTCCTAATTTTTTAAGCGCCCAAAAATTAGCCAGATAAGGAATTTTGTGCGGAGGAAATTGGTGATGTCGACCATGTCTTGGAAGAAAGGCTATATTCTTTCCAGCTATTTTACCAATGGTAATTTTGTCAGATGGTAAGCCGTACGGAGTTTTGACTTCAACTTCCTTGGCGTTATCTAATAACTTGTATAATCCTGATCCTCCAATTATCGCAATATCCGCTTTTACCATAATTTCTAAGAAATCTTGAGGTCAACTTTATCCCTGTCCCAGTAGTCCTCCCAAACCTCCACCCATTTCCTGAAGTTTTTTGGCAGCCATTTCTTGGGATTTTTTGATTGCTTCATTAACCGCTTCCTGTAAATTATAATCAGAATTTCCGTTTACTTTAATTGACTGGACTTTTTGATCACCAGTAATAACAATCTCTATCCCATTTTTTTCAATGGTTATACTTTCGGCTGCCAATGCTTTTTGAATCTGCATTGCTTGATCACGCATCTGTTTTAGATCTCCTAGACCTTTTAATGGATTAAACATAAATTCACGCCTCCTTTACGTGTGTTGTCATTGCGAACGAAGTGAAGCAATCTCGTTATCGAAGATTGCTTCGTCACTACGTTCCTCGCAATGACGAAACGGATCCTGAAGCAAGTTCAGGATGACAAGTTTTTTGTCATTTCTTTGGTTTAAATTCTGGAATAACTATAATTTTATCACCAAAAATTTCACTGGCAATTTTATCTAATAATTCCATTATTTTTGGTTCAGATAGTTTATCGTAATGAAATTTATAAAAAACTTCAAGATTTAATCTTTGACCATCAAAATTAGCCGGCTTACACGAATGCAACAAACCAGCAACTGAATGATTATAAGGCTTAATGGCGATCAAAATCTCTTCCCATTTTTGTTCTATTTTCGATAACCCCACTGTTGTGTTCGCGTGGGGGGGTACAATATTTTTGAGGAACGAAGGACCCGCCGGAGGCGGGGCTCCTGCGTCAGGTTTTGTACCGGAAAAAATATTCGTACCGACCTCAGCATGAACATCAACCGGGTGAGAAAATTCGTCACCGGCGATCTCATCATCGCCGCCTTCTGACTTCATTATCCCCTCACACCATTCAACAATAGCTAATTCTAATGGTAATTGCGGAATAATGGCGGTTTTTATCTCTTGACTAGCTTGGGAAAATAAAACAATCAGGTTCTTCAGTTGCTCGGGTGTTAAATTATTTAATCCATCATAATAAATAAAATCATCTTCAATTAGATTATATTTTCGCAAAAGATGTGCGTGGAGTGTATCTAATATTGTTTGGCATATAAATTTAAAATCTGATCCTTTTTCAGCCAGTTTTTCCATCATAGCCAAACCTTTTTGTGGATCCGTCGGGTTAATCCAATTAAAGAGATTTTCATTGGTTTCCCTTTCTCCCAAAACCTTTTTGACTAATTCAAGAGTTATATTCGCCCGCGGATACATTGTCATAACTTCTTCGATCAACTTATGACTGTCGCGATAACTTCCCTCGCTAAGCTTAGCAATTTCTATTAGTGCTTCTTTATCAATATCTCTATCTTCACCTTTTTTAACTCTTTTTAATGATTCGACCAGGTCGGCAGTGGTTGCTTTTTTAAAATCGATTCTCGTACAACGATCAATAATTGTTTCCGGTAATTTTTCTGTATTAGTGGTACAAAGTATAAATAATGCATGTTCCGGAGGTTCTTCAAGCGTCTTAAGAAGCGCATTAAAAGCTTCATTAGTTAACATATGAACTTCATCAATAATATAGATTTTTTTACGGGCATTGGCTGGCGAATATTTTATTTTATCCCGGAGTTCGCGGATTTCATCAATCCCCCGATTCGAGGCGGCATCAATTTCTAGAATATCCACGTTAGACCCGTTAGTAATAGACAAACAGGTATTGCATTTATTACATGGTTCACCTTTACCGTCATTTTTTTCACAATTGATTGATTTGGCAATAATTCTGGCGGAAGATGTCTTGCCCGTACCTTTAGGACCGGAAAATAAAAAGGCATGGGGCACCCGATTACTATTTAATATTGTTTCCAGTTTCTGACGTACCAGTGGGCTATCAATTTCCGAAATTTTCTGTGGACGATATTTTCGATATAAAACAACCATATATTATCCTCGTTATTTTTTCATAAAAGAAAATAGTTTTCAAGGAGAAAAACTATATATCTTTATAATGAAGTTAATCCAAATAGATTTGATAGACCATGAGAAACCAAATCAGTGATTTTTTGATCGACCATTTTATTTTCGTCCCTAGCCATTAAAACCGTCTGGGGGTAGGAAATTACAATATCGCCAATTCTTAAAATCTTATCCGGCGGAGAAACAAACGCTTTCCCCTCTTCTTGAGCAAAAGTCAAAACTGGAGTTGTATGATCCAGCTTTCGATATTTATTATTTAGCTCACGCATCTTTCGATCGCCAACTACAAGGATACTAACCTCAATATCAGCTTTAACTTTTTGCTGTTCTAAAAAATTTTCTACAGTCTCGCGCATCAATTTCTTATTAACCGGAAAACGAGACTCGGTTGAGATTAAAATTTTAGACATATAGTAATTAGGTCAATTAGGATAATTTATCAAAGTGATTCTTTGACAATTTTTGCCACTAACGAACCATCAGCTTTTCCTTTAACTTTTGCCATTACTTCTTTCATTATTTGACCAAAATCGTTTATTCCCGAACTTTTGATCTCTTCGATAATTTTTTTAATTTCTTCTTCACTTATTTGTGGCGGTAAATATTTTTGTAAAATGGACAGCTCTTTTTCTTCATTTGTAACTAAGTCCTGACGATGACCAGCCTTGAACGCTTCGATACTTTCCTTGTGGGTTTTAACCTGTTTTTGTATCACCTGGATTATATCTTCATTAGGGATCCCATCAACGGGAATTCCACCCTTTTGCGGGCTATATTTTTCGGCAATCTGATTATTAACCTCTGCTAAAAGAAATCGCAGCGTCCTAAGATCGTCTTGATTTTGATTCTTCAGAGCAAATTTTAGATCTTCCTGAATTTTACTGAACAAATTATTCGAAGAAAAGCTCTGCTTATTGTCCATACGACCTCCGACTGGTATATTTTCTTCTTTCTCTTTCTTTCTTTTCTTCTTTTCGTCTTTGGCTTGGCTTTTGATAAAACTCTTTTTTCTTTAAGTCTTGAAGAATACCATCATCGCGGACTTTTTTCGAAAACTTTCTTATTAAAGAATCAGTTGTATCTCCTGGACCGGCTTTAACTATAGTCATAAAAATAAATCACCTACTTTCGAAAAATCCAATTTAATCATTACTTTTCCATCCTCCTAGCAAATGAAAATGCATATGCATAACTTCCTGGCCAGCGTTTTTTCCATTGGCTATTTCTATTCTATACCCATCCTTATCAATACCCAAACTCTTAGCCGCTTTGGAAATTGTTAAAAACATCTTTCCTAAAAGTTTTTCATCTTCGTCCTTAACGTCTCTTAAAGAGTCAATGTGTTTCTTAGGAATAAAAAGAACATGAACTGGCGCTCTTGGATTTATATCATTAAAAGCCAATATTCCATCATCCTCATAAACGACTTTGGCGGGAATTTCTTTATTTATAATTTTGCAAAAAAGACAATCCATATTAAAATAAGCAAATATTGCAAATGACAAATACTCAAATAAATTTCAAATATTACAAATAATACAAATTTTAAATATTTATTAATTTTAAATTTGTCATTGATTTGTTTATTGGGTTATTTGTTTATTCTGATAATATCTATGATTTCTCGTAAACTAAGGCTTGTTGGTCTCATTTTCGGATTCTTGGTCGAACCATTTAAGATCATATGTTTACTTGAATGTAAAAACCAAGTCGCGTCTGTATCTGTTTTTTTTAATTTTATATAAATATCAGATAAATCAAATTTCTGATCGGGCAAGCTTTTTATTCTGACATAACCTTTTTTCCCATCCTTACGAACTACCATAACATAACCAATCTTTTGACCGGTATGAATAACTTCATCGTTATGTGTTTCAATACCAATTCCTTTCCCCCATTGGGTTTCAAATTCAATGCCTTCTTCTTTTAATAATTTTTCAGCCCAGACTTTATTCTGTAATTGTTTATACACTCCGTCTAAACATTCAAGGCTTAATTCGACTATTCTTTCCGGTTCGTTATCATAGATAAGCTTCCATCCTTCTAATTGTCCAACCAACCCAAAATCATAAAAATCAGCGGTCGGATTAGGAAAATAAACCTCTCTGAAATGATCAATAATGTTAACTACGTCGACCAATCTATCCAACGTGTCTTCCTGCTTCCTACTTACTGCTTCCTGCTTTATACTATCTAAAACCAATCTGGCCGCGCAGGTATCCTCATCGCCGCCGTGGTGATCAAATTTACCCAACCCCGTATCTACATGAATAATATCCGGATCGGTGTCAACTGGTTGATTATTCCATGTTTCTCCAGCTGGTACAAATCCAACGTTTGCTTTTTCCCATCCTGGCATATACCTTTTTATCAGCCAAACACTGGTTACTGCATCTAAATCAGGACTAAAATGAGTAACAATAAGCATAGCTTTTTCCTTACCTCAATTCACCCTCGCTGTAAGCTCGGGAATCTTGAGGGGCGGAATGAGTTTCATCTTGGTTATCGGTTCTCAGTTTTCCGTTTTCGGAATAAAAGTTAATCAGATATCCGTTTATCGGTTTTTAACTGATTAATCGAAAACTGATAACGGGAAAGAAATAAGTACCCATATTCTACCTTTTTTGTCATTTCTTGACAAGTTAATATTTGGATTGTAGAATCAACCCATTATGTCACCAAGTCCCGATAGAAGACCTGGACTACCTATAAAGAAAGAAACCTCCGTCCTTCTTTCTCCTGAAGAAGCAGGAAAACTTCTTTTTTCTCTGTTTGGAGATGTTAACGATGGTTTGCATCTGCCTGAAGCTACCCAAAAGCTTGTAAAAAGTTACAGAATATATGAAGGAATTGGAGGCAATCCTAAGTTTCAATTTAAAAGATATGGAACAGAAAATAATTCATGTGCTGTATGGGAAAAACATTACTACTCCCTGTGGAATGATTATAAAACTGATACATCAATATCCTCACCTGACGCACCAGCTATTTGTCCGGAAAATATCAATCAGGCTGATAGACTTATTACTTGTACATATGGTCACTATTGGTTTGGTGGTAATCCTACAATAGAAATCGGTTTTACAGAAAAAGGGGAAAGTTTTATCTGGGGAAAAAAATCTCTCTTGACAAAGAAACCATTTAAAAGGTTATCTGATCCAGGGATAGCAAGAGAACTCTTAAGAAAGGAACCTGTCGGTAAAAATGGTCAGGTGGCCTTAATTTCACTTTGGGAAAAATCGAACAATAGATACTTATTAGAGGCTAATCTTTCTCTTCATGGTATTTCCCTAACCGAACTTCTTCATGAGTTAAAAACAAAACAAGAATAATTTTATCATCTGACTTTATTAATATAAATCCAATTTACATCATGAAAAATGTTATGCTAACGAAAAATCTCCCTTGATAGATAAATTTGGAACAAAGGCATTTATTGGCTCATGCACTTTTAAAACACGTTTAACTGGAGAAATCTCTGGTCCGCTAATACAACATGTGGAACAATTGACTTTGTTGTCAATAAGATTAATTGTTACTAAACCGCGCAGTAAAGGGAAGCATAACTGATTAGTATTGGTATATGCATTACAGCTTATCCTTGCGTTTACATCAGTGGCCAAAGGAAACCACTTATCCCGACGAGATTGAAAAGGTTCGTGAACTTCTATCACTGCAAACTTTCCAACAGCTAATTTTGGATCATCTGATTCCTTAGGTACCTCAAGAGATACCCATTCATAGTGAGATTCATCTGGTTTTCCATACAAATACATTTTTTCTCCTATTAGAAGTGGTCGTTCTTTTCCATCTTGGCCTTTTATGGTAAAAATAGAAGGGGCAGGAGCTTCATATTCACGACTCCTTCTTAGGAATCTATCAAATGGACTTTTCAATCTTTCATGCATGATTTTATTAAAATTATTTCTAGGAGATATTTTGCATGAATCGGCTAGGATTTTAGGCGGGCAAGAATTTCTTTAAGAGAAAGTAATTCAATTTTATCACTGTCGCGTTCTTTCCACTCAATCTTATCTCTGGTTTTTTCAGAAACTACTAATCTTATGGGAATACCGATAAGGTCGGCATCAGCAAATTTTTGTCCGGCGGAGATATCTCGATCCTCATAGAGAACGTCAATTCCCGCAGTAAGTATTTTTTCGTAGATCGAATTAGCCAGATTAGTCAAATTTGCCTCATTAGAAAGAACTAGAAGATGACAGCTAAACGGTGCCACGACCTTTGGCCAAACAAGGCCTCGCTCATCATGGAAAACCTCGGCATAGGTTCCCAATACTCTAGTTGGGCCGATCCCATAGCTGCCAAACCAGATCGGTTTTTTGGTACCGTCTTTATCAGTATAAAAAGCTCCCATTTTCTCGGCGTACCATTTACCTAAAGGAAATATATTCCCTACCTCAATTGCCCTTGATTCCCGGATAGTTCCCTTTTGGCAAATTGGACAAATTTGCCCAATTTGGCCTTTAAAAATCTCTTTATTTTCTCCCCAATCGCATTTATCGCAATAATAAATTGTGTCTTCTCCTCCTGAAGTTAAAACCTGAAACTCATGTGTATATTTATCAGTAAAAACTCCTCCCGAAGCTTTGGTTACTTTAATATCAAAACCTAATCGTTTAAAGATTTTTTGGTAAGCTTCTTTTACAATTTCGTAATATTTCATCAAATCTTCTTCGCTTGTGTGAGCGCTATATAAATCCTTCATTAAAAATTCTCTGCCTCTTAAGATTCCGCTTCTTGCCCGCGGTTCATTTCTAAACTTAGTTGAGAAATGATAAACGGCGACAGGTAAATCTTCATAAGAACTAATGTTTTTTCGAAGCAAATCCATAACAATTTCTTCATGAGTAAAAGAAAGAGCATATTCTTTTTCATGAATATCTTTTAACTGATACATAATCTCTTTAGCCTTATCCCAACGCCCTGTTTCGTTCCAAATTGCCTTAGGATGCAAAAGTGGCATCAACAGTTCCTGGCCACCAATGGCATTCATTTCTTCTCTGATAACCTGATTTATTTTTTGAATCACCCGCCAACCTAAAGGTAAAAGTGTCCAGGAGCCGGCCATCAATTGATCAATAAAACCGGCACGAACTAGAAGTTTATGATTAACGCTTTCTGCTTCTTTTGGCGCTTGTTTTTTAGTTTTGGGGAAAAGTTGTGATTGGCGCATGAGATTAATTTATCACAACATTAGAAGAAAAACAACGGCAATTAACGGAAAATCCGCATCAGATCGTTGATTGTAATCAAGATTATCAATGCTAAAAGGATAGCCATGCCAATTTGATGAGCCCAGCGTTCGATACTGGGTTTGACGCGACGACCCATTATGGCTTCAAGAACAATAAAAAATAATCTACCACCGTCAAGAGCCGGAAAAGGTAATATATTAAAAAATGCTAATGATATTGAAATCAAGCCAACTAAATTTAATCCTTGAAGTATTTTTTCTTTGAAATCAGGGATTTTAACCAGTTGTTGAAATACCACAAAAATACCTGCCGGGCCAGAAACTGCTTCCCCTACCGGTCCGGCTGTCTTTTCTTTAAACGAAAGGGCAATTAACTTACCAATAACTTCCATATTATAATCAAGCATATTTAATGAATATGTAAATCCGGAAAACAGTTTTTCGGCACCTGAATTATAAGATAAGACAGCTGTTTGGCTCGGACTAAAGGCAACTCCTAATGGTCCTTCATTTTTTGGCGGCGATACCCGCGGGGTCACTTTAACTTTATAATTTTGGAAATTATTTAAATTTCGTAGCTCCAAGGTAATTTCTTTACCTTTGTTTTCGTTGATAATTTCCGTAAATAACTCGCTGGTTTTAGGTTGTTTATTGGCTACAGAAATAATCTGGGAAGGAATAATTATCTTAGCTTTTGTTGCTGGTGAATTAGGGGCGACATTTATAATAACCAGCTCGGTTTTATTTGTTTGGTTAACGGCAAAAAATTTATGATTAAAAAATAAAGGTACTTCCGTTTTAAAATTTGAAATAAAGAGAAAAAGATAAAAGATCATTGCCGCCATTATTGTATTCATCAGTACTCCAGCCAGAAGTACTGCTGCTCGTATGGTTTTTGATTTTGTGAAAAACGCACCCTGACTTGCTGATGTTTTCACGGATGAATCTTCCGCCTCATCTTCCCCATAAAGCTTTACAAATCCACCAATTGGTAACCAATTGATTGAATAGACTGTCTCACCTCTGGTAAAACCAATAATCCTTGGGGGTAAACCAAAACCAAACTCCTCAATTTTAATCCCGGATTTCTTAGCTACGAGGAAATGGCCTAATTCGTGAACTAGGACTAATAGAGATAATACTAATAGAAAAACGATAAGGGTAAGTATCATAAATAGACCTAATTTTTAATTATCAAATCCGTCTGAATAATTATTTGATTTTGATATTGGGATTTGCTTAACAATTGGAAATTATATCTGTAGTAATTCTTCTTCTTTTCTTCTTCCTAATTCGTCTATCTCGCTAATCATTTTATCGGTCAAATCCTGAAGGTCGTTTTCGCAGCGGCGCCGATCATCCTCAGAAATTTCATCAGCTTCGAAACCTCTTTTTAAATCGTTCATAAGTTCATGTCTAATCTGACGGATCATAATCCGACCTGCTTCCAACTTTTGCTTGGCCAGTTTAATATATTCCTGGCGTCTCTCTTCGGTTAATGAGGGAATCGAAATCCTGATAACATCTCCGTCTAATATTGGCGTTAAACCGATATTAGCAATCTGTAACCCCTTATTTATCTCTTCAATAATCGATTGGTCAAAAGGAGTGATAACAATTGTTCGCGAATCGGTGGTATTAATTGTGGCTAATTCAATAATCTTTAATTTCTGAGTCCCGCCATAAACAGAAACGATAACATTCTCAACTAAGGCAGGAGTAGCTCGACCGGTTCTAATTGTACCAAGGTCAGCCCGGATTATCTCCAGGGCTTTTTGCATATTGGTTTGGGTTTCGGAAAGATCTGGCATTTGTCTGATTACTTAATTGCGAATTTCCTTATCTCTTTTATTTTAATGTTTTCTCCGAATTTAGCAATATGGGATTTAATTATGTCGGCAATCGTTTGCTTTTCATCCCGAATCCACGGCTGGCTTAATAACTCTTTTGTGTCTTTGGGGTTCATCGCACAAACCTGCATGGCAATTTCATGGGCTAACTTTTGAAATTCCTCATTACGAGCTACGAAATCGGTTTCACAAGTCAAAACGACCATAGCTCCGCTTTCTTTATTAGCATGGATATATGATTCAACTACTCCGGCTGCAGTTTCCCTACTAGCTTTTTTGGCGGCTTTATCCAGTCCTTTCTTTTTGAGGATTTCAAGTGCCTTTTTTTCATCGCCTTTTGCTTCTTCTAACGCCTCTTTAATGTCAGCAATACCGGCACCGGTTTGTTCACGTAATTTTTTAATTTGATCAACGTTTATCATATAATTTCAGTTCATCAGACTATCAGAATACTCAGATCATTAGTATTCCAGAATTCCAGATTTTCTGATCTTCAGATTAATCTGATTTTCTGGTTTTCTGAGTTTTCCGACCGTCTGATTTCTTAACCGGTTTTTCCCCGCCTGCATCGCTTTGCGAAGCATTGCGGGCAGGTTTAACAACCTTTTTCTTAGGTTCTGTTTCTTTTGTCTCTTTTTGTTCCTTTTCTTCTATCTTCTTCTCTTCCGTTTCAACTTTTTTTTCTGGTTCGATATTCTTTTCTTGCTTGTCCGCCGTAGCTTTAGCGAAGACGGATTTTCCTTCTAAATAAGCATCAGCTAAATAAGTACAGATTAATTTAATTGATCCGGTGGCATCATCATTTCCGGGAATTGGATAATCAATCAGATCCGGATTGGCATTAGTATCAACGATAGCCACGGTTTTAACACCGGTCCGAATTGCTTCGCGGACCGCGGATTCTTCTTTACGAATATCTACCAGAAACAAAACTGACGGAATACTTGTTAAATCAGCAATTCCACCATACAATCCTTCTAGCTTGGTCATTTCTCTTTCTTTTAACAGTTGTTCTTTCTTAGTAAAATTTGCCCAACCGCCGGAACTTTGTTCCTTTTTCATTGACGCTAATTTGTCTATATTCTTTTTTATTTGATCCCAATTTGTTAATAATCCGCCCAACCAACGCGTTATTAAATAATTAGCGCCAACTCTTTTGCTTTCTTCCTTAACAACTGCTTTCGCCTGGCGTTTTGTCCCGACAAAAATAATTCGTTGGCCTTGACTGGCGATACTTTTTATAAATTCAGCCGCAGTCTCTAATCCACTTTTAGTTTTTACCAAATCGATAATATGGATATTATCCCTGCTGGTATAAATAAATGAAGATGCCCGTGGATTCCAACGGGGTACCTGATGTCCAAAATGACATCCAGCCTCCAATAAGTCTTTAAGTGAAATTTCTTCCATTCTGATTCTCCTATCTCTCCTCCATCCGGTTGTGTGGTTAGGAGAAATTAACCGGATGTGTGAATTTGGATTTTAGTTTAACAAATGATGGGAAAAAAAGCAATAAGAAAAATTATACCCCAACCATTCTAGTTGCCGCTGCTTGAACAAAAGCATATGTTGTCAAAATATGTCTTTCAGTTACGTTAACCTGTTTAAAATCTTCCTCAATTCTGATTGCCGGCTTCCAACTGTTACCTGACATATCCTTAAATCTAATACCGCTGACTCTTTCTTCCAATACAATAGAAATTTCTTTGTCTTCATTCTTTTCTCTTAGGGTCATCTTTTCTTCTACCAGACGATCAAGACGACCTCCTTCAACTATTTGTTCCTCATCAACATATTTCTCATTAATTATAAATCCGTCTTTTTCTGTCGTCGGCTCAATAAAAACGGTATTTTTGGCGCATTGACCAATTTCCTGAACTGCCCTTTGCATCCCACGACTAATTCCTTCAGCTGTTTTTTGGGAGACAAGCCCTTTATCAATAAGAAAGGATGAGGGAATTCTAAAAGTTATATTTATATCCCGGCCTTTGGGGAAAAATGATTTGTCGAGAAGATCAATTATCCGTCTAAGACAAGGTTGAATTTCTTTATGGGCTAATCCTGATAAGATTTCTTTATCTGACATATTAAAACCTATAATTGAGATCACGATCTTACCATAAAAATTGGAACCTGTAAATAACTATAGGTCTTAAATATTAACTATTTTACCCCTGTAAGAAAAATCCATGTAGGACTAGAGGCCGTAACTGGAAAGTTGGGCTCCGCCGACACGAACTCGACGCAAAGTCAGAGGTAATTTAGCACAATTTAATCCGCTTTGGGTTGTAACCGCAGCGATAAATCCGTTTTCACTAAGAGAATTTACTGTAGCTTGATTGTATCCGCCATAAGGATAACAAAAAACATTTACTGACATACCTAGCTGTGATTCAAGAATACTTTTTGAATTAACAACTTCATTTTTTATTTGATCTGCCGATAATGAAGATAGAGATTTATGATCAAGGGTGTGGTCACCAAGTGTAATTAAACCACTGCCGGCCATTTCCCTGGCTTGCTGCCAGGTTAAATAGTCAGCTCCTTCCATAAGCTGGGTAATTAAAAATACGGTTGCTTTAAGATTCCTTTGTCGCAAGATCGGATAGGCTTGATCGAAAAAGTCCCGATATCCATCATCAAAAGTTAAGACAACAACTTTACCCGGGAATTGACCGCTGTTAAGAAAGTTTACTGCATCAGATAGGGTGATTGTCTGGTAGCCTTTTTGGATTAAATAATCCATCTGACTGGCAAAAGTCTCCGGACTGACATACAACCAACCTGACTGATTATTAACATGATGATACATTAGTATTGGTAACCAATAACACGGGCCATAGGTAGCCATAAATTGGCGTTCTTCTTCTTTCTTTTTAGCTTCTTCTTCGGCTTTTTTCTTGGCTTCGGCAAGGTCTTTTGCCAACGCTGAGTCGCTGGCTATTTTTGTTTCCGGTGGCAATTTCTTTGTTATTGGTACCTTTGAGAAGGTTTGCCAGCCAAGAAGACTAAGACAAATGATTAACAGGAGAGATAAAATAATAATGATGCTTATATTACCAGATTTTTTAATGCATTGTTTCACAATTCTTAAATTAAGATCCTCGCGTTAACTACATCAGGTTTTGCCCCCCTGACGACTTTTGCAGTAAATTTAACGGCTTCAAGAGGATCTATGCCCAACTCTTGGGCAAACCAAATATCACAGGCAAAATTTCTCCCATTTTGTGTCGGAGTTTTTCCTCGGCGAAAATTTATATCAAGAGTTTCTTCCTGATGCTCACCTGTTAAAATTCGATATTTACCACCGATTTTCTGAAGTATTTTTTTGCCTGTTTCTAATGATAATGATGGAAAAAATCTATTCCAGGCAGCACAACCTATTTCATTATGATTCTCGTGGTGTTCGTCTCCATGAAGCGTAGGAATATATCCCTTTTGTCTGACTAATTCAGCAATAGTAATTAATGCATCTTCGAGATTTTCCGTTGGATATTTTAAGGCAGCCAGTCCAAGTAATGCTCCGGGAAACTTGGGACCATATTTAGCCTTGGATACTTCTCCGCCTTTTAATCCTTTTATGCGAAATGCGTTCCGCCCATCAATACAGGCAACTTCAGTTGTGGCAAAAACCAGCTCGGTTAGTCCACTATCATTACTAATAACCTCCACTTTTGTAAACCCTAGTTCAGTCAGAAGATTAAAATACTTTTGGTATTCTTGTTTATCACGTTCTTGTAACATAAAAAAACTCCTTAATTAATATTTAAATGTTTATTGTTTCGGCTAAAGGGTGCCGGGGTAACCCGGGCATAGTCATTATTTCACCGGCAACCGGAATTAAGAATTGGGCTCCGGCAGCCAATCTTACTTCTCTTACTCTAAAAGTGTAATTTTCGGGTGCTCCCTTAATATCGGGATTATCAGAAAGACTGTATTGAGTTTTGGCCATACAGATATAAAAAGATTTGGCTAATTTTCCAAATTTGTCTAATTGAGATTTTGCTTCAGAAGTATAGTCAACGTCTTTTGCTCCATATATTTTTTGACAAAGTTTAAGAATTTTTTCCTGAGGGGAATCGGAAAGATTATAAACAAAGTTTAAACCTGTTCCATCGTCATTGCGAGCGACCGAAGGAAGCGTGGCAATCTCGTCATTTTTTTGAGATTGCTTCGTCACTCTGTTCCTCGCAATGACGGTTTCTTTTTGGCACGCTTCTAGCACAAGTTTTGCTAAGTCTATTCCTCCTTTTCCTCCCTTTTGAAAAACGAATGTCTCGGCTATCGGTAAATTATTAGCAGAAGCAAATTGGTTGATTAGTTTTATCGTTTTAAAATTATCATCAGTAAATCGATTAAGACAAATAATTACGTTCAAACCAAAGTTTTGGAGGTTTTCTACATGTTTTTTAACATTTTCAATACCTGATTCTTCAACTGCTCTGGTGGTGACAATTAAAACCGCTGCTTTAGGCTGTAAAGCTCCTAACCGGCAAACTATATCCAAAAATTTCTCGGCTCCCAGATCTGCACCAAAACCAGCTTCCACGATCGTATAAGGAGCTAATTGTTGGGCCGTTTTAATCGCCAGTAAACTAGCTGTTCCGTGGGCAATATTGGCAAACGGGCCTCCATGGACAACGGCCGGCGTTCCTTCACTCGTCTGGACTAAATTAGGTTTTAGAGCATCCTTTAATAAAACTGTCATTGCCCCGTCGGCTTTAAGCATTTTTGCCGTGACCGGTCGGCCATTTTTGTCAAAACCAATAATAATCTTTCCCAGTCTTTCTTTTAAATCGTTTAAATCTTTACTTAAACATAAAATCGCCATGACTTCCGAGGTAACCGAGATGTCGAATCTGGTTTTTTGAACAATTTCACTGCCATCTTTTTTAGCCATTCTGGTCGTAATCTCGCGCAGGGCACGGTCGTTTAAATCTAAAACCCTGGGCCAAAATATCGAGTTGATATCAATATCAAATGGATTATCAAAGTATAGCGAATTATCAATTAGCGAAGACAAAAGGTTATGGGCATAGGTAACTGCATGAATATCGCCGGTGAAATGATAATTGATATCATCTTGCGGTTCTATCGTAGCTAATCCCCCACCGGTGGCTCCGCCTTTCATACCAAAACAAGGACCTAAAGAAGGTTCGCGTAAAACAACAATATTAGGAGTATTAAGCTGCCAAAGGGCTTGCGAAAGTCCAATTGAAACTGTTGTTTTCCCCTCGCCAAATTTGCCCGGAGTCATTGCCGTTACCAGGATTAGATTGTTATTTTTTACTTTATTTGATGGTTGACCAAGAATTTTTGCTTTATATTTACCATAAAACTCTAAGTCGTCTTTAGCAAGTCCGATTTTTTGAGCGACTTTTTCAATAGGTAAAAGAGATTGCATAATATGATCTAGATATAGAAATTAGGAATTAGTGAGGTCAATTATAGCAAAATTATACACCTGAAGCTATAGACATCGCTTTAATTATTTCTACCCCTTTTTTGTTTGGGCCTCATCCAGGGCTTTTTTTTGTTTTTCGGTCAGAGGTTGAAACCCGGGAGTTTCCCTGACAAAACGATCAATTTGTTCTTCAATTAATCTGCTAATTCCAGTAAGTTTAGAATCAGACGGGTTTGGGTAGATACCTTCATGTGGCTGTCCTGTTTCATCGAAACCGCCAATTTTTTCTTTTGTCATGGTGAAAAAATTTTACCTTTTAATTGTTTTCTGTCAATTAGTCAAAAATAGGTCAAAAGACGTCAAAAAAATTAGACAACTATTCCTTTCCTTGCGGGTAAAACGACATGACATAAACCGCATCTTGAAGAATAATTGTCAGCCACACTACCAAGTTGAATTTGAGGATCATCAGCATGTGCCGGCGTGCCATCGGGTCGTGTTCTTTGAGTAAAAGAAGCCGGCGCCCCACAACCCTTAGTAATACAAGAAGCAGCCAAGACAAAGGAATGTTCAACATTTTCTAAAACCGTTGTGGTCGATAACCATGGTGTCCTGGTAAAATCAAAGTCTAATCCAGAGATAACAGCATGAACTCCAGTCTGTCTTAAACTTTTAATGACAGATGCTATTTCGTCAGGTGTGTTTGGTGAAAATTCAACTTCGTCTATTAATGCTACATCGCCCTGATTAACATGGCTAAGAATTTCTTCCAAACGCGTAAATAGAGTCGCCTCAATTTTTAAACATCCATCACCATTACTGTTGGTAATATATCTTGAACCGCGCCCTTCATCAATAATTTGTTTAAATGCTTTTACCCCTTGGTATTGTTTTGCTATTTCACACTGGACGACACCTTTTCCTGAAGCCATCGGACCAAATAACGCTCCTAAAAAAACATCCCCACTATTCTTAGCATTACTAATCCTGGTACAAATATCCAAAACCGCAAGTCGGTGATTCTCATTTATTTGGTCTTTGGGGTCTACTCTTTTATAATAAAAAGTAGTCGGGTAATCTTTATAGAAATCTTTAATTTGGCGAGGAATTTCGTCAGGCATTGATACTAATATTTCGTGAAGAGTTGTCGACATTTTAAAAAGTTCGACTAACAGAATAATAGAAAATTTTGGGAAATTCAAGAGGGAAAATATACAGAAAAATCAGATAATCTTCTTTTCTTTTAATACTTTTAAAATTTCCTGGTGAATTTCTTCTTTAGATCTCAACTGATGATCCTGGTAACAGCCAATTTTAATCCAATTCTTTTTCTTTCTAATTAAGTCTAAATAAACTTTTTCAACTTCCCCTAAATAGGCAAGATTTCTTTCATGAATATCTCTCTTTACTCCCTTGGTATAGCCGCGATTATCTTTTTTATCAACCAATTCTTGTCCAATTTTCGGAGGGACATCAAGATAAATAACTAAGTCCTCCCTCGGTAAACGGTGAATCCGGTATTCCAACTCATCTAACCAATCGATAAATTCATCTCTTTTTGCTCCTTCGGGAATCTTGGCAGACATATAAGCCATACTGGTCGTTGTATACCTATTGGTAATAATTATTCCTCCTTTAACCAACCAGTCATTCATTTCTTCTCTGGCTCCTGCCCGATCAACTGCATAAGCCAAGGATATTAAATAAGGAGAAACATTATTGACGTCACCAAATTCCCCGGTTAAATAACGACCGACCATTCTTCCATGAAAAGAGGTGTAATATCTGGGAAAATCAAAAGTCTTAACCGGAATTTTTTTATTTTTAAGATAATCAATTAATAATTTTGTCTGGGTTGCTTTTCCCGACCCGTCTCCCCCGTCAATAACTATCAGTTTGCCTTTTCTTTCTTTTTGATTTTCAAAATGTTCAAGATATTGTTTTAATATACGTTCAATATTGTCCTCATCATAATTTTCAACATATAAATCCGGATGACCTTTAATCATCAAAGGAATTTCTTGGGGATTATCACCGTAAAAAAGAGCCAATACTGGCTTATTGTGCTCTAAAGCATGAGCCATAAGAAAAGGGGTTCCCCAAGAGGGAGTAGTTATTTCGGCAACCATCGCATCAGCGCTTTCTGCATTATTTGTTTCTCGAGCATATAATTTCTCTGGTGATAATCCATCGCCAAGTTTAGTTTTTGGATCGGCAACATGTTTGGAAAGCACCTCATGACCCATTTTCTCCAAAGTTTTAACTATCTTTTGATAGTTTGGAAGGTTTTTCCGTGAATAGGTAAATGCAGCAGCAAAGAAAATCTTCATAGATATGTAATAATATAATCCAAATTTTTATTTCTTTCAACCCTCAAGATCACGTAGTCTTTTCTCAAGATCACCTAGTCTATCCCCACGTGTTTTGCCTATCCAACGACCTAAACGACCTAAATAACGGTAACGATCGCCTTTTTGGAAAACAACTAAACAACCCAATAATGGTTCTCCATTTCTAGAGTGAAAAATGGCTGGTTTAAAAAACTTTTCTTTAAATTTGACTAACCTGCTTAATCTACGTATATATTCTTTAGTCGAATGTCTTGAGTACCTTTCGAAGTCTTCTGAAACCAATAAATTTTGAAGATCCCCTGCTGTTTCCCATTCTAATTTTTTATTCAGTCCAGGTTTGGCAACAATAAAAGTCCCATAATCTAAACCCATCTCAACGTTTATTTTATATCTTTTATCCCATACCTCAACTAAGGTTCTGGCCTTTTCCCTACCCAAGATAGATGATATAAATTTTTGTTCTTCAGTTGGCTGAAGAATATCTGCAATAAATAAAAACCCATCAGGCGCTAAATGATAATCAACAGTCTTAAAAAATTCTTCGGGCTGACTGCCTATTAAATTACAAAGTAAACCTTCAGCTAAAACCCCATCACATAGCTCCATTCCTTGAAATTGATTAATTGCTTCAATAGGAGACATTTTTCTTTTGGTGACATCTCCGACAAAAGCATTCATCGCTTCACCTTGTTTTGTTTTTTGGATTGCTTCTTCGTTTATATCTACACCTGCTATGCCATATCCAGCTTGCCTGAATTCTGAAACATCGAGCTTTATTCCGCAGCCAGCATCGAGAATAATTTTCCCTTTATTCGGGGGTAGGAATTTCATTATAAGTTCTAATGGAAAGGAGGTACCGTGGTATATTTGACCGCTTTCCATTTTACTTAAAGCTTCTTGTTGTTCTTTTGACAATGAGGGCATAAATTATTTACAAGCAATAACTAAATGAATTATCTTTTTACCATCCCTACTTTCTACTTCTTCTTCTCTAAAAACTACTCGGGAAAATCCGGCTTCTCTTAAAATATCCTGATAATATTTTTGCCACTCGCCTTGAGGGAAATAAACATTAAAAACAAACTGGCCACCTTCTTTTAACACTTGGTTAACTAAACCAAAAGCTCTCTGTCTTTCAGTATTACCCAACCAGTGATCTACATAAGGCATAATGGCACCGTCAAAAGGAGATGGTAAAATACCAGAATCCATGTCGGCAATATTCCCAACGACCGCTTCTTCCCCTTCTAATTTTGCTGCTTCGACCATCTCTTCTACTAAATCAACTCCAAAAAACTCTATTCCGTCTGGTTTAACTTCCGTAGCCAAACCATCACCGCAACCAATATCAAACACTTTACCTTTACCAACATATTCTAGCATTTTACTGATAGCGCTTTTATTAAATTTAACGTCAATAATCTGGCGGTATTCATTTTGAATATATTTGAATAAGGGTTTAGCCCAGGCTGCACTTTTAATTTCCGGCAATAAAAAAACATCAAATGTTCTAATGAAAGGTGTTTTTCCCAGTTGCATTCTTTTGGGCAAAAAATCAGAACCAAAATGACTGACTCTTGCCAAACGGGGAAAATCTGGATCAATTTCTTCCCAGGTTTTTCTGGACATCAACTCCCACCACGCACTTATAGCTTGATTTGCTTCCTCAACGGTTTGCGGAATTTTAATTCCAGAAATTTGAGCCGGAAAATGGCGTAAAATCAAGTCAGAGTCTCTTGTCCCATAAGCTAAAATAAACATTCCTTGAACCATCTTGTCAATTTCTTCAAGCCGAATATTGGTAGCAATATTCAGATAATGTTTAATTTCTTCCGGGCCTTGCTCTTGTAAGGTTCGTTGCCATTGATTAAAGGCTGAAAAAAGATATGGAAAAGCTTGTTTAAAAAATTCCTCAATCGGATCATAAAGTTTTGTTCCTTCAAGCAAAAAATAGGGTTCTTTAGGGGCTACCTTCGCCATATATTGATCACGTTCAATATCTAGACCAAGGTATCCTTTTTTTATTAAGGCATCGATGGCTAAAAAAACAGCCCGCTGCGACCAAGGATGCATATTCGTTGGTAATTTTGATAGAGGAAACCAGGCAAATTCTGTATGCTCATTGCTTGCTGGAACAGGAGTACTCATCAATGTTCTTTTACCACTTAGTTGTTGATCGTCGCCTAGAGAAATACCTAATTCATTTGAGACACTGACTGCTCTAACGACTTCAGCTATACAATGAACATGTCGTCCGGTTGGCAAATGAAGCAAAGGAGGAGCTAAAATTTCATCCGTTTGTACAGGGAGTTGGTTTATTTCTTCATGCCGTTCGCGAAAAGCAGCCCACTTAATTACTTTCCCCATATTAATTTTACCTGAAAATCGAGCAGAAGCTATTCCCCAATCTAGATCTTTCTGTTCTATAAACCCCATTACGGGAGCCCAAGTTCCGATGGCAAAATGCCCGGTCTCGCCTTCTCCCGGAGCTCTTAAACCCAAAAGCACATATACGTTTGAAAGGTTAGTCCTACCTTCACTAAGTGTATATTCCCTAGGAATATTAATGAACACCATTTCGACTATTTCTTTTCTCTGCCCAACTCTTTCTCTTAATGCTATTAAATCGTTTTCAGGAGGTGGAAAATCAGCCCGATAGTCAATCTTTACTGGTTGAAAATCAGCCCCATCGTTTTCTTTTATCAGACTAGGGAAATATCTTTCTAAAAGAAAAAGAGTTTCCTCTACATGAGTTGCTTCTTTTGACAAAGGCATAAATTCTGACAGTCTGGGGAATTTTAACTTAAAAGGAAATTAGAAGCAAATTCGATTATTATATATAATATGGTTCTCGAAAATTGATAATTAAATCCTGCTGTAAACTTTCTGTTTTTGTTGATAATATAGATTTCTGAACAAGGTGGATCTTCGACCTATCAATTGTTAATTTAATCTCGGGTGGTTGTAAATTTAAAATCATCTTCGGATGAATATTTAATTCAATGCGGTATTTAAAATCGGCAAAAATCACCTCTCCCTTATCATCTTGATCATAAACCTTTCCATCTTTATGGTTACCAGTAATGGTTAATTTACCCTGACCAGTACCAAATTCGACGACAACGCCATTATTTAACTTCTCGATCGTACATAAAGTAGTATATGATCCTGCTCGATTTCCGCTCCTTTTTGACTCACAAATATCAATTATTCTTGATCTGGGTGGAAATTGATCCCAGGCAAGACTCCCAGTTTTAACAAGTATATCTCTGGCTTCATTACATTGCTTTCCAAACGGATCTTTTTGAGCTTCATAACTTGCACTAGATGACTCCTGATGAGCTCTATTCCTTTGTAATAAACCATTAAAACCCTTATGAATGATGGTTGTTATTTCAGTTAAGGTTGGCATGGTCGTGATTATATCAACACAATTTTTTGGTGTCAACCTTAACTACACCTCCACTTGATGCATTAATATATGATATATCGATATATCATATATAAATAATACAATTAGAGAAAGACTGAAGGAACGTCGTAAACCGTGGGTAAGGAGATGTCGGCTAGTGCGGATTTCCCCCAGACGAGGATTGTTTTCATACCCAATTTTTTAGCCGGCTCAATGTCGACTCTTTCCCGATCACCTATATATACGTGTTGTTCTGCTGGCAAACCAGTAATTTCTAAAAGCATTTTGAAAGGGGCCAAATCAGGTTTGGGCAACAAACAATCTTCGGTGGTAATCATTTTCTCAAAAATATCAGGATTAACACCTAAAAGATTTAATAATTTAAGTGTTGAATTTTTTGTTCCATTGCGTAAGATAAAATGACGAAATGAATGAAGCTTGGCAAATACTTCTTTCAGTTCAGGATCATATTTGATATATGAATATTTATTGATCTTCTTCTCGACTTCTTCGATTTTTTTAACCGCTTCAAGATTCTTCCATCCCAAAGACATAAAAGCTAAAAAGGTTGATCCCCATTTTTCTCTTTCTTTATGAAATAAAACATCTGCTTCAGAAAGTGGAATATTTTTTAATTTAGAAATTTCTTCTATACATCCATTTTTTAGTTTGATTGAAAGTTCAGGAATAGTCTTATAAAGAGTAGTATCAATATCCCAGGCAATGACTTTAACATCTTTAAATCTTTGGTCCATCGTAAAAACCATCTTATCATAACCTAAATCTTTTGCAAGAAAAGTTGACAAAACAGACTATAATTGGATATATGACAGATATAAAAGAATTGTCAAAAGAGCGGATAGCTTGGGGAGTTGGTTTTAGAATAGCCGCAACGGTAGAGTTTATTCTGCAAATAGATCGTGATGATGGTCTTCTAAAACCACAATTGGTTTACTGTCAAGACCCCCAGCTTGCTGAAATTTCGCCATTACTCCAAGATCCTAATGTCGCTAGAGAATTCGCCAAAGGAAAATTTGCCGGTCGAATATTCCGAGGATTTGGACACACCGCTAACACTTCTGACCCGGACTCTCCAGGAAGCAGTGCCAGGAAGATAATCTACGGAAAATAAAAAATTAGTTCTTTGCTTCTTGTTATTGACTCTTAATACTGTTGGGAAGGTCAGATTTTGATTTATTATTTACCTCTATATACGAAGTTGTTCAGTTGATCAATTTGTTCAGCTAAAGAGTAAATTTCTTTCCGCCTAATTTTTAATTCAATATCTTGTATAAGAAATGACTTATATAACGTTGAGTGTAACTCATGGGCTACGGTGCGAGCCGTGCAAAACCCATCTCTGGCATGTTCGTTTATGGGAGCTATTTCAGCTAGCTGTCGCATGGCATAAATTACTTCATCAATCTTTGGTTCTCTTGTTAGTTCCGGAGTAGATCCGTCTTCCTGCCAACCGGACATGGCGACAAAACCTCTTGCTTTAGAAGATGCCCAATCACCCTCTAAACAAAGAATATCTCCCCGATTTCTTCCAGGATAAGCAGATAGGTCTACTTGCCATTTTTTTAAATTGGGCTGAAATTCTTTTAATTCATCTCTCGAAACAGAGTTATAGGTTATACCATTGGCGATAGTTTCTTTCATAATATATTTATATATACATCTCGTTGAATTATTTGTCAAGAAATATTGATTTGACAGGTTAAATAGGGAATGGTATAGTCTCCCTTGCCTTTTATGCAAAGGATTGAACAGTTTAATAATTCACGATTTGCTTTAAATAAGGCGGAAATTCCCAAACCCCAGTGGCAATTCACTGATGGTCAACATAAAAATTTGGATAGGAGTTCTCGTTCCGAGATAAAACAGACTGCTAAATTCCTACTTGAGGCAACTTCACTCTATGGTTGGACAGCCGGATCAATATTACTAACTACTTGGTTATGTTCTCAACTGACTCCGGAGCAAATAACAGCTGTTACTGGTGCTTCTGGTTTAGTTCTAACCACAGCTACCCTAGAATTATCTCGTCATGCTGCTAATATTTCCGCTGCTCCGATACGGCCTGAATCGAACGCTTTTAAGAATGGAATAGTCATTAATAAAACAGCTCAAATCGAACCACTCGCTTACCAATCTATTAATGTTGATACTCTCCCAGAAACAAAATTAAGTTTAGCTTTGTGCGTCGATCCGAGCGACAAAACTCACCAAATCGATGATAAAATAGTTTTTCCTGTCCGTTATAATGAATTGGCTAAATATGCAAACCAAATGACCCTTGGCCAATTAAATCTTAGTGTTCCTTCTGAATGTTTTGCCAATAAGTGGTTCAAATCATCCCAAAATGCTAATAGTTTTTTAAATTCACCAGGCTATGGATTTGGTAAAATACCCGAAATCTTAAAACAAGTTCTTAAGCAAATAGAGGTAGATCCAGATTTAAACAATGCTTTATTAAAATATGTTAATAAAGGCAGAATTGATTATGTTGATATATTTATCGGCGGAGCCTTGGATCCTAATTTTGAAACTTTAAAAGAAGGAATTCCTGGCCTTATTCCCCATACTTACCCAGATGATAATAATAAATATGAAATTAAATTACTAAATGGTCATACTGTTATTTTTGCTGGTTTTTCTTCTTTTCCTGAACAGGAAAAGCAAGGCATACCAATACTCCCGAATGTCCTAAAACATGAATTTGGTCACCTCGCTTTACAGGCTGTTGACGTCTATGACCAAGCTGGATTCGATAATAAAATAGCAGGGATTATCCCAAATTCTATTCAAGGTTGTGGCATGTGGGCGATAGGATTTGATCCTTTAACCGCCCAATCTGAACCAGGAGCAGCTAATAATGTTTCTTTGGATGTTTTAAATAGAATGCCATGGGCTAAGGAAAATAAAATTTCGGAAAGCGGAATTTATTATCTCCCACCATGGTTTACCTCAGGTATATATTTAGCTATTCCCTATTATCCAAATTCTCCCCACTTTATCTTTATAATAAATATCGAGAATGAAGCTTTTGGACCTGGTATCCAAATTATACGTTTTGATGCCAATCAACCTTATCTGTCACCTTTATCTGCAGATTATGATTCTTCAAAAAGGGAATGCCAACGAACTAAATGGAATCCGATTTCAGTCATTCCAAATCATCGTGAACCATATACTCCCGATTCATCTGTAGCAAACATATCCGACTTTTTCCAAGTAGGCGAAAGTGTGGGGCCTAATCATGGTTTGGCTCCGACTACGGCTTTTAAAGATTGTAACTATGGCCCGACCATTAAAATAAATTCCAAATTAGAAGACGGGACTATGGAAGTTTATATAGAATTACCTTGATTTGACAAGGGAAAGACAGAATGTTACAGTCTAAAATATATGGCAGTAAAACAAGAAACAATTGAACAAAAGGCCTGGGGAGTGGGTTTTAGAATGGGAGCAACCACAATAACTGTTTGTGAACAAGGTCCGAATGGATCTATAACAACAAAAATAGTAGGCTTTACTGATCCAAAATTATTTGAAATTATGCCTCACTTAAAAGAGGAAAAGGTAGCAAGAGAGTTTGAAAAAGGTAAATTTTCGGGAAGATATTTTATGAGCACATATCATACACCTGATACTTCCGTCCCGCTTCCTCCTGGAATTAATAACAAGAAGATTATTTACGGAAGCTAAATGGATTAGATTCTTCACTTTGTTCAGAATGATAGAGAACGAATCCTGAATCAAATTCAGGATGACATGATTACTTTACTTTAAGAATTTCTTCTTGGCTTCTTAAAAAAATATTTCTGACAGAATAATTGCTTTATCTTAGCAGCGACAGCGTTAATGTTAAAGTAGTTATTTTAATTTTGAGTAGAGCTCATGGGCTTTATCCCCTAACCAATAAGAAGGTAAGAGATTAAAAGGAAGTTGCGGATCTTTTCTTAAAATTCTCCAATAACTAAATTTAATTTCCCAGGGCTTTTGTTCTAAATCTTCAAATTTATTAATAAATTCTTGGTATTCGTCATTGATCTTATCAAGTCTATAAACTCTATTAAGCAAATCTTTAATATCCTCTTCTCCTATATTGCCGTCTTTCCCCATATCAGAAATAAGAATTGACCCATCCAGTTTTTGTTCATTAACAAATTCACGGATAAGATCGTGAGGTGTGAACGGCGTTATCCAGACTGATTCTTGAACTAAACCAGCACCAATTCTTCTTAAAAATTCCCTTAAAAGATCCCGACTGTTCTTTTTCGTTTCCGGAATGTCGTAAGTTACAAGATATAGTCTACCATCCCATATTCTTTTATTGTCGTATACAGGCATCAATGAACTTAATCTCTTTTTCCCCGCCTCTGTTATCTCAGGTATTACTTTTCTCCTATTGCTTTTTTTAATAAAACCCTTTTGTCTAGCATTATAAATTGCTTTTTTAATTGTCTTATAATTTATGTCCGCCAATAAATTTTCCGCCTTGTCCATTGCCTGCCATGAACCTTGTCTCCCGCCGAGTTCGCCCAAATAAACTATGTGCCATAAAACCAAATCAACTGTACTTTCTAAAATTCCCTCGCTTATTTTTAAAACCGTTTTTTTAAATTTTATATTCCCCATGATTAAACAATATCATAAATAATTACTTTATTCAACAAGCGGTCGCGTCTATATTTAAGTAATTAATTTTTAGATATATATTGAAATTATAATTATTGGCCTGATTTGACAAGGAAAAAACAAAGTATTATACTCCCAAACAATATGGCAGTAGAAATAAAAAAATTATTAACCGAGGCAACAACTAGGGAATCACGAATCCTCGATGAAATTCAAAAAATTAATTGGGCAGATATTTGTTCACTTGATCTAAATACTTTCAGGGCTTTACAAAGAATTGATGAAATTTACCAAAGAATTGGTAATCCAACTCATGCAGAACCATTACGTGTCCAAAACGGTAAAAGACAAAGAGTATTTTCCAGAGAACAAATACATATGGTTATAAGAATCTGTAATAACTTTACCACAGTTCTTTCTTATGATTTTACAAATGATGGTCAAAAAATTAATCCTCATGCTGAATTAGCAGTTTATTTGAGCGGTCTTTATCGTAGACCTTCTGGAGATTATTGTCGTTTACTTGTAGATAAATCTGGAAAAGTTTTTGAAAAAAGTGATGAGGTTGCTCCCAACCGCGTGGAAGCAGGACAAGGAATTTTACTAACTCATGGACAATTTATTGTCGATTCAGTTAGCCCTGAAAGACTTGATAGGCTAAGAGAATCTGTACGTGAAGCAAAAAGAGTCGAATGGCCAATCAATATCGATATACCCAAAGATTGACCGTGAATATACTTAGTGTATAAGAAATTTCTTCTTTGCTTCTTCCCACTTGTCTTTATAAATTTGCATCGAAACAGAAAAATGAGTATAACTCCCTACTCCGCAACCAATTTGGTCGGCCATATATTTTTGTAAAGTGGTAAAAGCATAAGCATTTCCCGGCCAGGCGTTATAAAGATCATTGGTTTTCATGGTGACAAAAAAGTGTAATTCATTATCCACAAGCTGCGGGTGAATTAAAACCAAACAAGGACTGCTCGTATCTTCTCTTTTTGGCCCGAATTTCATCAAGTCCCGATAGGCAATCCAGGTGTTTAAAACAACTGTTCTTCGGGTCGGATCCTTTTTAAATATTTTAATGGCATATTCAACCTGGTCAATTCTCTGAACCACACACTTACCATCAGGAATTATCTCTTTGACTTGGCTGGTTAGGTCTTTTTCATCTTCGGAGACAGCTGGTAACCACGCACGGACTTTACAATCAGGGTAACATCGTAAACGGGAATGATATGTATATTCGAATTCTTTTTCTTTCTTAGGATCTTTATAACCGAAAAGATAGGTATTGGTATATTCCTCAACTACTTCCCTACTGTCTTCTGCCAACTTTGAAAGCCGCGGTTCATCCATGGGTTTTTCTACAATTATCATCATTGGTAAATCCAGCGTTTCAATCTGATATTCCGGCGCTTGGACATACCTTTTATGCCCTTTCTCCATCATGGTCTTGCAGGCAGACTCCCATGCCTCAGCTAGATTTTTAGCAGTAACAATAGTTGTTTTATACATAAGTTACCATCCGAATTCGTCATCTTTTTTATCATTCTTAATTCTTAATTCGCTATTCTTAATTTCTAATGATTTATCCTGTGTATACGCTATTTCATTCTCTAATGCTATTTCTGCTTTCATAAGTTCTCTACCTAAATATGACGCGTGGCCTAGTGAATCTTTAAAATTCCCCACCAACCCCATTCTTATCAATGTTTCACAAATCGACTTGCTATCCTTGCCATTAATTTGGATGTCCAGTTCAAGGTTTTTATTATGATGACGGCAAATTATTAATTTCTCTTTTTTATCAATTGAAATTTGAAAAGACCCGGTTGGATCAGAAATAAATTTCCCCGACACAACTGCATCAACACATTTAATTAAATTTCCTTCTTTTAATTTATTAATCTTCATCGGTTTGCCAGTAAATGCACCCGGATCTTGTTTTAAACATTCTTCTACTTTAAATGATATTTTATTTTCGCTTGTTTCCCCTTGAAGATCAATAGTCAAAATTTGTTTTCGGAAACAGTTAATTTCCTCAGCCGTTAGATGCTTGACGACCGGAATACTACCGGTTGATCCGATAACTTTCATTTTATTATCGATACCGTTTTTATTAAGAGAGATAATTGTTTGCCCAACATCATGTCCATGAGATTTTTTGCCGCAGAGAATTAAGAATCGAATATTAGGGTTAGAAACAATATTTTTTACAACTTTTTCAATGCCAATATTTTCTGTTACGCACTTACCGATAATGGCAATCTTATTAAGATCAATATTTATTCCTTCAACAGTGGCTTCGGTGCAAATCGCTACCGGACAAGATGGATTTCCGACTTTATATCGGCCATCCTCCACTGGCCAATGAGTAACTTTAGTTTTTAACATATTATTTATTTTGCGGGGAGCTCACTAATTTTTGAGGAACGAAATCTGCCAACGGGCGGATCCCCGCTGGGTTTTGTACCGGAAAAAATTACGTGAGCGACCTCAGCAAAATTATATTAAATTTCACAGGCAGAAAAATCACACTCTGAACAATGTACGCACCCATCTTCATGAATTAATTTTTTACCGCATTTAGGACAACTATCCTTAGGGTTTAGGCTATTAGGGGAGTTTCCGTCTCCTATATTTAATACCTGTTCGCTTCGACTTTTATCTCGATATATAGTAATTCCTTTACAACCTAGTTTCCAAGCCAACAGAAAAGCCTGTTCGACATCTTCTACTGTTGCTTCATTGGGAAGATTAATCGTTTTAGAAACTGCATTATCAGTATATGTTTGGAAAGCCGCCTGCATTTTAACATGCCACGGGTAAGAAATCTCATGGGCGGTAATAAAGATTGACTTTAGTGGTTTGGGAATTTCCAAAATATCATGAACCGAACCCAATTTTATAATTTTTTCGATAATATTTTTGGTATTTAATATTTTATATTTAGTATTCGAAGAAAAGCTTTGCTTATTAAGTAAAGAAACAAGGTCCTGATTTACTTCCGGCATTCTGATTCCGCCAAAGACTTCTTTATAATAAGAAAGAGCAAACAGAGGCTCTATCCCGGAAGAAACTCCGGCAATCATTGAGATTGAACCGGTTGGGGCAATGGTTGTACAAGCTGCATTCCTCATGTATCTGGTTTTCTTTTGCCAAACTGAACCAAGAAAGTTAGGAAAATTCCCTTTTTCTTTACCTAGTTTTTGCGAAGCTCGATGCGCAGTCTCGGTCATAAACTTCATCAACTTTTCGGCTAAATCTAAAGCTTCCTTACTATCATAAGGAATTCCTAATTTTACTAATAGATCTGCCCAACCCATGACTCCTAATCCTATTTTTCGGTTCCCTTTGACCATCCGGTCAACTTTTGACAAAGGATATCGTCCGGCATCAATAACATCATCTAGGAAACGGACGGAAACTTCGATAACTTCAGCTAAATGGCTCCAATTTATAAACCGTTCTGTATTGCCTGCGCGCGGGGAGCCAACAAATTTTTGAGGAACGAAGGCCGATTTTTGGCGGCCCCTCGCAGGTTTTGTACCGGAAAAAATTTCTGTTGGCGACCTCAGCGCGCCATCAGATGTCGACTCATCAAGAAATTTAACTAGGTTTATACTTCCCAAATTACACGCCTCATAAGGCAAAAGGGGCTGCTCTCCGCAAAGATTTACGGCCTCGATTGCCCCTAAACTCGGAGTTGGATTATCTTTATTAATTCTATCTAAAAAAATCATCCCCGGATCACCGGATTCCCAGGCCATGGCTGTGGCCACCTCAAAAATACTTCGGGCTTTTACCGTAGACGAGACGCGACCAGTCCGGGGATTGATAAAGTCCCAAGCCTTGTTTTTCTCCACAGCTTTCATAAATTTGTCACTTATCCCTAAGGAATAATTAACTTGAGGTAAATTTCTTTGTTCTTTTTTAGCCGTAATAAAATCGATTACATCCGGGTGGTTTACCGAAAGCACCACCATATTTCCGCTTCGTCTTTTTCCATCCTGCATAAAAATTTCACTCGCCGAGTCTAAAATCTTCATCAGGGCTACCGGGCCGCAAGCGCTTCCGGAGGTTCCGGCAATTAAATCATTTTTGGGGCGAATTTTTGAAAAAGAAAAACCAACTCCACCGCCAAATTTTTTTAATATTGATGAGTCTTTAACCACTTCAAAAATTTCCTCAACGTTATCTTCCATTGGTAAAACAAAACAATTTGCTAGCTGTGGGTAATTGGTGCCGGCGTTAGCCAGTGTTCGACCACCAGGCATAAATTCTAGGCTACTCATTATTTTGAAGAATTTTTCTTCCCAGTTTTTACGTAGCTCTTTATTTTCTTCAACGATGGAAACAGCTCTGGCTACTCTTCTAAAACATTCATCTGGGGTTTCACAAACTTCGCCTTTCTCGTCTTTACGAAGATATTTTGTCCTAAAAACAGACAAGGAGTTGACGGAAAAATTTTCCATGGCACCCAGTTTATCCAACATATAAAAAATTGTAAAGGGGGAAGATCTATGTTACATTTAAATTATGATTGGGTTTTTAGTTTGGCATTATACGTCAGGTTTAAACCAATTATTAATAATCTATAATAATTTACTTTATTTTCTGCTCCATTTTTTTTCGATCCCCTATCTTATCCGTACTCTTTTAGCTCCGTGGAAAAGAGAAGTCTTTACCTATCAAGGTCCTGGCTTTCATATTGAAAAGTATCTTGAAGTAATCGTTATCAACCTTATCTCGAGAATTATCGGAATGATAATTAGGACTTTAACAATATCGGCGTGGATTATTATAACGTTTATAGCCATCATAATTTTTACGATTATAACCTTTTTCTATCTAATATTAC
Organism: Candidatus Gottesmanbacteria bacterium; assembly: GCA_043801155.1. Classification (GTDB taxonomy): domain Bacteria; phylum Patescibacteriota; class Microgenomatia; order JAMCYU01; family JAMCYU01; genus JAZDMI01. The sequence goes on from JAZDMI010000033.1 coordinate 33,021, forward strand.
CGGTCATATCTTTACCGATTTTTCTTGGCGCAAAGGAAAAACAAAGCCATTTACCAGTAAAATTAATTGCTAAATATGGGTCAAATTCGCAACCTCTTTTCCAAAAGTTTTTCCAAAATGAGTTTGGCCAATTTATTTTTAATAAATTAGAATTATCTTCAGCTGATTACAAATCAATTATTATTACTCAAAATTCTCCCGATCAGGAAAAGAATTTCCAAAAAAATATTACTAATATCACAACTGATCCAGTTAATCTTCTTAAAATTTTCTGTCAGGACTTTTTACCGTTGAAGAATTTCCTCGAAGAAAAAAATATTTCGATTGATGATGTTGCTGATATCGCATCTTGGTGGTTAAGACAGGATGAAGAGAAAGAATTTAACCAGCGATTTTGGGATTTATCCAACCTACAAAAAATTAGATGCATTGGTAAGGATTGGGCCTATGGATATACGATAAATCTTGATAAATTCTCCCAGGATTTAAATCAAGAGGCCGTTATAAAACCAAAGATGATTGGTCGAAAGAGTGAAATAGAGACCATTGAAAGAATATTATCTAAACGGGGTGAAAATAATGTTTTACTTGTTGGTGAACCGGGAGTCGGCCGAAAAACGATTATTCTGGGTTTAGCTCAACGAATAGCTTACGGAAAAACAACTCCGGAACTTTCCCACAAACGCGTTTTATTATTTGATTTAAATTCCGCTATCGCCGAGGAAATGACGATTGAAGGAAAGAGAGCTAAACTATTGACTATCCTTAAAGAAGCCCAAGACGCCGGCAATATAATTTTAGCGATATCTTCCTTTGATGCCTTTATTGCAAATGGTAATGGACGGATTGATTTAACCGAAATTTTTTCACAGACTATTAGCGGTTCAGCTTTACAGATTATTGGCATAAGCACTCCTAATGATTACCATCGTTATATTGTAACTAATCCGGAGGTTTTACGGCTTTTTGAAAAGGTTGAGGTTTCGTCACCGACAACTACGGAAACAATAAATATCCTCGAAGATTTAGTCCCTCTATTCGAATCCAAGCATAAAATATCAATTAGTTTTTTTGCTCTAAGAGAAATCATTGATAAATCAAGTTTATTAGTTACTGATGTTCCTTTTCCGGAAAGCGCCATTAATCTTTTGGATGAAGCTGTTTATTATACCGTAAATAAAATTAGACAGATGCAATTGTCTAAACAAATAGTTGATCAATTATTATCTGAAAAGATGAAAATTCCTTTGGGTCAAATTACGCAAACAGAAAAAGAAAAGTTAATTGATTTAGAAAAATTTCTCCACGAGCGGATAATCGATCAGGAACCAGCAATCGACGCATTGGGTAAGGCGCTTCGCCGTGGCAGATTAAATATCAGCCAAGGTCCTCGTCCCACTGCCTCGTTTCTTTTCTTAGGACCAACCGGTGTTGGTAAAACTGAAACGGCCAAAGCCTTGGCCCAGCTTTATTTTGGTTCTGAAGAAAAAATGATTAGGCTTGATATGGCAGAATTTACCGGCGAAAGTGCGGTTGCCAGTTTAATCGGATCAGTTGACGGCCGGCCGGGATTATTGACCAGCGCCGTTAAGGATTCACCATTCACGGTTCTTTTATTAGATGAATTTGAAAAAACTACACCTGAAGTACTTAATTTATTTCTGCCCGTCTTTGATGAGGGTTATCTCAAGGATACATACGGAAAATCCATTTCCTTTACCAATCTAATTATTATTGCCACGTCTAATGCCGGTGCCGAATTTATCCGCCAACAAGTTAATCAAAAGACACCAATGGAAAATTTATCAAAAGACCTAGTTGACCATGTTTTGGAACAGAGAATTTTTAATCCGGAGTTTATTAACCGATTTGACGGCGTTATCGTTTTTAAGCCTTTATCCCCCGATGATCTTTCTCAAATTGCCAGGCTGATGTTGATTAAATTAAATACTCAATTAAAAAAAGAGCATAATATAACGGTTAAATTAACTGATACTCTTATTAATCAAGTAGCTACCCAAGGTTTTGAACCAGAATTTGGCGCCAGGCCGATGAGGCGACTTATCCAAGATAAAATTGAAGCACCCATTGCCAAAATGCTTCTTGAGGGGAAGATTAAAAAGGGAGAGGAAATCGAGATTAACTTATAAATTCTAGTTCTTTCATTGGAAAATTGAAACTGATCTTCTCACTGGCTGTAAGTTGTAAACCAGCTGGAACTTCTTCAACTATGATTCTCCTAAGATCAATAAGGAAGATAGTATTACTGGGAAAACACTGATCAAAAATTTTTTTTATTTTTATAAAATCTATATTTGTCGGTCTTATGTCATACTCTGCCATCGCAATATAGTTATAAAAAGATAAAGATATAGCTCTTCTAATGAAGTTTTTATTATATCTATTTTCACCTATTATGGATTCGTAGGTTTCTGTCAACTCTTTTATCAACAGACTAAAAGATTTTTTGTCAATTTTAATTTTACTTCTATGTAAGTTTCTTTTTGCTTCTAATAGATCGTTTTGCTTTGCTCGTAAATGATCTTTCTCCTTTTGTTGTTCAGCAGTTGTTATTTTACCAATTGCGACTATTTTCATCGTCATATTTTTCACAAATTCATTATAAAGATTTTCTGGTGTCAAAGGTTGACCAGTAGAAAATAACTCTTGATGATTATATTTAGCATATTCATTGATCATAAAAGATTGATATTTTAGTAGGATTTTAATATCTTTTAAAGGGGCTTAGGATGAGATTTTTAATAAAATCAATTAATCCCTCAAGAAAACCATTGATATTCCGGTAAACAACTGGCCATAGGTCCTCTAAAAATGCTCTAATTTTAACTTTTAGCCCTTTTTCAACAAAATGATAGCTGGATTCGTACATAAATTGTGTTTACACTGTAAAATCGTTTAAATTTTACAGTGCGCACTGATGGAGTCGAACCATCCACCTCCTCTTTATCAGAGAGGCGTTCTACCGCTGAACTAAATGCGCATAAAATCAGCACAAAAATTTTCAGAGTGCGCTTGCCCTGTAAAATATCATTTTACAGGGTTCTACCAGTGAACTACTCACGCTTTGTTTTAAGTGAGGCGCAGAAGGGAATCGAACCCTTGCATAGATGTTTTGCAGACACCCGCGTTTCCTCTTCGCCACTGCGCCAATATCGTTAATTTTAACATATAAGAAATGAGCAGACAAATAGATAGTTATTTTACCACCAAAAAACCTGACTAAAATTGTCAGGTTTTATTTTTTTTGTTGTTAGCACCTGTATTATCTAATGGAAGGTCTGTTTTTAACGAGACAGAGAACTCGGGTGTAATCACTCCCGATTAGTTCGGGATTAATTCCGTGATTATCTCCTTAGAAAGGAGGTGATCCATCCCCAGCTTCAGCTAGGGATACCTTGTTACGACTTGGTCCCCATCGCCGACTTTACCTTCATCCCGATAAATCGGGACTTCAGGTACCGCCGACTTTGTTGGCCTGACGGGCGGTGTGTACAAGATCTGAGAACGTATTCACCGCGGCTTGCTGATCCGCGATTACTAGCGATTCCGAGTTCATGCCGGCGAGTTTCAGCCGACAATCCCCACTGAGACGAAATTTAAGGGATTAGCTTCTCCTTGCGAAGTTGCCACCCATTGTTTTTCGTCATTGTAGTGTGTGTGTTGCCCAGGGCATAAGCGCCGTGCTGACTTGACGTCATCCCCACCTTCCTCCCTGATAATATATCAGAGCAGTCTCTAATGAATATTTAACATTAGATGAGGGTTGCGCTCGTTATGGCACTTAAGCCAACACCCCACGGCACGAGCTGACGACAGCCATGCAGCAGCTTTGTATCACCCTCTAAGGTACCACGTTTCCGTAGTCTTGCAGATACATGTCGAACCCTGGTGAGGTCCTTCGTTTTGTCTCGAATTAAACCACACGCTCCACCGCTTGTGCAGATCCCCGTCAATTCCTTTGAGTTTTAAGCTTGCGCTCGTACTCCCCAGGCGGGACGCTTAACGTGTTAACTTACGACCGTCACTCCGCCCAAAGGGCAAATTCGAAATGCGAATTTCCCGCTCTCGGCGGGGCGACGATCTAGCGTCCATAGTTTACAGCTTAGACTACGCAGGTCTCTAATCTGCTTCGCTCCCTAAGCTTTCGTGCCTCAGCGTCAAAAATCGATTAGATTTTTGCCTTCGCCATTGGTGTTCCTTTCAATATCAACGCATTTCACTGCTCCACTGAAAGTTCCAAAATCTCCACCGATCTTCAAGTTTAACAGTATCATACCCAGTTCCAAGGTTGAGCCCTGGTATTTAAAGTACGACTTGTTAAACCGCCTACGCGACTCTTTACGCCCAATAAATCCGGATAACGCTTGCACCCTACGTATTACCGCAACTGCTGGCACGTAGTTTGTGGGTGCTTATTCTTCCCGACATATGTCGGGACAAAAGTAGTTTACGATCCGAAGACCGTCATCCTACACGCGGCGTCGCTGCGTCAGAGTTTCCTCCATTGCGCAATATTCCCGGTTGCTGCCGTCCGTAGACGTAGGGCCCGTGTCTCAGTGCCCTTGTGGCTGACCAACCTCTCAGTCCAGCTACCCGTCATTGCCTTGGTAGGCTATTACCCCACCAACTAGCTGATAGGACGCAGGCCGATCCCAAAACGAGAAGTTACTCTCTTTGACCTTTCGGTCACATGCAGAATTACCCCACCTTTCGATGAGCTATTCTTCATTTCGGGGTACGTTCCTACGTATTACTCACCCGTCCGCCACTGGAGCCTTGCGGCTCCCGTTCGACTTGCATGCCTAAGGCACGCCGCCAGCGTTCATCCTGAGCCAGGATCAAACTCTCAAAAAATGACTTCCATTAGATAATACAAATGCTATACTGTTTAATCCATTAATCCTTCTGACTACACTCAATATTAATACTGAGCTTGCCGAAGTATCAAGATTTATGCTGCTATTTAGTTATTAAAGTGCTTATTGCTTATATATATTTTTTAACCAATTATTTCCTGTGGCTTATAAATATCTGCGTTGTTTAGATGTCTTAAAACCGTTCCTTTGTCTTTCCCTTTCATAATTACAACTGTATGAGAATCCTCTTCCACCGTTTCAAGTATCACTGCTTGCCCTCCAAAGGTCCGTCCTGTTTTTATTACCATACCGTATCCAACTAAAGCTTCAGGTTTTGTACCATTTTTTTCTGCATTCTCATTCAAACTTGGTGTCATTTATTCTCACCTCGTTCTGGACAGATTTTTTAGACAAAAAAACCTGGCGAAGCCAGGCAAAAACTTTTTCAAACTGGTTTCGTTTTTAGGTCATAACTGAATTATATGATAACAAACCTTAAAGTTATTGTCAATGACTGATATTGGCTAAACTTAATTGATTTTCTCCTTATTACGATATCTCATCGTAAACACTTATTCATGATTTGAAAAAGTACTATTCCTAACGAAACCATTACGTTCAGGGATTTGTTAACTCCCCACATCGGGATCTCGACAATTTGATCTGCTATATCCAAAACTTCCTTACTCACCCCATAAGTTTCATTACCAACAACAATTACTAAGGGAAATTCAACTTTCATTTCTGTATATGGAATACTCCGCTTGTCTTGTTCAACGCAAATTATTTTTATACTTTCTACTTGTTGCTTAATATTTTCTGCTGCTGAAACCGCAGTTTCAGCATATTCCCAATTAACCCAATTCCAGGTATTAATCGAGGCTTTTTTAATACGTGAGTTTGGAGGAGTTAGAGTTTGTCCGCAAAGATAAACTTTTTCAGCAGCCACGGCGTCAGCTAGCCTAAAAATAGCTCCAACATTGTATGTATCAAGCACATTATCAAGGATTATATAAATAGGATTTTTCTTGATTGAAGTAATTTCCTCATCTTTTGGAATAGAAGTTCTAAGTTCCTTGGCACCAAGCTTTAACATGGAATGATTCTATCAACCTTGCCTTTGACTATCAAGTAACACAAATACCCCAGCTACAGCTAAAAATATGGCGATTAGCAACCACTGGGTCGAGGCTAACCAAAAATCTGTTCCCATGGCTCCAATTACCGCCAAAATAACAGCTAATACCGAACCCGCCATTAACCCCTTAGCACACCAGCAATTTTTACCGTTACAATTACAAAACATAATCTTCACCTCCCTTCAAATGGGACAAAACCTAACGGTTTTTTCCTTTACACTGTAAAATTAATCGATTTTACAGTGCTAGCGATTTTCCCTATATTGTTACGGCAAGGGGCACTTTCAACCCAACCCTTGCCGCAAGTTATATCCCAATATTCAGCGTAGAATATAAACAAAAGTTTGTCAAATAAAAAGGGAAAGAATATAATTGATTTTGATGAATTCACTTTTACAACTCGATATAACTTTATTTTTATTAATTAATCATCTACCCCACAATCTAATTCTTGATTTATTCTTTGGTTTTATAACTTTTATTGGTATAGCAGGTGTAATTTGGATATTAATTACTTTAATTATTTGGTGGAAAAAATATAAAATGCATGATTCACTTTTACCAATAGTTTCGATCGTTGCACTTGTTTCAGGAAGTTTACTAGAGGCTATACTTAAAGATATTATTCGCCGACCTCGCCCACAATTAGGACTTAATGACGTCTTTGTCCCGTTTGATTATGTTCGTTCTTTTTCGTTTCCATCAGGTCACGCTTTGATAGCTTTTGCTTTTGCCTACATATTAAGCAAATTTCATAAACAAGGAACTCTTTTTTATTATTTATTGGCAATTCTTATTGCCTTTTCCAGGGTTTATCTGGGAAAGCATTATCCGTTTGATGTTTTTATCGGAGCTCTTTTGGGTATCTTAATAGGAATTATTACTTTCAGGATTAGTCCTTACTTCAGGCGTGTGCTTAATCAGAAATTTCCGCGGGTTTTTATCTAAATCAGTAAATTCATCAGCTTCTTCAATTAATTTTTTTGATGAAGATTTTCCAAAAGCAATAACTTCAACTTTACAACCAGTGTTTCTTTTTAAATATTCAACCAGCGGGACGTAATCACCATCGCCGGAAATTAATATCACCACATCAAGTCTTTGAGCCATAGTAATCGCATCAACGGTTATCCCCACATCCCAATCGCCTTTTTTGGCTCCACCGGCAAAAATCTGTAGATCTTTTTGTTTGACTTCAAAGCCGGATAACTCTAGCGCGCGAAAAAAATCCTTTTCTTGCTCAATATCAGCAGAAATAACATAGGCAATGGCTCGGATTAATTGACGACCGCCTGCCGCTTCACGTAGTACCGCTCCAAAATTAACCCGGGAGTTGAAGAGGTTTCTGGCAGAATAATAAAGATTAGAAACATCAACGAAAACACCAACGCGTTGATTTAAGTTTTTCATATTAAGTATAGTATAACATAACTTAAAATACTCAAAAAACTAGATAATCAGGGGGTTGCTGTTGGTAATATACTAGCCTCTGCCGTAGCTGTTGGTTTGACTGTTGCTTTAGGTGTTAGTTTGGGGCTGGCTGTTGGACTTGCTTCTGGTGAAGGAGTTGGTGTGATAGTGATAACCGGTGTTGGACTATTAAAAATAACTTTAATTCCTTCTTCTGGTACCGGTGAGATTGTTTGTTTCCGACCAATAATTATCCATAACAGAAAAATAATCAATAGAATAATTGTTAAACTAATTACCAGGTAAACCAATTTATTATTTTGTTGTTCCATCTAAATCCGTTAACGTGATTCTATCCTTATCGATTGTCAAAGTCAACTTTGAGGACTAGTGATATCGTCTTTTTTCCAAGCCGCAAAGGTGCAATTGGGATAATTGGAACAGCCGTAGAAAATTCTGCCTTTTTTGGTCTTTTTTATAATTATGTCACCGCCACATTTAGGACAAATTAGGCCGGCTTTATAAACTATTTTTTTGGTAAATTTGCAGTCGGGAAAACGTGAACAGGCAAGAAATTTTCCAAACCGACCGATTCTTATTACCAAAGGTGCTCCGCATAAGTCACATATTTCATCTGTTTTTTCAACCGGAACTGCCGTCCTCTTGGCAGATTCGGTTACGTGATCTAACTTTTTAATAAATGGTCCATAAAATTCTGATAAAACCGGAACCCATTTATTTTGGCCTTGAGCAATATTATCTAAATCATCTTCCATTTTGGCCGTGAATCCAATATCAACAACCTCGGTAAAATTTTCCGCCAGAAAATCATTAACGGTTGTCCCCAGGGCTGTTGGTAAAAATTTCTTTTTATCATCACGTTCAACATACTGACGTTCTTGAATGGTTGAGATAATCGGGGCATAGGTTGATGGCCGTCCAATTCCCTCTTCTTCTAGTGCTTTGATTAAGGCTGCTTCAGAATATCTGGGTGGAGGTTCGGTAAACTTTTGTGTCGGACAAAAAGCGATTAATTGTAACTTATCATTGATAGATACTTTAGGTAAGACTTGATCTTCAATCGTATCTCCGTAAACGAGTAAAAACCCCGGGAAAATAATTCTCGTACCTTCAGCGGAAAATTCTCCGTCAGCCGCAATTACCGTAATCACGGTTTTTTCCATCTGGGCTTCTTTCATTTGGGTGGCGACTGCTCTTTTCCAGATTAGGCTATAAAGGCGGTCCTGATCATTTTTTGGTTGTTCTAACGGACAAGCTTCAATAATTGTTGGTCTGATTGCTTCGTGGGCTTCTTGATCTAATTTTTGTTTAGTTTGGTAGCGACGTAAGTACGGTAAGCAATATTTTTCTCCGTATGTTTCTTTAATAAATTTTTGGGCAGCATTTAAAAAATAATCAGCCATGATAACCGAGTCTGTCCGATGATAAGTAATTTTTCCTTCTTCGTATAACTTTTGGGCAACGCTCATTGTTCTTTTAGAAGGAAAACTTAATCTGCGATTTGCTTCTTGCTGTAAAGTCGAAGTCGTAAAAGGCGGTAAGGGTGATCTTTCAATAATCTGGGTATCAATATCTCCGACGATAAAATCAGATCTTATATATTTATTAATAATTCCCGTTGCCTGATCTTGGGTATTGATATCGGTTTTGGTTACGCTGTATTCGCCGTCAAAAAGAGAAAAAGGTTGCCTTTTTTCTAATTTTTCATTATTAATCCTGATTAATTTAAAAACCATTGTTTGTTTATCTTTTTTAAGTCCGGCAAAAATCTGCCAATATTCTTCTTTTTGAAACTTAGCAATTTCCTTTTCTCTTTCAACAATTAAACGAACCGCCACTGACTGGACCCGGCCGGCTGATAATCCCCGTCTTATTTTTTTCCATAAAAGCGGTGATAGTTTATAACCTACCAATCTATCGAGAATCCTTCTGGCTTGTTGAGCGTTAACCAGCTGCATGTCAATTTGCCGGGGATTATTTAAAGCCTCTTTGATAGCAGAATCGGTGATTTCATGAAAAGATATGCGGGATACTGGGATACTATGTTTTAGTATCTTGTTAACATGCCAGGCGATTGCTTCACCTTCCCGATCAGGATCAGTCGCTAAAATAATTTGTTCAGCTTTAGCAGCTTCTTTTTTAAGTATGTCAATTGTCGGATTTTTTTTATCTACCAATACATATTCAGGAACAAAGTCATAGCCTTCTTTTTTTTCTTTTATTTTAACCCCAAGTGTTGACTTGGGTAAATCACGGATGTGCCCCATAGTCGATTCGATCTGATAATCAGATCCAAGAAACTTTGACAATGTTCTAGCCTTGGTTGGTGATTCTACAATGATTAATTTCATTTTTGCTTTAGCAAAAAGTAGCGATCGCTAGCCCGTAGGGCTCGATCGCGTTTTAAAATACATTCTT
>JAZDMI010000009.1:0-3758 GCA_043801155.1 Candidatus Gottesmanbacteria bacterium
ACATATTCACTCATTGATACCGAGATTCTGATTAAGGAACGCAAGGAAGCCAAGGGCCACAAAAAAGAAGAGGCGATCATGATTCTCAATCATAAAGCGGCGCTGGATTATATTTTTCAAAATAAAAAAGAATTCAAAAAAATTAATCTCCGAAAAATTGAAAACATCCACTCGCTTTTAATCAGGGATATGAATGTTTCTCGCGGACTGCGCAAGAAAGCCGTGGGCATTACAGGAACAAAATACCGGCCGCTGGACAATCAGTATCAAATAAGGGAAGCGCTGGAAGACATGGTTAGCGCGATTAATAAGTTTAAAGATCCCTTTTTAAAGTCGCTGGTAGCTATGTTGCTCATTGCTTACACCCAGCCCTTTGAAGACGGAAACAAGAGGACTTCCCGGCTTTTGGGCAATGCCATTTTAGCGGCGCATAATGTTTGCCCGCTTTCGTTCCGAAGCATTGATGAAGGCGAATACAAAAAAGCGATGCTGCTTTTTTACGAGCAGAACAGCGCGCGTTTTTTCAAAGAGCTGTTTGTCAAACAGTTCAAATTTGCCGTGGAAAATTATTTTTTAGACAAAGTTTAAAAATTCAAGGATGGAAAATAATAAATCAAAAACTTGTCCTGAGCGAAGTCGAAGGATTAAAATCATTTTTCTGACAGTTATATTCTTCGCTCTTTTCGGTTTAGCGCAGAACTCGCAGGCGGCGGAGTATTATGTTTCGCCGACTGATTCGCTGGCAGCCGCCGTTTCCCAATTACAGCCGGGCGACACCCTCATTTTAAAAGACGGAACATATTATCAATCGCTCAACGTAACAGTTTCCGGAACTGCCGGAAATCCGATAACGATAGAAGCAGAGCATGATGGTCAGGTAATTATTGATGGTCAAAATACAAGAATACCCTGCGAAGTATACAACAAGAGTTATGTAATTCTTGAGGGACTTGTCTGCAAAAATTCAAATGACGATGTGGTTTATCTGCATGGTTATTCTACATCAAATATTACTCTAAAAAGAATCACAGCATTTAATGCTGGCAATAACAATAATGCGGTATTTAGTCTATGGGGAGGCAGCAGTTATCTCATAGAGGACTGTGCGGGTTGGGGAAACGGCAGGAAAATGCTAAATGTTATGGAAACAAGCCATGCGACTATAAGGAGATTTTGGGGTAGATGGACTACTTATAGTGGTGGTGGAGGAAATAATACCATCACATCAATCTATGGCTCAGATGACACCATTGCAGAGAATGTAGTTCTTGTCAATGGAAATTTAAGCCAAAATGTCAGTGGATTTAGTATATGGGCGAATTATTATAATAATAATGCAGACAGAAATAAAATATTAGGAACTGTTGTTTATAATATGACAGGGCTGGCTTATTCAGTATCGAGCGCACAACATAGGATTGAAGGCAACATTCTCAAGGATGTGGTATCTATTAATTGTACTTACGATATGGCCAATACGGGCGATGCAAGCCTTACGATTGAAAACGCTACTGCTCATACTGATACATCTGGTAATTGGGGATTCTATATGTATGATACCTCAACTTATACGAAAGACGGAGATTACATTATCAACACGACATTAAAGAACTCTGCATTTAGTAAGGGTACAACTTGTTGTACTGCTCTCTATGTTCAAAGTGGCGATGTCGATGTTGGTACGTTAACTAATACCTATAATAATATCTATAACTTTACTACTGATTATTCGGGAAAAGCATCGAAAGGCATAGGGGAAATAGACGTTAATCCTTCCTATGATACAAATACCTATGGCGAGGGTGCTTATCTGATAGCTCCTGTTACACTGAAAGGCAAAGGCGAAAATGGAGCTGATATTGGAGCTGAAGTGCTTTATCGATACCAGGATGGGGTACTTACTGGAACAGCCTTATGGCCTTGGCCGATGGAAGAGAGGATCTGCAATGAAACTGGATATTCCGTAACTTATGAAAACAGCTGTACGAATGGCGGGGGATTATGGAAGACCTTGGACGGAGTGTATTTCGACACCACCCCTCCTGCCAGCCCGACGGGATTAATGGTAAATTAATCATTTGGAGGTTCAACCTTCAAAAGTCACTTAGGAGCTCAACTCCTAAGTAGCAAACAAAATTTAAAAATGAAAAGTTGTAATCCAAAATTAAAAATATTCTTTCTCGCAATTTTTTTCTTCGGACTTTTCGGTCTGGCCAAAAGTTCTTGGGCGGTTTACCCCGTTGCTGGCCGAAAAAAGTTCGTATTTTCAGCGTTTTTATCTGTTGCCTTTATTATTCTCGCAAGTTTTCTTTTTACTTCGCCAGCATATGGGGCGGAGTATTATGTTTCGCCGACTGGTTCGGGGACAACTTGTTTGAATGCTTCACCTTGCTCTTTAACAACCGGGTTGGGAAAGCTTGTTGCGGGAGATACCTTATATTTCAAAGACGGAACATATACTCGATCTGGTACTAATCAATATGTCGTACTTGTTAATAAAGCTGGAGCATTGGGCAATCATATCACTTTAAAATCAGAACATCCTTACGGGGCTAAAATAGATTGTGGGGAAACAGGATTAGGGTGGCGAGATGTTCATGCGACTCCGTGTCATGCGGATGAAGGTTGTTATGGTTTTTTATTCATGTCTGGGGGAAGATATATTAATGTCGAAGATTTTGAAATTACAGGTTTATGTCGTAATGGTGGAGTTTGGGCAAATACAGGAACAAATAATCATCATTTAAATTTTACTGGAAATTATGTTCATGAAATAAATGGTCAGGCTTTCTATATAGGACAAGGTATAACTAATATTGGAATTTACAAAAATCATTTTAAAAATAATGGCTATACTCCAACTTATCTTGATGGTACTCACGATATTTATATATGGGGGAAAGACCAAGCGATAGTAAATAATATTTTTGAAAATAATAATGCTTGGGGCAGAAATGGTTACGCAATCCAAATGACGGGTGATCCTACATGGTTGCCTGAATTCCAATATAATTTCTTGATTGCCAATAATACCTTTGAGGGAACACTCCCCGCTACGGTCTCGGGCGGATCGCATATTAGATGTTTCACGAGTACAGTCGAGCCAAGGATGAAAAACATTGTGATAGAGAATAATATTTCGCTTTATCCCGGCGATCCAGCACATCGGTATTTTGTTAGAGTTTCATCTGGTGTGGGAAGTCCGTTGACTATCCGCAATAATATAGTTTATCCGGGCAACGTTTATACTTTGGGCTATCCCATTTCTGGCACTTATGAAAATAACCATGATAACACTGATCCCATGGTCAAAAATATTGCTAATGGAGACTATCATCTTCTTAGCACATCACCAGCCATTAGTTCTGGGTTAAATAGCAGTTGTCCATCAGTAGATTATGAAGGTAATATACGTCCTCAACCTGCCGGCGGCATTTGTGACATTGGTGCTTATGAATATATTTCAACTCCCGACACCACTCCGCCCGCTGCACCAACAGGCTTAACGGTAAATTAATTTCCAATGGACCAATTTTCAAAATTAAAAATAATTTTTCTGGCAAGTTTATTCTTATTTGCTCTTTCTTCCCATTGCGTTTTAGCTGATATCACCACGGACTGCTCAAATTTGGCCGGCCTCTATAATTTCAACGGCAACGCCCAGGACAGCTCGGGGAAAAACAATCCCGGCACGATGCTCAACGGGGCGGATTGTAATTTCCAAGGAAAATTCGGGAGTGCCTGTAAATTTGACGGGA
>JAZDMI010000016.1:0-7599 GCA_043801155.1 Candidatus Gottesmanbacteria bacterium
TATCAGGCCAAGCATAATTAAAAAACTATCTTTCTATCTAAAACCAAAATTTGCAATAAATATTATGGCAGTTTCATTAAACGATACAATTGCTACTCTTTTCCTTTTTTTGGCTTACCAGCTTGGGAGAAATGCTCTCCAGATTGGGCCTCTTATGGCAACACAGACAATTGTTACTGTATTACTGGCCTTATTTATTCTTAAAGAGACAGATTATATGTTCCAAAAAGTTGTTGGAGCGGTAATAGCTGTGATTGGAGCGATTCTTTTACTGTAGATTGGAATTAAATAGGTTCTAATCCCTATACTGAGTATACTAAGCCGAGACGGGATACATCTGGGGCAAACAGCTTAAATAGGTTTATCAGATTGGCAATAAGGCGGTTCGGATATAATAGGGCTAGGGTCTCAAGTCAATAACTAAATAAGATAGTTATATCAAACCAATTAAGATTTAGACCTTAAGCTTATTAGTTATGTTTTTTCAGTTGGCTCCATGGTAGAGGAAAAAGATAATTTCACCACCCACCTCTTTTACCCCTGCTGTAGTTAACCATTTATTATCCTCTGTACCAATGTTAAGGTTTACTTCAAATCTGGGTCTGTTTTTAAGTGCATCAAGTACATATTTTAACCCTTCTTCTGTTTGTAAAGCTTCAAGAGTTTTGATTTCGTAATCACCCATATCTTCTTCTTTTTTTATCGCAGAAGGGAGTGAAACAATGAGCCCATTCTTTAATTTAACACATAATCTTTTGCCCACATTTAATTGTCTAGTTTCAAATGATAATGGTTGACCTTCTGTCATATAGACTCCTTTTTAAATAATAAAAAGCTGCCAGTGGCAGCTTGATTGTAATTATTATACCAAATTGCTCATCTGACAACAATTATGTGATTCAATTACCCATAGGAATACATTAACCCCAGTGATTTTATATCTGGGGCAAAGAGGTTAAATAGGTCTATCAGATTAGCAATAATTCGGTTCGGATGCACAAGGGTTAGGGTCACAAGAATTGATACAACAACCCACTTCAGGGTCTGACCCTGAAATGTTTGAAGTGTTTGAAAAAGCGGTAACACTGAAGATTTGATATAATATCCTGTAATTATTTTCAATATACTGCCCAAAATTTATGGGCAAACAGGAATCTTAACCATTTGACCTTTCACTTCCGATCGGTAAATCTTTATATCTTTTTTCTACAGAAGCTCAACATTATCTCGCTTTGGATTTTTCCTCAAAGGAAGGTTATGAGAGTTCCAGCTCCGTTCTTATAGTTCAAGAGCCTCATGATAGTTTAATCGGTCAATTTAACCTGTATAAAGGATTAGAAATATTTTTCAAAGATAATCCTAGTTTAGTTAGTAAAACTATTTTTTTGGCCGAAGGATATCCTGCCAATCAATTAATTTCCATGTTACCCTTGATTGAACAAGAACTTCATCCCAGCGACACACTTATTCGCGAAGTTTTAGGAACGTTTTTGATTACCAGTTATATGGCTTACGAATGGAAACACTAGCAAAATATTCCTATTATGGGTATTGAGGATAAATTGTTTTATCAGATGAGTCGAGACTTTGAGGTAGTATTAGCAAAAAACCCTCAGGAAAGATTTGCCAAGGCATCTTTCAAAGACGGGACAGATTTCGATTTGACCTTTAATCACGTTTTGACGTTTTCTTATGTACTGCGAAATAAAAGTATGATTAATGCGTTAGCTGAACAGAAGAAAGACTATGAAAATCCAATGTTATTTGTGGGCGGCGCGCATTTCAAAGGTCTTAATGATAACGAGTTTAATTTTATAAAGAGTTTTACAGAGGGCGGAGCAAATAGTCCATTTGGTCCTTATGCTTCCAGGATAAAATCAGAGACTCGAGGCCTGGGGTTGCAACAATATTTGGTGGAAGAAAAGATTGGATTTACTTTTCTTAATCCGAAAGGAACAACCGATACGGAATCCAGGAATAACAACACCTACCATGAACTGTTTAAATTCCAACAGCAAGGTGAGTGGACACGAAGAAGTCGAGAAGAATACCGTAAATATCTAAAATCGCTTTTAGCGCAAAGAAAAACTAAACCCGGAGTGACCACTCAACCATCAACTGAAGCGGCTGCCCAATATGTTAAAGCCCTTAAAGGGGGTGTCATTTATGAAGCCAAACCAGATACTAAAAAAGGCGGTTGGTTTCAAATTAGTAAAGATAAAGTCAGAGCCAAACTGGGAAAGGATACTATTTGGGATAAAAGCATTGTTGCCCAAGGCGGAAATTATGAAAAATTACGAGGAGCTAATTTAGGCAATAATTGTCCGGTAATTGATCATTTTGATGCCGAAAAAAGAACCGTTACCAGCTTGAAAACATTTGATTTAAGAAGCGATTATTATCAAAACCCAGACAGAATTGATTATCTTATTGGCGGATATATTGAAGATCTAAGTGAATTTTCAGGTGTTAGGTGGACAGCTCCAGAAAAAACTTTTAGGATAAACATACAAAGAGGGGCTCATTTGGATTTTGAGGATAGATACTTGGAAATTGCGATTCCTGCCGATAGTGCTACTCGAATACAACGCCAAAAACTCCAAGAATTACAGGCATATGCATCGTCTGTTGATGTTATACTTAATATAGTCGAGGTGGCATAAAATGAAAGAATTAAAAAAATCTCTCAAAAGAATTATTGTTAACTACTATCAAGGACAATTCTATCTTTTAGGTGAAATTCAATTGCCCCCTATTTATGCCTGGTGCGAAGTTCCACCAATCTTCGAGTCCCCTGACAATGACCGTGAAAAGCTAACCCAGGCAATGGAATCTGCACGGCTAGTTAGTAAATCCAAGGAACAGGTAAATGATACTGATTTAAATCCAAAACAATTTAGTAAAGAACAAGAAAAAATATTGGATCACGCTTCAAAAATTTGGTCAATTTGTTGGGAAGAAGATGGTGAAGTTAGTATTGTTTCTTGGGAACAATTTCCAAAATCAGAAACTGTGACTTATAAAGGAAAGGCCTGGCGACCAATAAAAGATTCAGAGGTTGTTTTTCATTCCCCAGTTTCTAATAGTGATCTTGCCCAATGGTTGATTCAACAAACTAAATAATTACTTCACAAAAACCTTGGCGGGTTAAAGGTGACTTTAGGAATACCAGCGGTTATGGGACTAAAGGGTTCCAGACCCATATGGCTCACAGCTAAAAAGGATATTAAGTTTATCTGTTAAACAGTCTAAACAGCCATCCAAGCAGACTTTTCACTTGCTCTTCTGCGGTAATTATTTCCTGCAAGAATGTGTTTTCCTGAATCAAGGCTTGAATGGTTTCCTGCACCATTGTTATCTCTCCCTGATTGAAAAGCTCAGTTTGCAGTTGCTCAAGCTGTCTAACTCTTAACTGATTTTGCTCAAGTTGAGTTTTTAGATTCTTGACAGCAGTATAATCAGTTCCTGTAAAAAGTCTGGCTAATTTGCCTTTTGAGTCAAGCTTATTTAACTGTTTTTGGATCTGAGCTTGAGCTTGATTTTGTTCTTGGGCAACTTGTTTTACCTGTTCACCAATCCCTCCAGTTGTCTTAGCTTGCAACAACTGCTGGACTTGTTTAGCGACCTCGCTCATGTTTTGCGCGGCAGTTTGACTGCGGATTTGCAATCCTTCTCCCTGCCCATCTCCAAGGTTCTCTTGCTCTTGAGTATTTACTTGCAATTGAGAGTCCTCTCCTTTATTTTGAGTATTAATCTGATTCTGGTTTTGCACTTGATTACCTGCAGACGACGGAGATATTTGTAGTTGTTGTATTTGAATTACAGTTCCTTGTTGGCCACCTTCTGCTCCTTGAGAGCTAGCTTCATTTTTGGCGGCAGAAACAGGCAGGGTAATTGATAACAAGGCGAGAACTAAAATTATTAGGAGTATCTTTTTCATTTACTCTTACCTCCTTTATATTGATATTCACTAAGTTTACCACGTCCAAGAGTTTTGTTTTCAATAGGTTCTAGTCCCTATACTGAGTACTGTAAGCCGAGAGACGGGACATATCAGGGGAAAATAGCTTAAACAGGTCAATCAGATTGGCAATAAGGCGGTTCGGATGCGTAATTGTTAGAGTCACAGCTAAGGTCATTTCTAATATTGTCTAGACTTGCCAACCTACAATGTAAACAATTTCATCCTTTTAGTAATTTTGTAAATCTGAAGATATCCGGAGATTAATAAAAACGCTCCAAATGCTCCGGCAAAAGCAAAAAACATTCTAATCTGAAAATCATTTAAAAGTCCCCGATTACCTTTTTCAAGAGCTAAAAAAGCAGCGACTATTATAGTATCGACAATTGATCCTGCTGCCACCTTTTTTAAACCCTGC
Organism: Candidatus Gottesmanbacteria bacterium; assembly: GCA_043801155.1. Lineage (GTDB taxonomy): Bacteria > Patescibacteriota > Microgenomatia > JAMCYU01 > JAMCYU01 > JAZDMI01. The sequence continues at coordinate 4,380 of JAZDMI010000016.1, forward strand.
CCAAGAGTTCCATGCATTTCTTTGGCAGACATAAAGGCACTTAAAATCACCAAAAAAGTCGGAACAATAAACAATAAGTAAGAAATCTTAAACAACTTCGGATAATCTAACCACCCCATATTAATCAGCATTATGGCAAATTTTAAGAATTATTTCAAGTTAAGTAGTTTTAACATAGTTTAATCGCGGCAGATGGCATTTTTAGGAATACCGAAGTGTACCTCCTGGGTACAGCCGAAAATACTCATGTATTTAGGACACTTACCGCCGGGAATTAAAGGATTGTTCCGGAACCGGTATAGGGCCACGCAGCTGCCGGTTTGACATTGGAAGCCGGCAATACAGGTCTTACCAAAGTCAGAGGCTGGTATCCGGCAGATTTCCTGAGGAAACAGTCCGGCCCGACCCCAGTCGCCATGATGGTCAACGCACTCCTCTTGAGTTTTATATTCTGATCCAAAAGAAATTGACCGATGCAGCACCTTAATTAAAAACTTATCCAACCAGGGCAAACAAAGATAAATTCCGATTCCTAAAAAAATAAATTTCAGAAGCTTCATCAGCTTAAATATACCATAAGCGAGAATTCCTTAAAGAAAAATGGTTTTTATTTTGGTAGAATTTAGGTATGTTAGATAATTTTTACGATAAAGTGGCTAAAAAGTTCGGAGACTACCACACGGCTCATTATAGAAATGCAGCAGAGTGTCTAAGTGGCGATCCGGAAAAAGTTTTTAAAGAAAAACTGTTGAAACTTAGCGGGAAAAACAAAACAGCTCTGGATTTAGGATGTGCTGATGGTTATTTTACACTTTTGGTTGCCCCTTATTTTAAGAAAATCGTGGCAATTGATTTATCAAAAGGGATGCTGGTGGCGGCGAGAAAGTTGCAGGTTAATAAAGAAGTGAAAAATGTTAGTTTTGAGGAACAGGATGCTTTTAAGACGAATTATGAAGACGGACAATTTGAGGTGATTTATAGCCGGCGAGGCCCGACACCTTTTATTGAAGCTTTTCGATTGCTTAAGCAAGGAGGCTATTTTGTGGAGATTGATATCGGAGAACAGGATTGCCGGGCAATTAAAGAGCTTTTTGGGAAAGGGCAGAATTTCGGAAAGTGGAACACTCCTCAATTAGTCGTGGATAAAACAGAGGCGGGGAAAGTCGGGTTTAAAGCAGTTTTTGCCCAAGATTATTTTTGTGACGAGTATTATCCTACTTATGAAGATTTAGATATATTTTTACAAGGCGTGCCAATATTTGAAGATTTTGATTCGGAAAAGGATAGAAGAATCTTAGAAAAATACGTTGAGAAATATAAAACAGAGGGGGGAATTAAATTGCCAAGGCATAGGGTTGTTATCGTTTTTCAAAAACCCTAAAAAATCATAGCTTCAAATTTTCCAACAACTTTAGCTAAATTGACCGGATTATGGGGGCAAGTTCCTTGTGGAAAAAAGATAAATATGTATTGATTTTTATTTTGGAGAGTATATAATCCAGATTTGTACAACTTCAGATTGCCCGGTGAGGTAAAATTTGATTAAAACCTCTGATTAAGTGGTAACTTGAAGTATTTTTTTCTAACTATGAATCAACAAGATGTTTATGTGACCAGTGAAGGCTTAAAAGAGCTGAAAGAAGAGCTTCAAGTTTTAGCGGGTGAAAAAAGACCGGCTTTGATTGAGCGGGTAGCGATTGCCCGTGCCCATGGCGATTTATCCGAAAACAGCGAGTACACCGCCGCCCGGGAAGATCTGGCTTTTGTTGAAGGCCGGATTGATGAAATCGAAGTGTTGCTGGCCAAAGCCAAACTGATTAAAAATAACGGCGGTACAGCCCAACAGGTAAAACTCGGCTGCAAGGTAACCGTAAAAGTTAACGGCAAAGAACAGACCTTTGAGGTTGTCGGCGAGTGGGAAGCAGATCCGTTGGAGCAGAAGATTTCCCACACCTCGCCTTTAGGCCAAGCTTTACTGGGCAAGAAAAAAGGCGATAAGGTGGAGATTGACGCTCCGGCCGGGAAAGTCAGTTATCATATAGTCAAGATCCACTAAATAAAAAATAAAAAATAAAAATAATCCCGGCCAAGAGCCGGGTTTTTGTTATATACTATCAATATGAACTGGCCAGATCAATTTGCCGACCAAATCATTAAATCAGGGACTTTTAAGCCCTATCATGTTGATGACATGAAGACGCCGTCCGGGCAGGTGCATGTGGGCGCTTTACGGGGCGTGATAATTCATAACTTGGTATATAAAGCATTACTAAATAAAGGTGAAAAGGCAGTTTATACCTATGTTTTTAACGACATGGACCCAATGGACGGATTCCCCCATTACTTGCCGGAGAGTTTTCGGCAACATATGGGTCAACCTTTGTATCAAATCCCTTCGCCGGAACCAGGATATAAGTCGTTGGCAGAATGTTATGCTTTGCAGTATAAAAAGGTTTTTAATGAATTGGGAGTTAACCCGGAAATTATCTGGTCGCATGAACTTTATGCCTCAGGCAAAATGGATGCTTTAGTCAGAATAGCTCTGGACAAGGTCGAGAAAATCCGTAAGCTTTACCAGGAGATTTCCGGCTATGACAAACCGAAAAACTGGTATCCTTACCAAGTGATTTGCCCGAAATGCGGGAAAGTTGGTTCAACTATAGTCACCGGCTGGGATGGCTTTTGGGTCGAGTTTGAATGTAAAAAAGACCTGGTAACCTGGGCTGAAGGCTGCGGCTATAAAGGCAAAGCCGAGCCTAAGGGCGAGAACGGCAAGTTGATGTGGAAGGTGGACTGGGCGGCTCACTGGAAAGCAATCGGAGTCACCATTGAAGCTTCAGGCAAAGACCATATGAGTCAGGGCGGATCGCATGATTTATCCGGAGCCATCAGCGAACAGGTGTTTGATTACAAAACACCGTTTGCCTTTGCCTATGAATGGTTTTTGGCCAAAGGCGGGGCGAAGATGTCTTCATCTAAGGGCGTGGGAGTCTCGGCAGTAGAGATTGCTAAAACTTTACCGCCGGAGATTTTAAACTTCTTACTGGAAAAAACCCATTTTAAAAAAGCGATTATTTTCGACCCAAGCAATAACGAATCGATCTTAAAACTTTTTGATGATTATGATAAAACTTCAAATAATAAAAACTTGCCTCGGTTTAGAGACGTAGTCAATTACATCCAGCAAGCGTCAGTGGATATTTACAAACAATTTCCTAAA
>JAZDMI010000019.1:0-2010 GCA_043801155.1 Candidatus Gottesmanbacteria bacterium
AAAATCAAATTCTTTTTTTCCCTCCAATCTTCTGCCTTATTACTTCTTGTAAGCCTTTACCGTGACATTGGCTGTGCAGGTACTCTTGTTGCCGCTCTTATCAGCTACGGTCAAGGTAACTTTCTTTGACCCGATATCGGCGCTGGTGAAGCTGGACGGCGCAACGTTCATGCTGGCGATTCCACAGTTATCTGAGGAACCATTGTTTACGTTTGCCGCAGTAATTGCGGCTTTTCCTTTGCTGTTAAGTTGAACAGTAATGTTTTTGCACTTGGCATTGGGCGCTATCGCATCCTTTACCGTGACAGTGGATGTGCAGGTACTCTTGTTGCCGCTCGTATCGGTTACTGTTAATGTAACTTTATTGGAACCGATATTGGCGCAAGTAAAATTAAGGGAAGAAACGCTCATCTTCATAATTCCACGGTTGTCAGATGAGCCATTATTTACATCTGCCACGGTGATTGCGGCTTTTCCGCTGGCATCAAGTTGAACGGTGATGTTCTTACACCTGGCGATTGGCGGTGTCTTATCCGTACTGTCGGGTTGTTGGTGGGCTTGGATAAATAATATTGGGTTATAACAATAATTATCAACGATAGCAGGGTTAACATCAGCTTTATCTACAGTTCTATAGTATGGCTTCTTGTTCTCTGGCCAATATGGGGAAAGAAAACCTTCTCCAGTATCCGCTCTTGTATCTCTATCAATCTGGAAATGTAAATGAGCGGCTGAAGAATTCCCATGATGAGGATCATTTTTATCTCCGCCACTTAAACCTATAAGTTGCCCTTTTTTAATGACAGCGTCCTTATTCACATAGCGCACCTTTAAATGCGCGTAAATAGACCAAACAGGTTCTGAAACATTAGGGACATCATTATGTTTGATAATAATCAAACCACCCCAACTTGCTGTTACACCCGTCTTTGAATCAACTATATTTTTTGAGGTAGATACTACACCATCAGCAATTGCCATAACTTCAGTGTCGCTAGTGGTTGGAATATCAACCCCAGGATGGCTACCGCAACCCTCCCCATTACAGCCTGATATTGCTCCTTTATCTTCGTTGTCGCGATGCATGGTGCTATAATCCCAAGTTCCTGTGCCAGGAACTCCTAAATATTTTCGTGTCTTAGGATTATACACAGCATCAGAATCATAATCCTTCACATCAACAGGTTTAACCATTCCAGAATACGCAAAACAGTTAATTGCTCCAAATAAAACAAAGCTAACCAGTAAAGTAAAAACGATCGTCAATTCTGAAAATTTCTTCTTCATAAAAAACCTTCTTTCTGTGATTAGTCTGTAATAACTGTTGTAAATTTATTGAATTGTAAAGAACCTCTAAAACTTAAAGAACAATCAATTTGCACCACCTCCTTTCTTAAGGAACGTTTTTTCTCCTAATATTATCTAAAATTAGATAATTTACTCTAAAAACTTAAATTCTGAAAATATTTTCTCAAAAATCATTTTGGTTTCTTTGGGATAATTATATATTACATAATTAATGCTATATTTTTTGTTTTTAAAAAATGTCTCATAATAACCCTCAATAGAATCTTCATTATAATTTATAATAAGTTTTTTAAAATCTCTTTTATTAATATTGACTACACCATATTCTTCTATAAAACCATTATTGTCTTTAGCAGCATCTTTTATCCTTATAAAATCTTCTTTCTTTATAAAGTCATCACTCGAATATTCCTGGTCGGAAGTATTATAAATTTTTATCTCTACGCGATCAAAATCTTTTGAATGTTTTGGGTCTTGTCTGAAAAAATATACCCACTCTAAAAGATGTGGATTTGGTTCTCCTTGTTGATCGTTATATATCCAATCATTAGGGTATTTAATCTCAAACCCATACTCTTCATTCCTATACGTCAACCAATCACTCGTATCAATCTCCTCTGTTTCATCAACAACCTCGCCGACGCTATTCTCCCCCCGCTCCACACTCTGCCCATCCCCACCCACGCCCTGATTCTCATTAAC
>JAZDMI010000028.1:0-107117 GCA_043801155.1 Candidatus Gottesmanbacteria bacterium
TACCCATTTTAGCCTTAAAGTTTACTCTCGACCAATTAGTACGGATTGGCTAAGCACCTTACGGTGTGTACACCTTCCGCCTATCATCCTTCGGCAGGCTCAGGATTTTTTACAAAATCCAAAGCTTTACCGAAGAATTGATCCTATTCACTCAGAACTCTCGCCCTGAGCAAAGTCGAAGGGTCAACCTGGTAGTCTCCCAGGGGTCTAAAAGGGATACCTTATCTTGGGGTGGGCTTGGCACTTGAGATGCTTTCAGCGCTTATCCCGTAGGAATGTAGCTATCCAGCTTGCTGCCCCCGAAATCGGGAACAACTGGCACACTAGGGATTCCTCCCTCGCAGTCCTCTCGTACTAGCAAGAGCTCCCCTCAAGTATCTAACGCTCGCACCGGATAGAGACCGAACTGTCTTACGACGTTCTGAACCCAGCTCGCGTACCCTTTTAACCGGCGAACAGCCGGACCCTTGGGACCTTCTTCAGCCCCAGGATAGGATGAGCCGACATCGAGGTGCCAAACCTGGTCGTCGATATGGACTCTCGGACCAGATCAGCCTGTTATCCCCGGGGTAGCTTTTATCCGTTAAGCCCGAGCCCTCCCACAAGGTGCTCGAGGATCACTAAGACCTGCTTTCGCACTAGTTCGACTTGTGAGTCTCACTATCAAGCCGGCTTGCGCCTTTGTACGTCCAACACGATTTCCATCCGTGTTAAGCCGACCTTTGTACGCCTCCGTTACCATTTAGGAGGCAACCTCCCCAGTTAAACTGCCCGCCTGACATTGTTTCTTGACCGTATCTTTATGCGGTTTCAAAATAAGAGTTAATATTTCCAAAGAGTGGTATTCCACTGTTGTCCGAAGACTCCCACCTATTCTCGACAGTTGAAAATATCTTCCCAGTGCCAAGTTACAGTAAAGCTCCACGGGGTCTTTTTGTCCTGGTGCAAGTAGGCCGCATCTTCACGGCCATTTCAATTTCGCCGGGCAAAGGCTCAAGACAGTCGCTTGCTCGTTCTACCTTTCGTGCAGGTCGGAACTTACCCGACAAGGGACTTCGCTACCATAGAACAGTTATAGTTACTGCTGCCGTTCACTCGGGCTTCGATCCCCCGCTTTACCTTGCGGCTGACGAGAGATTTTAACCTACGAGCACTGGGCAGGCGTCGGCCTCTATACTTTACCTTTCAGTTTTGCAGAGACCTGTGTTTTAGTTAAACAGTCGGCAAGCGTCATTTATTGTAGGCCATCCCCAAACTGGTAAACCAATCCGGGAACAGTCAGGGCATCTCCAAAAGTTACGCCCAGCTATTTTGCCGAGTTCCTTAAGCCTTCATTACCCGATTGCCTTAGTAGACTACTACCAACCCACCTGTGTCGGTTTGCGGTACGGAAAAATTACTTATCCACCACGAGAATTTTCTTGTAAGAAAAAAATCATCTAATTTCCCTAAATTTCTTTTTGAGATTTTCATAACCGCTTGATTAAACGCCATTGCGGATTTTCCAGCAACAACTATCTTGCGGCTTAAAGGCACCAAATCAAAGGCGCCCTAGATTATTCTTTCTTAGTCTCCCCTTGGTGTCTTGATCATAAATAATCTTGTAACCGAATTTGGACGGTTTGTACATCGGGATATAGCCCGTAAACGAGCATCTCCCTTAGATCCGACTAACCCCACGTTGACGAACGTTGCGTGGGAAACCTTGGGTATTCGGCATGCCAGATTCACACTGGCAAACGCTACTCATACCGGCATTCTCACTTGATAACACTCCAGTCTGGTTTACACCAGCGCCTTCACTGCATTATCAACGCTCCCCTACCACTCCCGCCAAAAAGGCGAGAATTTCTAGCTTCGGTATCAGACTTGATCCCCGATCATTTTCGGCGCCAAATCCCTCGACCAGTGAGCTGTTACGCTATCTTTAAAGGATGGCTGCCTCTAAGCCAACCTCCTGGCTGTTTGTGGAATTTGACAACCTTTACAACTTAGTCTGAATTTAGGGACCTTAGCTTAAAATCAAGGGCTGTTTCCCTTTAGAGACACGCGCTTAGCCGCGCATCTCTGACTAGGACGATAAATTTTACCGTATTCGGAGTTTCGTTGATCCGCCTTGCTTACGCTTGGTGGACCATCGAGTGCTCTACCCCAGTAAAATTATGACGTCCCGCTATACCTAAATATATTTCGGGGAGAACCAGCTATCTCCGGGTTCGCTTGGCATATTACCTCTAGCCACAGATCATCTCAACCTTTTGTAACAGATACGAGTTCGGGCCTCCTCCCGACTTTCATCGGGATTCACCCTGTCCATGGCTAGCTCACCCGGTTTCGGGTCTGCCATACTATTCTTATTTATCCCAATTAGGGATCGCTTTCACTACGCCTCCGCCAGATTGACTGGCTTAGACTAGAAAAGTATGACAACTCACCGGTTCATTCTTCAATAGGCACGCTATTACTCGTCCCCTGGATGAGAAAATCCAAAATGAAAAATTAGAAAAACGAAACAAATTTAAATTTTCCAAAATTCAAAAGATAAAACTAAAATAATTTGGTTCTTAGAATTTTGGTCATTGTTTCTTAATCACAATCCTTTTTAGAATTTCCTCGTCCAAAGGACAAGCTCTAGCTGTTTGTTAGCAGACAATTTCAGGTACTATTTCATTCCCCTTCCGGGGTGCTTTTCACCTTTCCCTCACGGTACTAGTTCACTATCGGTTAGTTTGAGTATTTAGCCTTGGATGGGTGGTCCACCCAGATTCCCAAAAGGTTTTGCCGTGCCTCGTGGTACTTAGGAACTTCTTAGAAAAGTATCAAATTTTATTTACGAGACTTTCACTCTCTCTGGTCTGCTATTCCGAGCAGTTCAATTGTTATCAACTTTTCACATTAGAAGCCCTGCAACCCCCTTCGATTACTCTCAGGGTTTAGGCTGTGCCGCTTTCGCTCGCCGCTACTTACGGTATCACAATTGTTTTCTTTTCCACGGGTTACTTAGATGTTTCAGTTCACCCGGTTCCCTCCTCTCACCCTATGAATTAGATGAGAGGTTCCCGATAAAAATCGGGAGGGTTACCCCATTCGGAAACCGTCGGATAAATGGATTATGGCTCCTACCCGACGAGTATCGCCGCCATATGCGTCCTTCCTCGGCTCAAACTACCAAGGCATCCATTGTCTGCCTTTGTAGCACATATTTTTTACTTGCATTTATTGCTTCTCTTCACTTTTTAAGGTGCCTGCCCGCAATGCTTCGCATAGCGATGCAGGCGGGCCACTAATAATTAATTAGTAAACCGTCTCCATCGTTATTTGGTTAATCTTCTTTTAATATACGCTCTTCCAAAACCTGTTTTTAATTGTTTCTCTCTCTTAATCGCTCCCTTTTCTGATAAACACGCTTCATAATAGATTAATTCAAATGGTTTTCTCTGTTTAGTTGAAATTGTTAAACCCTTATTATGGTCGCTAATTCTTTTAACTAAATCCTCTGTCCAACCGGTATATAATTTTCCATCTTTCTTACTTTTTAAAACATAAGTATAATAAAATCTCATTCTTCGTGGACCCGGGCGGACTCGAACCGCCTACCTCTTCATTGCAAATGAAGTGTTCTACCAGCTGAACTACAGGCCCTTCTGACCAAAACTCCTCAGGGTAAACCTCTAAAACGAAAAATCCGGCCGGAGCCGGATTTATTAAACTTCAACAGAAGACAAAACTAATCATCACGCCAAAATTGGTGAATTGATTTTATAATTTTTAGTCTTCTCATGAACTTAATAAAAATATAGCTCCGTAAAGTTTCCAAATTATACCAGTCTGGCCCTATCTTGTCAACCTATTATTTCGCCCCTCAAGATCCCCTTGACCACGTTAAGGGTGAATTGAGGTAAGAAAAAAGCTCTGCTTACTTAGCCAGTTGGGCATCAATAATTGCTTTAAAACTAGCAAATGGATACGCCCCAAAAAGAGGTTCGCCGTTAATAAAAAATGCCGGTGTTCCGGATACTCCGACGGCATTTGCATCACTAATATCTGTCTGGATCGCTTCTTTATATTTGTTATTATCTAAACAAGTATTAAAAGTGGCTGCATTTAAACCTAAATCAGCCGCGTATTGCTTAAGGTCGGTTACCGTTAATTTATCTTGGTTAGCAAACATTTTGTCATGCATTTCCCAAAATTTGTCTTGGTCATTAGCACAAAGAGAGGCTTCCGCCGCAGCTTGCGCGTTTTCATGAAAAGACAATGGATATTGTCTGAAAACTATTCTTACCTTGTCTTTATAGGTATCCATGATTTGTTGGACAGTTGGTAATACTCGACTGCAATAAGGACATTGGAAATCAGAAAATTCTACAATCGTTACTTTGGCTCCGGCTGGACCTTTAGCCACTCCTTTAGAGGCTAAAGTAGCCATTTGCTGTGCCGTGATCGGCTTGGTTGATGGTTGGGCTGGTTGAGCTGTACTAGGAGGAGTAGAACCTCCGGCCGCTGTTCCGGCAACTGCCCCTTTATTTCCTTCTAGGTATTGGATTTTCGTCCAAAACATGCCAATTAAGAAAGCAGCCACCACTAAAAGAACTACTAATATCGGAGTTGTCTTTTGATTCATATTTATCTAAAAGGACTTATTAGTCCTATTCCTCTCTCCAGTTGATTGCCTGGACTGAGCAAGAGTCGATTGCGTTATTGATGTTTTCTTCTGTATCACCCATTTGATCAGTTACTTCAGCCTTACTATCATCATTTAATTGAAAAACTTTGGGGACTAAAGCAACACAAGTACCGCAACCAATACATTTGTCTTGATCAATGGTTAGCGTTTTCATGGACTTTACTATACATTATTTGTTGCCAATCTGTCAATTAGAATAATATTCTAAGCAGATTTTTTATAAGATTGACTTACATTTAATTCCCGATACCGAATAATACACTTTTATTCTCTCTTAACGGTGTTGCTCTTTGAGCTTGCATAAATTCGGCAAAGCTAGCAACTGGCCCGGAAATAGCTATATAATAAGGCACAGACTTTTCCCCTGAATCTTCAGATAGAAATTGAGAAATAAGAAATTCTCTCGAACCTAAACTCAAAATATTTAAACTAAAACTATATCTAGGGTAAGCCAGAGTTATCCATTCGGGCTTTACTCCTGTTATGACGCCGGTTTTGAAATCAAATTGAGAAGCTCCATTAAGCCTTGTCGTTTGAATAACTGTCTGTTGGCTTTTTTCATCTAAAGCTAAAAGTGCATAAAGTGTCCCGAGCAAAATTTCATGCGTATCCGAAGTTAACTTTTCGCTAATACTCTGATCTGGAATTAGAGAAACACTGTCTTTATCTAATTCAATTTCTATTTTCTGAAGTTCATCTTCTTTTAAAACAAGAGTTGTTCTGTAATAATCTTGCAATTGCCTAAGTGCTTCTCTGTCTAGATGAATGGCACCATGAAGTAATCTTTCAACAAAATTTACATGGCTGACGTTATTGTTCCTGCCTAATTGAGTTTGCGGAAAATAAAAACCTCCGTCTGGCACTCGATTATGTATATTGTGTTTTGTAAATGAATCCAAACCATCTGTATTCGGAGAGATAGGTTCTACGGGCGGTAGATCAACGAATTCAACTTTCTCGCACTCTAAATCATTTCTTCTGACTCTTAATGTTTCCGTTGGTGATGGTGTCATAAAGAATCTTTCTGAGCAAGATTTATGAAGTTAGAACTCAATTTAACTCAATATCTTTTAATTGTCAAGCTATTAAAATCAAAACTTGACATATAAAATAACCTCTATTAATATTTTGGCTATGATTCCGCTATCAGAAAATGAAAGACAGGCACTAATAAAAGAAGGAGCAATTAAAGTAGAAATACTTTGGCAAAGTGAAAGACTAGAAACTCTTGAGCAAAAAATCGAAGCCATAAAAACTTTAAGAACAGAGCTTCTTAAATACCGCTCTGAAGAAGATGCTGACAAAGCTTATGACCATGAAAAAAAACATGCTGAAAGTCATCGGGGACCAGCCATGCTTTTAATTCGCCGGGAATGTTCAAAACTTTTAATCATAGATGATATTTTTGCTGAATATAAGCCATTAAACCCGGAAGAATTGAGCCCCGATGATTGGATTGATTTAGCGACTGCTCCAGGAGAAGATATAAGTGTAAGAGATTATCTGATAGCCTCTTATAATAAAAGACAAAAACAGTTAGACATTAAAGATTCCCATTAAAGATTATTTATTCCGCCCTCAAGATGTTTTGATTACATCAAAGGAAAAAGGAATACTTGGACTTATTGCATTAGCAAAAGGAATACTTGGACTTATTTTCCCCTTAATCATTTAATATATTCAGCAAATGTAGGTTCAGGTCCGGAAATAGCTAAAAAATAGGGTTTATCTTCCTTTACTTGTTCATCGAATTTCATTAAATCAACCCGAAAATCATTTCTATCAGTTGGCTTAATTTTTATAGGTCTATAATATATATTGGTACCAACTCTAAGATCTGGAATATAGGTAAAATGACTATAAGTAAACTGGCAAGACTTGTCTTCCCTGGTTACGTTTAGAATTAATCTTTGGTCTTTTTCACCTAAGGCTAAGAATGCATAAAGAGGTCTAAGTCTGATATCATGCCCAACGTGTTCTTCTAAATGACTTAAATCAAGAAAGACTGAGTCTTTATCTATTTGACAAAGACAACCTTCGAGAGCGTTCCCTGTAATATATTCTTTTTCAGGAGTTATTAGTTCATTAAAAACAAGAGTAGTTTTATAAGAGTCATGTAATTGTCTTATTGCCTTATCATTTCCATGATTTGCTTCATGTACCAATTCTTCTATATAGTCAACGTGACTTATAAATTCACCTCTCTTGTCTTGGCTTTGAGGAAAATAAAATCCTAACTGAGGTATAACATGAGGTATAACAATTTTACTTCGAAAACGGTCTAATCCAGGTGTCTTTGGAGGTATAATTTCTGGAGGAGCAAGTTTGACAATACCTATACATTCTCTACCAATATTCTCTCCTCTAACCTCTAAAGTATTTTCTGGTGATGGGGTCATAAAAAACCTTTCTGAGCAGAATTTTTGAAGTTGGAACTCAATTTAACTCAATTACTTTTAATTGTCAACTTTAGGATTTATGTTTTCTTTTATAACGACGATTATCTTTGGGGAATTTAGATTCTATTAGTCTTTCTGTTATGTCTGGTTGTGGAATTCCGTCACGATAATCATCGGGGCTCCCAGTATCTTTTTCTAGTTTCTTCTGGAAAGTCATATAACAATTAGTGGCGTCTTCTAAAGCGCTTTTTCCTTCTATGCTCTCCTTGTCTGCTTTTTCAGTCATACATTTCATTAACTCTTGAAGGGTTTTCCCCCGACATTCTTTCTTAAAACAATTAGGAGTTTTCGGTGGTTCGTTCTCTCCGGGGTTCATAAATATATTATATCATTAGTCCATAATTTATCGAATGTTCTTTTAATCAAGATTAAAATAAAGGTTTTTGCCATTTAAAATTACCTGGTGCAAGTCTTCGTAATTCTGCGTTGGTACAGGTACCTTTATCTTTAGCTATTCTTTCTGCTTCGCGTAATATTCTTTTGGAAACTTTACCACGGTATATTCCAGGTTTAACATCTTCTTCTGGTCTGATATCTTTTTCTTGAATATCTCCGCAAACAGTAACGCTAAAAAAAATGTCTCTTAATGATTTAACAATTTCCATCTTTCTTTCATTTATATTCTTCCGCAATTCGTTGGGTGGCTAACATGTAGGCGGCTGTTCGAAGATCAATATTATATTTTTTAGAAAGCTCCCAAATGGCATTAACCGCATTTTCCATTTTATCTTTGAGTTTTTTATTGACCTGATCTTTTGTCCAATGAGTATTGTCCAAATTTTGTTTCCATTCAAAGTAAGAAACTGTTACTCCACCTGAATTTGACAATATATCAGGGATTACTACTATACCCCGCTCTTTTAAGATTTTATCCGCTTCTGGAGTAATTGGTCCATTAGCCATCTCTAAAATAATTTTAGCTTTAATCTTGGAAGCGTTCTCGGCAGTAATGACATTTTCCAGAGCCGCAGGCACTAAAATATCTACCGGCAATTCCATAAGTTCTTCATCCTTAATATTTTTGCCAAATTTAAGGTCACAGACAGAACCCACACAATAACAACCTGCCACACTGCCTTTTTCCTTTTTACAAGCCAAGACTGTCTTGGGGTCAAAACCTTTATGACTATCTTTAGCCAATAAAATTGAGCCTTTACTGTCGGCGAGTCCGATAACTTTAAAACCTGCCTCACCTAAAAATTTGGCGATGTTAAAACCGACGTTACCAAAACCCTGGACTGCTACGGTTAATGGCGAATTAAGAATAGCGAATTTAGAATTTTTTTCTTCCCCATTTTTCTTAATTCTTAATTCTGAATTCTTAATTTTATTAAGCACTGCCTGTAAAACATATAAACCACCTTTCCCAGTGGCTTCTTCCCTACCCTCACTTCCTCCCTTATCTAAAGGCTTCCCGGTAAACGTCGCTAAAATTTCATTTTCTTTTAAGAAAGAATTGTTAAGGGGATGTTGTGTTACAATTTTCGACATCCCCGCACTGATGCCGATGCCGACACCTGTTTTATGACTACGTGCTAGTGCATCAGAACGTGGATTGTCAGAAAAACTCGCGGGGTGAGAAAATTCGTAACCAACAGCCCTAATATACAGACCATATTCATCTACCATCCAACTCATAATCTTACTATTGGTATTAACATCCGGCGCCGGTACATCTTTATAGGGACCAATGCAATCGGCAATGGCTCGCACATAAGCCCGGCTTATTCTTTCTAATTCACCCTCTGATAAATTTTTAGGATCTACTTTTATTCCACCCTTACCGCCACCCATCGGAATATCAGCGACTGCGCATTTAATCATCATCAAAAACGCCAGAGTTTTAACTTCATCCAAATCAGCGTTAGGATGATATCTGATTCCGCCCTTATATGGCCCACGAGCGCTGTTATGTTGAACTCGGTAACCCTCAAATATCTTTGTCTTCACTTGCCCTGAGCTTGCCGAAGGGTCCATTTTAACCGGAAAATTAACCAAAAAAGTCCGTTCCGGTACCATTAGAATATCTAAAATTTCTTCGTTGATTTTAGCTAATCTTCCAGCCTCTTTAACTCTCTGAGTAATTTTTTCAAATTGAGTCATAATATATTTTAAAGGATAGTGCGTTACAATTTTCGACAGCCAAGTAATTTAAGGTGTGCGGGGAGCCAACAAATTTTTGAGGAACGAAGGACAGTTTGTACCGGAAAAAATTTCCGTTGGCGACCTCAGCACACCTACCTACTTTGATAAGAAAATTCGTAACCGCTATCCCTAGCTAATTTTTAAATCCCTTGAATTTGGGCCGGTTTTTGGCCTTTTATATATTTATAAACCGAGGCTGCGGCAATCGCCCCCTGGGCGCAAGCAGTAATTACTTGAACTAAGATTTTTGATTTATTAGTTAAATCACCAGCGGCAAAAAATCCGGAAATATTGGTTGACATATCTTCATTAACGATTACATAACCATTATCATCAAGTTGCGCTCCAAGTAATTCCGCTAAAAAATTTCCTGGTGTTCCGCCAATTTCAACGAAAACACCGGCAACGGGAATAATATTTTGATTTTTAAAAAGCCTATCTAATTTTACTCCGGTAACCATGGTTTCATCGCCCAAAACTTCGGCAACATTTGTATGATAAATAATCTCGATTTTCGGATGAGTTTTTACATCCTCAAGCCAGCTTGGTTCTGCCCGCAAGGCTTCACCTCGATATATTAAATAAACTTTATTAACATACTCTGCCAGATGAACAGCACCCGAACAGGCAGCATCCGATCCGCCAACCAAAACTACGGTTTTACCTTTGAAAAACGGCGCATCGCAGGTAGGACAATAAGAAATACCCTTACCTAGATATTTCTGCTCTCCGGGCACATTTAGTTTCCGCCGCTCGGTCCCGGTAGCCAGTATCAGCGCTTTCCCTTCCCAGATTTTTTTACTTTCGCCAAAGATCCGGAAGCCCTGATTCTCTTTAATCGTTTCTATTTTGTCGACATTGTCAGAAATAATTTCTGCACCTAAACTTTTTGCATGATTAATCATTTTTTTCCCTAATTCAACACCGGTGATAGAATTAATTCCCGGATAATTTTCCACCTCGGAAGCGTAGGTTATTGTTCCGCCCATGGATTTTCCAACAATTAAATTTGCCAACTTATATCTTGAGGCATATATCGAGGCTGTCAAACCTGCCGGCCCTGAACCAATAATAATCAGATCGAACATTGTATTAAATTAAAGTGTTTATATCGTTAATTAGTGTTTCTTTCGTCTGTGCGCCAACCAATTGTTTGACTACTTGTCCTTTATTAACAATAAGTGTCGTTGGAATACTCATTACTCCATATTTACTTGGTATTGTCTGGTTTTGATCAACATTCATCTTGCCGACTTTTATTTTGTCCCCCATTTCCTTGGCTAACTCCTCAATAATTGGTCCATACATCTGACATGGACCACACCAATCAGCATAAAGATCGACTAAAACCGGCTTATCAGCTTTTAGAACTTCATTCTCAAAATTTTGGTCAGTCAGAATAATCATATATCCCCCTATAATGCTTAATTTGTTATTATTATATTATTTCACCAACCATGCTCCCATGACAAGAAGTAAAAATCCTATACCAAGTTTCATCCACCGTTTCCCCCGATGCTGAAAATCCTGTAAATCTAAAATCTTAAGCTCGCTCCCCTTCCAGGCAATAAATAAAATTATCAGCAGTGGCAGTGTAAACAAAAAGTTGTAATAGAGAAAATAAATAAGGATCGCCCAGTTGGGTAAGCCTGATTGAGATAAAATATTAGCCGTACCGATATAGATTGGTAATGAACAGGGAGTTTCTAAGATGGTAACTAATACGCCTAAAACCGCAGCTGCTGGATAGGATACCTGTTTTGTCAACTTATTTAAGAAAGGCCTTGAAGATTGCGGAATCTCTAAATGTGGACCAATATGGGGTAGGAAAAAATCTTTGATATTTAAAACTCCGGCAAACAATAAGAGAAAACCAAGAATTTTATTAACATAAAGCCTTAAAGAACTTAAATTTAATGTTTGCAGTGACTGATAAAGAAACAGACCGACAAATAAATAGGTTAAAAAAACGGCTGCTATATAAATTATTCCCGTCGGCAATACTCTTTTTGGTTGCTTGGCAAAAATAACCAGATAGGTTAATAGAAGAACAATCATGGTAATTGCACAGGGGTTTAAGGAATCAATAATTCCGGCAATCGTTACCAGTGAAAAAGAAACTAAACCCCCTCGTTTTGCCAATTCGCAACCAGCACTGGTACAAGCATAAGGATTCATAAATACTTGATTATCTTAATTTAATTTTTTTAAGAAGTAAAGAGTTGGAAACAACTGAAATTGAAGATAATGCCATGGCTAAACCCGCTAGTTCCGGCCGTAAGATTATTCCTAAACCTGAAAGTAATCCTGCGGCTATTGGTATACCTAAAATATTATAGAAAAATGCCCAGAAAAAGTTGAATTTAACTTTATTAAAAGTAGCATTTGCTAATTCAATAGCAGAAACAACTACTAACGGATCATTCTTAACGAGAATAATATCTCCGATTTCCTTAGCTATATCGGTTCCTCCTCCCATAGCTATGCCTAAATCAGCTATTGCCAAGGCTGGTGCATCATTTATACCATCACCAACAAAAGCAACTTTTGTTTCCTTGATTCCGTTTTTTAGTTTCTCTATTTCAGCTGCTTTTTCTTCCGGCAAGACATTCGCCATAACCTTTTCTATTCCTAACTGTTTACCGATTTCATTTGCCGTAGTTTGATCATCTCCAGTAATCATGGCAACTTGATAACCCTTTTTGTTTAATAATTTCACGGCTTTTATAGAATTTTCTTTTAAAGTATCGGCGATGGCAATAAAACCGGTGGTCTGATCATTAATTTTTACCTCAACCACTGTTGCCCCCTTATTCCTCCAGTTTTTAACAAATTCTTCCTCTTCTCCTTTTTGTCCCACTTTTTCCACTTTGACTTTTGCTTCGCCTATTTCTCCTTCCACCCCCAAACCAGGTAGAGCTTTAAAGTTTTTAACATCTTTTAAGATTATTCCCTCTTCTTTAGCCTTTTTTACAATCGCCTGAGCCAGTGGATGCTCGCTTTTTTGCTCCAGTGAGGCAGCCTGCAATAATACATCGCGATTCGCGGGGAGCCTATCGATTTTTGAGGAACGAAGGTCAGTTTGTACCGGAAAAAATCGCATAGGCGACCTCAGCGAATCGACCACGGAAATATCTAGAATCGTCGCTTGTCCTTTGGTTAAGGTTCCTGTTTTATCAAATACAACCATATCTATTTTTTCCGCCTTTTGTAGTGCTTCACCGCCTTTGATTAAAATGCCATTTTCTGCCCCGACTCCGGTTCCGACCATTATTGCTGTCGGTGTAGCTAGCCCTAAGGCACAAGGACAGGCAATAACTAAAACGGCAATGGCAAATGTTAAGGCTTGAGAAAATGACAAACCTATTAATAACCAAAAAATCATAACCGATATAGCTGTTACAATAATCCCAGGAACAAATATTGAGGAAATTTTGTCGGCAATCTTTTGGGTCGGTGCTTTAGCCTCTTGAGCATGTTCTACAAATTCGATAATCTGATTTATCAGAGTCTGTCTGCCGACTTTTTCAGCTTTAAATATAAATGATCCGTTGATGTTTAATGTTCCGCCGATAACTTTGTCACCAAGTTTTTTATCAATCGGCATTGCCTCGCCAGTTACCATTGCTTCATTAATACTCGTCTGGCCATCAATTATTATTCCATCCACGGGCACTTTTTCTCCAGGCTTAACCAAAAGAATATCTCCGACCCTTACCTGTTCTACTGGTATTTCTCTTAAATTACTTAGGTCCTTTAAGTTACTTAAGACACGTGCTTTTTTGGCTCCTACTTCCATTAACTTTTTAATTGCCTCATTAGTTCCAGCCAAAGTTTTAGCTTCTAAATATTTACCTAATAGCAAAAAGAAAATTAACAGACTGGCGGTTTCAAAAAAAACCTCACCAGAAAAGATTTTAAGAATTACTCCTAAACTGTAAAAATAGGCAGCCGAGGTACCCAAAGCCACCAGTGTATCCATAGAAACAAAACCATTCCTTAGACCTTGCCATGTACCTTTATAAAATCGGAAACCGGCAACAAATTGCACTGGAGTGGCAAGTATAAAAAGTAAAATGTTTTTCTCGGTGTCGCTAATTTGCCACATTTGACTAAATATTCCCCACCCCATTGATAAAATGAGAATAGGCAGACTTATAATCCCAGTCAAAACTACCATCATTTTTAATTTATCTGTTTCTCCTTGTCCTGCTATATGATGATGCCGAGAATCATCTTCAATTTTATATCCTAGTTCTTCTACCTTTTCTCTAATTTGGACTAAAGAGACATCTCCTTCAATCACTAATTGACCAGTGGCAAAATTAACTATGACTGATTTAACTCCAGGAAGTTTAGCCAGGGAGTTTTCAATGTTTAGAGCACATGAAGTACAGTGCATACCCGAGATGGGAAGATTGTGTTTCATTTTGAACCACCGCAACCGCAGCCCTTGACCCCCGAAGTATATTCAGTAGGAGTTGTTGCCGCAAAGGCTGCTTGGGGTTTTGTTGAAGTTCCCCTGGCATCAACAACTTCCATGACACCATTGATCATACCCATCCAACAACTAAATTTATATCTGCCTGGCTGGGTCGGGGTAAATTCTTTAGTACTTATCTTGCCTGGCGTAAGGTCAATTTGTCCGTCAAATAGGCTTTTAGAGATAACGGCGTTAGTGCAGCCACTGGTTCCGGTATCGTTTATTTCCCAACGGACAGGGACTCCAGCCCTTACCTTAAAATAATTTGGTGTATATCCGGTGGCTGATGCATCCATTTTAATCAGCTGTAGACCGTTAATAAGCGGAGGCAGATCGTTAGTAGTTATCCCTTGTGCTTGACCAACCTGGCCTCCCAAATCATTAAAACTAGGCAGTCCCAAAAGATTAAATTGGGAATTAAGATTATAGAGAGCAAAAAAAAGGACTATCAGACCGGCTATCCTTGAAAATTGTGGTGCTAACCGGTCGCTGGCTAACATTTTCGAACTGGTTAAGCCAATAAAAAGTAAACTCGGCACAGTTCCCAAAACAAAAGAGCTCATAATCAGACTACCTCTTAAGGGATCGCCTGATAAAAGTGCCAATCCCTGTACCGTTAAAGTAAAACCGCAGGGTAAAAGAAAAGTTCCGGCTCCTAAAAGAAACGGAAGATACTGTCCTTTAAAGTTAGATTCAGAAGCGACAAAACGAGTAATTTGCTTTGGCATACTTAATTGGAATCTCTGGACAGCTTTAATACCAAGCATTTGCATTGCCAAAAGAATCATTAATAGGGAAACTATCATCACCAGAACCGAGGAAAAAGTCAGAGACAATTGCAATCTTTGTCCGATAAGACCCAGGATAGCGCCAAAAAACGCAAAAGACACAAGACGACCGGTATTAAATAAAATATGGGGCATCTTCTTTCCCGGCCCCCATTGTTTGCTTAAAGATAAAACAATACCACCGACCAGGGCAGCACAGGTTGAAAAACCGGCTAATAAGCCAAAAGCAAAAAATACTGGCAATGTCGAATTGGCATTTACATTTATAAGGGTAGTTAAACCCGACGATTTAATGAATAAAAATCCGAGAATCAAGAAAGCTACAATTACGGCCATTAGTAACCAATTATCAGAATTGCTGCTGCCTGTTTGAGCTTTATTATCAATTTGTTCCCCGCTTTTATCCTCACTCTCGCTAAAAATATAATGATTGTCGCTAAAAATCTTGTTTAAATGTTCAAGACTCGGTTTTTTATCTTCATATTCAATAAGGGCTTCACCTTTACCGAGCGAGGCTTCAGCCGATTTGACGCCAGAAAAAGAAAGAAGTTCTTTTTCTATTAAAATTTCGCAAGAAGCACAATGCATCCCGGAAACTTTGTATTTTTGTTCTTTAATCATGGTTTTATTTCGCGCCTCAGAATGTCAACTTCACAAGTTGACCTGAATGAGGCAAGAAAAAAGCAATATTTTAACCTATTGCTTATTTTCTTCCCTAAATACATCAGTGATTTCGTCTAGCATTCGTTGTCTATCTTTTTCATTGTTCCCTTTAATGGCCGTCGTCACACAACCATCTAAATGGTTTCTTAAAATAATTTCATTGACTTTTTTTAAGGCCGAGATAACTGCCTGATTTTGGCGAATAATATCAATACAATATCTTCCCTCCTCGACCATCTTTAAATTAGATTTTAAGTGGCCAATAAGAAAGTTCATCCTGTTATCAATTGAAGGATTATTTTTTATTGACTTTTTTTTCTTATTAATCATAAAGTATTCCGCGCCTCAAGATCCCGAGATTACATCGAGGGTGAATTGAGGTAAGGAAAAATGAATGTCCGGCTTCATTATACCCTCCCCTGGGGGGTATTGTCAAGAGGTGAATATTATGAAGACTGTTCTACCCTAAACCTATCTCTAAATCCTTTTGGATCCCAAATCGCATTTCTAACTGCCCAACCTTCTGTTAAATCAATTGGTAAAGTCATTTCAATGGATTTTATATATCCAAATCTGCCTAAATCAGCTTTATCTAAGCTAATTCTGACTTCCTCAGGATATATTTTCCTAATCCAAATTTCTGCTCCTGAACTCAAGGCAAATCCATCCCAAGTGTTATCTAATTTACCTTTACTATGAAGTCCACCCGTTTTTAAAATTATATAAGGCTGGATTGGTTCTCCTTCTGTTAATCCGGATATTTTATATGTTTCTCTAAAAGCAAGACCATTTTTTGAACTAACATCTAGAGCATTAAGGCTCGGATATGTATCTGATTTACTTACTACTAAAGGCATTTGTTCTGTTCCTAAAACTGCGATACCGACATTTAAAGGCATATTATTACCTTCAGGTCGTTCAATTACTAAAGTTTTTTCATGGTGTATCTTCTCTGGATCAAGAAAACACCCGAGCCTTTTAAATGGAGCCTTTCCATACTTAGTCTCTTCAAAAACAAACGAGGTACACCAAGGGTGCAAATCATCATTCTCATTATCTATCGCTATAACTACAATTCTCTCTTTCTCTCGTAATTCATCAGTGATATGACACATAATTTCCTTGCCATTACCAGTAATTTTCCACTTCCATCCTTTTAATTTTTCAAACGTTGTTCCTTTCCCTAGATATTCTTTTATAACTTTAAGATAAGGAGGCAATTTTGATTCCGGCTCTTTTTTAGATTCTTTTTCCAAAAGCGGTGGCAAATGAAGGTGAAGAAGATAGGGTGCTTCATGCCAAGAAGGGGCTTCGCCTGGATTGTCAGAAGTTTTTTCCTGGATGTTAGCTTCCAGGTTTCCAGTTCTCAAAAATCCTTTAAACTTTTCAAATGCATCTTGAGCATCAAACGGGATTTTTTGACCTGCAAATACAGGTGTTAAAAATATACCTGGAGCTCTGGCTTCCTTAAAAGAATTGATATTTATAAATTTAATTTCTCGAGGTAATTTTTTGTCAATATAATTATAATTTCCATAGGCAGATGTGGGCATTAAAAAAGTTAAATAAGCATCATATCTTCCCGAATATTCTACTGTTCTTCCAATTAAAGCTCTGATATTGGTTCCCCTTTGTGGCTGATAACCTTCGTTAGATATTTCTTTATAAAGATCTGTAGCACTAGAATGGGCTTTTAATAATGCCCGACCAATTTTCTCTCCTTCATCGCCCCAGGCAACTCTAACAGCCTCTCCCTGTATCAAAGGTTTTCTCTCTGGTCTTCTGCCTATTTGATTATCTGGTGTCATAAATTCTCCTTCTAAAAAATTTTAAACAATTACCCTACTTTTAAAATGATTGGGTATAAATAAAGCCTCTCCCACTAGCTCTTTTTTGGAAATTCGTCTGGGTGCTATTAAACTTAATTCCAGATCAGGCATAAATTGCCCAGGCAAAACAGGTTCTTTATAAACTCCTATCATCAATCCCTCGAAGATATTTTCATTAGGGAAAGGAGCAATAAATATTTCTCCTTTTAAAGATACTCCGCACTGCCAAGGTAAAATCCTTTCGTCCCCAGAAAATCCATCTAATAAAACTCCTTCAAATGGATTCTCCTCAGAAGGTCTAATTAGAATTTTTCTGCTGCCGTAATAAATTACCATCCCATCTTCTTTCATACCAAAAACTTTGGCTTTGGAATTTAAAAAAGATAAAACATGACGGCCCCCTTTGAATACTTCCATTGTTAGGTTTTCATCGCCGGACATACTTAAGCAGTTTAAGGAAAGAATGGTTGTTGAATTTATTCTATTTCTAATCATATCTAAGGAAACTTGGCCGTCTTTACTTTTGGAAAAAAAGGCTAGAGAGCTGTCCCTTTCATTTTCAAATCTAACAACGGAAAAACGATTATCAATATCTTCCGGTTTTCTAACAATAACCGTCTCCCCATCTTTATATTTTGCCTCCCATTCGCCTTCTTCTAATCCAGCTCTAAATTTAACCTCTTTTCCGAATAGATCTTTTAAGATTCTAAGATAATCCGGTAATCCTTCCCTTTTTACTTCTTTTGGCAAAAGTAGGGGCAATTTAATTCTTAAATCATCAAGACAAATATAATCCCATTTACCTAATCCTTTATGTTGTTGTAATTCCATTTCCAAATCTTGTGATAAAAATTCTCTGACTGAATCAAATATCCCTGGAACATCATAATTCAGTGGATTATCAGAAGGTGATACTTTTACAAACCCTTTGCCTTCTTTGTCTACTACAGATATTCGGAATTTTTTTCCGCCACCTTCGAAATAATTCCAATAATGTTCATTTTTATCTTTTTGATAATAATCAGTGGGTACAAGAATGGTTAATTTATGTCCGGTCCTATCGCCGAGAGGGTGAACTTGAACCCTATATTTTGTTGAGAATATATCTACTAAATCACAGGCTTTATCAAAAAGCTCATCTCCAATATCCTTATAGTGGGTTAAGGCTTGGACTACTTCCGATGCAGCATTTGGTTCTCCTTCAACAGTTGGTAATGGTCTTATTCCTATTCGATTCTCTAATGTCATAAGATTCCCTCAAAAATTTTCAATATTCGCCCTTTGCCTATATTCTTGTGGTTTAAATAAAGCATTCCTTAATAACCATGAAATACTAAAATCTAAAGGCACTCTAGCTGATAATGATTTGATTGTATAAGATCGCACCGAATCCCCTTTTAAGTTGATTAGAATTTCGTTGTTTGGTTGTTTTGTAAAAGTTAATTCGGCTTCTTCTCCGTTAAATGTGGCCAGACCTACCTTAAGGTCTGTTCCCTTAATAACTCTAACTTTTCCCGCTTGATGATTACATTCGCTAACTTCTAGTTCTGATCCACCATAACCTATATGTGGTTTAACTTCATATAAATTCTTATGCCAAAAACCATCTGTCTTAGGCGATGCAACTTTTAATCCCACCTGTCCTTGATATTTGCGTATTTCTAAAAGGGGTAGTTCTGTTCCCCGGTTAAAACTAATTGTATGTACACCGGGAATATTATTGCTCAAAGATACACGCCAATTATCTATCCAAAAGCTTGCGTCTTTAAAAACCGTTTCCCCAGAATCTTTATTATCAAATGTTACCGCCAAATCCTTTCCCATCCAAGGAAAGACTATTACTATGGATTTTCTTGTTTCACTCTCAACTGGCTGACTAATAACTGTACATCGATCACAAGTTACGATACATGTATTCTTTCTACTAACCGTTACTTGCGTAAATAATCCTAGAGCCTCTTTCAGGGCTTGGGCATAAGGAAGTTTATGTCGATCTGACTCCTCATGGTATGATTCTGGTGGTATTACTTCTTTTCTTGCTTCAATAACTATCGGAGTATCTGAAGAAAAGAATGCTTCCAAGTCATTAACAACTCCCTTAGGGTCATAAGATGTTGGATCTGTTCCTACATACGCTGGTTGTAAAATAATCCCCCCTTGCTTGCCTGCTTCGATATTGAACCAACCAATACTATCTGGAAAACATTTATCTTTAAAACGACAACGAATAGGAACAGAAAAATCTTCTTGAGAGAATGAAGGATAAATCACCATAGAATTTCCATTCTCATTTATTCCTTTGGTGGCCATAAAAGACGATATTCCCGGTAATTTTTTATATCTATCTTTAGCTGTCTTTTGTAACCAATCAAGCCAATTATAGATAGTAGTTGCCTTTTCCGACTCTGGTCTGTAAACCTGAACCTTTTTGCCCAAGACAAACTCTTTTTTAGTATGGTTTATATTGGATTCTCTTGTATCAGGTGTCATATTTTCTCCTTCATACTGTAAAATCGTTCTTAAATTTTACAGTATCTCACAAAAAATCTGCCGGAAATGGCAGATTTGAGTTAGTTTATCACTTTAATTCCCGATGTCAAGGTTTAGGTAAAAAGAATCATTCAAAGATTCTTATCGTTAGAAGAATCAATACTATTCCAATAATAAAACTTAGTGTTTGGGATAAAGCGGCTTCCTTTTTAAAATGGCTGTGAAGCTCTGGGATTAAATCCGAAGCCGCAATATAAATAAAATTACCGGCAGCAAATGCGACTAAATAAGGAATAAAAACTCTAAAAACATCTAGAAAATAGTAGGCAGCAAACGCTCCGATAAAGGCGACTATTCCTGATAATATGTTATAAACTAAGGCTGACCTTTTGCTTAATCCTGAATCTAAAAGGACACCAAAATTACCGATTTCATGTGGAATTTCGTGGAAAAAAACCGCCAAGGCGGTTACTGTCCCCAATTGAAAACTAACTAAAAATGAAGCCGCAATAGTTACGCCGTCTAAAAAGTTATGTAAGGCATCACCGGAAATTATTAAAGAAGCTGTAGGTTTGGTACCGGCACAATCGTCCCCTTCCGGACAAGCATGATGATGATACCATAATAATGATCTTTCTAAAAAGAAAAAAACTACGATCCCAAAGAAAACAAAATTTGAAGCTGTATCAAAACTTAAAGCTTCTCTATGTGCTTCCGGTAACAGATCAAAAAAGGCTGCCGACAACATCGCTCCGGCGGCAAAGGCGACTAACCAGGGAATTCTGGTTTCGATAAATCCTTTTTTAATTAGTAGCGTAGCCGCAATTATCAACGATGCAATACTACCTAAAAAGGTAAAAATAATAATCCAGATTAGCATGTAAGTATGATTTTAACACGATTAGCCTTGATTTGTACAGATTTATCCAGAAGAGATGGCAGGTGATAATTTTTGACAGCTCCACACTTATGGCAATATCTCTAATTAAGATAGCCTACGTGCTAGTGCTCATTATGTTAATTTAATTAAAACAATGTGGAGTGAAAAAATTCATCACCGCCAGCCCTTCGACAGAAAAATAAGAAGAATTTAAACAAAAAGTAAGCTAAGAAGAATAAAAATCCCGCCCATTATAGCCAGATAAATCTGTTGGGTTTTTTGATCTATTTCAGTTTTGATAACCCAAAACCATGAGGCGATTTTACCGCTGGTACTATATTCCTGCCATTGCCAATAAAGCATTGACAAAAAGACTGATAAGACTAAACCCGTTCCGAAAAGCGAACCTGACGATGTAATCATAAATAAACTTAAAGGAACGAAAACTACCTGGCAAAGTACATTTCTAAATGAAGATTTCTCTTGAGTACCAATTATTGAAGCTGGTTCAGCTGGAGGTATTGATGATGGGACTGCTTTAACTGACAAATCTTTGAAAATTACTTCAGCTAAGTCAAGAAATTGAATCCCAAAAATACCTCCGGCTAAGAAAAAGAAAATATCTAATGTTGGATGAAACCGCCAGCGCATAAAGATTAAAAGCAGAAGATAAATAATTGTTGATATAAACAATTGACGGTCTGTTTTTAATTTGGCATTACTCAAGTAGCTTTTTAAGCGTCCGAGCGTTTTGGACAGCATATCTTTGGGCATCATTGTTGAAGAAACAATAGGCATCTCTATCATTCTTTATCCATTGTTTCACCTTTATCCCCCACTCGTCAAGATCTTGTTTAGAATAATTGGCTGCATATAAAAATTCTTTATTTTAAAATGCGAAAGCTATCAAAGATCTCGTTTTTTTCATTCCATTCTATTGTCAGATCATCAACTTCTGCCATCGACGGACCTTCCCTACAAGCTTCAATTAATTTTTTTATTTTCTCTTCCTCTCCCTGAACTAATATTTCTACCCGTCCATTATGTAAATTTCTCACCCAGCCGGTTAATCCTAATTTTTTAGCCTGGCTTCGGATAAAACTTCTAAAACCAATTCCCTGGACAAAGCCTGTTATCAATATATGAGCAGTTTTCATTCTTATAAAGAGATGGCGAGTTACAATTTTCGACAACCCAGTTTTCGTATTCGCGCGGGGAGGTACAAAATTTTTTAGGAACGAAGGCCAGTTTGTACCGAAAAAATTTTCGTACCGACCTCAGCGCGAATATCAACCGGGTGAGAAAATTCGTAACCGCCAGCTTGTTACAGATTATATTTATTTCAGCAACCCGTCATTAAAATATAACGTGCGTTTCGTCCTTAAACTTTATTCCCTCAGCTAACAGTCTTCTTTTTTGTTCCTTCCATCCATCCCAGACGAAATTTGGCGCCAATCTTCCTTCTTTATTAACCACCCTATGGCATGGAACATTAATATCTTTATTGGCATGAAGAGCAAAACCGACAATCCGCGGATCAACACCAATCTCTTTTCCTATTTCACCATAGGTCATCACTTTTCCATTAGGAATACTCTTAACTCTCCGATAGACTTTTAAGAATATATTTGCTTTCATGCTTAATACTTGCTGCTTACTACTTAATACTCTTTCTTAGCTCTTTTAATTTCCACATAAAAAGTCTGGCTCGACTCTTTACCTTACCGGCATTCTTAACAAAGCTTAAGGCCTCATCTAAGAACCCACGAGGCATTTCTTTAGCATATTTTATATATAGAGCCTTATGGGATAAATCATTAAGCTGCTCGGCTAAATAAAAACCATAGGCTTGAAATTCCCGGGAGATATATTTATCTTTATCCGAGTCAAACTTTTTTAAAACCTGCCCAACTGATTGGAAATCTTGGTTGTTCATACTGCATATTTAGGAGGATGGTGTGCTACAATTTTCGACAGCCCAGTTATCGTATTCGCGCGGGGAGGTACAAAATTTTTGAGGAACGAAGGCCAGTTTGTACCGGAAAAAATTTTCGTACCGACCTCAGCGCGAATAACTATCGGGTGAGAAAATTCGTGACCACCAACCTCATTACTACCTATTAAATTGATTCATCGCCTTTTCTACTCCATCCTTCATCGCTACTTCAATTGCCAGAAGAGTTTGTTTAAGCATATGTTTGACTTCAGAGGTTTCGCTGCTATCAAATTTTTTTAAAACATAATTTTCAACTTCTACTTTAGCTCGACCCCCCTTGTATTCTTCACTACCCAACTTCTCACGCGGATGACCGATTCCCAGCCTGAATCGTAAAAATTTGTCGGTTCCCAACTGCTCGGTTATTGATTCGACTCCATGATGACCTGCAGCAGCACCGCCAAATCTGATTTTTAATTTACCAATCGGAAGATCAATATCATCATGAATAATCCATATATCTTGAGGTTTAATTTTATAAAATGTAGCTAATTTTGTAACAGGTCCGCCTGATCCATTCATAAATGTCTGTGGTTCGACAAGAATAATATTAGGTATCAGACTACAGGTTATCGAACTAAACTTTTTCTCTTCGGTCCATTTAACAGATCCTTCGATCAATTTTTTGGCTAACTCCTCAACAACAATAAAGCCAATATTATGTCTGGTACTTTCATATTTCGTTCCGGGATTACCGAGTCCTACAATCAGTTTCATAACAGTTTATTCTATCACGATTCTTATAGATTAGTCACTTATCCTCCTTCGCTAAAGCTTCGGAAGGATTTGGGCAACTAAACTCACTCTATTTGTTAAGTTGCCCATAAAAAAACCACCACTACGGTGGCTCTTTCCTCTAACCCCTAAACCCTATACCCTAATTACCCCATTTTTGCCAGTTGTTTTTCGGCAATTTCGCCAACATAAGGTAATTTATACATTTCTCCTTGAAAAGCTTTCCACATTAGAACTATCCATAAAACAAAAGCCAAAAGAGAAAGTAAAAGTCCGACCAGCCAGCCTAATATCGGGATAAAACCTAAAGCAATATTAGCAATGAATATTCCACCAAATAGGATAGTCGATTGCATTGCGTGAAAGCGGACGAATTTGGAGTTTTTTTCCACTAAAAGGAAAATAATACCCGTAACAAATCCTAAAAGATAAGTTAAGGCACCTATTAAATTTTCATTACTCTGTCCCTCTGCCATTTTTAATCACCACCCTTCTTCATTCAAGAGTAACACTTGCTAAAATTGAATGTCAATAAGGAAGATTACTAATGTGGAACTACTTAAGAACAGGTGCTTTTGTATCTGCATTAGTCCAGTAATCTTGAGACCGAGGATCTTGCAATACTCCATTATCCCTTAAAGCAACTTTAATTTCAGAGCCACTGGTAACACCAATCTGTTGACTAGGTTTTAAAGCAGGTAGCTTAGTGGTATTTGTACTATTATTTTGTTCATAAAGTTTAGCTAAGTTCTCGTCAACTCTTAATCCTTCTAGATGGTATGTGTAACCTGGACTACCAATAAATGCATCAGGTACGGACTGTATTGTAATACAGCTTCTATCGGGACAGACATATAGCACAACTCCCGTATTACCATTATCAAATGTCTTTCTCGCTGGCAGTTGAAAATTCCCACTTTTAGCATCATATTTCCCACTTTGTGGCATTAATACTTCCTCGCCAGGATCAGTGGAAATTCCTGCTAAGTTAACCGGATATTTATTGGTTTCTAGAGTTCCTTTAACACCAGTAGGTTTATTTTTTGACCAGTTCCAATCATAAATTTCATAAAAATTAGTAAAAGTATATTGAGTATGATCATCCAAAAGAGTGTCCAGTTTTGGCGCATCAGGATCAAAATTCGGGCCTGATTTGTAATCTATTAATTTTGTTCCATCGAGGCTACCTGATTTAACTGATTTAATCAACTCATAACCTCGCAGGTCATCATCAAGAGGATTAATATCCGGTTGAAGGTTTGGAGCAACTTTATCTTTTGAAGGTAGAACTGTAGCTGTCTGGTATGTATTATTACTAGTTGTTGGAGGGATATAATTCGATGGGGGTTTAGCCGGTGTTGCTTGTTCAACCTCGGGTGCCTCTGTGTCGCCCCCAACCCACCAATCTTTAGATCGAGGATCCGCAAAATTCCCATCTCTACCAATAGAAACCTTGAGTTCCGTACCCGAAGTTACCCCGATAGCTTGTCCTCCATTTAATACCGGCATTTCTAGTCTTCCTTGAGAATTGAGTGAATCATATAAGCCTTTGAGAGCCGGATCTACCTGTATACCCTGAAGATAAATTGCGTATTCCTGAATTGGCTTACCGGTTGTTGGATCTACACCTCCGACAAAGTCATTAGGTACATAATTTACGGTTATACAACTCCCGTCAGGACAAATGTAGGCAACCATCCCTTGATATCCGCCTCCTATGTTATAAGGATTATTAAAAGTACCATCCCCATAAATACCTGTTTGTGGCAAGTCAACAACTTCTCCAGCTTGCGTTTTAATCCCCACTAAATTAACCCCAGGATTATTGGAGTTATCGGGATCAGGAATTTGATAGAGCTTGACAAATTGGTAATCTGGATGATCTTCAATTAAAGTATCAAGCTTTAACGCCTTCGGGTCAACGGAGCTAGTATAACCGACTAGGGTTAAATTACCGCCAGAGGTGACATCAGTGTAACCTCTAACTACTAAAGCATTGGTGTTTTCATCGGTGGCCGGATTAAAACTACCTGTAGCTCTTAGATTAACTGCACCTGGTTTATAGGTGTTAGGTGAAAAACCAGAGGGTGCTGAAGTACTTTCAATTTTCATTCCCCATAATTGATTATTACCATTATTACAATCCCATTCAATCATTTGCCAATTTTCTTTTTTCTCCATTTGTTTGTCGTCCAAGCATTTTCCGCTTTGTTTATTGATAATCAAATAATTTTCGCCACTTTGTTTTAACTGCCAAAGCTGTCTTGCTGCTTCGCTGCAATCGGACTGAACAATCATACCGTCGTTAACGTCTAAACATTTCTTGCTTTCTTGGTCAATAATTTGATAATAACCATCACCTACTGGTACTGCCACCCAATTTTGACTTGAAGAATTGCTGCAAGTATTTTGGACAACCTTATCACCATCAAGATCTAAACATTTATTTGAATGTTTATTGGTAATAT
This sequence comes from Candidatus Gottesmanbacteria bacterium, assembly GCA_043801155.1. Taxonomy (GTDB): domain Bacteria; phylum Patescibacteriota; class Microgenomatia; order JAMCYU01; family JAMCYU01; genus JAZDMI01. The sequence continues at coordinate 25,624 of JAZDMI010000028.1, forward strand.
CACTCAAAGTAGTAACTGGTGTAAGTGTAGTCGGAGTCTCTGGTTTGACACCAAAAAGTAATTCATAAGCAGCTTTAAAGAAATCACTCACGTTCCCGACAAAGTTAGCAGGCGGGAAAATACTTTTCAAAATTGCTAAGTTTATTTCCTTTGAGAAAAAGTCGGTAAAAGCAGTCAAAGTCGGATATTTTATGGTTGCACTTGGCGAAGCCGGTGCTGGTTTTATATCTGTTTTAGTTAACTTACATTCCTCAAGGCTATCAAATACTTGGGGCTCGCTTCCCGGTTGGCAGGAAATATATTTTTTATCTAAATTAACACCGTATGGAAAACAAGCTCCACGGTTGCCTGATGTTAAGACGCTACAAATATTGTTAACATTACAATCTTGAGTTTTTAACTCTTGGACTTGCCCTTTTTCATCACAATAGTAACATTTATTACCTGCCTGATTACCTAATTGAGTATTCTCTTTACAAAAACCCTTAATTCTGTCTTGTGTAAACGCTTCTACTTTGGCAGTACATTTACTATTGGCTACGTTACAAGCTGATCCTTTGGCATTACAGGCTTTACCTTCAGCACAACAGAAATTTGGGGAACAAACCCAACCCGTATGTGTTTTGTCACAATCAGCTGCTTTTTCTCCGGTCACATTACAGGCAGTTCCTTCGGGGTTACATTTTAGGCCTAATCCACAACAAGAATTGGGTTCACATAATTGCTTCTGATTGGCTTTGCAATATTCATTAGAAGAACACTCATCTTTCCCTTCTCCTGGTGCATGGATGCATAGTCCGCCAACACAAGCAAGATGTGTTCCAGACCCAAGTGGATTACAACTCATACCGCCTACACTACAAGCGCCGTTGATGACATCGCATGATTGTCCGCCTGGACAGTTTCCTCCACATTCCGGATTGCAACAGCCTGGTGGGCAAACATGAGTTTTTATTGTTGGTTTGGGAGAGGCAGTTGTTTCGGAAAGATCAGTACACTCGCTATTTTTACAATATAGAGTTCCACAACAAATAGTAGCATTTTCTTCGCAATAACCGCCCTTAGCAGTACAACCAGATTGCGATGTCGTTGGAACACATTGTGATTGATAACAAGCCCAATTATCACAACAATCATTCATATCAGCATCACAATATTCATAGTGTCCGGCGCAAGAAATTGGAATATCATAACAAATACCTAAAGATGTCAAACACTTTTGAGTCGCAGAACATTCTTCATCGGTAGTACAAGTCTTTTTAGGTTTTGGTGTTGTTATGGGCGATGGAGTTGGTATAGTCGTAATCTCCGACACAGCAGTACACGGATCACTAGCATTGGCATTTGTACATTCGGTATTTTCCGGGCAGATGCTTGAATCCCAAGACCAACCGCCTGAATCGCAAGTCCAAAGATATGATCCGCCACAGACTTTTTCACCGGGTCTGCAATCGGTAGTTCTGCATAAACCTTCGAATAAACATTTTCCCGAACTGTATTCACAATCTCCTGCTCCATTTAGAGCCATCTCACAACCGCAGCAAATAGCTGTCCCAATCGGAGTTTGAGTAGGCGGTTCGGTCGGTGATTGCCCTATCTTGACACACTGATAACGATCACATGCATAATCATAATTGCAGCAAGGAAGAGCATCATCACAATATGATCCATTCGCCGCGCAAGTATTCGGAGGCGGAGTTGCTGTAGAACAACCATTTTCCGTACCACCGCAGCTTTCAGTATCAACAACTTCTCCCCAATTATCATAGGCCTGGTGACAACCAACACATTTGCCAGCATATATAAATGTATATGCCTGTTTTCTCGTTTCCTGTCTTTGTTCAACTAATTTAACTGTCAGAGGAATGACCAGGACTAAAATAGTTAATCCTAAAGTAGTAAGAATGTCGGCAATCCCTTTTTGTCTATTTTTCATCTAATTTCGCCCCTCAAGATCCTTTGATTACGTCAAGGGTGAATTGAGGTAAGAAAAAGAATGTACTAATTCTATTAGAATATATTTGCTAGAGGTTTGTCAATAGATAGAAGAGTTTAGAAAAGTGCCATCTGTTCTTTATTCTCCTCTTCCTCTTTGTCCTGGTCATCCTTTTCACTCCATATCTTGACCACCCCAAAAACTCCATCATATCCGGGTTCAACAATAATATTACCGGCTCTGACCTTTCCTATGCCTTCGGCTACTTTTGGCCTTGACATCTTGGCGATTTGTTCGAGAGGTGTTTCGAGTAGAATTGAAAACTCACTGCCTAATTTTGCTACCAAATTTTCGTACTCGTTTTTAATATTAAGCGATGTTGGTAAGCCCCCAATTGCTTCTGCTAAAATCTCCTGAAGAGGTACCAACATGGCATATGGTGGCTTGTTTTGATATCCGATCCATTTCACTCCGTTTTTATCAATTTTTGTATCCAGTGTTAAGAGTTGCGTATTATGTGCTAATTGCTCGACGCGATGCATTACTCCGATAGTCAGATGTTTCCCACAGACGGGGCAGCTTTCGCCTAACTTTTTAGTTTCTTCTGGCGATTGCCTAATATGACAATCTCGATGGCCGGTATAATGATACTTGCCTTCTTCGGGATAGAATTCAAGAGTATAGGCGATACGGTTATCGGTTTTCGGTTGTCCGTTTTCGGTTTCTGGTTTATCAGTTTTCTGTTTATCAGTTTCGTTAACGGATTGACCGACAACCGATAAACTTTTATCTGAAAACTGAAAACTGGGAACTGATAACCGCATAATAGCTTTTCTTATATTTTCAAAACTCGCTTCTTCCATTTCAAACACCGTTGCTTCTCTCCCTAACTTTGGTCCGGAATGGGCATCTGAACTAGATATAATCGTTCTTTTATCAAGCTCCCCTATCCTCCAATTCATCGCCGGATCCGAAGAAAGGCCCGTCTCCACACCATAAATATATTCAGCCATATTGCCAAAACAGTCATTAATTGAATCAAAACCAGATTCCGAACCATATAAAGAAAACCATGGCGTCCAAACATGGGCTGGAATAATCAAACATTTTTCTTCAACATTTAAGACAATTTTTACCAATTCTGGCGCAGGAATTCCGGTTATCGGCCGGCCGTCAGACATTAAATTAGCCCCGTGATTAACTAAGGATTTATTAATTTTTTCCACAACTTCAATTGACGGAGCCAAAATAACAATATGAATCCTGTGCCCCTTGCCGTTTTGAGAATAAATACTGGAAATTTCGGTGGAGAGGATAAATAGTGGATTATTTGTCATTCTGAGGCCAGAGGCCGAAGAATCTCGCAGGGGATCCTTCGACTCGCTTCGCTCTCTCAGGATGACACTGGACTTTAATCCGTAAAGTCCAGATGCCACTTCCTCTAAATTTGCCTTAATTTCTCTAAGCCATAATGGGTGTGTCCAGTCTCCGGTTGCCAGAAGCCCTATCCCCTTTTTTCTTGCCCACATAGCCATATTTTCCAAGGTCATCTCCTGGGAAACTGCGCGTGAGTATTTACTATGAAGATGCATGTCGGCAATTATTTTCATTTTATCCTATTATTTCAGCTAATCCGATTAATGTCGTCATCCCGATTGTATGAGAAAGAAAAGATATTACCATAAATTTGTTTGCTTTTATTTGTTCTACACCCAAAAGACTTACTCCCAACTCATCAGGAAGAGGAGAAATAATAATTAAAGCTCCTAAGACAGGTAATGTCCAGGCAAAATATTTGGTATGTAAAATTTTTCTGAAATGACTACCAACAATCTCATTATAAATTGGTTCTATATCGTCTTTAACCTCATCTTTAACAAAGCTAAAAATTAACAAATCGCTTATCATCGCTCCACTGGCGGCAAAGAGAATTAAGAAAATTGGTGAAAGATTATGGGCTAGATCAAAAAGAATCACAGCACCCGTGGCAAAGGTAAAAGTTGAGACAAATAACATTCCGGCAATAAAGGCTGCGAAATAGCCAAATATTCCCAGGTTGCCTAAATAACTTATCGATCTATTAAAAATGGGGCTTTGGGAAATTAAAAAAGCTAAGAAAAAACCAATAATAAAGAGGACTAAATTATGATGATGACGATGCCGATGATGAAAAAAATTCACTTCCTCAGTATATCCTAGGAGAATTTACTTTGCAATTATATATTAGTTTTTTTACCCTGAGCCTCATACATCTTCTCCATTTCTTTTAGGCTCGTAGTGTCTTCTGGACTTTTGTCGTCTCGGAAATTTTCCAGTCTGGGAAATCTTAAGGCAAAACCGGGAATTTTTACTTCCATTCCACCGCCGGCTTTTGTCAGTTGCATTGCTCTCCCAGCTGTATGGACTGGTGATCTGGTAATCTCATCAGCTCTAATCACAACCACCATCTTCGGCTCAACCCACACATCACATTCCATTGCCCTATCAACGTCGTAGTTTTTAGGTTTGCTGGTTACTTTCTGCTTACTGCTTTCTACTTTTAATGTACGCCATTCTTCATCTGTTAATCCTGTACCAATTTTGGCAATTGTTTTAAAAGTATCAGATTTTTTATCATAAACACCAATTAGAAATGCCCCGATGCCAAAACCCGTTCTTTTCCCTTGTCCATAATCGTAGCCCATAACCACCGCATCAATGGTATCCTCAAGTTTCCCCCTGTATGATCTTTTATACTTAATCCAGTTCCAACCCCTTGCCCCCGCCTGATAAGCTCCCTCAAGCCTTTTAGCCATTATTCCTTCTAATCCACGGGAGATTGCATCCTGGAAGATTTTTTCAATTTCTTCAGGTTTATCTACTACACTCAATTCAGAAAGCATTATGACATTCATAAGTTCCTAAAAATTTCCTCCAATCTCTTTCTTCTTTCTAAAAATGGTTTATGGATAAGGTTTTCTCCGTCTATATACAATATATCGAAAACTATTAGTTTCAAGGGAACCGATTTGCTCATGGCTTCGATATCGTATTTTCTTTTCCGCTGCACTGTTTCCTGGAAAGGCAAATATTCACCGGTGTCGGGATTATAAGCAATTGCTTCTCCCTCAAAAATAACTTCATTGGCTTTTATTTGGCTAACTACACCTTCGACTACATCCGGATACATATGCGTCACATCTTCTAGATTTCTGGTAAATAATATAACGTGCTTTTGTTCCTCATCAAATAATTTTTCGTTCTCTAATTTGAAATATGGAATTTGTAATTCGGAATTTTTACTAAAGTGTACTTGTAACCTAAACCCATCTAACTTTGGTTCAATGGCACATTTACCAATTTTGGCAATTATTTCCTTGCCCGAAGAAAGTCTTTCTGCCCGGGCCATAAGTATTGGCGTTCCTGCCTCTGGCCCAATTTCTCTTATCCCTTTAATACCTTTTTCTTTGATCTTTTTCGCAATTAAGCCCAGATCCGGCCTGACATTATATGCCTTTTCGATTTCCGGCCGGCATGACTTGTCATCACAGATGGTATAAGATAAAGCGTCTAAAACTGTCATGTCAGAAAATCCCAATCTCATCTTCGCCAACGGAATCCGGACAATAAATCTAGCTGAAAGAGAATCAACTTTTCTTAATAAATCAGCCAGTAGCGTAGTTTTTCTCTCAACTGACCCCGGACCGGACGAAGAAGCAATTTCTTTTAATATTGAAAAGACATCAGTCACATTAGGTATTTTTTGAAGGAGATGGGGATCTTCTTTTTCAAGAGCACTCCTTACGCCACCTTTTGGGGTTGACCTCGTGCTATGCTTCTGTTTTAGAGATAAATAAGCTCTGGGTGCGGGTTGAACAAAGAAGGACCCAGCTCCTTTTGTGTCAGCTAAGAGTTCTTCAGCTACTTTGCCTAAATCACCAACTTTTTTAAAAAACTTATTAACCTCATCAGCCGATTTTCCACTGGCTAGACTAAGAGCTTTTATTACCATTTTGTCCGCCATCCCAAATTCCAAGGCGATAAAAAGAGGCGCTACCCTACCCTGAGTTAAATAACAGATTTTATCAATATCTTCTACGCTGGCCTTATTAAAAAGTTGTGCCAGTATTTCCGTCATGGAGTTTCGTGAAGAAGTTTGCTCAAGTTTTTGAAAGTATAATGCTAATTCGGAGAATCTCATAGGTTAATTTGTCCGCATCCACCCTTACTTTAGTATAAAGAAGTACACACCAAAAATAATTAATAAAAAAATTATTCCAAAAGCTAAACTAGTCCATCCTGATTCATTTTTTAATAATTTATTTAAACCTTCAAGAATCAAGGTTAGAGCAAAAAGGCTTGGTAAAACAAGCGCAATATATAAAAATTCCGGCGCACTCGGGTTCATAAATTATTGATTAACCCCCTAAAACATACTTTGCGGCTTTTGTGCTGCCTTCTTTTTTTATTATACTCTTTTCTAAAAGTTCCTTTAAGTCCCGCAAGATTGTATCCTCGGAAATCATAGGAAAAAGCTCATCAAACTGCTTGTTCTGCAAAAATCCGACCTTTTGAATATAGTCAACAATTTTCATTTGCCGCTCTGTAAGAGCAATTTGTGTCCCGCCGATTTTTTCTTTTAATTTAAGATCGACTGACAATCCTTGGACTTTTTCTTTAATCCGATTAAGTTCTATCGCCAATCCTTCAGTAAAATAAGTCAACCATTCGGTTAAATCATAACTTTCATCCGGCTTAACTGATTGAAGCGCATCATAGTAACGTTGGGCGTCCTGATCATAATGCTCTTCGAGGGAAAAGAACTTCTTGATATCATAACCATCTTTAACTAAAACTAGCGTTGCCAGAGCTCTGGCAACCCGACCATTACCATCTAAAAAGGGATGAATCCTAACTAGTTCATAATGGGTAATCCCCGCTTTCAAAACAGGGTGAATATCTTTTTCTGAAGTTAACCAGTCTAAAAAATCTTCAACTTGGTAGGGAATTTCTACCGCTGGAGGTGGCCGAAATACTATTTCCTGGGTAGATGAGTTTTTAACAACGACTTGTTTATTTCGATATTGCCCGCACTCGCTTGATGACAGGATTTTATCAGTAGTAAACCGATGGATTGTCTTAATAGTATTTTCATCAATCGAGTTAATAAAATTATCAATAAAATTTAGAACTTGACGATAATTAATTACCTCTTGAACATCACGTTCTCGTCCAACGATTTCCTTGCCTTCCAGTACCTGGGCTGCTTCGGAAATATTAAGTTCATTACCCTCGATATGTGTTCCATAATGGACCGTACGCAAAATTGCTTCATCGCGGAATTTTTTCTCCCAAGCCGGGACTAACGGAGCATTCATAATAATCTCACGGGCACCCTCGATGGTACCAATATTTTTAAGGATCTTATTAGTTATGTTATAATGCGGATTATACATTTTCGATATTTCTTTTTAAGAATTATTGCATTTTTTGCGGGAATTGTAAAGGAAGAAATATATGATTGAAAAATCTCAAGTAGTTTTAAAAGCTAAGAGGAGGATAGCCGGCGATATAGTTACCCAGATGCTTACCCTAGCCACTAATGGATTAGGACTGGTAGCTGCTTTAGCCTGGAACGGAGTTATTCAAGAGGCAGTCAATAATTATATTAAACCTTATATTGGCAAGGGTTCTGGTATTATTTCTCTTCTTATTTATGCTATTATCGTGACTGCCTTGGCTGTTTTAATTACCTATCAACTGGCTAAACTTAAAGATAAATTTACTCCAGAAGTTCCTTCAGAACTCGAGGAATCTCGTCGGTCAGGTCAGAAGCGTTAAAATAATAACCTACGCGTTCGGCTAAATTCTCCCCGGCTTTTTTGTTGATCAATGACCCTGCGGCAGCCGAGAGAAATAAATCATTCTTGCATGCTAAAGCCGCCACTAAACCCGCTAAAACATCACCGGTTCCACCCTTAGTCATCCCGGCATTACCCCCTTCTGCTAATTTGCATTCAGTCGGCGAACAAATAATATCAGTCGGCCCTTTGAATAAGATAATACAATTATGTTGTTGCGACATTTGCTTAATATTCTCTTCTGTCGCGTCAACTCTAAAAAGAGTTTCGAATTCTTTTTTATGCGGTGTAATTAAACAATTGCTAGTTAACCAGTCAGGTTCCATTTCCGTCAGGCTTCCTGCATCAATTATCCATTTCTTGTCGGGAAATTTTGTTAATAATCTTTGGGTTAAATGTCTAGTCGATTCTTCCTCCCTAACCCTTCCCTCTTCCCGAGGAAGTCCCGGACCAATCAGGACAGCGTCTGACTCCTTAATATATTCCTCTACTTTTTCCCGATCAACGGCAATAAAATCATATAAATCGCTTTTAAGTTTTTGTATTAAATCATTATTTTCCTGTACACCCGCATAAAAAACCATATCAACGATTCTTGAGGCGGTTTTTAACGCCCAAAGCGAAGCTCCGTGGAATAAATGGGATCCGCCAATAATCGTCAGTTTCCCATTATCACCTTTATGGGAATTCTTAGGCGGTAAATAGAGTTTTTTTAAATCTTCAATCGTTACTTTAAGCATAAACTATTTTAATTCTATCACTTTTACTTCTTTTAAATAGTCCTTGTCAATTAAATGTAAGTCCGTGGTCGTAATGATCGTCTGTTGCTGAGGAATAACCTTAAAAACATATTGGCGGTGTTGATGATCTAATTCAGAAAAAATATCATCTAACAGTAGAATCGGTCTTGTCCCTGTTTTTTGGGTTATAAATTCCAGTTCGGCTAGCTTTAACCAAAGAATCGCCAGTCTCTGTTCTCCCCTGCTTCCATAGATTGAAACATCACGCCCTGATTCACCTGCCTGCCGGTCAGGCAGGGTTTCATTTGGATATTTATGCGGGAAAATTCTAATTAAGAAATCATCCCGATGAGGACCAACTAATGTTGCTCCGGCGGCTACCTCTTCTTGAGCATATTGCTGGAGCCGAGCTTCGGAGATAACGCTTTTGTCATATTCCAGATGAAAATGTAAATTTACGCCACCTATTAATGGAAATGATAAATGGAAATTATTGACAAATTCAATAAAATCTTGTCTTTTATCAGTCAAGAAACTACCATTTCTTATTAGTAATTTATCCCAAAAAGCCAGCTGTACCGGGTTTGATCCCTCATCCCGGATTCTTTCTAAGAGTTTATTTCTTTGCCGCAGTCCCTTTTCATAAGACATTAAACTCCTTCTGTATTCCCGATCAACTTGGCAAAGAACTAAATCAAGATATTTTCTTCGGCGCGATGGTGAATTAGTGACTAAATCCAAGTCCTCCGGCCAAAATAAAACTGCGGGTAAATTACCAATGAAATCAACCATCCGCTTACTAACCCCATTTATTAAGTATTTTTTATAAGGGGCTGCTTGACCGGAAACTTGACCAGTGGTTAACATAATTTCCAACCGCGTGGCCGATCTCAACGATTCGTCATCTGAAGATTCATGACCGGCGACCTCCGAAACCGTAGCCCTTACCCGTGCTATCTCTTGTTCATAACTTATCATTTCTTTCTCAATGTCTGCCCGAAAACTTTTCCCCGTAGCTAAAAGATAAATTGCTTCCAGAAGATTGGTCTTCCCGGCGGTATTTGGACCGATGACAAGAGTTGATTGTGGGGAAAAGAGAAAGGAATTTTTATTGGATGAGCGAAAATGCTCTAGGAAAATATTCGTCAAAATCACGCCATTATTTTAGCACAAATCAGGGCGAAATTACGGTACCGTGAAATTTCCCTCCATTAAAAACTTTTTCTAGATTAGAAAAATTATCGCCTTTGACGATAATAACTGTCAAGCCTATTTCTTGAGCCAACCGGGAAGCAATCGGATCGAAAGGCGCTGAAAGATTGGGACTCCATTTGTTGCCGACTATCTGGCGATACTCATTCCAGTTTATTTTTTTAATCGGCCTGGCATTAGAATGTTTATGGGGATCTTTATCATAAACAGTCTCGATATTGGAAAGATTGATAAGTACCTTACTTTTATATCTTTGAGCCAGTAAAACCGCATCATAATCAGTTGACCAGCCCGGCTTCCAGCCGGCACCGATAACCACTGGCTGCGGTCCAAGCTTATATTCACGATCGTAATGAGTTACAAGCCGGGAGTTTGCAATATCTTTGAAAATTGTTCTTAGAAGATGAGCGTTCAAACGGGTGGCATGAATAGACAACCAGTCAAGTTCCACGGGCGGTATTTGCTTACCCAAAACAGTATCGGCGGCATCAGCATAATGTCTTGAGGTTCTTCCTCCCCCGCAAACAATAAAAAACCGCTTGCCAGCGGTTATTTGTTTTCTTATGAATTCATTAAATCTCTTTAAGAATTCAGTATTAATCCCTCCGTTAGGGACAATTAATGAGCCGCCCAAAGACAAAATGACCGGTTCATCTTTACTCATTTATTAAATAATGATTATACCCTAAGAAGGGGTAAATTGGCAAGTTTTTTCCTTATAGATAATTAAAATAAAAGTCTATAATGATTATTTAGCAGATAAAGACAGCTAAAATTTGACATATAGAGTATAATTATATGAGAGAGAGAAATATGACACCAGCAAAATTGGAAAGAAGAATACCTAAACCATATGAACCGCTAGAGAATCAACCGGGAAAAACAGGTGATCTTTCCGGAAGACCAGATATTACTCTTAGTCAAGCAAAATTTAATATTGATGCAGAACATAGACTGCATATGGCTGATTTGGATGCGCGTGGAGAAACGAGTGATGGCGATAACGGTGAAGACACAGCAAATCATAGTTAACCCACTTTACTTGTAAATCCTCTAGTTTTTTACTATAATCCCTTACACGAAAATAATTTTTGCCTGTCCTTCTATATGAATAAGGGCTTTCCTGGAGAATATGAATTACCGCATAATTCCGAACGAAATAGTACCGGAGAGTATATTTTTAGACTCGATAATTATATTAGTAAAGCTCCAAGAATTATAGGTCTTCAAGAATTACAAAAAGTCCAGCTTAAAGTCCCCGATCCTATTTTTATCATTGGTCATCAAGCATTTGAACGTTATAAAAAAAGCGGTTTAACAGGCCAATTATATAAAGAAGTTTTAAGTGCCTTTAGCCTAATTCGACAGGCCGATCCTAACCGAGGTTGCCATATTGGCCGAGGTTTTTTTATTCCGGGGATTGATAATCCTCCTGGTTTAAGAACATCAACTATCACCAACCCAGATATTTTTGTCGATAAAATTAAGGATTTTTATGAATTTGTACGTCAAAAAGGATACGATATTCCGGGCGCAGATATTGCTCTTATAATTCATCCCTTTATAAATGCCGGGGATCCCTTAATGATTAAGGATCCTCCTCTTGAATTCCCCGGAGGGGTCATTTACTCTCCAACTGATGGTAAAATAGAAATCCATTCAACCTTTGGGCCAGATGAATCATATCAAGGATTTCCCAAAGATACATACACAGTTAATCTGTTTGGTCAAAGAATTGAAATTACCAAACAAATTAGTCGAAAAAAAAGGACTCTGATTCCATCAGCTAAAGATCCCCTAGCCTACGATGAAATTGATATCCCCAAAGAATTTCAATCAAGACAAGCCTTGCCTGACGAACAAATTCTTGAATTGGCAACAGCTTATTTAAAAGTATCTAATCATTATGGTCCTCGTCGAATGGAATTCTTAACTCAACCGGATGGAATATATTTTAGAGAATGTCAGCCATTTAATATGAAAGCTAAAGATTTAATTCATCTTTCTTCAAAATCAGTTGAGGCTGAGGTTTTAGTTATTAGAACAGCGTCTGATATTTCAAAAATTGATGCAAACACTAAACTCGTTCATTTACCCGAGGACCTTTTTCAACATCGACAAATTGGTATTTTTGCTGCTTGTGCTGCGACTATTCATCAATTAGCTCATGATTCGATAGTTCTTCCCCACGGTGATATTGTTACATCGCATATGCTCAGAAATTTTGCTGATCTTGGTATTACGGTTGTTTTTATTGGTAACAATCATCTTGAAAATGGTGAACGAATAAGGGTGTATCGAACTGATGGTAGAGTCGAATGGGAAAGAATTGAATCAATTAATAAGCTATTCCTCTCTTTAAACGATAAAAAATTAGAGAATAGAATTGTCGGATCTAAGGCCTTAAATCTTTATTTATTAGCTGAAGCCGGATTGATTACACCTCGAGGATATTGTTTAACTGCCGATGCCTTTGATAAATATATTTATAAGTTTAATTTAACATCAGCTATTGAAAAATTGGAAGGGTTAGAAGGAAAAAAGTTGAGTGTAGCTTTAAAACGGATTCGCGATAAAATCACTGGCGGAAAAATTAATCATAAGGATAAGGAATATATATTAAATGCTCTTAATGGTTTAAAGGTTAATAAATATTCAGTTCGTTCTTCGGCTAATGTTGAAGACCAAGAAGTGTCTTTCGCCGGACAATTCAGTAGCACCATTGGTATTCCCCAAGAACAGGTAATTTATGCAATTAAGCAAAGCTGGGCTTCAGTTTTTAATGAAGGATCAATACTTTATGCTCGGGGACTAAGAATTAGTCCATTAATGATTAAAATGGGTGTATTAACTCATGAAACTATTGAAGGAGAAAAAGCCGGTGTTATTTTTACCCGTCATCCGGAAACGGGCAATTTCGTTGTTTCCATATCTGATAAAGCAGAAAATATTGTAGAAGGTCAAGCTTCACAATTTCAGCAAATAGAAATTGACAGAAAGACACGAATGATTTTGAAGCATCAATTACATACAAATAACCGACAGCCAATTATGAATCAAGATGAAATACAGGAGCTATTTTCTATTGGTATGCTTATTGAACAAATATTTGGCAGGCCTCAAGACATTGAATGGGTAATTAATAAACAAACTGGCAAATTGGTCTGTCTTCAATCACGACCAGTTTAACTATTTTGGCAGGCGGGCCTGCCCGCAAAAGCCTGCGCTTTAGCGCTGGCAGGCGGGACAATAAAATGTACCTCTTCCTCCAATGGTTATCCGTCTAATTATTCCGCCGTCATTTCGTAGACATTTCTCCCTTTCTCTTTGATAGACTTTAAAATGATTTTGATATTTTCCCGGCTCTGCTTCAACATTAATAAAGGCTTCGTCTCCACCGGTTGATCCCCCATATCTTAATCCCTCGTTGAGTACTTTTATTATTCCCTCCCTTAATTTCTTAATTTCTAAATTACCTAATTCCTTGGCTGGTTTATCCGGTCTAATCTTGGCTTCCCAAAGGGCATCGTTGGCATAGATATTCCCAACTCCGGCAATCTTTTCCTGATCCATCAAAACTAACTTTATCGACTTTGAAGTTTTACTAAAAATTTTCTGTAAATATTCTACGGTAAACTCTTTGTCAAACGGTTCCGGCCCCAAATTCTGCAATTCTTTCGCTGTTCTTAATTCGCTATTCTTAATTATTTTTATCCATCCAAATTGCCTTGAATCATTAAAAAACAGTCGTGATCCATTATCAAAGTAAAATATAATGTGTGTACTTTTAGCCGGTAATATATTCCCTCCCCCAAACGGTATCGGTGTGTTCAGTGTTACGTGTCCAGTGTTATGTTGATTTTCTACGAAGATCAACTGTCCTGTCATTTTTAAATGTATCAGTATATTTTCCCTATTATCCAGTTCAATTATGGTTACTTTTCCTTTTCGTTTAACGTCTAATATTTCTGCTCCCTCAACGTCTTGAGGATTTCCTTTAAATTGTTTAGACAATAAAACCTCGATCTTTTTAATCGTTAATCCTTTGATTTTAGAAACGAGACCTCTTCTTATAGTTTCAACCTCTGGTAGTTCTGGCATACTCCTCCTTTACACTGAAAATTCTTTAGAATTTTTAGTGATTTTTTCTTCGATGAATTTTAACATATTATTTTTGAATTCATCTTTCCCAAACTTCTCTGCTTGTTGACGGCAATCATCTTCCTTAATATCTAATCCGCCAGCTGACGGACTTAATTTTTCAATTGCCTCTATCAAACTCTCCACTGTCTGTTCATTATAAAAAACGCCAGTTTTATTTTCTATTACTGTTTCTAAATAGCCTCCACCACGAAAAGCAATCACCGGCCTGCCAGCTGCCTGCGCTTCAACCGGAGTGATACCAAAATCCTCATCTATAGCAGTACAAATTAGGGCCTTACAGTTTTTATAAATTTCGCTTAATTCGCTATCGCTTACCTGACCTAAAAATTTAATTGTCGGTCCGGAAATCGAACGTAAATATTTTTCTTGTGAGCCACTACCTACAATCCACAACTCTTCTTTTAGTTCATTACAGGCTTTAATTGTTAAATCAATGTTTTTGGCGGCCGCTAATCTAGAAACCACTAAGAAGTAAGATGCGGGGAGCCCGTTCAATTTTTGAGGAACGAAAGGAGTCCCGACTGAGTCGGGACGACTCCTCACGGGTTTTGTACCGAAAAAATTGCTAACGGGCGACTTCAGCATCTTACCAGCTTTAGAAAGGTAAACTGGGGGGTAAATTACCGTTGAATCTCTACGATAAAATTTCTTAATTCTTTCTTGGGTATTAATCGAATTAGCGATAAAATAGTCAACCCCGCCTGCAACGCCATGCGTAGCATTGCGGGCAGGTCTTTGTGCAGCGGTATAGTCGTATTGACGAAGCCAATGGGCTAAAATTTCTCCATAGATTCTTATGGGTAAAAATTTTTTCCATTCTCTGGCTGTTTGATAACCATAAAGCCATCTTGGCGGCGTATGACAATAGCAGATATGGACCGTCGGCGGCTTAGTAATGATACTTTTAGTGATGTACCAAGAGGCAGAAGAAATAACTAAATCAAAACTGCTGAAATCAAAACTTTCCCAGATTATTGGCGTTAAAAACCGTAAGGGGCTAAATAAATTCTTCCACTGTAAAATCTGGTCAAATCCTGACGTAATTATTTTCTTTTGGGAAAAAGCCCGGCCGGCAGTTGAATCCTTATCACAAAAAGCCGTATAAATCGGCGCTTCGGGATATATTTCCGTCAGTGCTTCAAGTACCCTCTCGGCTCCACCGTATTCCTTTAAATAATCATGAACTAGTGCGACTTTCATAATTTATTATTCATTATTCATTATTCTAATAAACTCATTTGTTCATCCTTTTTCTCATCCTCCGTCTTTTTACTTATTACATCTTCCGGTTTTTTTGATAATCTGCCAATTAAGCTTTTAAACTCTAACTCCTCGAGGAATTTTATCACTTCTGGATTGCTAAAGTCGCCTATCTGGCACTTTTTTAAATTGAGTTTTACCGAAACATTAGTAATAATCGTGGCTAATTGTTTACTTAACTTGGCATCTTGTTTACCCTTAATTAATCTATCTTTAATTATTTCATTCTGCAAAGCAGAAGTAGCGATCTTTGATCGCGTCTTTTTCAATTGTTCAATCTCTTTATAAAGTTTTTCTACTGTTCCGTATTGTGAAAGTAAATTAACCGCTGTTTTTGGTCCGATACCGGAAACACCCGAATAATTATCCGATTGATCACCGATTAAGGCCTTATAATCAGGAATCTGTGCTGGTCTAAGTCCGTATTTCTCAATAACTTTTTCTTCATCAAAAAGCGTTGCCTCGGTCAAACCACGAATTAACATATAAACTTTAGTGTGATTATCAACCAGTTGGAGCAAATCACGATCACCGGTAACAACAATAATTTCGAATTCAGAATTATGAATAGCGAATGGTGTACTAGTTTCTTTTTCTTTCTTAATTCTTAATTCGCTATTCGCCATTTCTGCCTGAAAGGCTAATGTACCTATGACATCATCTGCCTCATACCCTTCTTTTTCATAAATCGGGATACCCAAAGTCCTGACTAATTCTTTAACTCGTTCAATTTGCCCCGACAGTTCATCAACCATTTTCGGCCTTTTGGCCTGATAACCAGCAAATAATTTTTTTCTAAAAGTCGGTTTGGGCAAATCAAAAGTAACCGCAAAACATGAAGGATTAAGTTCGTCTCTGACTTTCAAAAGCATCGAACAAAAACCATAGACAGCATTAACTAATTCACCCTTAGAAGTAGTTAGAGGAGGCATAGCATGATAAGCGCGGTGAAGAATAGCATTACCATCAATAATAATTAATCTTTGTTTATCCTGAGCTTGTCGAATAGACATGAGGCTATTTTATCAAAAAAGGAATACTTGGACTTATTTTATCACAAAGTCCAGCAAAAGAACCTAGGCTTTGATGATCGCGGGAGCTACTTTATTCTCTGTCATTAGTCTCTCAAACTCGTCACCCTCAATAGTTTCCTTTTTAACCAGTTCTTGGGCAACTAAGTCTAATCTATCTTTTGTCTTCTTTAAAACTTCCTGGGCTGTTTTATAAGCCTGAGTGATAAATTGGTTAATCTGGGCATCAATTTTACCGGCCATATCAGGTGAAACTTGCGTTGGCTCATACCACATTCTCCCGGTATCAGAAATATCACCTTGCGGCCCCAAGTTGACTGGCCCCAACTCGCTCATTCCATATTCAACCACCATTGTCCGGGCAATTTCGGTCGCTTTAGAAATATCCGAAGCAGCTCCGGCGGTAAATTCCTTAAAAATCAGTTCCTCGGCTGCCCGTCCGCCTAAAAGACTGGCCATTTGTTCAATTAGATGTGATTTGGTTTCCGTATAACGATCTTTGGCTGGCGGAATAAGGGTAAATCCCAAAGCCAGTCCACGACTAACAATGGAAATCCGGTGAACCGGATCCATATGGGGTAGTTCATGAGTAACAATCGCATGTCCGGCTTCGTGATAGGCTGTCATTTTTTTATCTAAATCAGATTGTAATCGTTTTTTCTCTGGACCAAGCTTAACTTTAGTAGCTGCTTCTTCAATATCTTCCATATCAATCGCTCTTTTACCAATTCGAGCAGCCAGTATCGCTGACTCATTAAGCATATTTTCTAAATCAGCTCCGGAAAAGCCAACTGTTCGACGGGCAACTTTATCCCAATCAACTTCTTTAACAAATGGTTTACCGCGCATGTGGATTGATAGAATTGCTTTTCTGCCTTCAATATCCGGCATATCCAGAATTACCCGGCGGTCAAACCGACCTGGCCGCAGTAGTGCCGGATCAAGTAAATCTCCCCTATTGGTGGCAGCCACGACAATCACATTTTCATTAGGAGTAAAACCGTCCATCTCGACTAAAATTTGGTTTAAGGTTTGTTCCCGTTCATCATGGCCACCCATGACGCCGACTGCCCTTACCCGACCGATGGCGTCAATTTCATCGATAAAAATAATGGCCGGCGCGTTTTTTTTAGCCGTATTGAAAAGATCACGGACTCTTGAGGCTCCAACTCCAACTAACATTTCCATGAATTCTGAACCGGCCATACTGAAAAAAGCCACACCCGCTTCTCCGGCGACAGCTCTAGCTAACAAGGTTTTACCCGTACCGGCCGGCCCAACTAATAAAACACCTTTGGGTGTACGGGCGCCTAGACTTCGATATTTACCGGGATGTTTTAAGAAGTCAACCACTTCTGATAATTCTTGTTTAGCTTCATCAACTCCGGCAACATCGGCAAAGGTTATTTTAGGATTATCACGGTTAAAAAGTCTGGCTTTTGATTGGCCAAAAGAAAATAAAGTATCTTGCGCTCCCCGAGCTTGACGGAAAAGAAAAAAGAAAAACGCCACCATTAAAACCAAAGGCAAGACTGTTGACAAAATGTTAAACCAGACACCAGCCATACTCATATCCTTGATTTGAATCTCGGTTAAACCCGGATTAACACCAGACTTTTCTAAATCAGCAATTAATGAATCTTGAGGTTCTTTAAAAGAGACGTAGCTTTGCCCATTTTTATAGGTAACCGTAAGTTTACTATCTTCGACAATGATTTGTTTGACTTTATTATTCTTAACGTCTTCAATTACTGTCGATAACGGTTTTTGCTCGGGATTTTTAACTCCTTGTTGGAAGGAAAGGAAGACTGATAGTCCGATAAGAAAGATAAAAAACCATAAAAAGACATTTTTGAGGTTAAAATTTATCCTATATTCAGCCATTTTTCTAATTTGGCGGGGTTTTTGATTATTGTTTTCTTCCATTTGCGGAGTATTACCATTTTTCATGAAAGAAGTATATCACAAATTTACACACTCGACAATAAAAAAAGATGAAAAAAGAAGAATTAGATTAACCCCATTTTTTGTTTAACTTCTTTTAAGGTTTCTTGGGCAATCTTTAAACAATATACTCGTCCTTCTTCTAGAATTTTCTCGACTATTTCAGGATGATCTTGATAATACTTTCTTTTCTCCTGAATCGGTTTCAGTTCCTTAAAAATCGCGTCGGCTAATTTATCTTTTAATTCCTGGTACCTGATTCCTGTATCTTGATATCTTTTCTCGTATTCCGCTCGTTTCTCTTTTCCCTCAAATAATTCCACAAAAGTTAACAGAGCTGCTACTCCGCCCTCTTGGGGAATATTTTCACCCTTACCGATATCAGTCGGCGCTTTGGCCAATTTAGATTTTATAGTTTCCAAATCATCAGTTAAATTAATGTAACTTCCTTCAATGCTCTTGCTCATCTTCCCCTCACCTAAAAGTGAAGGAACGTAACCAGCTTTAGTGGCAAAACGAGTAGGTTCTGGAAATGTCGAACCAAACGTTTGGTTAAATTTACGCGCAATTTCCCGGCTTACTTCAAGATGTGGTTCCTGATCATTTCCTACTGGTACCTTTTCACCTTTATAGACTAATATATCTGCCGCCATTAAAACCGGATAGTAAAGAAGTCCCATATTAATATATTTCGGATGCAATTCCTTTTTCTCTTTATATGTTGGCAGGTCTTCCAACCGGGATACAGGGTAGATGGTTCCTAATAAATAAGATAAAAGCACATGCTCCGGCACATATGACTGAATAGTCAGATGACATTTATTAATTGGTAAACCAGCGCCTAAATAATCTAAGACCACTTCATGGATATCTTGCTGCAATGTTTTCGGATTATAGGGCGTGGTAATCGTATGCAGATCAACCACCTGGAAAATGCAGTCATATTGACCGCCACTAACCAGTTCAATCATGCCTTTTATAGCACCCAAATAATTGCCTAAATGCAATCTTCCGGTTGCCCGGATACCAGCATAAACTCTTTTCATATTCCTCCTTATTATTGCATTATTTCTTCAATGCTTCAACACTTCCCTGTAATCCAGAAGCTTGGCCTAAACCATTGTCTTTCTCTGTTTCCAAACCATGGGTACAGGGAACGACTGTTTCTTCCTCACCAAAAATATCTTTATCGATAAAGATAACATCTTTGCCGTCTTGTCGACATATTCTTTCAACTGTCATATCAATCACCTCCTTTATGGTGTAAAGCCGCTTAAAGCTTTACACCATGAACACTGAAAAATCGTTTAAATTTTTTAGTGTTTCCCACTAAAAAACTCGCTTTAAGCGAGTTTGGGTGTTTGTTCTTAAATTTACTTTATATTTCTCTTTCTAATTTAATAAACAGCACGATAAAACTCGCTTTTATGCGAAGTTATACCAGTGCCAATTCTTAAGATCAGATAGAGTCATATTCTGTTTATTATTTTATATGAACAGCGTCAATCTGTCAAATTGTATTTTTAATGTTTTATCTTCAGTGCTTTTATCCTATCGTCAGAAGGTGGTTTTTTTTCCTCATCGGGTTGAGGAGCTACTTCTTCTCCTTCACAAAAGTCACCACCAATAAGAAATTGCCTACTAGGAAAAAGTACTTCTTTTACTCTGTGTAAAGCGGATAAAGTTATTTTTCTAATTTCTATACTAGCTACGGTCATAATTGGTTACGGCTAGAACCGTATAAAAGATAATATGATGTTAAGTGCTAGGGGTGGGAGTCGGACCCACGACCTCGGACATAGACGCGGCGCTTCGCTAGCCGCTACTATTTGCTTTTGTGCCAATGAGAAGAGTCGAACTTCTGTCAATCGCTTATAACTTTCTCCGCCTTCGGCGGAACGTTTTATCGGCAAGTGGCTACGGCTGGGATCGAACCAGCGACACATGGCTTATGATGCCACTGCTCTACCACTGAGCTACGCAGCCAAAAAAGTTAAATCGGATAAAAGTGCAAAGCACTTTGCCGATATGAAACGACCGCTCTGCCGTTGAGCTACATTGGCAAATAGGAAATCCTTGCTCCCTGCCCCGCCAATGCGACTCTTCGACGCGAAGCTGTAAGCTTCGGGAGAAGCGAGCATTTGTGGGGTGCCACTGAGCTACCCTAGCTTAGCCTCAATTTTAGCAGAAAAAAAGCAGGAAGTAAATTTATATAGATCTATAGATTCGTGGCCGCTGGGGTTTTATTGCGGAATTTATCCTGAACGTATATTACTGTGATAGTAAAAACAATAATTAAAAATAGAGAGATACCGTAAACTGCTAATCGTTGGTTGATTTGATAAACATAGCTGACCAATTGACTTAGAAGTGTTAGCATGTTAACCACCATTGCCAAGAAAAAAGCACCAGAAGTTAACTTATAAGATGGCTTGAATTTCCCAAAAGAAACAAACAGGATCACGGCTAAAACAAACAAAGGAATATAGATAATTGTTTTAACTAATAAATCCTTTGTTTGATACGGCAGCACCTCTGCTTTTAAATAAGCATTATTAGCTTGCTCGTAGGTTGGATAAGAAACACCAAGGTATTGGTATTGGGACATGCCATTTGCTTGCAGATTATTATTGATTGCAAATACTGGTGTTTTTGGAGTCTCACCATATAAAGATTTGGTTAAATCACTAGCAATAAATTGAATAAAAACAATTAAGGAAATTCCCAAAAGGAAACTGATAATAAGACTTACTCCGGAATATTGTGATTTCGTTACAGGAGTAGCATTAGATTGAGGCAAAGATTCTTCCATTAAATCCATTAAATCATTTCCGCGTCTTACCTGTCAAGCCTTGGAAACCTAGGTTATTGGTTGCGGGAGTTGGAAGGAATACACACATATTTTTACCTTTTCAATTCGTCTAACCCCGATAATTTTTCTGAAGAATCTCGATATATCTGAGTATCAAATTTAATATTAGAAAATTTTCCTTTAAGATAAAATATTATATTTTTTAACGATCCTTTATCCCAATCACTTATATAAATTTCTTCTTTGTGACCATCATTATGGTTGAATATTAACCATATTCGTACTATGGGTATAAATGTTTTTCCTGTAAACATTGGAACTACTTGTTGTCGGTATCCCACCAAATTAATATCCTTTAGATTAATAATTTTATCCTGAGAAGAGCCCAATACAGGTTTATAGTAATAATATAAGAACTGATCATCAATTAAAATTTTATTTTTCTGTAATTGAATAAGTATTATTAAACCTGCGACAATCCAATAGATTGCTAATCCTCCTATAATAAAAATTAACACTTGCAGGGTTTCTTGAGATGGATATTCTTTATATAAATTAATCGCTTTTGGTAATAACCAAAATCCGAAAAGGATAGTAATAATAATCAACGAACTAACGAGAAGAAGTCTTCCAAATGAAAATAACGATGGTTTGAATTCAACCTTATTCATATGATCACTATACCAAATATGTAAATGAAATGAAAATAAATAAACAAATAGCGCCCTATTAGACGCTATTTTTATCTCGGTTGCGGGGGCTGGAAGAAATACGCACTTACTTCCTGAGTTTTAAAATACAATTTTAGCCTTTTCTTGTAATTATATTTTTAGTTAACATCATATTCGCTTACATCTTCAAGTATTACACTGTGTTCTTGGCTGTTAGGATCAAACCTAATTAAATCATTAATATCTTGTGAATTTCTGGTCATTCTAACATATGCCACTTGTGAACTTCTATTCCACATGGCGGTAAATACAGTCCCATAACTTAACTTCTTATTATTTTCTTCTTGCATTATACCAAGTAGATTTATTCCAGACGTGGTTTTAGGCTTCAGAAAAACATATTCAGACACGTTAGTTTCTGAATTTTTTATTAAATACGACAACCACATTCCATTTGGAGACACAGAAGCGTTTGAGACGATTCCTTTATAACCTAAGATTTCCTGTTTTAATATATTATCTGAAGACCAAAGGCTAAATTTGAAATCATAATTAGGTCTGGTTTCCAAAACGTAGAACTGGTTATCACTAATCCATCCGACGTTATACGATTGACAGGTAACTGATATATCCAAAGGTAATTTTGTTAATTTTTTATTTGGAAACTCTAAAAGATAAGATTTATATCCCCAAGTATTAAAACATCCCCGAGCCGGAGTTGTAAATTGATAATATGCTATTGCTTTATTACCGTCGGGAGAAATAGTGACTCCACTCGGAATATTCCATTCCCCACCAGACCACTCTTCGCTTATGGGATCAGGAGTAAATTCCTTATCAAAACTTATAATACTAAAGTTACCACTTATATCCTCAACTAAAAAATGAATCTTGCTGTTCCAATCAAATGCAAGAACATTTTTGTCTCTTGCCCAGTTATATAAATCATATGACTGGGAATCTACAGATTTATTAACTAATTTATCTGCAATAGAAATCTCTCTATTGTTAACGAGGTCATAAATTTTTAAGTCATAAGATATTCCTGGAGGATTAAATGCAATCGAGTCGCCGCTATTTTTGACTTCCATTGGTTCATTTTTAACATCTTCTTTCCATTTCAATAATTTATTAATTGCATCTTTGCTTATTTCTAAATAAGCAATAATTCTACCATCTCCCGATATTCTCGGTTGGGTGAAAAAATCCTCATCCCACTTAGCATCAACATTATTACCTGTTAAGTAATGACGAGATGTGTATTGAATTGGTGTGTGAGTTGTAATTTTAGTTTGATTATTTCCTTCAACAGAACTTGTCCAAACATCACCTCCCCGAATAAAAACTATATTTGATGAATCTCTATTATTAACAACTCTGGCGCTGAATGCTTGTGGTTTAACTGGAGGTTTAACTAAAACGGTAGTATCTCTTTCTTTTAATATCTTAGGTGTTAATAGTCCAAAGCCAAATTTATATAAACAAAGTACTGTGCTAAGGAATACAAAAATGATTAAAAGTATGACCAATATAATTTTAAACTTGGAATTTTTTTTACTGTTATTTAAAGAAGAACTAGTTGGAGTTGTAATATTCAATTTATCTGATGCTGATAGAGAATTACTATCTACCTCCATTTTCATTTCCATATGATTTAAGTATCACATAACCCCAATAAAATATCAAAAAGAATACAAAATAGCGTCTTATAGCGCTCTAATTTAGATTTGTTGCGGGGCTGGGAGTCGCGCCCAGCCTAGGAGATTATGAGCCTCCTGTGCAACTCTACACTACCCCGCGATTCGTTAAAAGAACATAGGTATTATATAGAATTTGATGAGATTACACAAGAAAGACATAATTATATGATCCTCATTTTAGAAAAATTTGTAGTAGGATTGAAGGCTTGAGGTTAAATTTATTTAATTATTCCCATCCCCTTAGCTCGCTCTACGAGGCTCATTAATTGTTGTTGAAGGCTTTCAGCTTCTTCCTGACTTTTAGCATTTTTAAGTGCTTCCTGCACAGCATTAATTTGTTGGATTAGATTTTCTGCTTCTGGATTGCCACCCATTTCTGCATTCATAGATTGTTATTCTAACTTCTTTTCTTTAAAAAAACAAATTCCGCCATTTTTCCCAATTAGATAAATTTGCATCGTGTGCCCCACTTAGATCGATTACAGTATTTGGAGAAGGCATAATAACGACAATCTCTCCTTCTCTGGCTAATCCTAATTTTTCCCTGGCTGTTTTTTCCAGATAAGCCGGGCTTTCAACTTCAGCAAGCTTTTTTTTAAGATCTTTATTTTTATTCTGAAGCTCATTAACTTGGTTTTCGGTGTTTTTTATCCTATCGCCTGCCTGCAAAATCTCTCTAATTGATCTAGTTAAATTGATAATTAAAAACAAACCGATAATTATAATTAGAAGGTTAATAATTTTCTTTTTAAACATAAGTTAGGGCAACGTATTATTAATTTAGTATTATCTATATTGACACATATCACTATGAATGATATTATGAGCTTTAATTATGGCAACTCAAGCACTTGATTTAATATCTACTAAACAGAAATTTGTTGAATACCTTCAGGGTCAACGCCGGGCCCAAGCTACTATTTTAGCATATCGAAAAGACATCGACCAGCTCGTTAGCTTCCTAACAGATATGGGTAAGCAGAATATTGATCAAATTGAGAAGATCGATTTGGAAAGCTTTCTCTCCAAGCTCGGGAAAGATGGTTATACGCCAAAATCACTTTCACGAAAGCTAAATTCGATTAAGACTTTTTATCGCTTTTTAAAATCATCAGGCTTAACTCAATTTGACCAGGCATCCGATATATCCCATCCTAAATATGAAATTAAACCGCCGAGAATATTGTCAAAAATGGAATATCGGGCTCTGCGGGATGCCTGCCGGGATGATATCAGAATTTCGGCCATTGTTGAGTTATTCTTACAAACTGGTTTACGAATTGGCGAGCTAGCTAGTTTACATCTTGAAGATATTAATAATAGTGAAATAACAATTAAGCCTTTTGAGTCACATGAAGGCCGAAATGTACCAATGAATAAGGCGGCCAAGGCAGCATTAGACCGATATCTTGAGGTTAGACCAAAAACCAAAGATTCTTCAATCTTTATTACTAAAACCGGGCGTCCACTACTTATACGAAATATCAGAACGGCAATTGACCGTTATTTTAAATTGGCTGGCATTGAGAAGGCTTGCGTTAATGATCTTCGGCATACATTTATTGCTCAACATTTAATGTCCGGCACGCCGCTAACGATTATTTCCAAACTCGCCGGCCACAAAAGGCTATCAACCACGGAAAAATATTTGGATTTAGTTAAGGATAAAGTCGAGGAAAACGTTAAGCTGGAAGAATTATAAAATATAATATAGATATGTCAGTAGATCCAGAAAGATTGGTACGAAAAGTAAAAGTAGCAACCGAACCACCTAAACAGGAAAAGGCTGCTCAATGGAAAATACCCATTGAGCATCAACCAAACCCAGAAGAACTAGAACTTACCGTTCAAAGAAGGATTTGGGAAGGCCTTAATCCTCGAAGAATATTACAAGTTATAAATGAAGGAGTTTTTGGTGGGAAAGGTGAAATCGAAGATGTCTATCTTACGACTGTTGATCTAAATTTCAGTATTAACTACAACACTTATGATCATAATCATTTTATAGGTTTACAATTCCCAAAGGGAACCGACCTATCAAGGACGGTTGGAAATATAGGTTTGGCTGTAGTAGCACATAGCATTTTAGTAATCGGAGGATATTGTCCTAAGGGTAATCGTTGTGTTAGAGTGCCTAGTCCGTGGGGAAAAGGGTATGTAGATGAAGTCGAATTGGTTGGAAACGAATTCAAAAAATATTTAAATCCATCTGAACCAAATATTCAAGAACTATTAGAAGGTACTTTAGCCGAGGCTTCTAAAAACTCCTCTTACCAACCTCCTTCTTATGAACCACCAAATTATTTCGGATAAGTTAAAGTATCTTTTCTAATATCCTCGCCTCTTGCACACTCCATGGAGAATATTGCGTTGGATCCATTTTGATATTTTCTATTAATTCAATCCAGGGAATCCATTGCCAGTCAGCTACTTCTTCTGGATTGGGAGTAAAATTATTATCATCTTCATAATCAACATAAGCAATAAAAATCGGACAGATTTCATTTTCGACAATTCCGCTTTTGTCTTTAAATCGATAGCGATAAGGTGAGGCTTCTTTAATTTCTCCGGTAAATCTTACATTCAGCTCGCTCTCAAGTCTTCGTCTGACGGCCTCCCCGATACTCTCACCCGGCATGGGATGTCCGCAAATCGTATTTGACCAAACACCGGGAAAAGTCTTTTTGGAAAAAGCTCTTTGTGTTAAGAGAAGTTCGTTTCTTGAATTAAAGAGGAAAAACGAAAATCCACGATGAAGAGGAGTATTTTTAGTATGGACAGTGGCTTTATCAGCCGTTCCTATCTCGCGATTTTTATCATCAACCAAAACAACCTTTTCCATTCTGGAATTTTAACATCTTGTATAAAATTGGACAAGATTTAAAAATTAAATTCCTCTCCCTAAGTTTGTCCTAACTAGACTACAAAATTCCCTATATGTCTCAAAATCAATTTCGGGGACTAAGGGTTTGATATTATATTCAACTTGAGTAATGACGGGTACTTTTCTCCCTGGATGTATGAAATCATTTTGCCAGCTAGAATAGTATATCTTTTCTTCTCCAACTTTAACTGGCCCATTTTCATCAAATACTGGACAAGTTCTTAAGGCAGATACAAAGGCTTCGGAAAATTTTGCAGAGGTTTCATTTATTTGTCTAGGGTCTCTTTGCACAGTAATAAGACCAGTTCTTCTCCATACTTCTTCTAATATTTGATCACCTTGACATTCCTCCAAGGTTAAGCCATTCATTTTTTCCTCTATGCCTGGTTCTACCACGAATTGTTTTTTTAATGTTTCTTGGTCCATAACCATATGACTTATCTCCTTAAAGTAAAAAATCTCCTTAATGAAGATTTCGTAGTTGCGAATATTGGTGGAAAAGAAGAATCTACCGCCTTTATGGTGTAAAATCGTAAAAATTTTGCACCATTAATTCTACCTACAATATGTATTATAGCACTAAATGCAAATTTGGTGGATCTGGAAGGAGTCGAACCATCTGCATCGACTTTAGCTTGTCAACAATTGACAAGCGCTTAAAATTTTTGTGGGCACACTTGGATTCGGACCAAGGACATCTACTTTATAAGAGTAGCGCTCTACCGCTGAGCTATGTGCCCTTCAAATTTTAAGCTAAGAGTCGCGTTCTACCGGTGAACTACGGCTCCAAATTTATCAGCTAAGAATAGCGCTCTACCCGCCTGCAAAAACTGATGCTTTAGCATCTGCGGGCAGGCCGCTGAGCTACGAGCCCTGGAGGGAATTTTATCATAGCCTGGCTCTTTGGGCAATTTCCGCTTCAACGAGTTCTCGGGGTTTTCCGTATTTCAAGGAAGACAGTCTTTTTATGGCCTCGGCAACTTTTTGATTAGCAGCTTTTCTCTCGGCAGCTATGTCACGGGTCATATCAACTGAAAAAGGAGGAACCGTTTCCATATTGACAATCGTACGAATAAAGGCATTATAACGGTCAACATTGATAAGATCCGCTTCAGAAAAGACCGGTTGAAACTCATGCTGGATGAAGTTGGCATCAGTAACTCCGACCCTAAAAGCAACCAGGGTACCAACGTTGCCAAAAACCGCGTTTTTAACTTCCTCTTCCATCTGACCAATAAACTGATTGGCAACGGTAATCGATAAATGATATTTTCTAGCTTCAGAAAGCATGGTGGCAAAATCAGGCGTAGCAAAATTTTGAAACTCATCAACATACAAAAAGAAGTCGCGTCGTTTCTCTTCAGCTACGTCAGTTCGCGACATGGCGGCCATTAAAATCTTCGGAACAATGATTGTTCCCAAAAAGCTGGTGTTTTCTTCTCCGATTTTGCCTTTGGCCAAATTGATCAAGATTATTTTGCCCTCGTCCATGGCTTTTCTGAAATCAAAAGCTGTTTGCGATTGGCCGATAATGTTTCTGATAAGCTTATTGGTAACGAATCGGCCAAACTTGGAAACAATATAATCTAGTACTTCTGATTTATGGAAATCGGCTGTCTGAGCAATCTGATCCGTCCAATAACGGCGAACCATCGGATCAGTAACTTTCGGTAATAATTCCTGGACAAATGAGGAATCGGTCAAGGCCCGCACCACCTCAACAAAGGTGCTTCCCGGCTCTGCCATAACTGTCAAGATGGCATTTCTGATGGCATGTTCAAATCTTGGTCCGATGATACCGGTTTTATAAGGATCATAAAGCTTGTACATCAAACCAACAATTGAAGTTGTCACCATATGTTGTTGCTGCTCGGTATAAGCCTCAATCATATTAAGACCCATGGGTCGATCGGTATTTGAAGGATCAAAATAGATAACGTCTTCTGCCCTTTCCGGTGGAATCATGGGCAGGATTTTATCAATGGTATCGTGGGGATCAATAAAACAAATTCCCTCACCGTTTCTGATATCCTGCAATATCATTGAACTTAAAAGCTCTGATTTGCCGACACCGGTTTTACCAATAACATAAACATGGCGGCTGCGATCCTCTTTGCCAATATAGATCGGTCTTTTAATCCCCCGATAAACGCTGTTACCTAAAAATAGGCCTGCGGTAGCAATTTGTTGGGGTGCCGGTGCCCGTTTGGCATTAAGCCAGAAAATATGAGGAGTTTCTACCTGTTTATTGGGAAAATGAAAAATCGTGGCCAACTCTTCACTATTTAAAACTGAGGTTTTGGCAAAAAACGGCGGATTAAATAATGGAAGATAACGATAAATGAAATCAACCATGAATAGTCTTTTAAAAACAAGCTTGGCCTTTTTAAAACCATTTAGATCAGAGGAAAATTGTTCAAAGGCACCTACCAGATTTTGTAAATGAGCCTTGGCGGATTCTTCTGTATTTGAAGAAACAACAATTCTGATCGAGGTCTGAAAACCCGGCTTGCTGCATTTTTGATCAACCATTTCTAAAACCTTAGGGTCAACCGTATACTTAGCCTTTTCCGGATCGGATTCTCTCCTCTTAACTTTACCGATATAACCGCGGCCGGTGTCCCGCCATTTATTTTTCGCCGGAGAAATCATTATTTGGATAACTGCTCCTTCTCCCTCCCCCATTTTAGCCAAACCAGAAGTAATTAAAGATAAGGGGTCGGTTGGCAGGTCTTTATAGATTTTTATAGGGAAATAGTTAATATTTTTTAGTTTTAAAGAGGCAAAAGCGACTTTGCCATTCTCCGAGAAAATATTATATTCATCAATTTCTTTAATTTCGGCTCCGGGATAAGCACCATTGATTTGCTTTTCCACCAGGTCTTTATAATTTTTATGACAGTAAACATAAAAACGGATATCCTCTTTTTTACCGACGATTTCAAAAGAGACTTGTTCTTCAGTTTTTAAAAATGAGAAAAAACCGGATTTTTTTAGGGAATAAAGGCTGCTGGCCATCTGCTCGGCAGCATCAATCTTAATCTCATTATCCCGAGGAAGAGCTACTTGTAAAAGCACAGAATTTAAAGATTTTTCTTCACGATGGCGATATTTCCACAGTAGAAAAATATAATAGACTACCAAGATTAATCCGGCCAAAGCTAGAATAGCCACGGTCATACTTAGGATAAAGACTTCGGCTCGATAAATTAAATCACTAAACAGTGCGCTTGGATCCATATTCTTATTATATATGATTACATATCAGACAATGTGGAGTGAAAAAATTCATCACTGCTAGCCCAAGTATTTTTCGTGCCGACCTCAGCAAAACGTCATTTAAATACAACCCTAATAATTCTGCCATGAACTTTTTTTAATCGAATATGTACTTTCTTAAGTTGTCTTATACACCACTCCACTAGCCATCGCAAACTCGTGATGACCGGTGCCGTTGTTGCGGTTACAATTTTATCATCGTTTATAGGTAAATTAGCGGTAATTGGAGTAACTGGTTGATTAATATCACTTGGAACCACACCCATTTTTTGGACTGGTTCTGATATCTCCACTTGTTCTTTTTTTACTTCGATACCAGCTTCTTTTACTTCAGGTGCCAGCTCCATTTCTTTTCTTAATTCCTCTAAGGCTGTTTCGTCTTGTTGGGCAAAAATTTCTTTTTCCTTTGCGCCAATGCTTGTCCCCTGAGGTTTTGCTGCTGATGGAACAGGCATATCGGGAGGTAACATCTGTGGTATTGGATTGTTGCTTGTCTGGTTGGTTTTATCGATGACCTTTGTTTTTTTTGATGTATTAGGCAGTTTAACCATACCCAAATTCTAACACTAGCCCAGGTATTTCTCAACTAATTTTACTTCCCCCAAAATCTCTTGCTCAGTAACCTCAGCTGAATGTTCAAGGATTAATATCGGCATCGGTGCTAACTTTTTTATTCCCTTAAACATTTTGTCCAAATTAAGTATTCCCTGCCCCAAAACCCGATGGTCATGTAATTTTTGATTAACATCATCAATATGCATTTCAATAATTCTTGGGCCAAAATCAAAGAATTTATAACAATCGTCTTTATGAACAATATATCCATGGCCAAAATCAAAAAGAAAATTCAGATCAGGGAATTCATTTAAAAAATTCTCAAATTCAGAGAAATTAGTTAGCGTTGTTGACGTACCTTCCCAACCAATAATATTTTCTAAAGCAACTTTAAGATGATTTTCTTTGGCTTTAATAAGCATCAAGCCTAAAAATTCTTTCATATTATTCAAAGCCTTTGGTTGAGGAATTTTATCAACCGACACAAATTCTTTAAAACCACCCCATTGCTTAGATATGCCTTTATAGGTAAAGGTCGAATTTAAGCCGGTATGAAAACTAATAATTCTGCTATTTAAAATCTTAGCCGCCTTAAAAATTGCATCAATAACCTGCTGGTTTTCATTAGATAATCCTTGGGCAGAGTTGGAAAAAAAATTACCAAGAACCGGCGGAAAGAAACAATGCTGGGTAAAAGTAGCATCAGGAAAATCGTGACGGATATTATTAATAGTTGCAAAAAGATTACCTTCAAGGCTATGATTTGCTCCCAGTTCAATTAAACGAAAGCCCAATTCGTATGCTCTTTTTACTGAATCGTAAATAGAAAATCCTCTAGCGCTGAAGTAAGACGTGGAAAGACCTAAGTTTTGCAGCATACAAAGATTTTACCACTTCTACGATGCCAAATGAAACCGGCACGAAGAATAGATTACCCAATAAATTCAATTTCAAGAAAGGTATCCCCATAATATAGGCTTCTATTAAACCGCCAAGTGTCCTTGGATACATGCCCCAACTGTCCAGCGCCCAAACGCCGAAGTTTGTCCACAGGAAGAAAAAGACACTGGCAAAAATACCAGCGCCCGCTGCTCGTATGATTTTCCCTTTTAGGTTACCTAAGTAACCCAAACAACCTACGACTAAATAAGCACTCCAGGTAAAAAGAAAAATATTGGTATTACCAATTATTGTGTCAGACAAAACCATAATCGCAAAAGGAACTAAAATTGCGTATTTTTTACCTAAATATGCTCCGGCTAAAAGAGAAGCCGCGGTTACAAATTCAATATTCGGAGCAATATGGCCGACAGTTCGTAGAATTATGGCGATTGATATTAATATAGCAGCAAAAATAATTTTTTTCATCTTAGTTATTCTCCTTTTGGATATTAACTGATATTAATAATAATTTCAAGTCCCTTTTGCCAGCCAAAATTTTAAAGCAATTAAAATCAAAATCCCTCCAGGAATTATTAACCATATTTTTTTAGAATTTGACTTTTGATTTTCTTCTACTTGATTCTTTTCCTTCGTTTGACTACTTACAGTTGCTTCTCCTAGAACTTGGGGGGTTGGACTAGGATAAGTATAAATAATTTGTGGTGATGGACTAGGCACCGATGACGACGTCGGTGTTGATGATGATGAAGGACTCGGCGACGGATCAGCAGACGGAGTTGGGGTCGGTGTAGGACTGGGTGAGGGACTTGGCGTGGAAGTCGGACTGGGGGTTGGAGTTGGGGTCGGCGTAGGACTGGGTGAGGGTTCGACTGACGGAGTGGGCGATGGACTTGCAGACGGTGTAAAAATATTCAATATCCAACTTTTACCTAAAAGGGCAATAATAGATTGAGCCGTTGTGGTTGTGTCTTCGCCGCTCCAGGTTAAAAAACCTCCATCTGTCTGTTGATTAGTAATAAGCCAGTTTCTGGCATTAATGGCTTGGTCAGAATTTCCCAGTCCTAAAACATTTAAAGCCATCAGTCCCCAAGAAGTCGTATCGCTATCGCTAGTCCCCGACCAGCCGGGAAATCCACCATCAGCATTTTGATGAACTAAAAGATAATCTCTAGCTAGCAAGATGGCATTGTCCAAACCATCGTTAGTTAAATCATTGTCTTTAGCTGCTTGTAATGATTGTATGGCCGCGGCTGTCATGTCAATGGTCGTTCCGCAATAAGCACAAGTCGTATCCGGCGACCAGCTAAAACCACCATCAGATGCCTGATGAGTAATAATAAAATTAAGAGTGTCTTTCTTAACTTGTAAATCAGAACTAACCCCACAACTAATTAAGGCTAAAAGTCCGAAGAAATCTTCATTAAGCGAAGTTATATCGCCAATTTGCTGGTTATTGTAAAAACTTTCTAATTTTTGTACGTAATTTACCCCATTAAAATTTGTCGGGTCATCACCTATTGCCACAATGGCCAAAATTCTTGATTCCCAATCAGTGGCCGAACTATTATCCCCAGGTTTATCGTTTAAAAGAAAATCCCGTAAAGAAGATGAGTTAGTCGAAATTTTTACATCTGCCGGATTGATATTATTAGCCATAAAAGCGATGGCTGACCATTGGGAAGGACTGGAAAAACCATTAGTAATTTTTCCGGTTGCATCCTGCTTAGATTTTAAAAAGTTAAGACCATTATCAATAACTGCGTCTGCCAGGGCAATTCTAACAGTTAAAAAAAATAAAATAGCAATTAATAGAACAGTTTTTTTCATGAGCCTAAATATTTCCATTCAATCTTGTCGCCATTATTAGCTTTAATATAACTGCATCCCTGGGCCGGAGACACACTATTGATCGTATAAGTCCACCAAACAGAATTTTCCTTACCAATTCCATTAATCTGATAGACAGCAAAGCTACCCAAAGAATTATTGAATTGCATATTAAGACTATCAATCTTCCCCTGTTCTTTGGCTTTAGTTAATACATCACACTGATTATTTCCCTGGTCAATATTGACTGTAAAGCTTGAACCGCCATTAATTGACAGATTAATTTGTAACGGCTGACTAGCTGGTGGAGGATTAGCCATGGGACTAGCTTCGGGAGATGGCGAGTTGGAATTCGCCGGTACATTAGAACTCTCAACTAATGGAGTCGGATTAGGACTGGAAATTTGAACAACCAGAGATGAAGTTACAACTGCAGATATAGATGGTGAATTCTTTGGTTTAGCAGATGGTTCTTCTTTTATCTGGACTCCGGATACTTGACTATTATTTTTCTTTTTAACTTCGGGATAAAGAGAAAAAGCAATTAAGCCAAGTCCAATAATAAAAATAATTAAAGCGATTAGTCGTTTTTTATTCATAACCTTCTCGTTTTCCCCTCGAGAAGGTTATCATCGGCCACTAAAAAAGACCCTTGCTCGAGAGATTCCTTAAGACGGTTCCTGACTTTGGTTCGCCGTAGCTTAATGCGAAGGCGACCTTTTACAGTTGCGGCACAGTCCCAGATTCTCACTGGGTTCCCGTAACCTTAAGGACCAATTTAAAAATAACAATCTTTAACCTTTTTGTCAATCCTTAATTTCAATAATCCATTCTTCCAATCTTATGAGCTCTTCTTGATAATCTTTGGGCTTTCCTACGGTTACCAGCCTTTAGTTCTAATTTTGCTTTTTCTTCAAAAGCTCCCATCATCATGGCTGCCTTATAATCTCCTGATATTCCATGATCTACCCCTGGATACTTAGAAGCTTTTATGTAAACAGCTGTTCCCACACGATCTCCTATTTCCGAAAACTTCCACGCTGTATTCCAAGCTTCTACCCCACCTGCTCCTTCTATAAAACAAATCTCATGTCCTTTAGCAAATTGATTAATTATATCTCTAACTCTTTCATGACTCATATTTCTCGCCTCCTTTGGACAGTAAATTTTGTCAATAAACTATTTTTAAGCTATAAATCCGAGATCTAAATCATCCTTGATATTTCTTCTGCTCTGGTAGAAAGAAATGTTGCTTTTGCAGCATCTCTTCTTTTCCGTGCTTTCTCTGCGGCTTTATGAAAGGCTTCCGACAGTATTACGGCTCTCGGATCGGGTAGCGGTTCCTCCCTAACTGGGGGTACTTCTACTACTTGCAAAAAAGCCGCTGTCCGAGTTAAGTCACCTTCTCTAGCATATGATCGAGCTAAATCCCACGCAGATAATCCATGAGCATTATGGGATACCAAATTTCTAGCATATCCCTCATGATCCATATTATACTGAGTCGTTAAACCCTCAATTACCTGGGCAATTGTCTCTGTTGACGAATCAACTGTTTCGCGTGGCATATTTTTCTCCTCCTTTGAACAGAAAATTTGCTTTGATTGTAATTAACCTATCTATGAAAATCAATAATCAATTCCTTTTTTTGCTTTTCCGTTTTTTTTAAATGGGTGTTTGATTTCTTTGAATTCGGTTACCAGGTCAGCTACTTCGACAAGCTCAGTATGAGCCCACCGACCGGTTAAGACTAAATCCACGCCTTTTTCTTTTGCAATCATAATTAATTCCAAAACTTTATTTACTTTTATCAATCCGAATTTTAAAGCTACATTTATCTCGTCCAAAACAATGATGTCGAATAGTGAATTATAAATAGCAGATAGCGAATAATCAAACCCCTTTTTTGCTTCTAAATAATCTATTTCTCGGAGGTGTTTTAGGTCAACGAGTTCTTTTGTCCCAAATCTTTTAATTCTTAACTCATAATTCATAATTCTTAATTCATTTAACACTTTTACCTCTCCACTGATTCTTTTTTTTAGGAATTGAACTATAAGAACCCTCTTCCCCCACCCCACTGACCGCAAGATCAGTCCCAATGCAGCCGTGGTTTTCCCCTTTCCATTCCCGGTATAAACAATAATCATATTCCCCTAACCTCTGTTTTTGGTATAAATTTTCTTAGTTCTGGTAAAACTTTATCATAAAAACTTTTAGGATACGGTTTTATTTTCTCAAAACTAGAATCCAAGCATTTATCCGGCCGAAAATTTTGTAAAAACCACTTGAATTTAGGGTTTAGGGTCGAGGGTTTAGGGTATAGTGAATTTAACTCTTGAGCCATCGCAATAAGATCTTCCTTTATATGAAGTGTCGGTACAACTGTAGTTCGTAGTTCAAAAGGCATTTCGTTTTTTACCAAAATATTTATTATCTTTTTAACTGTACCCTTTACCCTATACCCTATATCCTTCCCAATATATTTGTAATATTTATAAAATGGTCCCTTGTAATCTACTGCTATATAATCCACTAATCCATTCTTTATTAGCTCTTCTACCATTCCTGGATTGGTTCCATTAGTATCAAGCTTTACCAGATATTTCATATCTTTAATCTTGGCAATAAATTCTGGTAAGTCGTTTTGGATTGTTGGTTCGCCGCCGGTAATAACGACTCCCTCAAGCTTCCCTGCTCTGCTTTTTAGGAACTTAAATATTTCTTCTTCGTCAATGTTTGGTAGTTTATCATTGTCTATTACTAAGTCTGGATTTTGACAAAAGGGACAACGGAAATTGCATCCGGAAGTGAAAATAATACCAGCAATCTTACCTGGGTAATCCAGAAGGGTGGTTTTTTGCAGACCCCGAATGTTCATAGGATAGTTATAATTAACTATAAATTATTGTAGGGGCAGACTTTCTTTTAGTTGTAATTGTTTATTGTATGTTTTCCGATCTTTAAATTCTGTTTGTTTCCCGGCATTCCATTGGACAATTGGCCGAAGATACCCAACCACTCTGGACCATACTTCGCATGTTTTTCCGCATTCTGGACAATTTTTTTGTTCACCTTTAAGATATCCATGCGTCGGACATACGCTAAACGTTGGTGTTAACGTATAATACGGTAAATGATATGTCTTAGCTATTTTTTTAACTAATGCTTTAACTGCCTCTTTGTCAACCATGCTTTCCCCTAAAAATCCGTGTAACACCGTTCCGCCGGTATATTTAGTTTGCAATTCGTCCTGCAAATCAAGTGCCTGGAAAATGTCATCGGTAAAATTAACCGGCAGATGGGTTGAATTAGTATAATAAGGTTCAGCGTGATCGGTTTTAATTTCTTCTTCATTCGCACAAATTATTTCCGGATAATTTTTCTTATCCAGTTTGGCTAAATTGTAAGCGGTCCCCTCAGCTGGCGTGGCCTCAAGATTAAACATTTGATCAGTTTCCTTTTGATAGATTAAGATTTTCGTTCGCATAAAATCCATAACGTCAATAGCAAAGGCTTTCCCCTCCTCTTCGCCAATACTCTTACCTATAAAATTAACTAAGGATTCATTCATGCCAATAAGGCCAATAGTATTGAAATGATTTTTCCAATATTCACCAAAGCGGTCTTTAATGGCGGCTAAATAAACTTTAGAATACGGATAAAGCCCTTCTTCAGTAAACTTTTCCACAATGGCTCGCTTAAGCAGTAATGCTTCTTTAGCCATATCCATAAGATGTGATAATTTTTCAAAATAATCCTTTTTAGTTTTGGATAAAAATCCCAGCCGGGGAAGGTTTATCGTTACTACTCCGAGACTACCGGTTAACGGATTGGAGCCAAACAGCCCACCCCCCCGCTTAACTAACTCCCGATTGTCTAAACGCAACCGACAACACATACTTCGGGCATCTTCGGGCTTCATGTCCGAATTAATAAAATTAGAAAAGTATGGAATCCCGTATTTCCGCGTCATTTCCCAAATACCATCAAAGTCCGGATTATCCCAAGTGAAATCCTTGGTGATATTATAAGTGGGAATCGGGAAGGTAAATACCCTGCCTTTAGCATCTCCCTCAAGCATGACCTCGGCGTAGGCTTTATTAAAAAGACTGACTTCTTTTTGAAAATCGGTATAACTTTTATTTTGTGGTTTACCACCAATCATCACCGGCTCTTTTTCTAAAAATTTAGGAACGACCAGATCTAAAGTTATATTGGTAAAGGGAGTCTGAAAACCAACCCGGGTCGGAACGTTCATATTGAAAACAAATTCTTGTAGGGCTTGTTTAATTTCTGGATACGATAATTTATCATAGGCAATAAAAGGAGCCAGCAAAGTATCGAAATTAGAAACAGCTACGGCTCCGGCAATTTCTCCCTGCAGAGTATAAAAGAAGTTAACTAACTGACCCAATGCTGTGCGAAAATGTTTTGGCGGCCGGCATTCAATCTTTCCCGGTACTCCGCCGAACCCGCGGAAGAGCAGATCCCGAAGATCCCAACCACAACAATAAGCAGCCAACATTTGTAGGTTATGAATATGGAGATCACCGTTAATATGAGCTTGTCTAATTTGCGGAGGATAGATTTTATTTAACCAGTAATTGGCGGAAATTTCCGAGGCAACATGATTATTTAAACCCTGAAGAGAATAGGCCATGTTACTATTTTCTCTAACGCGCCAATCAAGTTTTGAAAGATAATTACCAACTAATTCATCAGAATCAATTAATGAGTATATATCGCGGGTTCGTCGTTTTAATTCACGGTACAAAATATATGCCCGCGCTACATTATAATGGCCATGATGCATTAATACTTCTTCGACAATATTTTGAATTTCTTCAACTTGAGGAATAAGCTTACCATCATAACGGATCTCAAGCTTTTCAATTACTTTGTCGGCTAAATATTTAACTCTTTCGCCGTCTTTTTCACCAATAGCTTGGAAGGCTTTTTCTAAAGCCTTAATAATCCTTTGAGGATTAAATCTAACCAACCTGCCGTTACGTTTTTGAATTTTAGTCACGGTTATTTTTATCATGTTAGTTTCTCAATTGTTTCTTCAAAGTCTGATAAATCTTCAAAATCAAGATAGACGCTGGCGTATCTTAGATAAGCAACCTTGTCAATTTTTTTTAATTTTTTTAAAACCATATTGCCAATTGTTTTTGAGGGAATCTCGGTTGATTCTTTACCTCGCAGTTCTTTCTCAATGTCATCAACTAAACTCTCAATTAGATCAATACTAACAGGTCTTTTCTCACAAGCTTTTATAATACCGATACGCAGTTTTTCTCTAGAAAATGATTCCCGACGCCCATCTTTTTTAATTACTAGAAGCGGTATATTCTCTACCCTCTCATAAGTTGTAAACCGCTTCTGGCATTGAATACATTCTCTGCGCCTGCGTGTCACTGCCAACTCTTCGCTTTCTCTAGTTTCAACTACCTCTGTTTCCTGACTTTCACAATATGGACACTTCATCGTTCATTACCTCGCTCTTCAATGCTTGCACTGTAAAACCGTCAAAGTTTTACAGTGTGAAAACAAAAAACACTATATCTAGTGTTCTTAACCATAGTAGTACCCTATATGGGGGATGTCAACTAGGCAGTTTAATATCAAAATATATCAAGTAAAAAATTAGCCACGAAAGTACTTCCACTTAATATAACTTAATTTTTATGGGATAAAAATGAATACAGAAATTATGGTATTAGAAAGTGCTGAAGAATTTTTTTATTCAAAAATAAAGGATTATCATCTCTATATCTCTAACCCCTGATACCTAATCTTTAAACCCTTAGTCTATCCAGTTAACCATCCCCCATCAACATAAAAGGTGGCCCCGGTACAATAGTCTGATTCATCACTGGCCAAAAAAACGGCCATCGCGCCTATATCTTGGGGCCGTCCGATTCTGCCTTTAGGAATTCTCATAAGCATCGCTTGTAAGGCTTGTTTATCCATTAAAGACACCTTAGCCATATCAGTATCAATTGCACCTGGGGCAATAGCATTGACATTAATTTTGTGTTTCCCCAACTCCAACGCCATTGCTTCAGTCATAGCAATAACCCCTCCTTTGGAAGCACAATAATGAGCAATACTGGGAAAACTAATGCCTACCTGACCGGAAGCAATTGAAGCAATATTAATAATTTTTCCTCCGCTTCCCTGTTTTACTATCTGATTAGCCACTGCTTGTGCTACTAAAAACTGTCCTTTAAGATTAACGGAAATTATTTTATCCCATGTTTCTTCTTTCATCTCTAAAAACGGTTCATAAGACAAGATTCCAGCATTATTAACAAGGATATCAATCTTACCTAATTTAGCGATAATTTGTTGAATCATAAATTCAACATCTTTCTTTTGCGAAACATCAGCTCTGATCGTTAGGCTTTGTCTACCTAACAGTTTTATTTCTTGGGTAACTTTTTCTGCTTCCGGTTCTGAAGATATATAGTTAACAACCACATCTGCTCCGGATTGAGCTAACGCCAAAGAGATTCCCCGGCCAATACCTCTTGAGGCACCGGTTACTAAAGCAACTTTTCCTGAAAGATTAAACATTTTTTGTTACCTTTTAAGGTTTAAAACTTTTTGATATTGTTTTTGGGCAACTGATAATAAATTCTCAAAATCAGGTTTCGTCGTTCCGGATACTTTTGACGATAATTCAATCAGCATCTCGATATGCTTTTGCGATGCTTTCTCAAGATTGTCTAATTGGCTATTGACATTTTTCCCTTGTTTTTTTGTCTGTTCTGACTCGGTAACTGCCCGTTCAAAATAGTTTTCTCCTTTGGAAATTGTTGTAATTCCCAAACTAACTTTAGTTCCATCAATTAGCATTTTGCCAGCCGCAATGCGTTTATCAGACATAAGTAATAAAAATTCGATTCTTTTGACAGGATCTTTGATTATTAAGTCGAGAATTTTATCACGAAGCATTTTAAGAGAATATAATGGGTGGTCTGGTAAAATCCCCGGATAAGGCATAGGATAATCAACCGGTTGAATAATTGATACTACTGGTGCTGGGGTTAATCGTGGGGTTATGGCTGAGGTAGATGTGGCAACTACAAAAGGTAATAAGAAAATAAAAATAAAAGCAAAACCGAAGGTCGGTTTTTTCATGAGTTAATAACTATTATATACAAAATGTCAATCCAAATGCTACAATGAAATTGTTATGGGTTAAAAGAAATGGGTTATGAGTATATTAAAAAAAATTATGAGAAGATTTTTGATCATTACTCTATTTTTAATAACTACTCAATTACTTATCCCGCAACTAGCGGGAGTAGCGATCTTTGATCGCGTCCATTTATTGATTTCTTCTCCGGTCGTGGCCGCCACTAAAGATTACTCTTTCCCGCAAATTAATATTGATATTACCGTAAATCCCGATTCTTCATTTAATGTTAGCGAGGATCGGACTGTTTCTTTTACCGGCTCATTTTCCGAACTTCATTGGGAATTTCCCAATAAATCAGGATACGGATCTTACCAAGACTTCCAGGTTTTTGAAGGTGCTATCCCCTATACCCTAAACCCTATACCCTCTTCTGACCGTCCACCTAATACCTATTACTTTACCCAAAGCAGTCAAAGCAATTATGTACAACTCTACTACCGGGCAACTGACGAGACCAGAACGTTTACTCTAAAATATAAAGTCGTCGGCGGTATTAAGAAATATCAAGATGTTGGAGAACTTTATTGGCAGGTTATTGGCGATAAATGGGAAAAATCCGCTGGCAATGTAAATATTACTGTCCATTTACCAACCAATCCGTCAGTTGGCGGAGGCCAAATTTATGTCTGGGGCCACGGACCTTTATCTGGCCAGGCAAAAATTATTGATCATGAAACGGCACAATTTACCGTTCCTTCTTTACCCTCTAAAACATTTATTGAAATAAGAACACTTTTTCCAACCAATCTAATTACTGGTCAAACAATAGCAGAGAATGCTTTACCTCGGATTCAAAAAGAAGAACAGGGTTTTCAAAATGAAACAAAAACTAAGGGGTTTTTTATCTTTATTCTTCCTTTTATCGGAGTTGCTATTGTTTTGGGCTGGTTAATAATTATGTTTTATGTCTGGCAAAAATATGGCAAAGAATATACACCAGTATCTATTCCAGCCTATGTTAAAGAACCGCCGTCAAAATTAGCACCGGCTTTGGTAGAACTATTAGTTAGCCAGTTAAACATTATTTCTACGAATTCATTTTCGGCGGTAATCTTAGATTTAGCTAGACGTCATTTCTTAAAAATTAAGGAAGAACAAATTGTAAAATCAGGATTTTTTGGCGCTAATATTTCTTATAAATACCAGTTAGTTTTAGATAAAGAAGACTTCCCAGACGATAATTCTCTTATGGATTTTGAAAAATCACTTTTAGATCTTCTTTTTAATCAAGTTGCCTCTAGTGCCAGTCCTGATTTTAATAATAAAAGTCTTTATCTTGATGATTTTAAAAAATATGGAAAGTCGAATCCGCTAATTATGAAAAATTGGTTTGAAAAGTGGAAAGATATGATCAAAGAACACGGCAAACAGATGGGATTTTTAGAGACTCCGGCAATAAAATTTATTAGCTTTTTCCCACTCATTACAGTCTTAGTTTTCGCCTTCTCGTTAACTTTAATTTGTATTAGCTGGCAAACTTTACCCCAAACAATTTATGGGTTTTTAATTCAGGAAACTTATATAACTTTAGGAATTGCTTTATTTGGTGGATGGCTAATTTATAGTTTTGTTAAAAATGCTTCTCAACGCTGGTCCTTCCATTATTCTCAAGAGGCTTATAAATGGCTAGCTTTTAAAAACTTTTTAAAGGATTTCTCCCATTTCCCTGAAGAGGTTCCCCATGCTTTAATTATTTGGGAAGAATATTTAGTCTATGGTACGGCTTTAGGTATAGCTTCTTTGGTTATTAAATATCTTTCGCCGATTCTTTTAGCCAATAATGTTAATGCCTCATGGTATATCACCAGCGGAAGCAGTCCAGGTAATATTTCTACATCTGGATTTTCTACATCTTTTGCCAACAGCCTTAATAGTCTAAACAGCGCCTTTACTTCATCTTTCTCTTCCGGTTCAGGTGGTGGTTTTTCTGGTGGTGGTGGCGGAGGCGGCGGTGGAGGCGGAGGAGGGGCCAGCTGACATTGACAAACTACTATCTAAGCTTTAATCTTAGATTATGACCCATAAATATTTAAACCGTCGTTTTTTACCAATAATTATTTTTATCATCATCCTTCTTTTAACCATTCCTCTTCTTATTTGGGGCGTTTCCCAAAGACAGGAACTGCGCAACAAAGCTGCCGGTGAGGATATTTTTCCTTATACTGACTTAAATAATGATGGCGTCATTAATAATGTTGATTTAAGAATTTATCTTGAAAAATATAGTTCGCCTAGTCCAAAAGATTCTCCATTAAATCCTTAATATGATCAGTCTTTTGAATTTATTTGTTGTCTCAGCTGCATCAGCAGCGATGTCCTTTAGCCAACCGCCGGTAAATGTCCCTGTCGGCCAGGAATTTAAGGTGGCTGTTCTTGCCTCATCAGGAGGGACACAAACCCTAGGAACTGATGCTGTAATAACCTATGATCCGAAGATGTTAACGGTGACTAAAATTTCCCGAGGTAGTCTTTACGCTCTCTATCCGCCAAATCTTGAAGATATTGATAATGTTCTTGGAAAGGCTAAATTTTCCGGTACGTCTAACACCATAAGCCCGCAAATTATTGATGGTATTTTAGGCTGGATATACTTTCGGGGCAAAAAAATTGGTGATACCCAAATTAGTATTGATTGGCGACCAGGCAGTACCAATGATTCAAATATCGTTCCTCTTACTGGTGAGATTGATCTTTTAACCGTAGAACCAGCTAAAATTAGTGTCAATTTTGTCGAGGCAACCACAACCCAAGGGTTCTTTAATTTTATTCATCGTCTCCTAACGCTTGAGTTTTTGAATATTTAACTCATCGCAACTTGAAAAAAATTAATCCAAACGCAGCTATCAACGAAAGAATCGCGTCAAAATAAAAAGCCGTGGCCGGATTAAATGCCTGCCATAACCAACCGGCGATTAATGAAGCTGGCAATAATGTACCCCCAATTACTAAATTATAAATTCCAAAGGCAGTCCCCCGCTTGGCCGGACCGACTAAGTCAGCTATCAGGGCTTTGGCTACTCCTTCGGCTAACCCCATATAAATACCATAAGTAAAGAAAAGAACAATGATTACTGAAAGAGAATTTACCTGACTAAAACCAAAGTACGATATGCTATAGATTAACCACCCAAAAAATAGGAGTTTTTTTCGGCCGATTCGATCGGACAAATTTCCGGCTGGAACAGAAATTATGGCAGCCATAAAGTTAAGCAGGGCTAGAAGGAAAAATATTACAGCCAATGACACACCAATATTTTGCGCCCGCAGTACTAAAAACCCATCTGAAGAATTCGCTAATGAGAAAATAAAAGTTAAAATTAAAAAATGATAATATTTTGGACTTAATTTTTCTTCAAGATTAATTCTATTTGAAATTTCGATACTTTTTTCTTCTTTAACGAAAAAAACTATGGCGATAATCGCTAAAATTAATGGAATTACGGCTAAAAGTACAATTTTAGTAAATGTTGACTCCTGCAAACGGGCAATATTTCCCTGGGATAAGATAACAATAATTCCGGCTACAACCAGACCAAAAACAGCACCGGCATCATCAAAAGCCCGATTCAAACTAAAAGATCGGCCTTTTTCTTTTTCATCCGAGGAAGCAGCGATTAA
Source organism: Candidatus Gottesmanbacteria bacterium (assembly GCA_043801155.1). Taxonomy (GTDB): domain Bacteria; phylum Patescibacteriota; class Microgenomatia; order JAMCYU01; family JAMCYU01; genus JAZDMI01. Next base: position 69,210 of record JAZDMI010000028.1, read on the forward strand.
GGCATCGCGGGGAGCACCATTAATTCCCTTGCCGGATCGATCCAAGAATCTAACAATCAGTACTTGTCCCCAACTGGTCGCCCAAAATAGAAAAATTACTGCTGATCGGATTATTTGCCCAAAGAGAACCAACGCTTTTCTTTTTTTAAATTTATCTGATAACCAGCCGGATATTGGTTGAAAAATTTGTGGCGTCGCCTCGGCCACCCCCTCTACCAATCCGACGATATCAGTTTTAACTCCTAAGACATTCGTCAAAAATAAAGGAATAGTTCGCTTGATTGTTTCTCCGCCAATATCATTCAAGAAGGAAACTAATGAAAGAATAAAAACGTTGCTGGGGAAACCTAAGATTTTTTTCATTTAATGAGATAAATTTAAAAAAGTTTAGAGGGGATGCTGTGTCACAATTTTTGATATCCCCACACTTATGCTTCTTTCCTTTATTTTAAAAAAACTCCGTGCTAGTGCGTAAGACATTAATTTACTTAAAACAATGTGGGGTGAAAAAATTCGTGACCAGCAGCCCTGCTAGCTACTATGATTATAATATCCGAGGGCTTGAAGCACAATATCGAGGGTTTCCTGGGGACTATGAGAGTAAGTATTGATGACCAGATCATAATATTTATTATCCCAAAAATCAGTTATCGGAACCCGGTAAATCCTTACCCACTTTTCTAGATTTTTATCTTCTCTGTCTTTGATTAAATTCTTGGCGTCTTCCACTTTCATCATATCCCGATTTACAATCCGATCAATACGCAGCGCATCATCACAAATAAGTAAGATTTTAAGTACGTGTTTTAAACCCCTCATATTCCAACCGGCAATCCATGATTCAACACAATAATGGCCACCGCTTTCCAACTTTTCTCTCATGGCCACATCAATTTCGTGGTCGACTTCATCCCCATAAACTGTGGCATAGTGGTGTTTTACATCTTTAGGGTCATGAAGATTATGATCTATCGCATATTGTCTTGACCATTCGCCGCCGGAGAAAAATTCAAAGCCCAAAGGAGTAAGTGCTGTTTTAAGGTTATTAAACAGTGTGGTTCTACCAACACCTGGTTTGCCGGAGATAGCCACCGATTGATACTTAAGCTTCTTCTCCATGAAGAAATACTACATTAACTTTTTAAAAATTACAACTATTAATTGGCATTCCCCTTTTTAACTGATATAAACCTTCTTAATCCCGCCCAAAGAGGACGGGTTTTTATTAAAAATGACTCCCTTAGTCGAACAAAGAGTATTTTCTGTTAAAGATATAAGTTTCTATAACGAAAAAACTCATCTCCATACTTTTACTGGTCAAGATAAAGAAGGAAGATCTACCCAGGAACGTTATTTGGTAATGGGACAATTAGTGGCAGAATCTCTTGTCAGATCATTAGCACTGGAAGTTGAAAAAAGCGGGTTTTCTCCAGATGTTATTATCGGTGTTACCCGAGGAGGGTTTGATCCTGGCCGAAAAATGGCTGATTATCTAAATGACCTACAGATAGTCGTGATAACCTTAGCTTCTGGCTATAATCCTGATCATACCAGAGTTCCCCCAGTTTTTATTCAAAAATTACCTTCGTTGCTTCAGACAGAAAAAAAACTTAAGAAACTTAGAAAACTTAATTCACATCAAGGGATTAAAAGAGTCTTAGTTGTTGAAGAAATTATTGATCAGGGAGATAGTGTGAAAAAAATCAACCAACATATTGAAAGAAAATGGCATTTATCTCGAACCCAACGCCAAATTAGATATGCAACTCTGGTTGCCAGAGACGCTGGTTTAAAAACCGGCTTAGTTGATTATTACAAGCTGAAAACTGAAAATTGGGTGATCTTCCCATGGGAAAGAAGAGAGTCATTTAAAAAACTGTTTAAGATCTGGAAAGCATACAAAAATCCTTTACCAGATAGCTGTATTAAGGAAAGGTTTACAGAATTAGGTTACTCAAAAAAAGATATTGATTGGTTTGGAAAAGACTTATTCCGCCCCTCAAGATCCCCGATTAAATCGGGGTGAATCGAGGTAAGGAAAAAGACAGAATATTATTCTGGCTTATTTAATACCACTGGTTTAAATCGGGTCATTGCCTCAAGCGTATATTTAACACCCTGAACTCCGACGCCACTGCCTTTAATGCCTAAAAAGGGAAAGTGATCCGGACCTCGTTGCGGTTTGGAATTAATCTGGACTGTCCCTACATTTATTCTTTGAGCTAATTTTATGGCTGTTCCTTCATCTTTAGTAAAAATACAAGCTTGTAAACCATATAATGAGTCATTAATAATTTTTACTGCCTCATTAATATTACTTACGGAAATTAACGAAACTACCGGCCCAAAAGTTTCGATTTTAACAATTTCCCAGTAAGATTTAACTCCATCAAGAATTGTTGGTTCGTAATATAAGCCTCGGCGACGGCCACCGCGAACAATTTCTGCTCCGGCAACCTTGGCTTTAATAATACGGTTCTCAACTATTTCGACAGCGTCTTTACTGATAAGCGGTCCAACCATTTTAGTGGTTTTTTCTCGTGGATCTCCTAGTTTAACCAATTTTTCTAATTCGTCTAATAACATTGGTTTAAGTTTATCAAGTACTTCCCTTTGGGCTAAAACATATTTTATGGCCGTACAACGCTGTCCGGAGAAGGAATATGCACCTTTAATAATTTCCTTAGCCGTTAAATCTAAATCAGCATCGGGTAAAACTATGGCTGGGTTATTACCTCCACACTCGAAAAGCAAAGGAATCATGCCTGCTTTACGAGCTATCTTTTCCCCAACTAAACTTGAACCGGTAAAAGAAATCATTGATACCCGCGGATGAGTAACTAAATAATCGCCAATTTCTGCTCCGGTTCCGGTTACGGTATTTAATATCCCCGGCGGTAAACCGGCTTTACGGAAAACCTCAACCAAGTGAAGAGCGCTTAAAGAACCATAAGTTGCCGGTTTAAGGACCACGGCGTTACCGGTAATTAATGCCGGAGCAATTTTTGAGGCCGATAAATTAACCGGATAATTAAAAGGTGAAATTGATAAAACTACACCAACAGGTACCCGGGAAATAACTGCCTGTTTACCTTTTTCGTAACCGGGGAAGGAATCAGAATCTAAAGTTTCACCCTGGAGACTTCTGCCGGCTTCAGCAAAATAATCAATTAAGTCAGCCGTTCTGATAATTTCGTCTTCTGCTTCGGCAATATTTTTTCCAATTTCCAAAATTAATAGATTAGATAGATATTCTTTATGCTCTTTTAACCAATCAGCTGCCAGATGAAGAATCCGGGCACGTTTTTCTAGAGGAGTTTTTTGCCAAATCTGTTGGGCCCAAAAAGCTGCTTCCATCGCCTCATCAATTTCCGCCTGGTTTAGGCTTTGGATCTTGCCAACGATCTCATCAGTGACTGGGGAAAAGATATCAACCGTTTTACCGCTTTTGCTGGTTAACCATTCACCATCACAAAAATATTTATATATCGGGGGTCCGCCAGCTGGCGGATTGGTATAAATCTCTTCAAAAAAATTAGGCATTAATTAAATAATACCACAATTATTAAAAAAATATAGAGTTATTTTTTCTTCTTGTGTTTTGCACATGTTTTGCACATAAAATTTTCCTCCTATAATTTATCATAACACAATTTTGGTATATAATATTGCCAATGAAAAAGAAAAGAACTAAGAAATCTTTGCTTCGCTCACGAAAGTCCATTAAGTTTCTTACTTGGTGGCATAGTTTATCGACCAGAAAAAAAGACATTATTGGTTTAGGTCTTATCTTTTCCTTTTTCTTATTTGTCTTTTATGTTTTTATTTTAAAGGATCTTCCCCTACCCACATCATTAGCTAGTCGGGATATTCTCCAAACAACGCAAATCTTAGACCGAAACGGCAAATTACTTTTTAATATTTATACTGACCAGGATCGAACTATTGTAAATTTAAGTGAAGTTCCTTTACAACTCCGACAGGCAACAATTGCTATTGAGGATAAGGATTTTTACAAACATGGCAGTATTGCTTTTGAAGGGATTATTAGGGCGCTCCGGGAAATTGTTATTCATCGTCAACTCCAGGGAGGTTCAACCATTACCCAACAATTAGTTAAGTCCGCCCTTTTAACACCGGAACGAACGATTCAGCGAAAAATCAAAGAGGCAATTTTATCTTTTTTTGTCGATAAGATTTATACCAAAGACCAAATACTAGAAATGTATTTGAATCAAGTTTCTTATGGTGGAACAGCTTGGGGTGTTGAAGCAGCTTCAAATAAGTATTTTGGTAAACTAGTTAAGGATTTAAATCTAGCTGAATGTTCGCTCCTGGCTGGTCTACCAGCTGCTCCCACATACTATTCTCCTTATGGGGCTCACCCGGAATTAGCCAAGCAAAGACAAGCAGAGGTACTGCGCCGAATGGCTGAAGATGGTTACATTTCTTCCTCTGATATTCAACAAGCAAAAAACTATAAATTAACTTATAAACCACAGGCCGGAATTAAAGCTCCGCATTTTGTTATGTATGTTAAAGATCAGTTGGTTAAAAAATACGGCGAAAAGTTAGTTGAACAAGGAGGTTTAAAGGTAATTACCACCCTTGATTTAGATATCCAAGAATTTGCCCAAAATACGGTCGCTACTGAAGTTGCCAGTTTAAAAGAACTTAAGGTCGGCAACGGGGCGGCGTTAGTTACCCGCCCGCCAACCGGAGAGATTTTGGCAATGGTAGGCTCTAAAGATTATTTCGGAGCGGAAGCGGAGAAAGTAGCGTCTAGCGCCAGCGACGCGTCTTTTGATGAAACCTTCCAGGGTAATTTTAATGTCACTATTGCTCATCGTCAACCAGGTTCATCGATCAAACCAATTAATTATGCAGTCGGTTTAGCCAGCGGTAAAATTACACCAGCTTCCCTTATTTTAGACATTCCAACTTGTTTTTCTGTTTTGGGCCAATCTCTTTATTGCCCGCAAAATTATGATGGACAGTTTCATGGAGCGGTACAAATGCGTTTTGCTTTAGGTAATTCCTATAATATCCCGGCGGTTAAAACACTGGCTCTAAACGGTGTTGATCAAATGATTGCTACCGCGTCGGCTATGGGTATTACAACTTTCAAGGACCCATCACGCTATGGTTTGTCACTCACTTTAGGCGGTGGTGAAGTAATGATGACTGATATGGCAACTGCTTTTGGCGTTTTTGCTAATACCGGTATTAAAAAAGACTTAGTATCTATCCTAAAAGTTGAAGATAATCAAAAAAAGGTGCTTGAAGAATATCAAAATCCAAATTGGCAAAAGGACCTTAAAGATCTCTCCTACCCTTCGGTTTTACAAATTGACGGGCCAAGAGTATTATCAACTGAAGTCAGTTTTCTAATTTCTCATATACTCCTTGACCAAAATGCCAGATCGGCAGCCTTTGGACAAAGTTATTTACCTATTTCCGGTAAAGCTGTTTCTGTTAAAACAGGTACCACTGATGATAAGCGTGATAACTGGACGATTGGTTTTACTCCCAATTTCTTAGTCGCTACCTGGGTTGGCAATAACAATAACCAACCGATGAATCAATGGTTAACCTCGGGCGTTACCGGTGCAGCTCCCATGTGGAATAAGATTATGACCTATATTTTGAAAAATGAACCTGATTTATGGCCCAAAAAACCTGAAGGCGTCGTCGGAGCGACTATTTGTTCTCTATCCGGTAAATTGCCTGGTGATTCAAATTGTCCTACCCGTTTTGAATATTTTATCAATGGAACTGTACCGCAAGAAACAGAAAATTTAAAAAGACAAATTTTAGTAGAAAAAGGTACTGACCGGCAGGCAATTTTTATGCAAAACCCTACCCAACCGCCGATGCCAACTGATAATTTTGAAATGAAAGAAAAACAGGTACTCTCTGACTGGTTTACTCCAGAATATTGTCTCGATTGTCCCCACGGCGGCGACAGACCAGTGATTGTCAAACCATAAAAAATTATTTTTCTTCACCCTGAGTTTACCGAAGGGTCTTCACAAAGCCAAAAACTTGTGCTAATATGCTTGCGTCATGCCCAGAAAGACGAAAATGAAGCGTCAATTACAAGATAAACCTCTTGATTTAATACTCGATAGCATCTTTATTCCTCTTATTTTTATTGCCGTTATCTTAATCAAAATTGGCAATATCCCGAGATTAATTTTAAGAATTTTGTTTCAATTTTTATTATGGTTTGGCAACTTAAATTTAAAAATATTTACCAAAATAGCTGCCTCGGTAGTTTATCTATTTCATCATCTTAAAATAAAACAGCCCCATATAAAATTGCCTTCTTTACCAAAGATTAAATTACCAAAATATACAATTCAAAAACCAACTTTACCATCAATTATTATCCCCCCATTACCGTCTGTTTATCTTCCCGAAATCCCCTTCCCGACATTATCTCTTAAGATACGCTGGTTTATTATTGGTGTTTTTTTTACGTTAATTTTTATTTTTTTACCTTTCCAAATTTGGTCTTGGTTATCGCAACTACCCAATCCCCAGTTGTTAACTAATAGAGAGATTCCGCTTACCAGTAAAATTTTTGACCGTCATGGTACCCTACTTTATGAAATTTATACTGACCAAAATCGTACACCGGTTACTCTCGCTAATATTCCTCAAGATTTAATCAAGGCAACCATTGCCATTGAAGATAAGCAATTTTATAATCACCCGGGATTTTCTTTACGGGGTATTCTGCGGGCCGCTAAAGAAACTATTGTTAATAAAAGACTTCAGGGTGGATCAACTATTACCCAACAACTTGTAAGAAGTGCCCTCTTAACTCCTCAACCAACCTTAGAAAGAAAAATCAAAGAAATACTTTTGTCATTTTGGGCAGAAAGACTTTTTACTAAAGAGCAAATTCTCGAAATGTATTTTAATCAAGTTCCTTACGGTGGCACCAGCTGGGGAATTGAGGCCACTACAGAAACATATTTTGGTAAATCGGTTAAGAATCTTTCCTTAGCCGAAGCGTCATTTTTGGCAGCACTACCGGCTTCTCCCAGTGTTTATTCTCCCTTTGGCACTCATCCGGAACAGGGTTTGGCTCGGCAAAAAGAGGTTTTAAGGCTTATGCGGGAGCAAGGCTATATATCCAATGAGCAGGAAATTATGGCTCTAAACCAAAAACTGGTTTTTCTCCCAGCTAAAACTAATATTAAGGCGCCGCATTTTGTTATGTATATCAAGGATCTATTGGAGAAAAAATATGGGACGCGAAAAGTCGCCCAGGGAGGTTTACAGGTTATTACCAGTTTAGACCTTTCAATCCAGGAAATGGCTCAAAAGATTGTTACTGATGAAATTACTAATTTGTCTTCGCTTAATGTTGGCGACGGAGCTGCCTTAATAACCGATCCAAAGTCCGGCCAAATTTTGGCTATGGTCGGCTCCAAAGATTATTTTGATCTTGATGCTGGCGGTAATGTTAATATAACTTTATCTCTTCAACAACCTGGTTCATCGATTAAGGTCGTTAACTATACCTTGGCCTTAGAAAAAGGCCTGACAGCAGCTAGTATATTAGATGATTCACCAATAGCCTTTCAGGTGGCCAGCCAGCCAAATTATATCCCGGTTAATTATGACGGTAAATTCCATGGAAAAGTTACTTTACGGCAAGCATTGGCTAGTTCTTTTAATATTCCTGCCGTTAAAGTTTTGGCTAGTTTAGGGGTAGAAAATATGATTAATCAAGGACGGTTAATGGGCATTACTACCTGGCGGGACATTGACCGTTATGGTTTATCTTTAACCTTAGGCGGTGGTGATGTAACCATGCTGGATATGGCCAAGGTTTACGGAGTATTAGCTGATCAAGGAAAGAGACAAGATATAACACCCATTTTAAAAATTACCGATTATAAAAATCAAATCTTAGAACAAGCATCACCCCAGGATGAGAATGCAGTCGTTAACCCGGGGGTGGCTTTTATCTTAGCTAATATCTTAAGCGATGATAACGCCAGGAGTGCTGCTTTTGGAACAAATTCACTCCTTAACATTCCCGGAAAATCCGTATCCGTTAAAACCGGAACTAGTAATGACCTCCGTGATAATTGGGCGATTGGTTTTACACCATCATATGTGGTAACTACGTGGGTTGGTAATATCGATAACAGTCCGATGGGAAGGATTGCTTCGGGAATAACTGGAGCCACTCCAATCTGGCACAATATTATGGTTAATTTGCTAAAAGATAAGCCGAATGAACCAATATTGCCCCCAGAAAATGTTGTCAGAATTGATGCTTGTGGCCGAAGCGAATATTTCTTAAAAGGAACAGAAAAAAATATTAGTTGTGCACCACCACCTACTCCATCCCCCAGCCCGGTTCAATAAATTTCCGCTATATTATGTATACCGATCGGCGACTTTTGATGCGCAATAAGAATCTGGTTTTATTTGAACTTTGAACCCTGAACCTCTGATCATGCCGACAATTTCGTTGATCATTTCTTTCGTCGGACCATATTCACCAATATCAACATGGATTTCAACATCAAAACGACTGATACCATCATTACGGGTAGCTTCTAGAAATTCATCCGCCAATGCCAGGGATAGCGTTGCTTCTTGATATATACGTTGCCGCAGGACGTAAGTCTTGTTTTCAATTTTCCTTTGCCAAAAGTAAATTCCCCCCCGTCCGATTCGATGGACAACAATTGCCGAGACAAAATCTGTCTGGCCGGTGTTTTTTCCTTGAGAATCTGAACCAATCACCAGTTGATATTTTTGTTCTGGTTCTCCCGCCATAAACTCAAGAATTCTCCTTCTGACACCTTCAAGATCCAAAACACCACAGGTTGGACTATTAAAAAACTTACCATCTTTGCTCATAAAAAACTTCTCTTCGAAGGTGGCGCTATTTTATCATTTTTGAGGCTAAAAAAAAAGCTTTACAAAATCTTCCGTCAATTGACGGAAGATTTTTTCATAACAAATTGAGTATTAAAATGTTAATATCAGACGCTCATGACTTTTTCTTGTGCTTCCCAATCAGTAATATCCATCTGATGCATATCCTTTACATGTTTTTTAATCATGTCTTTAACTTCATCTTCATTGTGACTTCTAACCATAAAGCCATCATTACACATTGCTTGTTTTAGACCATCTTTCATCATATATTATTCACCTCCTTTTTATTCAGAGAAAAGCTCTGCTTATTTAACAATGATTTCTCCTGTTTGGCTTGGCTGTAAGTGGTTGTGATAACCATAAGTTCCTGGCTTATCAAAAATTAAAGTGACGGAATTCCCATCCTCGACAATCCCCAGATTTAATGGTGGATATAATAAATGGGTTGGGTGATTATTGGAATTAATCGATATGGCCTGACCACTAGTATTACTCCAGGTCACCTTACTTCCACTTTTAATATTTACCGTCCCCGGACTAAAGCCATCAGCAGTAGCTTTGACTATCACCTGACTGGCGTTATTACTGGTTAGAGAAGAACCGAACGGATTAATTCGCTGGTTGTTTGCTTGGATATATCCAGATTGTTTACCTAAAATATACCACATAGCTAAACCAACAATGATTATGGCGAATATACCTATAATAACTTTGGTATTCATATTTTAAATCTCCTTTCTAAAAGATTTAATGATTTGTATTTTTTCATAGTCTTACAATATAATAAATGTGATAATGATGCTGTAATATAGATTACATATATGGATAACACGCTCAATGACAAATTAGAGAATTTTTTTTCCCAATTTAAACAAGTTACTTTTAGCAAAGGTGAAATAATTATCCGTCCCGACAATACGCCTCAAGGCGTATATTTTATTAAGGAAGGTTATGCCCGGATGTATTCAACTTTTGCCGACGGCCGGGAATTAACTTTGAATATATTTAAACCGAGGACCTACTTTTCCATGATGTGGGCCTTGGCTGACATTGCCAATACTTATTATTTCCAGGCCCATACGCGAGTTATCGTGCAAAAAGCACCCCAAGGTCAGGTTAAAGAATTTTTACAGGCTAATCCTGATATTCTTTTTAATCTGACTAAACGGATTCTGGTTGGTCTTGATGGAATTTTAACCAATATTGAATATCTGCTGTCCGGCCAGGCCGCTCATCGGGTAATGGCGGCTTTGTTTCTCTCGGCTAAACGTTTTGGCCAGCCAAAAGAAAATAACGAAGTCATTATTAATTTGCCACTAACCCATCAGGATATTGCCAATTTGGCCGGACTGACCCGGGAAACAACCAGTATTGAAATGGGTAAGTTAACCAAGAAAAAACTTATTTCTTATAACAAGCGATTAATAATTATTAATGATATTGCCAAACTAGAAGCGGAAATCATTATTTATAAGAATGACCATTCCCTTCCCTATACTCTTTAATTATGAACTTTTTACAAGCCGCCATTTTAGGCATAGTCGAGGGTTTAACCGAATATTTACCGATTTCTTCAACCTTTCATTTAATTTGGACTGCTAAACTTCTAAGGATAACGCAAACAGATTTTCAAAAAACCTTTGAAATCATCATCCAATCTGGAGCGATAATGGCTGTTTTAGTTCTCTATCTAAAAACCATACTTCGGGATTTTAATTTAATTAAAAAGCTAGTTGTGTCGTTTTTCCCGACCGCCATTATTGGTCTAATCTTATATAAAGTTATTAAAAACGTCTTTTTTGAGAGTTTTTTTGTTCAGATTGCTATTTTTGCTTTAGTCGGGCTTTTATTTATTGTCCTAGAAAAAATCTGGGCTAAAAAACAATTTTTTAGATTAGCCAATCAAATAAGTTATCCCGAGGCTCTGATGATAGGATTAGCTCAAGCCTTGGCTGTTTTTCCCGGGGTTTCTCGAGCCGGAGCGGTTATTTTAAGTTTAATGTTTTTGGGTGTTAAAAGGGATGAAGCGGCTAAATACTCATTCTTATTGGCTGTTCCCACCCTGCTTTCTGCTTCTGCCCTGGATTTAGTTAAATCCAGATCAATTCTTCTGCAACAAGCAAACAACATTCCTTTATTATTGGTTGGATTTATGGCGTCATTTGTGAGTGCTTTAATCGTGGTTAGGTGGTTTATTAATTATCTGCAAAACAATAAGCTATCTTCTTTTGGATGGTATCGACTTATAGTGGTCACCATTCTTATTGGCCTTTTGATAAGTAACTTAATATAGAAATAAATTTCGTTCATTTCTATTGAGAACTTGGATATCTTAAACATTAGCTTGCTTGGTCGCTTTGATCACTAATCTAGTATGAGGATATTGCATGTATCTTGCATATTCTGACGGATCGATATCTTTTGCCTCCGGCGGTAAATTTAATTCCTCAAGCGCCTCCAGCTTAAAACCAGTATTTTCTACTGCTTTGGTAAAATCTTCCAGCCTGCGGTAATAATTTGGGCCATCTCCACCCCAAGGAAAATGGACAGTAAAGACGCCAGGTTCTTTTAACCCGCTGGTTGCCTGCATTTTGTCCGGATGAGTAGTGATAAAGAAAAAAGTGCCTCCCGGTTTTAACCATTTATAAGTATTCTCCATCGCTTTGGTTAATTGCTCGGGATCCAGGAATTCTAAAACCATATTAGAAATTGCTAAATCGAATTTTTCTTGGGGTAACTTTACTTGAGTGATATCTCCGGTGATAAAAGTAGCTTCGGGAATATTTTTTCTGGCAATTTCGGCTTGATCCGGGCTTATTTCCACGCCGGTAAAACTTTTTGCCGGTATTCCTTTACTCATCAAAAATTGTTCAACTCGGCCGCTGGCACATCCTAAATCTAATATTTTCAGTTCCTTTTGATGATAAAATTCTGTTAAGTGGCGGTCATAAGCTGGAATACCTAAGGTTACCCACCAAACTAATTGGGGGGCTTGATCAGCAAATGGTTTGGCCTCGCGGTCATAAAGCTTACCCATGTCACCCAATTGTTTATCATTGGCGTTTTCTGTCATTGTCATATCTGCTCCTTTGCTCTTTTTAATCATTTTCGTGATGGTAATGTTATCTTACAAATCAACTGGTGTCAATTAATTAGTTTTAACTATAAAAAGGCTCAAGAAGTGGGATGGTTTTGACTAATTCGCCAGCTACTGTATAATTTCGATAGATTATGAGTGAACTAAATCCTGAATACGAAGATCAATTAATAGAAAATAAGCGACTTGCCAGTTGGGAACGTGAACAAATGATGGAGAATTATTTACCATATAATTTCTACGGAAGAAGTTATGGAGATTATGAAAACTCAATTGGACTCTCTACAGGCCTAATCGGTACATTTATTGATGGCTTACCTTCAGAAAGGAGATTCGCTTTAGACGTAGGAGCAGATACAAGTGCATTAAGAAAAGTAAATATTGCCGGAGTTGCTATAGGATTATTTGACCCTCGAAGTTATCAAAGAAGAAATCTTGTAGATGATGATCTAAAAGCAAATCGACATATGATTGTAGCTGATGTTTTAAGTTCTTTAACCTGGATAGAACTTGAATCCAAGATGCAAAAGTTTGGATTTGCCGAAGGATTCCCTCTGGTTACCATGGTACCCGAATGTGGTTTGCGTCAGCTGACTCAAAATCCCCGTATCCATTTTGACCTTCTGAACAGACTTTGGTCAGTACTAAATCCATTACAAGGTCTAATGGTTGTTGAACTGGAAGAAAAAGCAGTCCTATCACCATCAGACAATTCAAATTTATTTAAACTACCAATTTTTGAGATAATAAAACAAAATAAGTGGAATAGCGTACTAAAAGAACATGGTATAGATGGACAACTGGTCAAGGGTGGTTTTATTTTAGAACGCTCACGTCAATCTCCTGACACTCTTCCCAGCATCCCAAATTTGACAAGATAGTCTATTTTTTTGTAAGTAAAAGGGGTTCAATTGTTGCTCCCCCTCTTGGACCGACGTCAGAATCTATTATTTTACATGTGTACCAATTTTTCGCCAACCAACAATCAGGGGTAAAACAAAAGTTAGAATATAATATAAATAGACATCTAATTTATAATATCCGTCGGCTGGCTTGAATAGTTTAACTAACAATAAGTAATCAAGAATTATAGCAATAAAAGTCCAAGCAACTGCAATTTTAAAAAAGTTAACCAATGAACCACTTTCTACCTTTTTAAATAAAACAAAAAGCGTAATAATTGTGCCTATTGGCATAATGACCCAGCCGATTATTGATGAAGGAACAAACGGAAATAATATTATGCCCAAGGTATAACCAATGAGCCATAAAAGGAATCCCCAACCGACTGCATCCCTAAATAATTGTTTTGTCATAATTCTGAATCAGCATTATCGCGGAATAGTTCCCATTGATTTTTGCAGGGAAATACTAGCTATAAGAAGTGAAAGTCTATTGGAAGTATCCTTTCTTTGTGCGTGAGGTAAGGCTTGCAAGGCTCTTTCCATAACTGGATACCATGACGGATCGCTACTTAAAGATATTGCCCAGTATTTAAATAAATGGGCTGCGTCTTCAATGTCTTTAGGTCTTCTTCTATGAGGAAACCAGTCGGAAAGTTTCTGGACAAACAAAATCGCTGGATGGACTGTCGCAACAGTGTGCGGATTGCCGTGTTCGTCTCCGAACTTAACCTGATAGGCAGTATCTATTAAGAACTGCCTGTCAAGATACATACCAACCCAATATTTTTGCGGGGTAACCGTATCAACTCCAAGTTTTCGGTAATCTGGTGACGGATCTAAACTAACTATATCTAAATCATGATGGTGGCGTTTAAAACCGGTAATCAACTCAATGGCTACTCCCGATGTTAATAGGTACCGCATATTCCCTTTATTATCAACTTGTGGAAGCCTGGCTATGAATTCTAATAACCCATTGATGTCTCCCTTGACTAACTCAACCTCTGGAAATATATTTATTATTTCCGGCTTCTTGGGAAGAAAATTGATTATATTATCTAAGTTATTTTTATTAATTTGCGGTAATATCTTTTCCCACAAACTATGTTCATTAATTTGATTAAACAGTATCTTCTTATCCTTTATAATAGGAATATCCAAAAGAGGCTTTTTGTTAAAAAAATTTAATTCATTATCTTTGAACTTAGAAATAATTATTTTGGGGTTTAACTTTTCTGTGAAAAGATCATCTTCTCCCATAAAGCGTATTATATCAAAAAAGAAAAAATCAGAAGATTTCTCTCAAGAAGGCTTCCCGGTCTTAATTCGATTATTAAGCTACTTAACCTGATTTTATCAAAACATATCCGATCAATCAAAGTATAAAACCCCAAATCAAGGTGTCCTAATTACATGAAAAATTTATTTGCTCGCTCTCTGGGACGACCCGTGATAGTTAATCTAACCATTTTTGAATGACTAACTATTCTTTCTAATCTTTTACGTTACTATTTTTGTCGTACTTAACTGCTCAAGCTTGGCGATAAGTTCTTCATTTGTATAGACAGAAGTATCAATTTGTTTATTTTCAAAGATTCTTAATCCCTCAATCATTCTGCGGGCAAAGACTGCTTCCTTGGTTCTCAAATTTCTTATCCTTATTTCATTATCTTCAAAGGTTCTGGAAATGATAACCAGCTGCGAAAAGAAAAGCGTCCTATTGATAAAGACGTTTGAAATGTCTTTAATATCAACGCTGTGTACTTCGGAAGAAAGAAAATGGCGGGTTATTATGGTAATTCTCCCCTCTTCGATATTAATGGTGTCGGGAAATAAGTCAAATGGTAGCGCATGCGAGGATATACTTAGTAAAATCCTATTAGATTTTCTGACCAAATCGGTTACGGTTCGATTGTCCCTCCTTTTATGCTGATCAGCCGAACGAACATCTTCTTCTATTGCCTTGTCTTGAGAAGAAAGTTTATCCTGCCTTTTATCCATTAAATCATCTACTTCGTGCTGTGTGTAAAGCTTTTCTGACCACACAGTCACGTTCTCCTTTTGATTATTTGTTTTAGTATCCATATTTAATTTAATTAATTATTATTTGATTATCCCCAGCCCGAGAAGTCCGACAATGATTAAGTAGGCTGCTATCAGATAGTTAAGAAATTTCGGAAAAATAAGAATCAATATCCCGAAAAGTAATGATGCCAAAGGACTTAAACTTGTAAAAGATAAGCTCATATGTTGTCACCTCCTTAATTAATAATATTTTTATATACTTACGCCTAGAAATCGGGCGACTAAGACAATAATCGCGATTACAAGCAATAGATGAATTAGCTCTCCACCAACATGAAGAGAAAATCCCCCCAACCAGGCAATCACTAGCACTATTATAATAATGTCTAATAAGCTCATATTTCTCACCTCCTTACTTTATTCCAAGTCTTACTCCGTTTTCTGTTGTTCACCGGAGAGTATCCGTAGTAGTTTTACAATTCCCCAAGCCAAAACAGCGTACACTATAATTGCGACCAGTGTTGATGGCTCAAGAACTGAAGTTGTTTCTACACCTTGGGCAAACCCCCTCCGGAATATTCCTTCAAATGGTAAGATAAAAACTCCGGTTAAACCGTAGATTAATCCCACAAAAGCGCTTGAGATACTCGCTCCCGTTAACTTAAGAATAAGACGGAAAGCTAAGAGTATTTCCAGTACTCCAAAGAAGAAATAGACTAAATATTCAACCGTCTGAGAACTAGTGGCTGTACTTTTAACTGAAATGTCTTTAGTTGTGGTATTCACCACCGGATTGATATTATTTCCTTGTGTAGTTATTGTTTCTTTTGAAATTTCTGCCATATTTTTCCACCTCCTTTCAATAAATTAATTTATTTTTATCCTAAACCCGCCCTGTAACCGTTATTTAGGTTGTACTATATTCACGTTTACTTTATCGGGTAATACTACCTGGGTGGCCGGAATGCTTACCTGAACTGGCCCTATCCGCCTTGTTGCCGGAATAACAAAATACATTAGTACAGCGACAAATCCAACAAGCACGATAATCCCGATCAGAAAACCATACCCTTTCGCTTCTGCTGGAGGAGCTTGACTATTTACAATTGTTGTCATATATTTTTCACCGCCTTTATTATTATTAAATTATTAATGTTTTTTATACCCCATTTTTGGTAATTTGAGTTTAAGGATCAAAATCCTTCCTGATTGCCACTTTCCTGATTATCGCCTCTTTAGCTAAGGGAGGATATGGTACCTTACCTTATTATTTGTTTTTAACCTTTTCGTAACATCCGGCCACCATAAATAACGACAACTGCACCAATCACGGCAACAACAAGACTATAAATGTTGAATCCCGTAACACCTGATTGACCAACTAATCCCATGAGAAAACCACCTACCACAGCTCCAACTACACCCATAATTATGTCCGTTATTGTACCTTGATTAGAATCGGTTTTCATAATGATCGATGCAATCCATCCTGCCAGTGCTCCAAAAATTATCCAAAGTACTATACCCATATTTTTTCACCTCCTTTAATTAATAAATTTAGTTTTCTTCCTAAGCCTGCCATTTAGTTACTTTTTTATATTACTGTCTAACAATAGGTTTATAATCTGTTTTCGATTACTTCGGTTGAGTCACATTCACGTCTATCTTGCTTGGCACATTGACCTGTGGTGCCGGAACGTTCACCTGAACTGCCCCCATGTTTCTTATTGCCGGAATAGCGAAATATAATAGTACCGCTACAAATCCTATAAGGACTATGATACCGATGAGAAAACCAAACCCTCCTGTATCTTGTGTGGGAGCCTGGGGAGCTGGATTATTTACAACTGTTGTCATATATTTTTCACCTCCTTCATTATTTTTAAATTATTAATGTTTTTTTATACCCAGACTTTGGTAATTTGAGTTTAAGGATTAAAATCCTCTCTAATTTCAGGTTTCCTCATGACTATTTCTTCGGGTAAATATTTAGCTAAAGCTCTTTCTGCTAGAGCGGTTAAGGTTATTCCCTCAACAATAGCTTGTGCCCTGGCGTGTGTTAATAGGTTCGGATTAATAAAGAGTGTCACCCGTTGTTTGCTATTAGTTGCCATACTTCATATACTACCACAAGTTGTAGTAGTTGTCAAGTAACATTATATTAGGTTAAGGACTTGTCTGTTTTGATGATATAATTGTTTTATGGATCAAGCATTAACTTGTCCCAAGTGTCAAAATAGTATTGATATCACAGATTTTTTCTGCGGAGTTTGTGGCTATAAGTTAAAAGAAGAACTACTTTCGACGTCATTTTTAAAACAGCTATCAATCTATTTAATTAGTTTCCTTCTGCCCCCTTTTGGACTTATCCCTGCCCTAAAATACCTTCGGCAAGACGAGAGTCAAGCAAAATGGGTTGGTATAATTGCTATTATTCTCACCCTAATCTCGGCAATAATTTCCATTTGGCTCTTGCAAAATTTTATGGACACATTCAATAAAGTCATGGATAGTCAATTGGGTACCTACGAAAATCTTCCTTTCTAAACTCATTGGAGCATTCATGTGGTTTACTAAAAATGTAAATTCCGAGGTATATGATTTTTTTAAATGGGCTCGCTCGATGGGTCTTCTTCGCTAAAGCTACGAAAGACGGCACGACGATTCCAGATCAATTTTTATGGGAAGATAGGTGTTTATTGGAGATACGGATCTCGCTATGGACGTGATAAAGAGCCACAAGAATAGCAAGGGATAAATACACATTCCATATTGGGAGATCGTAGTATGTTGCACATGGGCTGTTTGAAATCGGCGAAACTAACCCACAAACAAAACTATAAAGTATCCTGTCAAAATTAAACAGATCAATAATGGCAACCACAAAGAAAAGGATAAGAAAGATGAAGAACAAACTATGATAACGTAATACACCTAAAAATTTCATATACATTAATCATATGTATTTTTTTTAAAAAATGCAAGTAGTGAAGCAAAGTAGCAAACACGTAGGCTTTATTTGGTTGTTTGCTTCCCTAGTATACAAACTTCGAGATTGGTTTGTTTTAAATTCAACAGATCTTATCGTAGAGTTAAACTTATCCAAAAATAGAACGCTCCAATTAGAAAGATAATAAATCCCCAAAATGTTTGCCTGCCTTTGAATATTTGGGCTATCTTATTTACACGATCGGGAAAGGTAATTTTTTCAATTCCTTTTAATAAGGTCGTCCATCCTAGAATGGTAATTGCCACCCTCCAGTCGGCAGTCCAAATATTATGAAGGGTAACTGTAATTAATCCTAAAAGAAATGTGATATACCCCGTGGAAACGGTGATAGTCTTATCTTCCGTATATTCTATTACCCTACCCAATAACTTTGCCAGGACGGAACCCAACCCAAGGATTATAAACAAACTTCCCCAAAACCTGGCCAGATAAATTGAAATTTCCATATTTTAATTATACTATATTCGCCGGATGGGACGATTTTCGGACTACGAACTAATTTTCTAACCGATATTAGTCTGATTTGATGATTTTAGTACCACTGGACTATTGTTCAAATCATTGAATTTATAAATCAAATCATGCAATTTTCTTTTTAAAATTAGTATCGTCAAGGATAGTCCAGCAAAGAAGTAAAAAATAAATATAACTGGATACATATCTTTCTGATTCCAGAATTTTAGCAAAGCCATAATGTGCAGAATAGTCAGAATAGCAAACGGAGCCTTAAGGGGAATTCTTATTTTTATAATAATCTCTGCTATCTTTAACAGAATAAATATAACTATTGACCAGAAAGAAAAAAATTTCACCACGTCTTCTATTCCCATATCAAATGTACCGCGACCGTTTATACCAAGAGTAGGGGTATTAGCGATAAACCAAATCAGAATTTTTTCTGCCCCTATTCCGATAACCACCATAAATGCTACCGTTGTAACCTCTAAGATAAGGAATACATAAAAAGGAGCCGTGATAAAAGTAAGAAAACTATCAAATAGATTAAATAGAATGACAGGAAGGGTTTTCCCCATAATTCCAGTATAGCATAAGAGAAGTAGCGCTATAACACTCCATCTTTTTCCTAGCTCGAGAATCGTAACTCTAATATAAGAACCTTTCGCTTCGCTCAAGAACCTTGCTGCTTCGCAGTAACCACACAATTGTCTTGTACTTGTGGTGAGCTTGCCGAAAACAGGTCTTGACAAAGATGGTCCTGTTCTTCTATCCTATAGAAGATGAAGGCCCTCTTTAAAATCTTCTTTGTTCTCTTAACCATTGGTGTAATTTATTTAATCTCACGCTCTCCAGCGATAACCATAAAAGAAACATTGGCTTATAATAAGCCAAACTTTGTCTTCATCCTCACCGATGACCTGGATTTAAGCGGGCTACAATATATGCCCAAAATCAAAGCTCTCATTGCAGATGCCGGCATTACCTTTTCTAATTTTTTTATTAGCAATTCTCTCTGCTGTCCTTCGCGCTCTTCTATTTTAAGAGGCCAATATGGTCATAATACCAAAGTTATGCATAATATCGGGCCAGAGGGCGGCTTCCAGCGCTTTCATACCGAAGGTAATGAGAATTCAACCGTAGCTACCTGGCTTAAGGCGGCGGGTTACAGGACGGGCATTTTCGGAAAGTATCTTAACGGTTATCCCAATCGTGATTTCAACATATCTCCAACATACATTCCCCCCGGATGGGACCAGTGGTTTGTCCCAATCATCGACACTGCTTATAACAGCTACAAATATATCATGAACCAAAACGGCCTCTTAGTCTATTACGGCAGTGGTCCTTCCGCTTACATAACCGATGTTATTTCTAATAAAGCGACTAATTTTATAAAAACAACTCAAACTGGTAAACCGTTCTTTGCGTATATTACTACCTACGCCCCCCATTCTCCATCGAACCCGGCACCACGACATGTTAACATGACTTTCAACCCCATGCCTGTCCCTCCCACCCCGCCATCCTTTAATGAGGCTGATGTCAGTGATAAACCAATTGAGCTTCAACGAATCCTTCTGCCAGACGAGACGATCGCCACCGGAAGCGCTTATTACTTGAAAAAGATTCGTTCACTCCAAGCGATTGATGATCTGGTTGAAGCAGTGATTAACGCCCTCACCGCAAAAGGTGTTCTGAACAATACCTATGTAATCTTTACCTCCGATAATGGTTTTCATCTGGGCATTCATCGTTTAATTCAGGGAAAAACAACTGCTTATGAGGAGGATATTCGTGTACCGTTTGTTGTTCGCGGCCCCGGGCTTACTCCCTGCAGCGTCAGGGATGATTTCGTTGGTAACATTGACCTGGCCCCGACCTTTGCACAACTGGCAGGAGTCACGATTCCTGATTGGGTCGATGGCCGCTCATTTGTTACTCCTTCCACCCGCAAGGCTTACCTTTTAGAGCATGGTAATCCTCCAAAGAGTATACCCGATTATGACACTGATTTAGAAAAATATGCCCAAGGAATCATTCCGGCTTATGCAGGTCTTCGGACGACTGATTGGATGTACACGGAATATGTCACCGGCTCTAAAGAACTTTATAATTTGGTTAATGACCCGTATGAACTGGAGAATAAAGCCAACCAAGCAGAGTATGCGGATATCCAAAATCGCTTAGCCACAAAGTTGTCAGAGCTTTCCACTTGCGCTGGCTCTTCCTGCCGCACCGCCGAGGATACTCCTTTCTAACTAGAACTTCTTCAAAAAAAACTTTTTGGTAAAAAGAGAAAGCCTATTTATATGTTCTGATAATCTTATTTTTAAATTATCAGTAATTCCAACATAGAAAGTTTTTCCATCGCAAAGAAGCATGTAAATATACCAAGTCTTACCTTTATACATAAATGTGGCTTGCGCTGAGCTTTTCGAAGTGCTCCACCTCGTGGACGACCTTAAAACCTATTTCTTCCAGTTTGTAACTCGTTGATTTATCTTAAAGACTACTAACGATACAATAAAATAGATTATTAAAGAAAAAACTAGCATTAGAAAAAACAAACCAATGGTATTTGTCTCTCTTAAAGAAAAAAGTAACACTTCTATTGGCTTATACCATGTCACGTATTGTCCTCCGTTATATTGCTCTCTAAATAATGGAAGATAGAGAATAATAACTGTAATTAGGACATTAAGTAATTTAGGTTTTAAAAAACTAAAATTAACTCGCATTTACCATTATTATACATCGGAGGTTCTACTGTCCTACTAGGGGTCTCCCAAAAACGAGGCTAAAATGTCTGGCTCGAGAATCGTAACTCTAATATAACCACAAAACTAACATGTATTTTAAAAATTTTGAAGATTTCCACCTTATCCTACAACTCAGAGATAAGATCGACAAAGTAAAACCTGTTATAGTAATAACACCTTAAAAACTCTTGTATTTCCTACTTCTTAATAGTACATTAAATACATAGTAAGAAAATAATCTATGCGTCCAAAAAAGAAATACTCTAAACTCTTCTGGATCTTCACGATTGGTATATGTGTAATTTTATCTGGGTTAGCATTTTTAGGATTTTCCATAAGTAAACAATTTGATGATGCAGTAGCTAGTATTCAGTCTAATTTAGTAGATGCGGCAAATGCCAAGATTGTGGGAGATTTAGTTCGAAGAGGAACGCAGATTAAAGGGGAAACGATGGAAACAGTCGAAGCTAAAGCGATGACTTCTGCTAAAAATTTATCCGAAGTTTCAGTGCCTGATGACCTGAAGAATTATCAAGCAGTTGCCTCAATCTGGTCTATCAGGATAGCGGCAGCAGCCAGTCAATCAAACGGTTGGGTGAATTTGAAAAATCAGCCTGACCCTTTCCCTTTAGTTATTAGTGATATTAAAGCCTCAAATCTATTAAAACCAATACTAAAAAATATTTCTGATCTGAAAACAGAGGGATCAACAGCGATTCAAAACAAAGACCGCGATGCCATGCGCCAAATTGCCGCCAAACTAATAGTCCAGAACCATTTTCTTAACGCTATTTTGCATTCCCAAGAAGAAGAAAAAACTACCCTGATCCCTTTTGCCTTAGCGGCTGGTTCAACACTGCAATCAATACCTGATGTTAAGGGAGTTGATGTTACTTGTTCAATTTGTGATTACCCTGATGCTTATAAAGTTCATTGGACAGATGCCTTAAAAAAACAATATGGTTGTGACAGCAGGTGTCATAAACAAAATCAACCCGTCCAAGAAGAAGTAAAATATTCAGAATCTTTATCTTCCTATAGTTATAGCGATAGCAAGCGAGTTGTTTGCACAAACACTAATAAAAGCGGTTCGTTTTGCGTGGAAAAAGCTGCCCAGGTAACTAATGAACTTATTGACGCCGCTATTGGTTTTACTGAAGGCAGCAGAAATTTTACAGTAGAGCAATGGAATGGCGCGGTTGCTTATGCCACAGGTGAAGTAGGAACGCCACCCAGCTGGCCATCAGCAGAAGGCGGGCATAAAGAAGGTGGCATGGGAACTATCAATCAAGGAGATCCGAACCAACCTCAACAAAATACCAATTCAAGAAGTTCCCAGTGTGAATTTTACAACAAAGATTGTCCATCTATAATTAATACTCAAAGGCTTGCATGCGCATTGGGAAGTTTGGGTGATGAAGATAAGAAAACCTATTGTGATAGTATAACTTGTGCAAGTATGTATCAGAATTGCTTAAATGGTAAGGAACCTTATTAGATTTGGTAAATAAAAAATCTGACTTTAAAATTGAAACGGCTCTTTTTTAGCTACGGTTTTAATAAATTTAGTTAGAATATCACATTATTTGCTCGCTTCGTGGGACGATTTTCGAACTACTGACTGGTTAGAGATTATAGAACATCCAGAGCTAATTCAACGAACCGATAAGTTACTTACTTCTTAAAATCCTAGAAGATCTTAGATTTGTTCTGCTTCTGCTCGTGTTTTTGTCTTAATCGAGCTGGTCTTGGGTCAACTTGCATGAAACAAAAGTTAACCTTTAACTTCAAAAAAGAGGATAGCAATGCCAAGAATAAAAGCCAGTGCACCAACGATTCTAGCGATCTTTTCTTTTGATTTGCTTTTTTTTAAAGCCATTGGGCCTAAATATCCACCGATTGCCGCACCTATCGGTAGAATATAAATAAGGGGTGAATTTGGCCATTTATTGATCCAAACCCATACGGCAAAGCTAGCTAGACAAATTGGCACTTCGGCAAAATCAGTGACGACAATTGAATTTTTGCTTTCTCTTCCGACGACAATTTGTCCTGTTGACATTAATGGTCCGTAGCCTCCACCGGAAACAGCTTTGTTAAATGCGCTTATTATGCTTAGAATAACCATTTTCCCCCAGCTAAAGGAAAATGATATTTTTAGCAAAACACTTCCTCCCATTATTAAACATAAAATACCGATATAATTTTTCAGCCATATTCTAGAAATCATGCTTGCCCCGATAAACGCACCAATTAAGGTGGCCACTATACCTAAGGATGCAATAAGCAAAGTTATTTTAAAATCTTCAGAATCTTTTTTGAAAATTAATGCATTTTTTAATTTATTATGCCGCCAAGAAGCAATAGCGCCTCCAACCGCTTGAGAAATAAGTATCGAAGGAATAACTAGTTTTGGATCATAACCAGCAATTATTAATACTGGGGATAGAATTGTTCCATACATCATGCCCAAGTAGCTGTCGATAAATTCGCAGCCAATAGTGATGATTAGAATTAATAAAACAATGGTCATTTTTTGATGATCGTGTATATTATGATATAAAAATCATTCCGAAAACAGTATCAAAATCTTAATAGAATCTAGTAGGCTTTCTAAAAAATATAGCTCGAGAATCGTAACTCTAATATCAAGAACTTTTCTCCGCCAGCTGGTGGATCAAAAACCTTGTTGCTTCGCAATAAGCAAAGCTTTTACTTCGTAATAACCACTCAATTAGTTTGTATTACTTGCCCTTCCGTAGCTTTAGCGAAGGAGGATCAAGGCTTTCTCTGACTTTAGGCTTGTTCAGCAAATTCGGGAAGAGATAGAGAAAGTGAAACCTTGTATAGTTATTTAAGGAAGCGTCTCGGTAATTAACTCTCCCGACGGTTTATACACCGTTCTAAATTTACCGGTTTCATCTGCATCAAGACAATATGCCGTATCGGTCGGACAAGGTTCTTTAAATCCACTTAATTTTCTGTAGCTAAATCCGCCAGAGCTAATTTTTACATCACCAACCATTCCTAAAAACTTTTCTTTACCCGTATCAGTATTTATTATTAGTATTCCTTCTTTTAACGAATAGGGGGAGCAATTAAAACAAAGGCCGAGCGACAAAACAAGATATTTATCTTCAACTTGTAATATGTCAGCTGCTCCTGCAAACCCATCAACGGTATATTTGTTGGATTCCTTTGTTAATTTGTTTGACCATACTTCTTTATTAGTTACATTTTGTAGGTCTATTTTGTATATTTTATTTACATAATTTGGTTCAGGAACCCCAAGGTCTAACATAAGAGAAACATAGATTGCATCATTGCCATTACGCATAGCACTAACCGCCAATCCTATCAAATTGGGAAAGTCGGTTGCAATCATTCTCGGATTTTGTAGCTTTCTAAAATCATAGGGATTTGAGTATCCAAGCGATTTAGTTCCTACTGCAGCCATAGCGCCAGTATATGGACCCGACTCAACTTTTACGCCTCCAGTGCCTGAGCCTCCCTGGTTTGCATGACTATTGGTATAAAAAATAACTTCTTTATCCTCATATGTGCCTAAATACAAACTATTTTCCTTCGGCACATTACTTGTATTTTGTGTTGGAATTACAGAAACAGAAGTAGGGGAAGGTTTTAGTGATTGTATCTTTTGTTCATTGGTATAGTTTTTTCTATTAGAATAAATTAAAAACCAAGCTGTAGATAACAACCAGAGAAAAAAAACTGCAAAAAAGCCAATTTTCCAATAACTAAGAGACGATTTAATTTTTACATCAGGAGATTCTGATTGCAGGTTTGAACCGGCAGAATCACCAATTGGATTAACTTCGTTCATATTTTTATTATACCAATTTGGTATATTAAGTGCCAACTGGCTCGCACGATGGTATGATTATCGGAAAACAGACTGGTCTTCCGAACTGGAATATCCTGAGTTTACGACAAAAGAGGTAAAGAGGTTTCTATCTTCTAACTACTCTTAGATGATAAACAAACTTAAATGTCTCCACCACAAAAAACATAAAAATTGATAGACCTATTGCAATCAACCAATAAGCAGGGTTAAGACTGCTTAATCCAAAAAATTGTCTTAAGGAAGGAAGGGAAAATGGTAAAACTTGTAATCCAAACCCAGCAATAACTGCCACGATTAGCCAGCGATTTTCAAAAAGATGATTTTTCCAGAAAGGGGTCATGAGCGCTCTTACTGAAAAGACATAAACAAGCGAATTTAAGCCTAGCATCATAAATGCCACAGACCGAGCTGTTACAAGATCGTTGGACACTTTATAGACAACAATAAAAGAAGTTAAGGTTATCAAACCAGCTATTAAGCTCACAAGCCCTATTAAAGTAGACATCCATTTATTTACCAAGCGTTCACCAGGAAGACGAGGTTTTTCCTTCATAATGTCAACCCTTTTAGGATCAATTGTCAACGCAAGATCAGGAAATCCATCAGAGACGAGATTCACCCATAAAATTTGCATGGCGGTTATAGGTAAGGGTAAACCAAGAACAATGCCACCTAAAATGACGACTATCTCTGCAAAAGCGTCACACATAAGATATAAGATAATTTTTCTGATATTCTCAAACATTGCTCTTCCTTCTTCAATTGCTCCCACTATCGTAGAAAAATTAGAATCAAGAAGCACTAAATCAGCAGACTCCTTGGCAACATCAGTGGCTTCCCCCACAGCAATACCGATATCTGCCTCATGTAAGGCTGGAGCATCGTTAACACCATCACCCATCATGGCTACTATTTCGCCCCTTTTCTTTAACGCCTCGACGATTGCTAGCTTTTGATCTGGTGTGGTTTTGGCAAATAAACGGATAATATTTACTTTTCGAGCCAACTCTTCCGCCGAGAGAGCTTCCAGTTCATCACCTGTAATAACCTCTTTACTAGAAAGAGAAATACCCAGTTCAGATAAAACGAACTCTGAGGTTTTTGAATAGTCACCAGTAATAACTACTGTGCGGATACCAGCACCCATCGCTTGTTCAAGAGCATCTTTGACCCCAACACGGACTGGATCAGAAAAAGCCAACATACCAACCCAAGTAAGCCCACCTTTCCCATCAGAAGCATCTAAGTCCTGTTTGTCGCTTAATACATCTTTTCGAGCAAATCCAATAAGCCTCTTTCCTTGTTTGGTGAGATTATCGATAATTGAAAAAACTTCCTTTTTCTCCTTCTCTGATAAGGTTGTCCATTGAAGCAATAGGTCTGGCGCTCCGTTTACATAAAGCCTATTACCACTATCTGACCATTTATGAAGGCTACAGAAAAACCTCTCCTTAGAAGAAAAAGGTATACTGTCAAGTCTTTGGTGTTCAGAAACGAAATCACTGATAATTGTTCTTCCCCACTCAAAAGCAGCAATGACAATTGGATCGTCTAAATCGTTTGCCAAAAGCACCTGTTCCGCCAAATCTTTTTTCTTTCCGATAGTATCAACTACAGTCATTTTCCCTTGAGTTAAGGTTCCTGTCTTATCAACACAAATAACGGTTACTCCTCCCAAAGTTTCAGCTGCAGCAAGTTTTCTCACCAAACCACGACGCTTTAGAATCTTTTGCATGCCAATAGCTAATACAACCGTTAGCGAAACGATCAACCCCTCTGGAATACTGGACACGGCTAAAGCTACAGAAGTGATGAACATGTCCATAACACTGAATCGATAAAGAATACCGATCACAAACACAAGGGTAGTTAATACACCAACTACCACAACTAATTGCCGACTAAACCCCTTAAGTTGCCTCTGAAGGGGAGTATCCTCTTCCGCTTCTTGTATTTGCAGTGCTATTGCCCCCATTTTAGTATTTGCCCCCGTGCTTTCGACCAACATGACAGCTTGTCCAGCAGAAATCGTCGTTCCCATAAAAACTGAGTCACTTTGTATTTTTTTAACAGACACGCTCTCCCCAGTAAGCATAGATTCGTCGAGATAGAGACGGTTCGCATAAGTCAATTTGCCGTCAGCAGGAACTTTTACCCCTTGACTCAAGATCACAATGTCTCCTGGAACAATTTGTGAAGTTTCAATAGATGCCCGTTTCCCATTCCGAACAACAGTTATCTGATTGGTAACATAGTGCTTTAAGGCATGCAGGGCATTAGTGGCTTTTCTTTCTTGAATAAATCCCAAGGCAGTGTTAACCACTACGGCTAAAAAGATAATCGTTGTATCGGGAAGATGTCCAATAATCAGAGTCACTAATCCAGCCAAAAGCAGGACATAAACTAAAGGATTTTTAAGTTGTTGGACAATAAGGAAAAAATGGTTAGGAGGAGGTTTTTCAGGTAAAACATTCAGACCATATTGTTGCTGTCTTCTTGTTGCCTCTTCCTTTGATAATCCTTGTTCATTTGGAAACATAATAATTCCTTAAGGTTTTATAAACACTGAATGGTTTTTCATATTTGGTATTTTCAGTATACGATATTTTAAGCACAAATATAAAACTTCTAGTGGTCATTACCTAAGCAAATTTATTATAATGTGATATATGATCTGGTTATTGTATTTTTGTGTCGGCGTCATTGTTCTTTTACTTTCTACCCATGCCCTGGTTAAACTAACCGAAAGGCTATCATCAGATTTGCGAATCTCCCCACTAATTATCGGGACAACTGTCGTAGCCCTGGGGACATCACTACCCGAACTTACCGTTTCATTGATTGCTTCAACAAGGCACGATCTTGGACTGGCACTTGGCAATATCATTGGTTCAAATATCGTCAACATCTTTATGGTGCTGCCCGTAGGCATTCTAATCGGGAAACTGAGGATTGGATCAACAAAAACGCAGAGAAACGCTTTACTTCTCTTGGGTGCTACAGTCCTATTTGTTGCCCTACGAATACTTCATTTGCCTGATTTATTTTCTGGTTTACTTCTAATCGCATTAGCGCTTTTTTTTACGATTGGTGAATATCAACTAGGTGTCTTCGGAAGAACCCACGAAGACGCAAAAGCATTCAAAAAACATACAAACGGAAGACTAACCTTTGGAGGGATAGCATCCATTATATTCGCTGTTGCGGGGATCATTTTGGGAGGGATTTTGGTAGTTAGCTCGGTTGAAAACATATCTATAATAACCGATTATTCTACTACAATTCTCGGACTGTCTTTGACTGCCATTGTTACTTCTTTGCCTGAGTTGCTAACCACCATTTTTGCTCAGAAGGAACACCAAGAAAAAATTACCGTTGGTAATATAATCGGGAGCAATATGTACAATCTCTTATTTATCGGGGGTGTAATAACTCTTTTCTCTCCCCCAATGATGGTTCCGTTTAGGAACTTTATGTGGTTGATTGCTGCCACTTTATGTTTTGTCTTCATTCTGCGCCGTTTTAGCGGTAAACCTGTCCCCAAAGGTGTTGGGTTATTACTACTACTCTCCCTGATCGTCTACCTGCTATCGCTAGTTTATATGTAACAACTTATTAAAGAACATTAGATGCTTGATAATTATCTCATTCACTACTTCAGACGGAACTTGGAAAAATGGTCACAATTTCGGACAACTGACTGGGCAAATTACCTGGAATACCCAAGGTTCACCGCAAAACAAACACAGCAATTATTAAACATTCACTAATAAAGCCTAAATTAACCCCTCCCAGGGTGGAAGTTCATAATTGCCAGCTGGTTCTGTCCTGACACTTTTCTCACTACCAGTTCTCCTAATAAAAATCACATCGAGCATACCATCTTGTTTGAGCTTGAAGGCAGCCTCTCCGATATTTATCTCTGTCTGCTCAGGAAAATAATCAGAAGATATTGTTCTTGCAGTTCTTGCTATCTCAATTGCTCCGCAACATGATTCGCGAGACCATAAACGTTTAGGAGTTTTTTCGAAAAGCTC
The DNA here is from genome assembly GCA_043801155.1 of Candidatus Gottesmanbacteria bacterium. Lineage (GTDB taxonomy): Bacteria > Patescibacteriota > Microgenomatia > JAMCYU01 > JAMCYU01 > JAZDMI01. The sequence continues at coordinate 98,280 of JAZDMI010000028.1, forward strand.
ATGAAGAAAATTTAGAAAAGAATTTGCTGTTTTAGAATCTAATCCTTCTAGGGATATAAACGGGCGAACTTGCCCAAAGGTTAGAGGTTTTCTTTGCCTTGTCTCCAGGGCCCCTAGACTCTTCTCGCTTTCCAAACCCTGAGCCATAAACAGAGTATAACAACACTGTGTTCATATTTCAAGCTATAGGACTTATGCTCGCACGATGGTATGATTATAGAACAATTGACTGGGCAAATGAGCTTGAATACCCAGAATTTACAACGAAGGAAGTTCAGAGATTCCTAACAAATTAAAACTGTGTGCAATAATCTACCAGAATCTCCATCCTTTTAAAGCTCTTTCATAAACTCGATAGGGTTTAGCACCAATAAACACTTTACCGTTGATAAAAATGGTCGGTGTCCCATAGATGTGGGTTTTTTGAAGTTCATTCATCTGGTTATCAACTGCATCACGAGTAGAGGGATCAGCTATACACTCTCTGATATCAGAAAGATTATAACCAACATTTGAGGCGAATTTCTCGATATTGTCAATGTTACCAATATCGTTTTTATCGGCAGCGAATATCTTGTCATTAAGCTGCCAAAACTTATCCTTATCTTGTTTGTAGGCACAATAACCAAATTCAGACAAGAAATTAGTCTGGTCTTTAACTGGAAAATGGGCAAAGATAAAACTCACTTTGTTATTTTTAACCAACTTTTGAATCAATGGATAAGCCTTGCGGGTGTAATCACAGCTATAGCAACCAATAAAAACAATCTTATCTTTGGCGTCGTCACCCTTTGTAGGGAAAAGGCTAAGGTCAACATTATTGAGGATCAAATCTTTTTCTGTCGGCTTCTCTAGATTACATTGAGTAGCAACTTGAGAGACTTTATTGTTCTCGCCCGCAGGATCAAAGGCACAAAAACCGCTTTGGTTCAATCCGTTACAACTGCCATAGAGATAATAGTTGTAGGCGCCTTTCACCGTAAAAAAGGTGCTTCCAACCGTCAGAATGACAAAAATCCAAGAAATAATCTCAAAATGTTTATTAAAAATACGGGCAGCAATTACAGAACGGTTTAACAACCTTCCGATAACCTTGCCTTTAATTTTCTCATTGAAACCAGTCGTGCAGGGTCTGAAAGTAACCCGTCTGAAGACGCAATCAAGCGCTTCCTTGGCTAAAGCACGATGGGTAGCACTAAAAATGCCTAAAACCGAAAATATAATAAGGGCAATAACGCAAATCATATTATTTGAATACCTGTAAAACTTTCTTTAAGTTGTTGACAAAAATCTCCGCCTCCTCAAGGGTGTTATAAAAATACAAGGACGCACGGACAGAGCCAGCTATTTTGCGGGAAGCAAACCAGGAATGGACACAGTGTTGACCAGAACGAACCATGATATTAGCAGTTTGATCAAGCATAAGCGCTATTTGGTGTGAATCAACCCCTTCAACATAAAAAGAAACAATACCAGCACGTAGGTTGGGATCTGGGATGCCAATTAGCTGAAGTTTGGGTATGTCAACAATCCCTTGGGTTATAGCTTTATTAAGTTGACGCTCTTGTTTTTCTATTGCCTCAAAACCTATTTTTTCTAAGTATTTAACTGCCTCTCCCAAACCAATTATGCCAGCATAATCCTGTAAGCCTGCTTCAAATTTCTCAGGAGGAGGCAGAAACTGGCAGGAATCGTAGGTAGAGGAAGAAACAGTATCCCCACCTACCAAAAACGGCTCAAGCCTTTCAAGAAGGTGATATTTGCCATACAATACTCCTGTTCCTGATGGCGCAAGCATTTTATGCCCTGAGAAGGCTAAGAAATCTACATTCAGGGTTTGCACATCAATTTTGTGATGTGGAGCAGCCTGGGCAGCATCTAAAAGCACCAACGCCCCTGCATTATGAGCGATCTTTATTACTTCAGCAGCAGGAATAGTCATCCCATCCAAGTTAGAGGTAAATCCTAAAGATATCAGTTTGACCCGCTCATCAACCAAACTCTTGAATGTTTCGAGGTTAAAAGTATTATCCATTTTTGTAGGAACTATCCTATGTTCGATACCAATTTTTCTTTTCAAAACCTGCCAAGGAATAAGGTTGGAATTATGCTCTTTGTCTGAGGTAACAACCACATCACCTTTCTTCAAGGAAAGCGTGTTGGCAACCAAGTTGATTCCTTCAGTGGTATTGCGGGTAAAAACAATTTCTTCTTTGCGCTTGGCATTGATAAAACGAGCCACATCTTTTCTTGCTTCATCACACTTTCGGGTAACGGTTTCTGCCAGACGGTGCATGCTCCGTCCCCCACAAGCAGGATAGTCTCGGTAATACCCGTTAATAGCGTCTATAACAGATTGGGGTCGCAAACTTTGGCAGGCATTGTCAAAGTAGATAGGTAATTTACCATTAGCACGACTTCGTAATAACGGAAAATCATTCCGTATTTGATCAAAGTTTTTCATAAACTAGTATTTAGGTAACTTCTTCACTCTTTACTCGCATAAGCAATAAAATGGGTGACTGCCGTAAAAGCGACAGTTATCCATCCGACAATCGCTGGTAGGAAGGCGTTGCCAACTAGGTAATGCTGTAATAAAATAGCCGCTCCAAATCCTCCCACAGCGTGGGAGAGACTGGATAAGATAACATGCTTTGACCAGAAATTTATTGGTTGTTCAAACATAATTTTCACCCCCTTTTTTTAGATTCTTCTAATGCCTCACGGCCTTCTTTAACGAGAAATGGTACCAGTAGTAAGGCGGACACGGGATCTGCCCACCACCAGCCAAAAAGAGCGTTGAAGCCAAGACCAACGAATACAGTCATATCCTGCAAATCACAGGCTAGTGTTGCAACTGCTTCTTTCTGCAGCGATCTTGAACCGATCTTTTTAGCAATGCGGGTTTTGCCAAAATATAAAACTGTCATTAACACTGCACTGGCTATCACTAGAAAAATTCCAGTCAAACTTGTTTCAGGCTCTCTGAGCCATCCCAAAAGAGTTGCAACGGATTGAGCTGAAGCATAAGCAGCTAATACGAAGAAAGCCCAGCCTAGATACTTCAACGCTTTCGTTTCGCCTACTTTTTGTCCGTGAGACATTTTCCACTCTTTTCTTAACTGCCAGATGAGGATTCCTCCGAGAAACAGTTCGATAATACTTTTCGAGCCAAAGGCAAGAAGAGCAATGCTCCCCGATTGAGTACCAGCACTCAAAGCAATAACTGCCTCAAAAACATTCCAAAGCTCACCAATCCACACTAGAATCATGGCGTTTTTGATGAGTTGTTTTCTTTTCATAATATCTGTTTTCTTTTAACTATACTCGACTTTTGAGTAGGCGAATTCCATTCAAGATAACTAGGACTTCGCCAAATTCATCGACAAATAAAATCTGACTCACTGACAACAACATGAAGATGGCAAGCACCATTGCCACCACCTGAAGTCCTGTTGAAAAAATAAGGTTTTGAAAAACAATCTTTTTAGCGTAGCGGGAAAGCCGAATGGCGTAGGGTATTTTGGCTAGATCATCACCCATGATAGCAACATTGGCAGCCTCAAGCGCTGCATCTGTTCCTGCTGTGCCCATGGCAAGCCCAACCGAAGATTCTGCTAGAGCTGGGGCGTCGTTGATGCCATCACCTACCATTGCTACATGCTGATAGTCTTTTTTCAATTCCTTAATCTTTGCCACCTTTTCTTCTGGCTTAAGCTCAGCCAACACACGATCTACTCCTAACTCTTTTCCAATACTTTCCCCCACCATTTGGTGATCGCCCGTAAGCATCACACTTTGCACCCCTAACTGTCGTAGTTCAGCAATCGTTTGTTTAGCTTCAGTTCTTGATGCATCAGCAATAGCAATTAATCCGAACAGTTTTCCTTTTGTGCCAACAAAAATGGCGGTTTTACCCTCAGATGAAAATTGGGCAAACTCTTGTATATCAGATACTTTGTGACCCAGCTTTTCGAATAAATTGGGACTTCCGAGAAAAACTGTCTCATTATCAATATCGCCTTTCACACCTTCGCCAGCCATTGTATGGAAATTTGTGGAAGGTAAGGGTTTTATATCTTCTTGTTGGAGTTCTACTTGGATAGCGCGGCTTAAGGGGTGAGAAGAATTAGTGGCTAGTCCTCCAGCAATTTGTAATAATCTTTTATGAGCAAGGTTGTTAAATGGCATGGTGTCCGTCACCATAGGTTTTCCCATTGTGAGAGTGCCAGTTTTATCAAAAGCAACAATTTTTGTATCAGCTAATTCTTCAAGATAAATTCCACCTTTAATCAAAACACCGTTTTTAGCTGAAGTCCCCAAAGCTGCCGCGAAAGCCACAGGGACTGATACAGCAAAAGCACAAGGTGAGGCAGCCACTACAAACGTTACTGCCCTTATTAAGGCATCCGAAAGGGGAAATCCTAAAAGAAGCAAAGCGGGTGGCATAAGCACCGAGACTCCCAAGACAATCGGCGAGAAGGTGTAGGCAAACCTCTCAACTATTTGCTGCTTTTTCCCCTTACTTTCTTGTGCTTCCTCAACAAGACGAATAATTTTTGATATGGCATTTTCTTTGAAGGGCTTTGAAGTTTTGATCTCTATAAACCCATCCTCATTCAGTGTTCCTGCAAAGACTTGCTCTCCTTGCTTTTTGAAAACAGGTATAGATTCACCTGTAATCGCAGCCTGGTTAATTGAAGCGTTTCCTGTCTGGATAACTCCATCTGTGGCGATTGATTCACCAGCTTTGACGATAAAAATGTCGCCAGTGGTAAGGCGCTCCGCTAAAATAGACTCCAACTTTCCATTTCGCTTCACCAAAGCCCTTTTTGGGACAAGATCCATGAGCGTGCGGATGGCACTTCTGGTTTTATCGCTGATAAAGTTTTCAATTGCTTCAGAGATGGAATAAAGACCAACCAAAAGGAGAGATTCCCGCCACTCTCCCAGTGCTGCAGCCCCAACTATACCCACAGACATTAAAAGTTCAATTCCAATTCGCCTTTCAAGGAGTTTTTCAATTGCCTCCCGCCCGAAGAAAAAACCACCGATGATAATGCCTATAATATACAAAGGGATAAGAGTTGATTGCTCAACCCTCAAAGCACCGAGGATAAGCGTAATTAAGAATACAAACCAGCTTGCGGTTGAAGTTACAACTCTGGGATTTTTTAAATAGGTTAATATTTTTTCCATAGTTTCCTTATTCTTTATATCTCAAACAGGCTACAATATCAGTGTAAACCTTGGATATAATTTCAGCTGATAATTCAAGCAGCTTTTTAGTTTTGGCATCTCTCAGTGAATAATAGATATTTTTCCCTTCCTTTCTATTCTCAACCAGACCACAGTCCGAAAGACATTTTAAGTGGTTAGAAACATTTGACTGGGATCGTTGAGTCTTTTCGACTATTTCTCCCACTGTTTTTTCACCATCAACTAAGGTTAGAAGGATAGATAATCTTGTAGGATCAGAAAGTCCTCTAAAGAATTTAGCTTCAACTGAATAATCATTTTTATTCATATCACTACTTAATGATATGAAAGTGTTGTCTTAAAATCAAGACTAAATAAAAATAATGCCATTACTATTTTATGACTAGTTCATGTATAATTAAGTTGAGGTATGCCGAAGACTAAAGACGAATTACCAAAACTTTTAACTATCAGGCAAGCAGCCGAAGTCCTAAATGTGCATGTGGAGACATTAAGACGCTGGGATAAAAGCGGGAAGTTGAAGGCTATCATAGTAAACGAGCGTGGAGATAGACGCTATGATCCAAGAGATATTGAGTTCTTTTTGAAAGATAGGAAAAAATAAAAATGAAAATTACAAGCATACAAGCGCAAGATGTTGGTCCGATAAAAAGATTTGAGATTAGCAATCTCGGTGAATTGGTCATAATTGCTGGTGCTAATGGTGCGGGAAAGACCTCTCTTAAAAATGCGATAATTCAGACTTTCCAGAGTCCTGGTAATCCTCAAGTTTCTTTTGGTTTGACTGCCACCAGAGACGAGAAAGAGGAAATCTTATTGGGTAGCGGGACAGGTATTCAGGTTCAGAAGGGATCTCGTTCTGCCGAGCTCGAACAATATATGCAGACAAGGGTTGCCAGAGGCAAGTATGTTGGCGCTCCAATTCACTTTGATGATAGCAGAGTTTTCAAACAATTTAACATTCCTGCATTAAGTTTTAGTCAAGTTGACCCTGATGTAGAAGAAACGGACATAAGAGCATATTTACCTCCTTTTGAATCAAGATTTGAAAGCACAATGCAAAAGCTATACCAGAAGGCTGCGCATAGGTTTAGCCTGATCGCTTCAAAAGTAGTTAATGAGAATGGAACTGCCCACCCCAAAGATTTTCCAGACCCGCTTCAGCCATTTATTGACTTATTTTCCGAACTTATACCAGATAAGAAGTTGAAGACAATAGACCCTCAAAATCTGAGAGTTCTTGAATACGAAGATGAGAATGGCAATGTGCGATCAATTCACACCCTTAGCTCGGGAGAAAGAGAGGTTATTGGAATCGGCTTCGACCTTCTACTTACAAGTCCGAAACATTGCGTTATTTTAATTGACGAACCAGAACTTCACTTACACCCACAACTTGCTTTTAGGCTTATACAGGCTCTTATTTCCATTGGGGAGAAAAATCAATTTCTCCTTTTTACCCACTCTGGGGAGCTGATAACAAGTTTTGCTGATCAGCAGGTTTTTTATATTGACACCCATAACAAGTCGCAAAATCAGGCAAGAGACCTGAGCGATATTGCCAAAGACCCCGAGTTATCAAAGATCTTGGGGCAAAACATAGGAACTTTTGCGGTTGGTAAAAATGTTATTTTTGTTGAAGGTCAGAATGCCAGCCTTGATAAAGCTATTTATCAAGGAATAGCCAAAGAGATCTTTCCCGATAGTGTGGTAATTCCTGTGTCTGGTCAAGAAAATATAATGGCGCTTGCTCGAGTTAGAGATATCTTAGGATCGACCATGTGGGGAATTTCAATGTTTATGATCAGAGATAGGGATGGCCTAACGGATACTCAAATTCAATCAATGGAAAGTAGTTCGAGCGGGAGATTAAAAATACTTGGGCGAAGACATCTGGAAAATTACTTTTTGAACGAAAATCTTCTTGCAGAGGTTCTATCTGAAGATTTAGTGGACGATACTTCGCAATGGCGCAAACCAACTTTTGTATTGGGACAACTTAGAGAGATTGCAAAAGAGATTATGCCAGAGGCTGTTTATAAGTGGGTTCAGGAGAATGTTAGAACTGAAGTTGGCAATGTTGACTTAAAGGTTAAAAATTATCAGGCACAAGGGAAAGATAAATTAGCGGAGTCAATCAAAACCAGAGCTTCAGAGGAACTTCAAAGAATAACCGCCTTGCTTGATTCTGGAAAAGTATCGTCTGTAATTGATACTAAATATGTAGAATATGATCAAGCCCTAAGTGCTAATAAAGATGAGGTATGGAAAAAAGAATTTCCTGGAAAAACATTTTTTAGAAAACTTGCTGGAAGGGTTACTGGTGTCAGTGAGGAGGTCATCCGACGGAAATGCAAGAAAAAGTTGATTGAGTCATTGAGCGATTCTGGCAGCGAAATAAAAGAAATTGCCGAAATTATAAAATCGTTTAAGGAATTATGAAAAGCAAAAGACTGACAATCCAAATAAATAAACCAGTTCAGGAAGTCTTTGCTTTTACTACAAATCCTGAGAATACTCCCAAGTGGATTGACTCGATTGTTGTTGAGGAAACAAACGAGCATCCAGTGAAGGTGGGAAGTATTTATAGAAACAAAAATAGAAACGGAGAATGGTCGGAATATCTGGTGAGCGAGTTCAAAGAAAATGAGATGTTTATTTTTACTAAAAAAGATGGGAATTACCATGTTCGCTATGTTTTTGAGCCAATCGGCGAAAGCAACACGGAGTTAGAATACTTTGAATGGGTTGATAAAGGAGATCTTGAAGAACCTTTTACCCAGGAAATTCTGCAAAAGTTGAAAACAGTTTTAGAATCAAAGAAACAAATATGACCAATCTTTACCAAAAATTAAAATTAGATGTCACTAACTGGAGACAACAAGGCTACCCTTCAACTTATCCCGCCATCACAACTATCCTTCAATACAACCAGAACAACTTTTTGAGAAAGGCGCAGTTTGAAGCCCTGGAGACTTACTGGTATCTCAGGTTGGTGAAAAACACCCCGAATATCTTTGACCTTTATCGAGGCTACTTCCCAGGAAAATCTCTCTTTCAAGCCTTTGGCTTATCGCACATTGTCGAAAACCTGCCAGAAGATTTAATCACGCCAGAATTTACAGAAAGCATCTTGAAAAAAATTGAAACTGATGATGCCTTTGTAAAACAAAATAAACTAGAAGCCCTACGAGAAACCCTCACTCTCTCATACCCCAGTTACATCTTGGCTTTGGCGATGGGAGCAGGCAAAACAATTCTTATAGCCTCCATTATCGCCGCCGAGTTTGCGATGGCTTTGGAATATCAAGAGGAAGACGGCATCTTTATCAAAAATGCTCTGGTATTTGCACCAGGCAAGACCATCTTGGGCGCTTTGAAGGAGATCTCAGACACTCCCTATGACAAAATACTTCCTCCCCGTTTTTATAAATCCTTTATCACCAATGTTAAATTCACCTATACCAGAGACGGCGAGAAAGACATTCCTGTTATTCGAGGCAGTTCCTTTAATGTTATTGTTACCAACACTGAAAAGATAAGACTTCAGAAGAACAGTATTCCAAAATCCTTCCTGTCTGGGCAGTTAAGGCTAGGGGTTGAAGAAGCAAAAGAGCT
>JAZDMI010000029.1:0-3290 GCA_043801155.1 Candidatus Gottesmanbacteria bacterium
CTCAAAAACTTCTTTGATTGGATAGCCTGGAGATCGAACGTCAGTAAGTTGTTTCATGTCAGACCCATCCGGATTCATAGAATGGGGTTCGATATCTCCACTTCGGTTAGTCATAAAAACAATTCTTCCGTTGCTTCCTGGAAAAGCGGCACTCGCCGTTTGAATATTCACAGAAAATGCGAAAACGGCAACTCCAATAGCTGCAAAAATAAACCTTGGTTTTGATAAATTCATAATATTGTTTGAATTGTAGCAAGGGGGAAAGGAATTAGAAAGTATCATAAAAAACGGCAGTTACTCCATAATAATTATATCTGGTCCACCCATTTCTTAAAATATTTTTATTCACCATGGCACCACTTTTAACATTGGCCAGATTTGGGTCCATTTTTCTGCTTTTTTGTTATAAATGTCTTCAGTTATTTTCTTTTTGTTAGGCCTAACAATTAATTGCATTAAATCGTTTAATCCATAAGGAGCGTAAATTTTTAAATCATCGTTTTCCATTCTAACTCCTACAGAGGTTGCGGTAGTTGGGTATTGGGATATAGCATCTTCAACCGAAGAAAACGGATCAATTGGATATCCAAAATGCTTTTCGTACAACAAGTGAACTCTGGCTTGATTCCGTATTTCTACCGGAATATCTCCAAATATTTTCTTGCCTTTCTTTATATATTTATCCTCTGCTTCAAATGAAATGTCAGAATCGTCAAAATACACCAAATCATAATCGCTAATTCCATAATTCAAGTCGTACCTATGTTTGTGATTCCAAACTGTCTGGGCCAAGCAACCGGCAACCAAATACCAATTCTCCATTTCTAAAGAAGGAGCTTTAAGAAGTATTTCCTTTACTACTTCATTTTGGAGCAAAATTTCCTTAAAATATTCCATAGGTCAGAATATACCAGCTTGGGTTTAGATAGACAAGAATTCATCTTTTGATCCTTAAAACTAGCTGTTGGTAACTCGCTTCGCAAAAAACTAAATCTAAGCTAATATATGACTAATACCATTAATTTTGGTATTATGTTCATAACAATTGAATAAGTGAGTAGCCTAAACTTGGTCATTGCCAAGCATGGTGAAAAGTCCTTGGAAGATAGAAAACCCATCATATGGGGCTGTCTTCCAAGGCCACGTCGGGAAACCGGCGCGGAGGGCGCAAGCTCTCACCCATGTGGTGGGCTTTTTGTTGTTCAAATTATTAAATAATGGAAAACTTATAAAAGATGGGGATGAGTTATAATTCAGCTATTGACAACATTCCTATTCTATGTATAATATTAAACACTGATGAAATTTAAAAAGTTTAGTTTGTTTATCTCGGTCTATTTAAGCCTTTCTGTTGTTTTGGGCAATTTTAGTTTGCCCGTTTTAGCCTATGAAAATAAAGGTGTTAATTTTGAGCAGGTTAAGGTTAAGACAGAAACTGTACCCAACGGTGTGGCTGGTTTTAATAAAATAAATTCTATACCCAGATCGCCCAACACTCTCTCACAAGACTTATTAATAGTCCAAAAAGAAACGACTGCAGTACCAAAATCTCAATTAGCAGGAATAATAGAGAAGAATTATGTAGAAGGCGAAATTTTGGTTAAGTATAAAAATAATAAAATAAATCTGCAAACTGTTTCTGGCAGAGCTACTGCTTTGAATTTTATTAATTCTAAATCATTAGAGAAAAAGGAAGATTTAAGAAAAAATAATATATCAGTTTTAATAATTAAAGATGCAAAGACGGTAGAACAGAAAATAGCTGAATTAAAAAATGATCCAAATGTAGAGTATGTTGAACCAAATTATAAGCGTTATCCTGCAGATATTAATACGAACGATACCTATAAGGATAGACTCTGGGGGTTAGATAATACGGGGCAATTAATTAATGGGGTTTCTGGCACTAACGACGCTGATATTGATGCACCAGAAGCTTGGGCAATAAGTGATGCTACGACTTCTGCTCCAGTTATAGTGGCAATTATAGACAGTGGTGTAGCTTATAATCACCCTGATTTGCTTGGGAATATGTGGAACGGGGCAAGTTGTAAAGATGAGAATGGTGGTATTTTGGGCAGTTGCAATCACGGATATGATTATGAAGATAACGATAAGACACCTCTACCCACTTCTTCATCTCATGGTACGCATATCGCTGGGACTATAGCTGCTGTTAAGAATAATTCCAAGGGTATTATAGGAGTCGCACCTCAGGCAAAAATAATGGCAATTAAATATGGTTTTGATATATCTGATGAAATAAAAGCTATTGATTTTGCCATTCAAAATGGTGCCAAAATAATAAATGCTAGTTTTACAGGAGCTTATTTTTCACAATCAGAATATGACGCAATCAACCGTTTCAAAACCGCAGGAGGAATTTTTGTTGCTGCGGCCGGTAATGAATCAGCTAATAATGAAAATGCCCATCTTTATCCTTCGGATTATAATTTAGATAACATTATTTCAGTTGCTGCCACACATCAAGATGATGGGTTAGCATCTTTTTCTAATTATGGTGTAACTTCTGTTGATATAGGTGCTCCGGGAACAAATATATATGGCACGGTTCCATCAATTACCGATTCTAGTCTGCTGAACGAACCATTTAGTAGTGTTGCAAATTTTTCTATACCAAATGGTTGGACACAGAATGGCTTCTGGGGAGTTTGGGATAGTAATATACCGGGGTGGGATCGGATTCTTTATAGTGACACTACTCAATATCCCTATCATGCTAACGCCAATACTATAGTTACTATTCCCACGATAAACTTGAGCGGAGCAACATCTGGATTTGTAGACTTTTGGACGATGTGCGACACGGAATATATCACCAATGGTTGGGCAGATTATATGCAACTAGAATATAGTGCTGATGGGGTCAATTTTTCTGTACCACCCGATCCTTTCTATGGTGATTTAGGAGATGGATTTAAGTGGGACGAACCAACGCTTGATGTCTTTAGTGGAGAAAACCCACTGAATAATGCAGGATGGTCATCGTTTCATTATGAAAACATTCCTATACCAGCTCAATATCTAACCAATAATTTTAAATTCCGTTTTCGCTGGGTAACCAACTCTTTGGATAATAATTATGGTGGTTGCTTAGTAGATGATGTTAAGATTATTAAAAGAATCGTATCAAATGGTTCTGATGAAAAATATGATTATGGTGATGGTACTTCAATGGCCGCGCCATATGTTGCCGGTCTTGCGGCTTTGATTGAAGGATATAATCCTAGTCTTACATCCTCACAGATAAAAAATACTATTTTAACAAC
>JAZDMI010000032.1:0-2807 GCA_043801155.1 Candidatus Gottesmanbacteria bacterium
AAAAAAACATCTACTTGAAATCAGATAATAATTTTGCAATACTCTTATTAAGAGTATGAAACAATATTTCATGGGATTGTTTGTTGTTTTAATCGGATTGTTATTTCCTTTTACAAATACTAAGGCACAAAATAATACTGGTATAAAAAGTGAGCCGGTAGAGTTAGGTATTTATGCTATTTATGCTCCTTGCGAAGATCCAAGCTCAACTTTTTGCGTTCCGTATCCGACTGATATTCCCAACCACCCTGACCAAATTAATAAAGACCATGAATTGGGTTTGTTTGCTGAAAACCTACCAGCCAATACCGACATTTATATCGCTGGTTGTATTAATACTGTTGACGGCGCTCGCTGTACTACCGGTAATACTGCTCTTGATAATCTGCTAAACTCATATAATAGTGGCGACGTCATGTCTCCTGATCCTAATCACCAGTTTAAAGCTTTGGAAAACCCAAAAAAAACCGATATAACAGGACTTCTTGATAGGGTGATCGTTCGCAGTTATACCCCTCAAGCCACAACCCATTTTTTTAACGGTTATTATATTGATAATGGCAATCTGGAAGAAATAAACATCAGCCCTTCTCCGCAAACAACGCCGGAAGTCTTTTTTGGAGGAAATCAACAAGGAGAGCTCAATTTTGTTACGCCAACACCAACATCACCTCCTCCGCGTGACTTTGATAGAAGTAATAATCAGGACCCAAAGGGAAGATTTTTTGACAGTCAGAGTTTGGAACCGATCCCTGACGGAGAAATAACTCTTCTTAACAATTTGAAGAAAATTTTTGTCTACCACAACTTGATTAATCCACAGAAGGTAAAGATTAATGGAGAGTTTAACTTCTGGGTACCCAACGGGGTCTATTATCTTGATTTAAATGTCAAACCAACTAACTATAGCTGGCCAATTAAAATAGACCGTGTCCATCCGAACTATACAAAAGCCTACTATTGCGATCCTGACGTCAAAAATGATAAAAGTCAAGTTGTTCCCCTCTATTTAGAGCAATACTCTATAGCGGAATACAACAAACTTGTCCACTGCGATGTGCCCCTTGATCCGGGAAGCAATCCTTCTTACCATGGCGATGTTAAGTCGGTTGATTTTTCTATTTCTCGATCAACAAATAAATTAACCACCAACTATATCGGCCACGTTACCCATCCATTAACAGTTATTAATCTTAAAGGAGAAAATACTGGTAAGATTGCCGCTACGGTTAATGCTAATAAGCTTGGCTCTTGGAAAGTAACAATTAATAATGCTAATTACCCGCTTAACTCTAACGGAACACCTGATCGTCTGGTAGCTGTCTATACTAAAGTCGATCTCACCGGTCAAACTATCTATAATCCAGTTGCCGGCACCATATTTGAACCGTTGCTCACCTATGTTGAAGGTTACGCTTATAATGATTCTGGTCAAATTCTTCCTTCGGCCAAGATTGGTTATCAACAAGATGGAACCAATAAAATTGTTTATGTAACTACCTCAGATAATAATGGCTATTTTAAAATCCCTACCCGTTATCTACCCAGTTTTGGATACAAGCTGGTATTTACTGCTTCTAATCAAACAAAACCTATTATTATCTCAACCTCTGTCTTTGCAAATAAAAATGCCGATTATCTAAAAAAAAACAGTATTAACCTGATAACAAAAACTAGTAAGGAAATTATTAATAAAAACTCTGTTCCCGCTTTAAATATCAAAATCTCTCAATCGGCATCAAGTCAAAACCAGCAGGAAGGAGCGGTTAACGCTCAGGGGGCAAATAAATCTAAAAGTCAGTTAATATTAGCGGTAATTGTCTTTCTTATTTTAATAATTATCGGTGTCATTATTATTGCTTTAATCTTACTAAAAAGAGCCAAAACGCCTCCATCAAATCTGGTATAAAGTGATATCTCGACACCGCTTGGGATGTGATTGTATGTCAACCGCCAAAATACAGATGTTCTATTAGTATTTTTAATCCAATAAATATTAATATTAAACCACCAATAATTTTAGTATTATTTTTGCAAATTTTTTTTAATTGTTTTCCACAATAATAACCGATAAACGATACAATAAAAGTGATTATTCCGATTAATAAAACTGTCGTGACAATGGTATTTTTTATAAACGCTAAAGTAATACCAATAATTAACGAGTCAATGCTAGTTGCAACTGCCAATAATAAAAGTAATTGAAAATCAAGAACGCCGGATTTTTTTCTTTTGTCTTCTTTTGTTTTTGATTCAAAAATTAATTTAACTCCAACCAGAATCAATAATAGAAAAGCAATCCAATGATCTATGTTAATTATTAATGATTTAAATCCTAATCCGAAAAATGAACCTATCAAAGCCATGAAAGCTTGACTAAATCCAAACAATAATCCAACAATAAGAGCATCTTTTATTGTAATCTTTTTTGAATTCGCTCCTTCAACAATTGAGACGGAAAACGTATCAAAGTTTAATCCTAGGGCAATGAGAATCGAAGTAATCATGAAGATAAAGTATAACGCACCCCCGGAGTGCGGTTATTAATCTCTATCAATCAAATTATCTACTTTATATCCTTTATCTTTTGAGCTTTTATAAGTATTTACTTCTCCGCCTGCTTTTAAAACTCCAATCTTTTTTAGAAACTCAATTATTTTTTTAATAATATTCATAAAAAAATTAATTTATAAAACCGAAAATTCCACTTCTCCGCTGTCGCCCGTTGACAAAGTAGCTTTTATTTTATACCTGCCCGATATCCATGCGCCACTGGTACTGGTAAAAGAAAATGCTTTTAAAATATT
>JAZDMI010000018.1:0-24680 GCA_043801155.1 Candidatus Gottesmanbacteria bacterium
TATTCCAGAAACTTTTAAATCAGTATTGTCCATTATAAATTACCACTAATAATACATTAATAGATTTTTATCGACTTTGCAAATGCTAATATAGGATAACTTTTTTTCATATGTTTAGTTTTCTTAACGCGAGCCAAAATTTACTACTAATTGGTTGTAATCAAAAATCGAAGTAAAGGTAGAAAGAATTTTTCGGAAATCAGTAATATCTTTAGAAAGATCGATCTTTGTCAAAATAACGGTATGACTTGATTTATTTGTCGTTACTTGGCTAGGTGTGTATCCGTCAACTTGAGCATAGGCTTCATTAAGAGAACGCCCGTTTTCTTCTAAACATCCGTGTCCGCCTTGTAGAGTAAAGTTGGGTTTTTGGCTAATTGGGCGATCTGTCCAGCTTTTTCCGTCAATGCTTTGAGCATATTCAAGTTCGTCGTTAAATCCGGGTTTTAACAGATGATATACGCCGTCAGAAGTTTTTTGGACACAGACTTTGTAATTGTACTGATAAAGAACAAGATTGTTCCAATTACCGATACCTGTCGGGTTTAAGTATTCGATCGTTTGCCGGATGCTGTCCTGAAGATTACAACTGTAACTACCGCCAATCTGATTAGGACAGTTAACATAGGTCCCAACTACGGCTAATTGATTGTCGCCAGTAACAAAGACATCGTCGAAAAAATTACGTTCAATGTTTTGAAGACTAGGATTAGCGATAATTTCGTCTAGGCTTTTTTGGGTGTCTCTGATTATTTCCGAAGCCCAGGAACCCCCGCTAAGATTACGATAATAATGGGTAAGGTTCTTAAACCATTTAATTTGCGTTGGTATTCCATTAAATTTAATCGAACCATATGGGTGGCCGACATAAAAAACATGCAGCTGGTCATTAAAGACAATAATTTTGGGATAGAAATAGCCGAAAACAACCGATTCATCTACTGTCAAATACTCGTAATACATTTTAAGTATTATTTCAGGCGTACTCCAGGAGTTATTTTTATAAACCGCTATATAGGAATACGCCCATTCGGGATAGTTATTGATCAATTGATCGAAGACGATAAAAATAGAGTCGGTGGAATAATCGTAAGTCAAACCAAGGCGACAATTTTTGCAGGTATTATTTAGGGGTAGCAATTTATCAGGAGAGAAAGTAACAGGATAAGATTGAGGTGTATTGGCAATTTCGTGCGCTAATTGGCCAAGAGCGTTTACGTTATTAACATAAAATATATGCAACCGGCCGTTTTTGTCTAAGACTATGCCTCCATTTACGAGAAATACGCCGTTTGGTTTCTCCCAAATAGTAATGAAATTCTCGGTCGTGTTAATTTGCTTTCGTTGTATCCTTAAACCTAATTGATTTTGGTCCCAGAGTGTTTGATCACCTATTACCACTAAACTGTATAGGTACTTGTCGTCGCTGACTAATTTTGGCAGATTGGTCATACTAGATGATGTACCCCTTCCCCCGCTTGGTTCAATAATTTCGTAGCTCGCAGACGGAAAGGCTGCTATAGCTATATTTGTTTGCGAAACAAACATTACAAAAATAATAATAAGAATTAATATCTTCTTCATGGTTCGACTATGACCACCATAATTATTTTCCAAAATTAGCGATTAATTGGTTGTAATCAAAAATCGAATTAAAAGTATTAATTAACTGTCGAATGACAGATATTTCTGTCGAGCATCTAATTGTTTTAGGTGAATTATTCAGTAGACGATAGCTACCTGAAGGAGTAATGCCATAAGCAAAGAGGGTATGCGATTTTCCGTCCTTTAATATCACTGGAGTATTAAGAGAAAAGCCATGCTGACATTGCGGTAGGTCAGCCGGGCATGGTTCACAAGGACCCGCCCTTAATATCCAGCATACTTCAGACTCTCTTTTTATGTTTGCTTTAATATTGCCGATACCTACCCCCGAATTATTGTTTCCATCAACAAAGAGAGAAACTGATCCGGGTGTCTTCCCTTCGCCTACGGTCCCGCTCCAACCGGCAATATCTTGACAATTCGCTTTATCTAAATACCCCTCATTAACTTCAAGCTCCATAGGCATTCGTTGATATAAACTGTCAATAGAATTGACTACTTGATCCAGCGTCCCGATAGCCATATAGGTATGGTAGAAATAATCACCCGGTAAGGTATATCCGCGTCTATAGGAGACGTTCCATTTGCTTGTTGGAGCGTATGAAAAAGTAAAGAGCGAATAGATTCTGTCTCCCTGATTCTCGTTTGGTAAATCCGGAGAGTAAGCACCAACAGCATACTTGCCGTCTTGAGTTGAAATTGCAACGGGCAGATACCCGCCTACAAATTCATTATTGGTTAATTTTTGATTAGTTAATTTTCGCGTACGCGGATCATATGTCAAGAATTGAGAAAATGGAGGATTTGGTAAATACCCAGTAGGCCATTCTCCCGCCATAGCAATTATCTGTTCTGGAACGGAAACTGTGGCTAAGAATTCGACCACATTGGGCATGTCCTGCCATCCAATAGTAACAACTTTTTTAAGAGTGTAATTGGATACTATCGTTGTGTTGACTGAATACTGGCAGATATTTGTCGGGTGCGGGGTTAGAGGAGGCCACCAAAATGCTGGACGGTTAACAGTAGTCAGCCTATTACCAGCGGCTTCAATACTCAAAAGAACACTGCTGCTGGTTGAACCTGATCCGTCGTTTGCTGTTCCTGCCTCGGTAGGATTATTACACTCCCTCTGGTTGTTTATATTCCACGCGTATTGTAATTGTCTACCATGATCATTATCATCAACAAACTCTACTCCTTTCCAAGTTAAAGAGGCAATCGCCCCGGCATCACGATCGGTGGTTTTGATGACAATCGGTGATCCGTCAAACATACCGTTTATCTGGGCATCACCATTAACGCCGGCAGCATAGGCAAAGGGGGATGAAAAACAAGCTGCAATAGCTAATTCAACTACAACTAGTATCTTTTTCATTTCTTTACCGGTAAATTATTTCTACTCTTTTACTTGTGGTCCGCATTTTGCTTCACAACTGAAAGCTTTTTCCGGTTCGTTTTTAAACTGTAGATCACAGTTTTCGGCACAAGATTTACAGCTACTAAATTCAACCGATTTTATTAATTGGCAAGAGCCGCCAACTGTTTGGCACTGTGCTAGTTGCCGGCACTTATCGCCGAGTTGATAACTCATATCACAGACTTCAGGAACTTTTGGTCCACAGGTGATATTTAAACCATGACAATTTTCTATCCCGCAGTTTGTGCCAACCGGTTGCTTTGGTTTTTCTGTTATTTGGATTTGATAGTTATTCCAGATAAAGACAGCCGCGACCAGCCCGAGTAAAAGAATAATTCCGTAAATAATTTTATTATTTACTAATTTTGGTTTAAACATAAATTTGTCTCACCTCCCAAAATTGGTTACTAATTGATTATAGTTAAATATTGTGCTAAAGGAATTGAGAAGAAATAATAAGTCTTTTCGATCGACTCTATTATCATTATTAAAATCTCCGGGTAAGTTAGAAATAAACTGGCAGTTAAAGTTTAAATCAAAAGGACCTAAGTGGGGATCAGAATCATTGCAGTCCTTTTCTAACTTACAGGTGCTCGGACAACCGGCTGGTTTTTGGTTAGAAATTCCCCAGTTGCAATAAGAATCATTATCTTTATCCACACAGATAATTTCATAAGATTGGCCAATAGGTGGAGTAAAAGGGCCTAGGGGTAACGAACCCCAGCCTAAATTTTCTAAGGAAATAGCGATTTTGGCATAACCATTCTCGCCCCAATTTGACCCCCAGCTATTTTTAAAAATCCAATAAGGATTTCCTTGACCTGGGTTATATACCTGTTGTGAAAAATAATAACCATAATTGAATTCGTCACATTCTTTATAGCCTGGTTGGAGTTGGAACGTACTTTTATCTTGACAGCTATTATTAATACAAGCCTGTGAATAAAAGTCACAATAAGTTATCTGGTCGTTACTCGTCTGCCAAGTATATTTTCCCGAAAAATCAGGCAAGCATGTATATTTTATTAATCGGCTTATCTTCCATGTGCTATATTCATTAGAGCATACGGACATTGTTTGGTTAGGAATATTACACTCTTTGGGAATGCAATTTGTATCTGTTCCACACAGGGAATCATATCCACAGTAGTTTAACGTTGCCCAATCAGACAAACCTCCATAGCCGATTAAAACCATCGCATGACCCCATGTATTGATACCGCTGTCTAACGGACCTTTTTGGATTAACAATCGTTTTAAATCATCTTCAGTCGTACCCATAGTTTGCTTTGGACAAGAGGGAGTACCATAATCTTCATTGAACTTGTAATCATGAAAGTCGCCGGGTTTCCAAACGCGGTTTTGCCAGTCACTGCAGATATAACTGTTGTTACAATGGGGAGTCGATATATCTCGGGCATTATAAGGATCACAGGTTTCATCGGCTAGGCCATGTGCAGCAAAGACACATTGAGTAAATCCCGGATAACACATATTAGTATCTGTACATTGAGGATATAAAGTCATAGACATACCCATAGGGCTTATATCATTAATACAGTCAATATACATTTGCTCGGATAAATCCGGATTAATATGTTGGTTATAGTAAAGATTAATCGCTGTTTCTAATGCACCAACAGCCGCAAAGGCAAAACAAGTACCGGCTGATCCCTGATCTTTTGTTGATGTCAGCCAGTTCTCGCCATGAACGTTTCGCCAATCCCAGGAAGAAGGCAGTGAAGAAGCAGAAGTACTGATTCCTTTTACAGAAGATTGCTCAATATCCTTAATTTCAAATATTCCGCTTTTATAGTATTCAAAGCCCTGAAGATTTGGTAAAGAAGTAACCGGCTGACCGTCTATTGTCCGAAATAATTTTTTCTTGTCAGCGTATGATAATTTAGAAATTGATGTTTCTCCGGCAGTCCATTTTTTATTCTTTCTTTTCAAATTTCGATTAAGCTGCTCAATTTTCAATTTTTCTTTTTCCTGACTTGGAGTTCTAATTGATGGTTTTTCCGTATCAGAAGGATATGCAGTTTTGCTAATATTCAAAGAAGCATCATTACCCTCAATTCTAAGATAGTCGGGGATTACCCCATCTAAGATACAAGTTTCCTGGCAGCTGTCTTTGATAGAAAAGGAATTTTCTTCAGCTAAATTTGCATAAGTTTCATAAACAAGATATTCCTTTTTATTGTTATCAACTAAAACTGCCCTAATAAAACTGATGTCATTATTTAAATTAACATTAGCATCAATAACCAAGCTATTTATTGGACGATTTACATTAAGAGGAATATTATAAGAAAAATCAGAAGCGGAAGCTCGAACAGGAGCTAAAAAAAGAAAAAAGTGTAGTATAAAAATGATTAGAAAAAAAATTTTCTTCATGGTTCGATAATACTCATCTTTCGACTTACTCAAGATCTTGAGCTTGTCGAAGGACCATGACCCTGAGCTATGTCGAAGGGTCATTTTCCAAAATTCCCCACAATTAAATTATAGTAAAAAATATTTGTGAAGTTGGTAATTAGTTGATTGCAATCCAGGTTATCAACCTTATTATCTCTATTAATGTCTCCCCGCATAGCTGAAGATTGAGGATTAACAAGCTCGGAAAAAGTATAAAAGTGAAGTCCATGATTTTGAGCATAACTTAAAATTGCCTCAAGTTTAGAAATGTTAGTAATATAAGTATTTTCCGTAGAGTTTAACGGTCTATGACCGTGTATCAAAAGTACTTCGTTCTGATCTTTGGCCCTCTGGAGTCCGGCCATTATACTGTCAATAGAATTTCCCTGAATATTGTCAATCCCCACACTGGTTAAAACAGTCGCTCCGTCAAATTTATAGAATACACTATCAATATCTTTTATAGGAATTAGTCCGCCATTGGTTGTTATTGTTGTACGAAGTATAGGAAAATAGCCTAATAAAACATTATCAGTTTCGAATGTATGGGCACCTGTCGGATAAGCGAAAGCTATCGGATAAAAACCGTAGTTATTTAAAGTTCTAATTGAGGGAAGTATCTCATTCTGGAGATATTGATTCATGGAATATGTAGCTATATAGTTAGAAGCAACTAGATGAGTATAGCCATGAGAGTCAATTTCATGACCATCTCTTTTTAGCGCCTCTAATTTGTTCCATTCCTCGACTGTTAATGAATTCAAATTAGTAACAAAAAACGTTACTTTAGCATTATAGCTATTTAATAAGTCTCGCATTGCGTACCACTCATCAACATAATCATCATCAAATGATAAGGCCAATCCGGCCGCATAAATTTTGCATGGAAAATATAACAAAAAAAATAACCACAAAATTGTAATAAAAATCTTTTTCATTTGTTTTACCGGCCGAAGCCTATGGCGAAGGCTGGCCAAAATTTCCCACTAATTGATTATAATCAAAAATCGAAGTAAAAACTGATAAAATTTGGCGAAGGTCGAAAATATCAACGTGATTGTCATTATTAAAGTCGCCTTGGATCGGAGAAACGGGAGACCTATTGGTACTTATAATATCCCGATATCTTTGCCCAAGAGTTGTTAATGGGTAATTAGAACTGAAATTATAAGTATCGATTAATTGAAAGGGTTTCCAGGCGGGGAGATGATCAGGAAAATTTGGCCAAATGTTAAGGATAAACCAAGCCCATCTTTGTACCATTCGATAATTATCATCAGGATTGCCAAGATCGGTATCCTTCTCGGTAAAGAAAAAATTAGAAGAATCAGTAAGAAAGTTTACCCGGGTATCATACGTTATATTCGTTCTGTTATCCCCCCATTCTTTAATTACCAGATCTTTATTCTGCATTCCATGGGTTTTCATAATCTTTCTTACCTCATCGACGATAATGTGAACCGAGGCCGTGTTCCATTCAACACAATTAGGGTAAGCATGTGTAACCACAAGATCCGGATATTTTGTTTGATCACCATTGGTATCATTTATAATCTTTTCTAAATATTTCTCAAAGTAACTTCTGCCACTAGCTGGGTCGGTTAAGGATGTGCAGGTGCTAGGATCATGGGGAGTGGTTTCAGTCGCAAGCTTTATCCATAAACCGGCAATGGCGCCGGTGCCGACTTGAAAAGTTGGATTAATGCTCTTTAAACAGTCACGCCATTTTTCAAAATGGGTTGCCGCGGTTAAGGGACCCATCTCCACATCCCAGCCGATTTCGTTACCTATAGTCCACATCATGCCATTGGGATATTTCCATGATGAAGTTAAAATTTGTGTTTTTAGACTTTGACAACTGGCAGCCAAAGAACTGTCAGGGTAGCTAGTCGTGTATCCACCAGCCATCCCCATGTATTCTAATCCATTTCGCGGGCCACCTTCATTGTACCAATCGTGGTACCAACCGATGTCTAAATTTTGCCAGGGAAGTTCATCAATAGTGTGGGGCCAACCAACGCCACCGGCACCAAATCTTTGCCGAACTGTATATTTATCTGCCGCAAAAACAGCTGGTATAAAATTAACAGCGAAGAAAACAAAAAATAATAAAATTAATATTTTTTTCATTGCCCGTAATTTCCTACTAATTGGTTGTAATCAAAAATCGAAGTAAAGGCGGACAAAAGTTGACGAAGATCAGTTATGTCAATCGCGTTATATTCATAAGGCCCAATGTCTTTTCCGTCAAAGCCGGCGTTAATAGCAGGAGAATTTGATTTGAGGTGAAAATCGCCGGCTACCGGATCGACAAATTGCGGATTTACACCCCATTTATTATGATTTGCTGGTTGGCAAGTATCGTAGTTTCCCCACTGGACGCAGTGTGGAGTAGAGCTATTGCTGTTAAATGCTAAATTGTAATCTACTTTTGTTGTTGAAGTGTCGCCAATAATAGTTACTGTGTGGTACGGTTGGTTATAAAAAATATTATTTTTAACGACCGAGTTAGGAGTGTTTCCTAGTTCTAAAGCATTAGGCCAGAATTGGTTGAATGATAGATTATTGATCCATAGGTTGTTATAAATATAAAGGTGGCTATTATTGCCTCCGCCGGTATTGATCCCGCCATAGGCTTCGATAATATTATTTTTCCAGGTTATATTACTTGCCCCTGCCAACATAAAACCATGACCGTTTTCGTTTGCGGCTTGGCTGACCAACATAGCACAATGATTTTGTTCGAAAGTAATATTTGAAGCTGCTTCGGTATTGCTTCCGGCCCAAGTTTGGAAACAGTCAGTATGAGGATTATCGTTATAGTCATTATTAAGGTTATAGATATTGTTTGGGTCACTGGGATCAAGATTAACTCCCGGAGCCCCAAATTTAATATCGTGAATATAGTTGTTACGAAAAGTGTGTCCTTGACCAAAAAATCTTATGCCATCAGCATCTAACCAAGTGACCGTTGCGCTTAAAATGTTTCCCGGGTGATGTTGTATGCTTTCCCAGACCTCATTCCCTTCTATTAAATTATTACGTCCGGAAACTTCGATTCCGGACATGCCATTTCGAAATATGCGATTATTCCTGACAGTGCTGTTACTGGGCAAAAGGAAATTACCATCCTTACTTAATTTTATGCCACTCCAAACACAACCATGAATATAATTGTCTTCAACGATGACATTGCTTCCTTCGACAAAAATGCCTGTTCCTCCGCGATAATCGGGCTCGGTACTATTTTTAACGCGGTCATCATGGGGATCTTCAATGTCAAAACCTTTGATGGTAATGTAATCAGCGGAGACAATAAATCCCTGAGTTAAAACTACGTCTGATGCTTGGTAAGTAATTGGCTTTCCCAAACTGCCAGATTTAGTAATTCTGACTTTTTTAAAGACACTGACATCGCCGCCATAATTTCCGGCAAGAACAGTTACTGTATCCCCGGCAATCATAAAATCAGCAGCTTTTTGGATAGTTTTCCAAGGGGATGCTTGGGTTCCAGAACTGGAATCATTTCCTGTAGTCGCCACAAAATAATCAGTTGCCAAAGCCGGTTTAGCTGATAAAAATAAAATAAAAATAAAGGCTAAAAATATTTTTTTCATTTATTTCCCAAAACTTGCCACTAATTGATTGTAATTAAAAATATTTGTAAACACTGAAAGGAGTTGGTGAAAAGCAGTAATATCTATTTTCTTGGCAAATTCATAGGCACCAATGTCTGGAGAAATGCCTTTATATGTTATACCAACATCAATACCAGCATCTATCGCCGGGGATGTAGATTGAAGATGATAGTCGCTGGTTAGGAGTGGATTGATTCCCCATAAATCGTGAGGATAAGGCGAGCCAGATAAGGCACCGCCATCACTATGATAGACAAGGTTATAACCGGCGTCTAATCCTTGCTGTGAGGCACTATCGAAAAGATAGACTGGCGATCCGGGATAATCATAAAAGATGTTATTTTTTATCTGCGCGTTAGGACTATTTGTGAGATAAATAGGACTAAAACTTCCCCCGGCCGGTGTTACTAGGCTACTGATAAAGGTATTATTGAAAAATTTTAGGTTTGGGGATCCGGGTGATGAGTAAGCCACGATATAAGCCTGGATGATATTATTGGAAAATGTAATATTTTGGGCATCTTCAATCATAAATCCCTGACAGGTTTCATTTTGGGACTGGGATGTTAAACAAAAACATCTATTCTGGGTGATTAGGTCATTTGAGGCATATTCTTGGTAAGCGTCGTCCCAGGTTTGGAAACAATCAATGTGGGCCGTAGTGACATACGTGCCATCATACTTAATATCGTGGATATAATTATTTTTGATAATATGCCCGGATCCAAAATAATCGATACCGTTGGCGTCAGCCGGCTGGGTACTCTTAGGATGATTTTGAATCGTATCCCAGATTTCGTTGCCTTCAACCAAACCATTTCGGCCGCTAATGACAATACCGACATTACCGTTTCGCTCCAGGCGGTTATTGCGAACAATATTATCCGTAAAATTGGCTTCACTGCCTCGGGTCGCCCAGACATTGATACCGTCATGGGTGGCGTAGTAAACATAATTATTTTCGATTAAATTGTGGCTGCCAAGAACAAAAATGCCGGCACCTTCATCCCAAGCATTGTCAGTATTGGTGATTTCAAACCCTCGGACAATAATGTAATTTGCCCGGACGGAAAAACCTTTCATGGTTACTTGTCCCTGGGCCTGATAAATAATAGGGGAACCTGAATTTCCCGATTTTGAAACTTGGACTCTCTCTGTAGTATAACTTCCGGCCAAGACATTAACCGTATCACCAGGCGACATGATATTTGCTGCTTTTTGAATCGTTTTCCAAGGTTGCGATTGGGTTCCAGAATCGGAATCATTTCCTGTAGTTGCCACAAAATAATCAGTTGCCAAAGCCGGTTTAGCTGATAAAAATAAAATAAAAATAAAGGCTAAAAATATTTTTTTCATGGTTCGATAATACTTATCTTTCGACTAACTCAAGATCCTGAGCTTGCCGAAGGACCATGACCCTGAGTTTAATCGAAGGGTCATCGGCCGAAATTGGCTACTAATTGGTTGTAATCAAAAATCGAGGTAAAAGTGGAAAGGAGCAGGTGAAAGTCTGAAATATTAATCGGTTGTCTGATAGAAGTTGTTGCAAAAGCTCCCAGATCTTTTCCGTCACTACCGGCATTTTTGGCCGGACTAGTGGATTGCAAACGAAAATCGCCTATTACGGGATTAACAAATTTTGGATCAGCATATATTTCGTGTGAGCCGACGATAACCCCGCTACCAGCATAGTTTGGTTGTTTTGTATAAATGTTGTAGTCATCGGTGTTATTTGAGCCTCCACCATTATCAATCACGCCATCTACATTGTTAAAAGCAAAAATATTGTTCTTAATATCATTGTTTACAGCACCAGCTCGGAAATACATAATTCCACCACCGTTGCCGTTATAAGCAGACACGTTGTTATAAAATTTTGAATTGGAACCGGCAACTAAAATACCTGAAAAGAAATTCTTAATGATAATATTGCGAGTGACTGTAAAACGAGTAGGAGCTGAATATAGATGCAAACCCCAACCAGCATTATCAAAAACTATATTTCCATCAATCAAGGTATCGTAGTCGCCGAAATAAAAACCATGATCATGAGCATCTGTTCCATTGTTAAACACAATATTACCAATAAAAGTAAAGGTATTCCCTCCGTGGCCTAATTCCTTAAGACCACAATGCATATTGTCGTAAACAACATTATTGGTAGCTTTACCATGTCCCGCACCGTTCCACCAGGATATCCCGTTAGCACCAAAATCTTCGTCGACTTGTGAGAACCCTGTTTTATCTTTTGTTCCTTCGATGACTAATCCGTTGATCCAAACATATTGGGCGTTATTATTGATCATAATTACTGGGCCGATTGATGTCGCTACCACCTTAACATTTCCTAAATCACCGGGGGCTGAAGAGACAACTAACGGATTGGTAGAACTACCGGAGTTGGAGATAGCTACCATTTCCGGGTAAACCCCAGCTTTGATGTAAACAATATCACCAGCATGAGCCATAGAAACACCTTTTTGAATAGTCTTAAAGGGGTTGGAGGAAGTTCCAAGATTATTATCATCTCCGTTTGTGGATACCCAATAGGTTATCCCCCCGGTGGGGAAATTTAAATTGGGAATAACCGGTCTGACTAAATTCCAATTACCTTTGTCATATGAAACGTTAACCGTTGAAGTATCAGCAGAAAAAGAAATTGATGGGGTGGAATAAGCATTAACCGATAATCGAGAAATAAAAAGAAAAAATAAAAATGAAAATACAAAGAATATTTTTTTCATCTTCCAAAATTGCCAATTAAATTGTTGTAATCAAAAATATTAATAAAATTTGATAAAAGGGTCCGCAAATCTTCAATCGTTGTCTGTGAGCTAGAACCTGAATATGATCCGGTATGTTTTTCATCATGGAGGTATTGTGGCCAGAATAATGTTTGACGACTAAAGCTTAAGTTTAAATTGTCAACAACAATTTCACTATAAAAAGAAGTAAAAAACTGGTTTGTTTTAAGTAAAACCAATTCTAATTTTTCGTCATTATCAATATCTGAAATTGCAGCCATAGAGGTTAAATTTGGTTCAACGTAACGCAATAAAGAACTATTTTCTATAAAGATATTATTATCATAAGATAAAGTTCTCCAAGCTAAGCCATCCCCCCCACTATTTGATAGCTCTGTTAAATAAGTTATATCAATCTTTTTATCATTACTATAATCAGCAATTATGCCTTTGAAGTTTTCCAATATATGGTTTCCCAGCTCAAGACGAGGAAGATTAGCAGATGATTTATATATTATTTGTCCCTGAGCGTTTAAGACCATAACCTGATTAGGCGGAGAAAATACAATAATTTCTAAATTATTATCTTGAGTGAAATTACCAATCGATATTTTCGGTGGTTCCGGCTCTTGATTACCAGTGTCAGTTGACCAAAGCTTGACGCCCATTTGGCTATAAGCTTCAATTAAATTAGGCCAATTATTAATAATTATTTCACCAAGGCCGTCATTATTAAAATCAGCCGTTATCGTTTGTGGTCCGGCTACTGTACCTTCAATAGAAAAGGAGGAGAGATTACCTTCTTTGTCAATAATATTTATTATTCCCATGGCAGGAGCAGTTGAATCGGGATCAAGGGAATCGGGAGATGGTATACCTAATACAATTGAGGGACATTTTGTTCCCCGATTTTGTATTGTCCGTAGAAATAAACCAGCGATTAGGTTTATATTATACGGATAATTTGTCAGACTTAATGGAAAATTTGGTAGATTAGTACCCCGAGCAGTTAGAGCATAAATCTTAACAAGATAAGTACCCGACGTATCAGCTTCAGTACTTAAGAATATAATTTCATCATTACCGTCGCAATTAATATCTGATAAAAGCAGGTTTTGATTAGTCAGACCTCCAAGATCTGCTGATGGAACCGTTACAGGAAAACCTGTTAACATATTGCCCTTGGAATCAACGGCATTAATTTTAACTCCTACGGGTGTTGGATTTATAAAGTCAGTAACTAATTCGCCATAAACTATTTGTTTATCAGAAAAAGACTTATCAAGAAATCCTACTACGAGAGGAGAAGAAGCAAACATTAATTGTTTAGGCCAACCTGGTTGGGGAGATCCGTTTTCTCTCAGAACATTAATATTCATCATGTCTGCGTATATAATTTCTTTTTTATTATCATTATCGATGTCAGCAACCAACAGATTTGGTGTGATGGCCGGTATACTGAAATTAACAGGCCAACCTGACCTTATGGTTTGGTCATAAGAAAAAGTGGTAGTTGTATAGATATTTCTCGTTCCGGTATCTTTTTTATCCTCGACAAAAAGACGTAAAAAAAGAAGATTGGTATTAACTTGATCGGGTATCTTAAATATTCCCAAAGACCCATTGTTTATTAACCCGCTCCCGGATAAATTACTATCTTGCCAGCTATTTTTATCTTCTGAATATTGGATTTTATAGGTTGTAATACCACTGCCCCCGACTATTCCGTTTAAAGAAAGTTCTCGTGTTGTTGGATTATAATTTCCAATCGAAATCGAAGCTGAAGGTAAGTCAGAATCATCCATAGATTCTATAGCTTTTCCAATATCCAGCCGGCCGAATCCCGAAGAGGGATCAAAACCCATTGTTTCAATATCATTGGCTGAATTTAATAATATGTTTTTAATTTGAGTACTGGTTAATGAAGGATTATTGGCTAACAATAGAGCAGCTGCGCCCGAGACATGAGGAGAAGCCATTGACGTTCCGCTTGCGAAGTAATAATTATTATTAATAATATTAGTTTTACAAGAACCACCCTGACAATACATATCGGTATTAGCTGCTAATAAAGAAACTATTGTAGATCCGGGGGCAGCCAAAGCAATTTTTTCACCAAAATTTGAATAAGATGCTTTTTTATCGTTTTGATCAGATGCCGAAACAGCAATAACATTAGGATTATTAGCAGGAGCTATAGTTTTAACATCAATATTTGAATTACCTGCAGCGGCAACGATACTGACACCCAAACTGGAGGCGTAATTAATAGAGTCGATCAACGTTTGTCCATCAGCTCCTCCAAGGCTTAGATTAATTATTCGGGCGTTTTCGGCTGCAAATTTAATCCCATCAGCCACAGTAGTTAAAAGTCCGGAGCCATTATTATCTAGGACTTTGACCGGAAGTATTTTAATATTGTTTTTGGGACCTGTCTCGCCGGCAATACCTTGATTATTATTTGAAATAGCAGCAATAATTCCAGCTACATGAGTTCCGTGACCGAAATCGTCCATCGGATCAGAATTATTATAGACAAAATTATATCCGGGTAAAACTTTTGGACATTGATTATCTTGTAAACTTGCAAGACTACAACCTCCGAGTTCCGGATTTGTATAATCTACTCCCGTATCGATAATCCCGACTGCAATTGTATCTGATAAATTACTTTGACTAAGTGTCCACGCCCGTTCTGAATTTATTTTTTTAAGATTCCATTGATAATCAAAGTTAGGATTATAGTTAGGGTCACGGTTTTCGATAATTGTAGGATAAGTATCAAGATAATATGGATCATCGGGAGTATAAAAAGCGGTATAAATAAAATTCGGTTCGACGTATTCTACCTGAGGATCTTGTTTAAATTGAGATATTAAACTGTCAATTTGTATCTTTTTGTTGAAAGTAATTTTGTAAATTCTGGAAAGATCAGTCTTCAAAAATTTATCTGCATCTATCTTTCTTCCTCGATTAATTTCTTCTTTTAATTTTTGCTTGACTTTTCCTAATTCATTGTCAGGATTCTGAGAACCCTTGAAAACCTTTTCGACATTTTTATATATTTGTCTCCCTCTTTTTAGGGAAAAAGGTAACGTTTCGGGATCAAAATCATTTAACGGAATGCTATCTTGGTCAATCGAACGAGAAGTATCTTTTTTAAGATTTAAGTTTACGGAAGGTTTAAATTTAACAATTATTTCTCCTTCTAGATAAGCAGAAGATTTTTTTATATTTAAAGGTTCTGGGGATATTTTATTTTCGGCTGCCTCTTTTCGGTATTCGGTTGGATAACGAACAATATAGACTGTTACCCCAAGGCTGAAAAGTAAAAACAATATAAATAAAAATATGAAATACCCTTTTTTCATTTCACATACCAAAAATCTTGGCAACTGAAACTTGCCACTAATTCTAATGTAGGCTATTAATTAACTAAAAGCAATTATATTTTTTCGCGATTGCTACGTTCTTGTCTCTTGACAAGAACTAGCACTCGTGGTAGGATACTGCTAACCCCTCAATAAATTCGGGGTAAATGGTTCGTTAGATTCACCATAATCATATATATTAATAGTATGAATGATTTAACTGATAGACAAATTGCTATTCTTAAAGCCATTATCGAAGAATATATTGAAACGGCTGAAGCAGTCGGTTCGGAAACTTTGGATAAAAAATATAGTTTAGGAATTTCTCCGGCGACCATCAGAAACGAGATGGTTAAATTAACTAACACCGGATACTTAAAACAGTCGCATACATCATCCGGCCGAACACCAACTTCGAAAGCCCTAAAACTTTATATCACAGGAATGATGAAGTCTCGGGAACTATCAGTGTCCGAAGAAGTAGCGGCTAAAGAAAAAATCTGGGATTATCGCCAGGATTTTGATAGGCTACTTCGGGAAACAACCAAGGCTTTGGCTGCTCGAACAAAGACATTAGCCATTTCAACTGATGATCAGGGTGATCTTTATTACGCCGGTGCTGCCAATATTTTAGAAATGCCGGAATTTTATGACATTGATTTAACCAAAAATTTATTGGCGGAACTTGATAGTTTTGATTTTTGGGAAAATTTAATATCTCATGTGGTTGATAGCGAAGACCCGATTCATTTACTTTTGGGTGAAGATTTAGGCGAAAAATATCTTGAACCCTGTGGTTTTATTTTTATTCATTATGAAGTTCCTAGACATAAAGGGGTCCTGGGAGTTATTGGGCCGTGTCGGTTAAACTATCCGAATATTATTCCGGTTGTTCGTTATTTTGGTGGTTTAATTGATGAAATTGGCCGAACCTGGTAAGCATAGTTAGCAGATAGCAGCTAGTAGAATGACGAAAATTGATATGAAAAATACAAAAATTGAGGAATTACAAAAACAGCTTGATGAGGCTAATAATAATTGGAAACGAGCCCTGGCAGATTACCAAAACTTGGAAAAAAGAGTTGCTGGTGAAAGATATGATTTAGCTTGTTTTGCCAACAGAGAATTAATTATAAAACTATTACCGGTTATAGATACTTTTAATAAATTAAAAGAACATCTTAGGGACCAAGGGCTTGATCTTGCGATTAAACAATTTAGTGATATTTTAAAGACAGAAGGTTTAGAAAAAATTGAAGTTTTAGGTAAAGATTTTGACCCACTGGAAATGGAATGTGTCGAAGCGGTCGAGGGTGAGGAAAATAAGGTTTTAAAAGAGACCAGAGAAGGATATACCATGAAAGGTAAGATAATCAAACCATCACAAGTAGTGGTGGGTCAGAAAAAAGTTGAGGAAAAGGTAGTCACAAATTAACCTAGGTTATTAGAAATTAAATTTAGAAAGGGGACATAAATATGTCTAAAATTATCGGTATCGATTTAGGTACAACTAATTCCTGTGTGGCGGTTATGGAAGGCGGCAGCCCGAAAGTAATTAATTCGATTGAAGGCAGGAATGTTATTCCTTCGGTCGTGGATCCGATTAAAAATATTGTCGGTGATGTGGCTAAACGGCAAATGGTCATTAATCCCAAATCAACAATTTTTTCCATCAAAAGATTGATGGGGCGCCGATTTACTGACGAGTCAGTGCAGCACGATATGAAATGGCTGCCTTATACGATTAAGGCCGGCCGCGATGGGATGGCGGTAGTCGAAGTTGAAGGTCGGACATTTACACCCCAGGAAATTTCCGCTAAAATTCTGGCCAAAATAAAAGCCGATGCTGAAGCTTATTTAGGCGGAAAAGTTACCCAAGCGGTTATTACCGTTCCGGCATATTTTGATGATTCACAAAGACAAGCCACTAAACAAGCTGGTGAGATTGCCGGTCTTGAAGTTTTGCGGATTATTAATGAACCAACAGCCGCGGCACTGGCTTATGGTTTAGACAAAAAGAATACTCATACGATTGCCGTTTATGATTTGGGTGGTGGTACTTTTGATATTTCAATTTTGGAGTTAGGCGAAGGTGTTTATGAAGTTAAAGCCACTAATGGCGATACCCATTTGGGCGGAGATGATTTTGATAAAGTCATTCTTGATTATCTGGCCGATGAATTTAAAAAAGAAAATAATGTTGATTTACGAAAAGACCCGCAATCGTTACAAAGACTGCGTGATGCGGCCGAGAAAGCCAAGATTGAATTATCCAGCGCTCAGGAAACAGAGATTAATCAGCCGTTTATTACCCAAGGTCTGACTGGCCCTTTGCATCTGGTACAAAAATTAACCCGAGCTAAACTTGAACAGTTAGTTGATAGTCTAATTCAAAATACGATTAAACCAGTTGAACTTTGTCTCCGGGATGCTAAAAAAACAAAAACAGATATTAATGAAGTCGTTATGGTCGGCGGAATGACCAGAATGCCTAAGGTTTATGAAACGGTTAAAAGCTATTTTGGCAAAGAGCCGAATCGCAGTGTTAATCCTGATGAAGTGGTGGCTGTCGGAGCGGCAATCCAGGGAGGAGTTTTAGGCGGGGAAGTAAAAGATGTACTATTATTAGATGTGACTCCCCTGACGCTGGGAATTGAAACCATGGGGCAGGTAGCCACACCTTTGATCCCGAGAAATACCACCATTCCGACGTCGAAGTCGCAAATCTTTTCCACCGCCTCTGATAACCAGACACAGGTGGAAATTAATGTTTTACAGGGTGAAAGGCCATTGGCTCCGGACAATAAATCACTGGGACGTTTTATTTTAGACGGAATTCCACCGGCTCCCAGAGGCATTCCGCAAATTGAAGTTGCTTTTGATTTGGATGCATCAGGCATCTTGTCGGTCAAAGCCAAGGATAAGGCCACCGGCAAGGAACAAACAATCAAAATTACCGGATCAACCGGTCTTTCCAAAGACGAAGTCGAAAAAATGACTAAAGAGGCGGAAATGCACGCCGACGAAGACCGCAAGAAAAAAGAAACGATTGAGGAAAGAAATACCGCTGACAATCTGGTTTATACGGCGGAAAAAGCCCTTAAAGATGCTGGCGACAAAGCCAAGCCGGAGGACAAATCCAAAGTAGAAGCTGATATCAAGAGCGTCAAAGATGTCTTGGCCAAGCCCGAAGCAACCAAGGAAGAAATCGATAGCGTCACTAAAATATTATCCGAAGATTTGCAAAAAGTCGGCGCGGCCATGTATGCTGCGGCAGGTTCAGCACAAGGTCAGCCAACTGGTGGGGCAGGCGAACAACCCGGACCACAGCCGGATGGTGAAGCTAAATCCTCCTCCGCCAAGGCTTCGGAGGACAAGGGTAAAGCCGAAGAAGGCGAAGTCGTTAGTTAAAGGTTTATAGATAGGAATATTTAGTATGATGTTAAAGATCGAAGGCATGGAAAAGTATTTATCTGCAGGACATATTTCCTTTGGGATGTTAAGTCCCGAAGAACAAAGTGCAATCAAAGATAATTTTAGCACGCGCGATCGACTGGAAGCAGAATATGGAAAACCGGACGAAGATGAGGAGCTAATGAATTGGATATGTGATCAGGCAGAAAAGGAAGTATCAGGTTCAGCTGAAGCACTAGTCAAATGGTTTGACTTACAGGATCAATTATTTCATGCGGGAAATGGTTAAATAATTTAAAAGGGGTTTACCCCGAGCGAAGCGAAGGGCGCGAGAAATTCGCGCCTATTTGGTAAAATAGAAAATTGTATCATCAATATGAATCATATAGAACTTGGTTTTGCCGATCTACATGTTCATACTACGGCCAGTGATGGTTTAACTTCGCCTGCAGATTGTCTTGGACTAGCCCAAATATCTGGTCTTGATAGTCTAGCTATTACTGATCATGACGAAATTGAGGGTGCGATTGAAGCTTCTAAAAAAGCATCAGAAAAGAAAATTCCTATATTTGTAGTGTTGGGTACAGAAATAACCACAGCACAAGGCCATCTTGTAGCTTTATTTATTAATAGTAAAATACCAATGTTTCGTTCTCTGGTAGATACGGTAAAATTAATTCATGAGCAAAGAGGATTAGCAGTAGCTCCACACGTTGGTGTTGGTATCCCTCCAGCCTCGATTGCTCCGGAAACAATTAGTGGGCTTTATAAAAGAGGCCAATGGCTTGATGGGATTGAAATTCTTAATCCTATTTTTGATAGACGACACGAAAATCAAGCCCGAGACTTATGGAGAAAATATAATTTAGCCGCGATTGGTGCTAGCGATGATCATTATGGAAATGTGGGAAGATATGCCGTAACTTGTTATCAAGGTTTTGTGTCTGACGCTTTACGCCGGGCAATTGAAAGCCGTAGAACAATCGCCATGAAAAGTGCTTTGTCACCTCTTCCCATTTCTCCTTATGAACAAGTTTATCAACACGCAAGAAGTTTAACTAAGGATTTAAGAAAAAAAATTGCCAACAGTCCCGAATTGGTATCAACTTTAATATTCTTAAGAAGAGAACAGCTGGAACAAATTTTTATAAGAAAGAATTAAACATTTATGGTTACTAAACGTGATTACTACGATGTTTTAGGCGTTAATAAAAGCGCCAACGATGCTGAGCTTAAGGCTGCTTATCGTAAGCAGGCTTTACAGTGGCATCCGGACAGAAACAAATCTTCCGAAGCAGAAGAAAAATTTAAGGAAATAAATGAAGCCTACGAAATTTTATCGAATTCAGAAAAACGTTCAGCTTATGACCAATATGGCCATGCTGCTTTTGAACAAGGAGGTATGGGAGCAGGTGGTCCGTTTGGTGGCAACCCATTTTCTTATACTTATTACACCTCCGGCGGCCCTTCGGCAAGCTCAGGGCAAGCCGGTTTTGAAGACTTTGACTTTTCCGATCCGTTTGAAATTTTTGAGCAATTCTTCGGCGGCGCTTCGCCTTTTAGGCAAAGACAACAAAGAATACCCCATTACAGTTTAGATCTGGATTTTATGGAAGCGGCCAAGGGAGCAGAAAAAGAAGTTAATGTTAATGGTGAAAGAAGAACCATAAAAATTCCCGCCGGAGTTGATGACGGCTCACGAATAAAATTTGAAGATTTTTATTTAACGATTGATGTCAAGCCGGACAGAGTTTTTAAAAGAGAAGGCAGCGATATTGTAGTTGATGTTGAATTACCATTTACTCTGGCGATATTAGGCGGGGAAATTGATGTCCCGACACTTGATGGTAAATTAAAGCTTAAAATTCGTCCGGGTACCCAACCGGGAACAATTATGCGATTAGGCGGCCGAGGAATCAAACAACTTCATTCTTCAGGTCACGGCGATGAATATGTCCGTTTGATTATCAAGCTGCCGGAAAAATTGACCAGGGAGCAAAAAGAAATTTTAGAAGAATACAGCCAAACTGAAGTCAAGAAAAATACCAGAGAAGGTTGGTTTTAGATTTAATAATTAATACTTTATTACCCCATTAGCAATAGCGAATTTAATTTGACCAGGATCCTTACCTAAAGAAATCCAATCACCCTGTTTTAAATTGTATGGTGTGTCACCGATAGTTGTTCTAAGATTAATACCTTTGTCCGTTAAGGGTATCCATAACTTCCTACCCCCATCGTTCATTTTTACTATCCAAACACTGGCGACAGCCAAATCTTTTTGAGCCGGATCTAGACAACCAATTCCGACCCAGTGAGGAGATATCCAAACAGGGAATTGGGGAATATTATCCGCAATCTTCCTAGCTGTTTCAATTACATTCATCAGCGACAATATATTCTATTATTTTATGAAAATCAAGTTTGAGCAAAGATTATCAGATAGAAAAATAGCCAAAAAATAGATTTTTTTGTATAATGATGATTAATATGCAAGATCAGCATTTCGAAATGCCTTCCGAACATCATTTGCCCAAAGTTGATCGTCGGGCAGTTCAAGAAGCATGTATGAATGAACAAAGCACCATGCCGGACGATATAAATGATTTTTATCAAGACCACCCCGAACTGGAGAGCGCCATCCTTGGTGGATTTTCCGGACTTCCCGATGAAGATTTAGCGCAATTATTCCAAGGAGTTGGGCTGGCGGCTGTCCTTATTAATAATTCCCAGGATAGAACAGGCGGAATAATTCCAGCAGAAATCAGCGCTGATGCTATTGATGCGGCCATTAAATCCATACAGGAAGAATCTGGGAATGCCTCTGCCGTAAAAAAACAGTTATTTGATGAAGACCCGGAGCTTTATTTTGGGGCGACGCTACTAGCAGATCTATTAAAATGTCGGCCGGCTGTAATTATTCAGGGAGCGCACTTAATGCGGGGAATCTATAAACATATTATTGAAGGATCTAATCTTAAATCTAAAATACAATTTTAATTAACGATTTCACAACTTTTAAATTTCCCCAATTGACAGGTGTCTGATCCCGGTCCGCCATTAAGGGAATCATTACCGCTACCGCCAATTAATGTGTCATTGCCGTTATTTCCATTAATAATATCGTTACCCAAACCGCCGTAAATTATATCATCACCGTTATCGCCGTCGATCCGATCGTCGCCCTCGTTCCCGAAGATAATATCGTTGCCGTTTTGGCCATGGATAATATCATTCCCCGGACCGCCGATAAGACAATCGTCGCCACTCTGGCCATTAATAACGTCGTTCCCCTCAAATCCCAGAATAATATTATTACCTTTATGACCGTTTAAGACATCCCTATTCTGCGTGCCAAAAATAACCTCGTCGTTATATGTTTTTCCTTCGCATTCTTGGGGAAGTTGGAAAGCAATGCCGATGGTCAGATCAAAAATTACGCTGGCATTCTGATAATCATTATCATTTGCCCCGGTTGGGAAATTAACGGTAAAAGTGTAAATGGCTGTTTGGCCCGGAGCAAGGGTCGAAAAATTAATAAAACTTGGACCCTTAGCGGCAGTGAAAAAATCAGCCAGTTTTTGCGGAGGAAAAATCGGCACGCCGTCTTTTAAAATAGTTATAATCAGAACTTGCGCAAAATTAAGACTTTCACTTTGTTTAATACTTTGTAAACCGATTGGCCGGTTAGTAGTGGAATTATTGGTAACTTTAACAGTTCTTGTCTCGGCGGGATCTCCCGGCAAGAAATTATTTACTACGAAAATCGGATTCCCGCTGGGAACTCCCCAGTCAATCGTTAGATCTCCATTAGCATAAGCAGTTATATTTCTATTTCTTAAGTTAGCTAAAATACCAGTTTGGGAAAATAGAAAGATAACTATGATTCCTAAAAATAATATTTTAATAAATCTTTTTGTCATGGTAATTTTTTAAAATTCATAGTTATAATTATGGGCATAATGAATGACTTCCAAGATAAGTAAATGTATTTATTGGATAACCATCCCACTCGAGAGAAGGATTAAATGAATCAGTCCCATTTGTATCTCCGTGAATAATTGTGCATTTTCTAACAAGCGTATGACCGTTTGTTGTTATCGGTGGGGTACCCCAACTTGTCCCCGGGTCATTACCAATTTGACCTAAAACATCGAGAATAATACTTCCATTCATTAAAGCTAGGGTATCATCGCCATTAAAATTTAAATTTGAATTTGTTTTTTGACATTTACTCAAAATAACTGGATCACTGCTTGGATGACAAATAACATATGTGGAACCAGGTAACAAACTACCTGATAAAAGATAGTTTCTTTCAGGCGTTGAGGAGCCGTTACGGTAAAGAGTTATATAATAATTACTTAAATCTGCGGTACTTAAAGTAGGATTATAGATTTCAAGGGCTTTATTATTTGATGAACCCTCGATATATTCTGAAAGAAATAAGTTACTATTCGGCGATGGACTTGGCGATGGTGTTGGTGTAGGTGTGGGTGTTACCCAGACTCCGGCTTGGAAAGTATTGGCCAGTGTTTGTTCCTGGTCGGAAAAATAGGAAAGAGATAGGGGAATTAAAATTATAAAAGCCATAATGCCGGGGAAAATAAATTTCAGTTTATCAAAATGACCTTTTGTTGGTAGCTTTTCAACCTCTGTATATAAATATCCCCGGGGAGTTGTTAATTCCTTTTTTCTATTTTTGAAGAATTTTAAGGTTTCAATTTTAAGCTTTTTTAATTCTTCATAAACAAGAATCGTTATCGGAACAATGACAAATAAAATAAATCCGTAGGGTGTTTTAATTGAATTGGCGATATATCCTAAATAGGGAATTACCAAAATTACTTTACCGAGGATTTGCTGGTCGGTTATTTTTTGCTGGTCAAAATTTTTATTAGCATCTCCGGCGGTATAATAAGAAAAAGATTTTGCGTAATTAACAGCTACTAATCGATGAGTAACAATATCTTTTTTGCTACTCCCCTGAAAACTTACAATGTCGCCGGGAAAATAAATTTTTGACGGAGCAGTTATGGCAATACTGCCGGTTTTAACTGCCGGCTCCATCGAACCGGAGAGAACAATAAAGGCTCTGATTCCCGGAATAATTTTGAAATTAGCAATTAGGAAAAATAAAATAAATCCAATAAAAATACTGATTGATAAAATTAAAAATGTTTTAAAAAATTTCATATATAGATAACCGCCCATAGCCTAAATGTTTCCATTTAGACCATAGGCCGTTCCCCGTCCCGATTTAATCGGGATAGAGAAAAGCAAAGATTATTGTATAAGTCTATGTTCTGGACACAAGAAATCTGGATTATTTCTTGTTTGTTCAACGCTAAATGATAGATCTCCAACAACATTATCACCTTGAGCATTGTTATGATCTCCAGCTGGGTTACAAGTAAATCCTCGTGGTCCGCTTCCATCCGCAGTTAATACACCAAAACACCATCCAATTCCTAGATGTTGCTCATCATTTGCTGATATAGCTACAGTATTT
The DNA here is from genome assembly GCA_043801155.1 of Candidatus Gottesmanbacteria bacterium. Lineage (GTDB taxonomy): Bacteria > Patescibacteriota > Microgenomatia > JAMCYU01 > JAMCYU01 > JAZDMI01. The sequence continues at coordinate 24,123 of JAZDMI010000018.1, forward strand.
GGATGTGGTGATGACTCTGGCCACAGCCTCCAATTTAAATATGAATCAGCAAAGGTTAACGGTAGAGAACCAGTTCCTCCTGGGTTAACTCCAGTAAGTCCTAACCATCCATCAATCGTCATTGGACCGGTATATAATTTCTTTTCTCCTGATTGATAGATATTGTCTCCATCATCAACCCACCAGAAAATATTTAAATATCCCCCCAAATCGCTATTACTAGTGATGTTCATATTCGCGCACATCCAAGCATCATTATTTAGAACTTTAAAAGATACTGTATTTTCTCCCCAATCTCCGGGTTTAAGATCGGTAAAATTAAAAAACTTTTGATTTGATAATTTACCGACACTATAATCCCAGACTCCGCAATTTCCCGATGCCTCGTTACTGCGATAGCAATCGCTTTGTATCATTAAGTCTATAGTTCCAGCTGTGAAAGTGTTTCCAGTTGATGTTTCGACATCCGAGAAGAATGCTCGGGTGGCGAAGACGCCAACTGTCGTGACTAAACCAACTGTTAAAAGGCTTAATAGTATTTTTTTCATTTATTTCACC
>JAZDMI010000031.1:0-7035 GCA_043801155.1 Candidatus Gottesmanbacteria bacterium
ATACGGAAATTATTAGTATTATTATCGTAATTCATGCTTATTTCAGCTCTCCACCAAGTGTTTTTACAAATTTCTCCTTCATTAATATCAAAAGAAGAAGTCTCGGTGACAACGATCGGTTGGCTTTTCGTTTGGCCGCAATGAACGCCTCTGGTACGGCTTTCAAAGTTTAAATTAGCATCAGTTCTCATCTCCGGATAACTTAGGCCATTTTTATCGGTATAAATATATGCGCCGTCATTACCAGGACCTGAAGCATATTCAATCCGTTGGCAGCCTATTTCCTGGTCGTCAGGACTTCTTTTCTTGGATTGAAAAATAACACCGGGTTTATTTGCAGAGCTTGATGGTCCCGTGCCCGCAATACATGAGGCGTCAGGAAAATCATGCCACCAATCAAGTCGGGAACGGGGATCGTTAAAATCATCAGAATCTCTTATAGAAACACAAACATCAGGACCCTGGGAAGTTCCGATTACCTGGCCAGATTTGATAGCAGGCAAATTATGTCTTCCGGAGGCATTCAGTTGACGATATAAAGCAACTAAGGCAGGATCAACATTAATATTAGAAAGGTGAAGTATATAGAATGGTAATACCGCACCGTACTTTTGGGGGTTATCCTGCATATCCTCTTCACCATTTGATAAAGTTATAAAATGTTCATCAGCATAGAGAACCATATAATTATATCCGGGTGCATTTTCCTTTACTCCTTCCGGAGCCAAAACCGATTGCCCAGCCGGAGACTTAAGACATAAGAAACTAACGGGCCAATTACCACCATCAACTTTATAAGTTCGGGTAAAAGCGCCAGATTCATTTGGATCGGTGCCGACAAGAGTACTTAAAAGTGGAGTTCCAGTAACATCTGGTGGTTGGTCTGATGGATAACCGTAACAGACTAATCCCTTATGTTCATTAACCTCAGTCCAGGTGCGGTTATAGGCTTGGGGATTAACTTCGCGATTTGAATCGATTGGACCAGGAAAAATGTCTCCTTTAACATCCATTTGGCCAAATGAAGAGGAGATAGGTATAACGGCGTATATGGGATTGGGAAGCAAATAGCAGATTATAGAGAGCAAACAAACCACCACAAATATTTGGACAGTTTTCGACATCCTAATTTAATAGTAGGGGAATGATAAAAGATTTTCAAGTAACAGATTATGATAAACTAAATATATGTCTAAACCTGGTTATGAGTATCTTTTTACTTATCAAAATTCTGTTGAGATTTATGATTTAACAATCCAGTTTTGTGAGAAATTTTTACCAGGTAGAGAAAATCTTAGGACTAGAGAACAGATGGTCCAGGCGGCCAGAAGCAGTAAGCAGTGTATTGCTGAAGGTTATTTGCAGAAAAGCCTAAAAGGATATATCAAACTACTTGGAGTTACCCGGGGCTCATTCGAAGAATTACTAAAAGACTATGAAGATTTTGTCAGAACCAATTCTTTAGAGGTTCTCTCAAAGTGGGATAAAGGGGTAAAAAGGGATAAGTGGGGGAAGTTTTTACTTCCCGTCAACCCCATTAACCCACTTGACCCATTTATCCCCGTTAATCATCTTATCAATTTAATAAGAAGAACCAATTATCTTTTAGACCGCCAAATTAAATCATTAGAAGACAAATTTATTAGAGAAGGCGGATATACGGAAAATCTTTTTAAAAAAAGACTAAAAGTCCGTTAATATTATTCCATAGGAAAAGATTTATCTTATTCCGCACCTCAAGATTGGACTTATTTTAATTCTACCGTCGCGCCCGCGGTTTCTAATTTCTTTTTGGCTTCTTCAGCAGTGGCTTTGTTGACTGCCGTTAAGAGTTCTTTCGGCGCAGCTTCAACCAAATCCTTGGCCTCTTTAAGACCTAATTGCTGATTAACCTCTCGAGCTGCTTTAATAACAGCGATTTTATTAGTGCCGGCACTGGCAATAATCACATTAAAAACTGTTTGTTCGCTGGTTTCGGCTGGGGCTTCGCCACCTGCTGGTGTAGCACCGGCTACTTGAGCCTGAGCGACAGGAGCAACTGCCTGGACGCCAAATTTTTCTTCTAATGCCTTGACTAAATCAGCCAATTCCATAACGGAAAGTTTACTGATTTCATCTAATAATGATTTTACTTTATCTTCTGCCATAAAAATTCACCTCCCTTTAGAAATTGTTTACGAATTTATGAGTATTACAATTTCTTAAGTCCTCCTTAAATCGCTCCTCGAGCCGCGCTACGAATAGTAGGTAAGGCGAGAGGGAAGATTAGGAGGATACTCCTTTTTTCTCACTGGCTGCTTTTAAAACTAAGGCCAGTTTTTGTAAATTATAATTTAATGAATAGTGTAATCCGTAAATAGGACTTTTTAGTCTGGCAACTACAGTAGCCATGAGTATATCTCGAGAGGGTAAGGCGGCAATCTTTAATACTTCTTCATTTGACAAAATCTTGTTATTAAGAATACCGGTTTTAATTTTGATTAAACCAAAATTTTTTATAAATTTAGCTAATGCGGATAAGGGTGCGATTTCATCTTTATAAGAAAAAAGAGTTGCGGTAGGTCCTTCTAGGCTAGTATCAGGTAGTTGATAATTGGTAGTTGGTAATGAGATTTTAAGGAGAGTATTTTTAGTAATGATAAATTCAGCTCCAATAGCTTTCATCGCCTTTTTAATTTCTTCAAGTTGTTTGTGGGTCAGGCCACGATAATCAGTCAAGACCATTGATTTGGCCTTAGAGACCTTATCTTTTAAAATCTCAACGGTGGCAAATTTCTGTTGTTTTTTCATTTTAAATCTTTCCTTATTAAAAGTGCTGAGGTCGCCAACGGAAATTTTTTCCGGTACAAACTGCCTTCGTTCCTCAAAAATTTGTTGGCTCCCCGCACTTTTAATGAGAATTGTTATCTCATTAAAAAAGCACTCTTACCGAGTGCTTAAATACTAATTTCTAGTAACTAATAGTTAATTACTAATACTTAATATAGCTCCTCGGTAGGAAATTATGATGGCCCTTCGTCGCTATGCTCCTCAGGGCCTTCGACCTACTGTCTCAGGTTTTTAGATATTAACAAATTACTCTTCAACTGTCAAGCGATCATCAAGGTTACCTTTTTGACTTGGAAGCCACCCGGATTCCTCGTGTCTAGCTTCATAGACGTTATAATCCGGTAGAGGAAGATGGACAACAAGCATATTGCCAACGAATTTAGGTGTGTTTGGTTCAGCTTCACGAATAAGAACGTCATAATTATATCTTAAGTCGGAATTGTGTTTGGAAAGGCAATTAATTTCCATTGAGTATTTATCTGTATAAACCTCAACCGATCCATTAAAAATATCCACAGCACTGTTAACTAAATATTCATGCCCTAGCGCTGTTTTTTCAGGATGCAGCCTCTCAAGCCATAACCATGAAAGTAAAAAATCAATATCTGAAGATTCAGTCGTCGGTATAAATTTATTTTTTATTTCTTGCCGACTTTCAACCTGTTCATGGTGATTTTGTTTGGTTACACGAAAGCCTGAATCAAAGACAAATCCCTTTTGAAAGGTTTCTTTAGTGTAAAATCCAGCCTCGCCATTTTTAACTGCTTCCCTTGTTGATTCGATTAAACTATCTCCGTAATCCCAAACTGTCCAAGTAAATTCTCTAGGGGAGATAGAGGTAGCAGTCTGCGTACCTATATTATTGCATCGACGATCGGTTAGACGGCTATAAGCAGAATAAATTGATTCCATAAGTATTCTACCGGTAAAATGTGGAGCAGCATAATCTTTATCAAACAAATTATTAATTACTGCCACTGCCAATCCACCAGTCCAGGGATTTTCATCCCAAGGATGAAAATAATTATTAAGCTGATCTGGAGTTAGCAAGTGAAATGATAAACATTTGTCGATCATTAATTCTGCTTCTCTTTGTTGCCAACGCCAAGGATATAGGGAGCGGGAAATTTTAATTGGTTGGTTATTGTTTTCCCCAAAATAACTAGTATCTTGTTTACTATCAAGAGATATGTCTAAAAGACCAACGGATTTTTCAAAAGATTTTTGAAAATTCCATAAACGGAGCATATCACGAACGCCTTTTTCTCTAGGAAGAGCAATAGTGAGCCTTTTGCCTTCATAAAACTGGCCTCTGGTATTGATAATCCGGCTCATCAAAGATTCAACAAAGAATATGCTTTCCGGTGGAATTTTTTTACAGGCTCGTAGGTTAACACAAACGTCACCGGGATTAGGATTTCGTTCAAAGTAATTATTGGTTACCTTTATGACTGAATCAAGTGAAGCTACTTGGGGAAGAGTGAGGAATTTGGCAGATTCTTTTGTCTCAAGTTCTTGTGCCGCAACAACCATATTGTTTTATTACAATAATTTTTTTTAAATGTCAAGAAGAAGCTCGATCAATTAATAGCCTCGCTTTTTTACTACTTTTTTATGTCTAAAAGAATAATCACGAGTTTGCTTCTCATTTAAAAAACCGAGATATGATTTTTCGCTTTGAGGTCGAGGATCGTGGACACTACCGCTAGTTAATTTTATACAATAAGTTGCGAGATCTTTACAGGTACCTTTTTCTTTCTTTGCCGGAAGCGAACAAAGTATCTTTCTTCCTAATCTTGTTGTTAATATGTCACAAATAGTCTCAGGTTTGGCTGGCATAAGATAGGGATTATATCTTGACTTTCACTGATGGACTCATTGTTGACTTGATAAAAATGCTTTTTATTTTTTCTGATCCGATAGCGGTTGTCAGAGCAGCAAAATTTTCCTCTAAATCTTTATTCGAGAAACTGACCTTACCGATGACCATATGAATAATAGGAAAGTCGGACTCACTCTTGTACTGTGTTTGCCCGCTGGAAAGTTTTTTCGCCAGTTCTTCCGGTTTGTCGGAAATAGTTCCGGATTTTGGATTAGGCATTAAACCCTTTGGTCCAAGCATCTTGGCAAATTTAACCAGTTTTGGCATCATTGCAGGCGATGCCACAAGTATATCAAAATCTATTTTATTACTATTTAGTTGATCAATTAACTCATCATTGGCAATGGCGACTTTAACCTGTCGACCAGTTCCGTGGGGAAAATCAACTTGGCCGCGGATGCCTTTTTCAATGCAATTAATATGAATTTCAACAGACCCATCAAACTTAGCAATTGATGCTTTTTTAATTAAATCGATAGCGTTTGATAGGGGATAAACTTTTGTCTGATCGATAAGCGATCTAGCCTTTTGGTATAAAGGACTACGAACTTTTTGTTTCTTAGTCAATTTCGCTGACTTATTATCTGAATCAGAAGGAGTTTCGGTAGGGGAAGCTGGGATTTCTGGAGCATCAACACTCATATCTACCAGTTTTTCTCCACCTTTCATTCCAGAAATATGAGCCAACCTTTTTTTCTTTTCCTCACGTTTAACCCTAACCTTTTGTTTTTTGGCTTCTTCATCTGCTGAACCTAATGTTGAAACACGTATTTTACCCATACTTTAATTAAATTATGAATTAAGAATAGCGAAAATTTCTTAATTCGCCATTCTGAATTCGCTATTTCTTATTCAGTCTCAATTCCCATACTTCGGGCAGTTCCTTGAACGATTTTCATGGCTGCTTCCAGATTATCAGTATTTAAATCTTTTAATTTAGTTTTGGCAATTTCTTCAGCTTGAGCTTTGGATAATTTGCCAACTTTATCCTGACCGACTTTACTGGCGCCTTTTTCAATAGCCAAAGCCTTTTTTATCATTTGCGTCACCGGCGGCAGTTTAGTAATAAACGAAAAAGTCCGATCCTCATAGACAGTAATAATTGCCGGAATAACTTGACCTTTAAGGTCAGCTGTTTTTTCATTATAAGCCCGGACAAACTCCATAATTGGTAAACCATGTTGACCCAACGCCGGACCAACGGGTTGGGCAGGAGTGGCCTCCCCGGCCGGTAAATTTAATTTAATAATTGTTTTAACCTTTTTAGCCATAAATAATATGTTCTTTATAACTTAGCAACCTGCAAGAAGTCAAGTTCGACCGGTGTTTCGCGTCCAAATATAGAAACTAATACTCTTAGTTTACCTTTTTCTTTATCAATTGCCTCAATTGATCCTAAAAAGTCGGCAAATGGACCATCAACAATTTTAACTGCTTCACCAACGGAAAACGTACTCTTGAATTTCGGCGCTTCCATTTCCATGAATTTTTTGATTGCCTCGACTTCTTTATCAGAGATCGGAGTCGGTTTATTACCAATACCAACGAAAGCAGTTACTCCCTGGGTAGTCCTCACCGCTAACCAGCTTTCATCGTCTAGAATCATTTTCACTAAAATATAACCAGGGAAAATTTTTTCTTTAACGTCTTCTTTTTTACCGGCGCGGACAACCACCATATTTCTTGTTGGGACAACAATATCAAATATTTTTTTATCCAGCTTCATCGAAGCAATTCGTTGTTTTAAAGCTTGAGAAACTTTAACTTCATGGCCGGAGTAGGTGTGGACCACATACCAGGATGCTTCTTTAGAAGCTTCCTTTTTCTCATCGATTGATGGTTGAACTGGTGTTTGATTTGGATCCATACTTTATTTTAATTAAGAATTATGAATTAATAATAGCGAAAATTTCTTAATTCGCTATTCTGAATTCGCTATTTAATTATGAGCGCCATTAATTTTGTCAGTATAAAATCAACTAATCCTAAAAACAAACCGACGATAGCGCTTACGCCAATAACTACTCCGGTTAATTTAATTGTCTCTTGCCTGGTTGGCCAAATAACTTTGCCAAGTTCCGTTTTGACTTCTTTTAAAAAAACAATTGGACTCGTCATGTATGATATTTTATACTATATTTATACCAAATACCAGCGCTCGATTAACTATTAACTGGGATTCTCATTGACTAAACAGGAGAATACTATATATAATATCATATATGGCAAAAATTAACAATCATCTTCTTAAAAAAGCCGTCATTCCCGCTGCCGGATTTGGGACGCGATTCTTGCCGCAAACTAAGGCCATGCCCAAGGAAATG
>JAZDMI010000022.1:0-2339 GCA_043801155.1 Candidatus Gottesmanbacteria bacterium
TCCAGCCCCTCTAAAACCTGAATAGCGCCGGCATCATATGCTTTTACCTTTGTTGCGCCTTCCGGTTTTTTTGCTTCCCGCTCTTTATCTTTTTTATCTTTGTTTTTCATTTGCCTTCCTTAGAAATAATTGATTTTACCACTTATCTTTTTCATTGCAACATTTTTCCTATTCGGCTTATTTGTTGCGGGAAATTTCCCCCATACTGAATTTAAGGTCTTTTATCTGGCTATTCTGGCCGGAAAGTTTTTCCAGTAATTCTTTTTTGTGTAGATTAAAATAATATAGCCACGTCGAAGAATCCACTTTGATATAGAATATCCCGTTTTTTAAAAACCCTGCTTGGGCATGCTCTGATTCTTTGCGCGAGAAAACTTTTTTCGCCAAAAATTCCGGGGATATCGTCGATACTCTTTCTTTCCGGACTTTTAAGTCTTTGAGCAAAACCTCAAGCGTTTCTTTAATAGCCTCCACGCCTCCCCCCTAACTTAAGCGCATGGGCAAAACTATATAAACGTACCCGTCATTGCGAATCACTCCGGGTTTTTCACTACCGGATATCTCTAATTCAACGGTCTCCAGGTTAAAATTCTTCAAAACATCGATCAGGTAATTAGGGTTAAACCCTATCAGAAGCTCTTTGCCGGAATACTCCATCGCCACTTCTTCCCGGGACTCCCCCACATCCGGGGTGGATTTGGAAAGAACCAGCTTATTTTTAAAAACCTCGAATTTCACCGCCTGGTAATCCGGGGTGGACAACAAAGATGCGCGACGGATAGCCAGTAAAAACTGTTCGCGGTTAATTTTAATTTTGCTTTCCGCTGGCGCGGGGATAACCTGCTGGTAATCCGGGAATTCTCCCTCGATAAGACGAGAGATGATTATCGTTTCCCCGAGTTCAAATAAAACCTGATTGGCTCCGATAATCATGGATAGCGCGCCCTCGTCCTGTAAATTTCTCTGTAATTCTTGGATGGTTTTTATAGGAATGATTATATTAATCTCTTTACTGGCAGGCTTACCGAGTTTCTTGCTGTCTATTGCCAGCCGTTTTCCGTCGGTTGCCACCAGAGTTATATTGCTCTGGTTTATTTTAAACATTATTCCGTTTAAGATATAGCGGGTTTCGTCTAGAGAAACCGCGAAAGATGTTCGATTCAGCATTTGCTTTAAAAGGGATTGTTCTAATTCAATAATTTCTTTATCTTTAAATTCAGGTAGTTTAGGAAATTCCTCAGCTGGTAGCCCAATAATCTTAAATTGGCAGGAAGCGGTTTCTATAATCACAATGTTGTTTTTTTTGGAATTTATCCAAATTTCTGTATCAGATAATTCTTTAATAATACTACTAAACCGCCTTGTTGGAATAGTAATGGATCCTGGCTCCTGAATATCCACAGGTATTACACAGCTTATTCCTATATTTAAGTCTGTAGCGATTAGTTTTAAACTATTCTTTTGAGTTTCCAATAAAAAATTTGATAGTATAGGTAAGGTTGCCTTTGCGCTAATAATATTTTGAATAATATCAATTCCTTTAATTAAAATATCTTTATCCACTTTAAACTTCATTTTTACTTCCTCCTATTGTTATTATTTATTATAATAAAAGTAAATATAGTCTTAATAGTAAAAGGGAGTTATTTCTGTTAAAAATAATTTATCAACAATATTACTATTAAGTTACAAAGGATTTATCCACTTAATAAGAAGTGGATTTACTGTTGAATGATTTGTATAATCCGCTGCAACCTATCTTTTAAAAGAGCATTAGTGTTTGATTCCCCTTTTATTTTATTATAAGAATGCAATACTGTGGTATGGTCTTTTCCTCCAAAACAATTCCCAATTTCCGGAAAAGATAAATCAGTCAACTCCCGGCTTAAAAACATGGCTACTTGCCGGGGCAGGACAATAGTTTTATTCCTACGCTTGAGTTTTAAATCCGAAAGTGAAACCCCATACTCTTCGGCAACACAACGCTGGATAAAATCAACGGTGATTAATTTTTTGGGTTCCTTAAGCAAGTCTTTTAGGACTTCTTTGGCTAAATCCAGGCTTATGGATTTTTCTTCCAATAAAGAATAAGCAATAATCCGGATAAGCGCTCCCTCCAATTCCCTAATATTGGTTTTGATTAGCTGGGCGATAAAAAAAATCACGTCATTAGGGACCTGAACCGGCTCTCTTTCAATCTTTTTCTTCAAGATCGCCACCCGGGTTTCCAAGTCCGGCGGCTGTACATCAGTGGTTAATCCCCAGCTGAACCGGGAAACCAGCCGGTCCTGCAAATTCGCGATTTCCTTGGGCGGCCGGTCCGAGGAGATGATAATCTG
>JAZDMI010000025.1:0-4774 GCA_043801155.1 Candidatus Gottesmanbacteria bacterium
GTAGCCCCGGAAGCTGAAGAAAAATCCAGCTACAATATCGTACTGACAGGAGTTGGTGAGAAAAAGATAGAGGTCATCAAGGTGGTTCGAGACGCAACACAGAAAGGACTGAAAGAAGCGAAAGATTTGGTTGATGCCGCCGCAGCAGCTCCCCAGATGGTGATGGAAGGCGTAAAGAAAGAAGATGCCGAAGAGCTCAAAAAGAAATTTGAGGCGGCAGGTGCGAAAGTTGAATTAAAATAAGAGCGCTGTTTCTAAAGCGCAAAAGGTCCAAGGATATAAAATTAATTCGCAAACTACTATGGACGAAGAAACAACAATAACTCCGGAAACCGAAGGTGTCGAAAGCACTGAAGAAATAAAACCGGAAACCGAAAGTACAGAAGAAGTAAAACCGGAAACAGCAGAAAGTACTGAAGAAAAGGAAGAAGAAGGCGAAGAAGAAACAGCCGAGTAAAAGAACTCAAAAACAGAGGGCCCCAGGCCCTCTGTTTTGTTTTGCGTGCCGTGTGATAAAATGGAGTATAGGTAATAATAATTAATCAGCAAATGACAAAAATATGGACGAAACAACAAACCAAAACCCTAATCCGATGCCTCAGGGGGACCCGGATAAGGGTAAAATAAACGTAATGGCGCTTATAAGCTATGCCGGGCCGCTGTGTCTGATTCCGCTTTTGGCGGGAAGCCAGGACGAGTTCGTAAAATTCCACTCAAGGCAGGGAGTTTTGGTCTTCATCGGCGAAGTCATAACATGGGCGATCTTCGGGATAATCCCGTTACTTTTACCGGTAAGCAGTATTTTGGGACTTATATGGGCGGTATTCAGCATCATCGGCATTATGAACGTGGTAAAGAACGAAAAGAAAGAACTTCCAATCATCGGCAAATACGCCGGCAGGATAAAGATTTAAGAAAATAATTTTCTAGTTTCTTGGATCAAACAGGGAAAAAATTTGCAAAACAACTATTAATAATCCTGATTTTCTTTGGGTCGTTTTTTGTTTTTGATTCAATATCCGCTCTTGAGATATACCAAAATACGATTCTTAACGAAGATGTGAATGGAATGGTGATAATCGGAGAAAATAACATTATCTTGGATTGTAATGGTCATAAAATAAGCGGCACCAGTACGGGTCCGGGTATTATTTTACAAGAACAGAAAACTGGAGTTACGATTAAAAACTGTGAAATTAATAACTTTTTCATTGGTATTGATTTGGAAGAATCTTCTGGAAATAATTTTTTGAATAATAAAATCATAGATAATTATTATGGAATTCTTTCAGATTGTTCTTCAGATAATGTATTTTCCGATAATCTTTTGCAAGACAATCATGAAATCGGAATCTATTTTAGATGTTTTTCATCCGGTTCCGACAATCTTGTTTACCACACTAATTTTATTGATAATTCGGCTCAATTAATAAATCACGAGGGAGATGAATTTTTTGATAATGGATTTCCCGAAGGTGGTAATTATTGGTCTGATTATGATACTTCTGAAGAGGGATGCTTCGATGATGATTTGGATGGTTTCTGTGATAGCCCTTATGCAATAAACGGAACTGCGGGAGGACAGGATAATTTCCCTTTTGTACGGGAAAACGGTTGGACGGAAACACCTACTATCGGAGAATGGTCATTTGCAATAATCACTGATTTGCACATAGGTAGGGGTTATGATGACTATGATGAAACGGCGATGATGAGTGATACTGGCGAAGGAGAAGATTATTATTTGACCGAAAGATTAAAGAAGGTCGTTGACTGGCTAGTTGATAACAAGAATATGATTGATTGCGAGGAACGAAAATGTCCAGTTAAATTCTTAGCCGTTTTGGGAGATATTACGGAAAGCGCAAAAGAATCGGAATTTTTAAAGGCAAAAGACATATTAGATAAGTTGAACGACCCGAATGGAGATGGAAGTAACTTAGATGGGATTCCATATGTGCCGGTTTTCGGTAATCACGATATCGGTTCGGTTGGATCAAGTCCAACGACAGGCGAAGAATTCTTTGATGAAATTTTTTGGGATGAAAATTCAACAAACATGCAATTACTTGAAGAAAGGTTAAATTTTGTACGCGATGAGGCAAACCCAAACTATAAAAACTTTGCAATGGAATACGGCGGAATGAATTTTATCGGACTGGATTTTAATTCGCGCGAACCTGTTTTTTTAGGTGAAGGAGTAAGTTCTGCTGCAGTTCTTAACACTATAAACCAAAATTGGCTCGAAACTTGTTTAGATCAATATAAAAATAATCCAACTATTATATTTTCCCATGACCCAATCATTAGTAACTCAATTAATGGTTTTTCTTTCGGAGAATTTAATAGAATTAAAACAATTTTTGAGAACAAAGATATACTGGCTAATTTTGGCGGTCATATACATGGATTTGAGAATTTCTTGAGGAGTGTTGATCTTTTCATTAATGCCAATAAAGAATACCCATCAATTAATGAGATTTCGATATTAACCACCGAGTCTCTAATGGTCAGCGGTAATGAAGAAAATATAGACAATAAAGGCATAATCAGAATTGTTAAAATTGAGGACGATTCAATTGATTATTCTGAAATAGATGGGGAATTTCCGGCTCTTAATCCTAAAATATCATTTGATTATAAAATAATTGAGAATGAATTATATCCTTGCGTATTTTTTAAAGCGAATCTTTTTACGAAAAGAGATTATTCTTTATTTTGGGATTTTGACGGCGAAGGAACCGGTTCTGGCGAAACCGAAATTAAATGTTTTCCATATCCTGGCGAATACCATATTACATTAACCGCGACGGATGAGGAAACGGGTGAAGAAGAATTTATAACTCGCATGATATGGGTTGAAGAAGATATTATTCCTAAAAAGATTGAAATATTGGAAGAAATGAAAGACAAAATGAAAATGATTTCCACTGAACTGGGAGAAAATTTAACCGAATTCGGGCGGACAATGATGGATACCGTGATGGTTATCGTCAGCCACTCTCCTTCAACGCCGGTAGGATTATTAACAATTCATTTCGAAGATGCTGAAGCAGATGTCGATATGACGGGATTAGTGGCAGACTTTGATTTAGAACAGAGGAAATCAGTACTTTATATGGAGAGTTGGCCGGATGTTGTTGAAGAACAGAAGGTTCTCTTGATACCGTCAACGGGTTCGGGAAGTATTTATATATGTCCATATGCCACCTTGCTTGAAGAAGTGAATCAGGAATGCGAAAATAAAATAACTTTGAAAGTAGGCGAAACCATAAACGGCTTAACATTAACCACGGGTGAATACGATGGTAAAGAATACTATATGGTTTACGGAATTACGGGCACGGGTGGGGGAGAAATGGAAGGTGGATCCGGTGAAGAAACAGATGGGGAATTGGAAACGCAGATCGCAATAACAGAGATGCTATACGGCGAGACAGATATATTAAATGAGGTTACAATGGATGTGGGAGATAAAGTAGCTCCTTTACTTTTATCAGAATTGAAAGATACTTCTTTAGATTTGGAAGATTATACCGAAGAGGAATTTGATTCCGGTGAAACAAAGAAATTAAAAATGAAGTTCAAGTTTTTAGAGACTGCGGGAAACGAATACCAAGAGAAAAATATAAACATTAAATTTAAATTTGAGGCGAAACAATAATAAAATTAATACACGAATATGGGGAAAATATATAATTTAAAATTCGTACGCATTGTGGCCTGGTTGATGGCAATAATGGGGATTATATTTTTTTTGAGTGCGTTGGGCGCAAGCTTAATCAAGGAATTTCCAATTTATTTTTCGTCTAGTCGCATAGTAACCTCTATAATTTATTTTTTATGGGGTAGTTTGTTTATCTTCTTTCTTAGCTCAATCTTAAAAAGTCGAATTTGGTCATGGTTAGGATCGGTTATTTTAGTCTTTTTAACCTACCTTTTATTAACGGCTAAATTTCTATTTGATCTTTTCTCCTCTATTTGGACTATGTTTTCCCCAACAGAAGAGCAAATTTTGTTTTTCCGCATATTTTTAATTATAAATTCTCTAATTTTTTTGTTTTTTGTATTTTTATTAACTAAAAAAAATAAATATTCAAAATCTATCCAGCCTAATTTTGTACCACCTTCAAGTAAAAATTTTTCATTAACATCGTTTTTTCTCGGAATTTTCAGTCTGTTGATTGGTCCAGGCGTTGTTTATTTCCCCATCTTTCGTTTTCCAATAGAATTCCTATTGGTATTATTGCCGATTTCGGCCGTTCTGGCGCTAGTTGGTTTGGTTGCTGGTTTTATTGGGTCTAGATTTAAATTAATTTCAATATTAGGAATAATACTATGTTCGATTGACATAATCTGTATTGTGATGATGTTTATTTAGGTTGTATGAAATCTTTATTTCATATAATATTTATTATTTCTTTTCTAGTGGCAATCGGTTTTACGATCGCTTATTTCTCCGATACCGAAAGAAGCGAAAATAATGTTTTTTCCGCAGGAACATTGGATCTTTCTATTGATGAACCGGTGAATGCCGTTTGGCAAACGAGGAATTGGATGCCGGGAGATGAATTGGAAGGGGAGTTGGAGTTTAAAAATGACGGCAGTTTGCCGATAAATAGTTTGATAATGACGGTGGAAATTCAATAAGAGGAAAAGCGAGGCTGCCGCCTCGCTTTTTGTTTGCGTTTGACTTTTTGGAATGGGGGAATAGTATGGAAGCGGGAGGGTAAACAGCACCTTCCTAATTTTTTAATATGTTCTTGAAGGAGGT
>JAZDMI010000008.1:0-4149 GCA_043801155.1 Candidatus Gottesmanbacteria bacterium
CCAAAAAGCTGACAAACCAATACCCATTATCAAACTTATAATAATTGAAGTATTTTTAGCTTTGACTTCACCATTTCCTTTGAGTAATAAATAATAACCTAATAAAACTGGTGTTATGATGACTAATGTTGGCAGATGCGAAATAATGGCTCCAGCTAAAAAAAGAGATAAAAATATACTATAGATTAATCTGTTAGAAACTAGAAATCGATCCAGTGACCATAAGAGTCCGGTACAAAAAACAATCGCCGTCAGCTCGCTATATGAACCTCTGACAAATATATCTAAAATAAAATATGGTGTAAAAATATAAATAATTGAGGCTAATAAACCAGCTGAAAGCCCAAACCGCTTAGCATATAGAAACATTAATAATCCTCCGGTCAACCAGGTCAGTAAAATTACTGTCTTAAAAGCCAGACTTACTGATGGAATAAGAAAATAGATGATCGCGACTAAGTAATAAAATCCAACTGGATAGAAGTTGAATGATGGAACATTCTGCCCGGGGTAGAGCCATTCGCTCCAGCGTACCGGGAACTGGCCTTGATTCAGGGCATCAATAAATAACTTCGATCGAAATATATGCAGAGGAATATCGTGACCCGAAGGTATACCCGCCTTAAAAAGGCTAGAATATAAAAAAACAGAAATAGTAATGGCTGATATAATAACGAATAAAATTATTATTCGATTATTCTTAACGATCATATATCATTTACGTTTCCAGAGAGAAAATATTATGCCACTGATTGATAAACCAAGGAAAACTGCTGATATTATTAATCCAATTTGCCAGTATGTTGGTTTAAAAGAAAAAATAATTGTATGTCGTCCAGGACTAACACTAATTGCCCGGAAATTATAATTAGCTCGGTATATTTTAGTTGGCTGGTTATCAATTGTCGCTTGCCAACCGGGATAATAAGTATCCGCCAGAACCAGAAAACCCGACTTGTCAGTCTTAACCTCAATTTCTAGCTCGTTTTCATTGTCTCTAATTATCTTAGCGGTTGAATTATTATCTATTACTCCCCGCTTACTGCTATCAGCTATCAGCTGACTACCATCCGCTATCTGTTTACTACTATCCTCTATTATTACTTCTTCGGTCGGGTTAAATTCAGGATTTAATATTGTCTCTAATATATTATTCTGATTATTAATAATTTGTGTTTTGGATACAAAGTTTACTCTTGGATATGCACCTTTATTTTCATAAAGATAAATATCGGATGTTGGTACTATTTTGGTTGTCGGCTGTCCATCACCGGTTCCCTTAAAAAAAATATAATGCTCTGCTTGACCAGGTAAGGGAAATTTTTTAAGTAATACTAACTCTTTATCGTCAATAGGTAAATCTGTTAGTAGATAGCGGCTTGCTTGAAGACTCAATGCCCTTTTAAATTCTGTTGTCGTAGTTAGCGATTCATTCTCATTATTAAAATTCATAAAGATTTTTTCAAGTCCCACCTGACGATTGACTAACATCGTAAAATATCCACGATTCGACGCTACATCAAATAGGAGATTATAATTGACCGGCATGATATTTTGATATTGCTTATGAAGCGGTATGTCAACGGTTTTATAAGCAAGATTATTGGTACCATGGGTATAATAGCGAAATTTTCCATCAGCCAAGAAAGTCTTTAAATATTTTACCGATTCTGGGGTGGTTAACCAGTCACCTATTGGCATTGTTTTACGGAATCGGCCGATATTATTAATCAGTAAATCCCCTAAAGTAAATAGGATAATTAAACCACTTATCACCAATATATTCTTATTTAATTTAAAACGATGGTTAATTATATTGATCAGGTAATCGAAACCAATTCCGGCTAATATTGTCAAACAAAACTCAAGAAAGAATAAAGCCTTTATGGAAAACCTAACCATTTGTAGTCCCGGTACAATTTGCCAGAGGATTTCAAAAAGTTGAGTTGCCCTTCCCTGGGCATAAAGAAAAGCCAGCCCTAAAAGAATAGTAAAAACTATGGTCATGCGGCGACGATTAAAAATTATGGCGATTAAACATAAAATAATCGGAATTAAACCAATATAGCCATAAACAGCATTGGGATTGACAAAATTCCCTGCCTGCGGATGATAAATTTCTCCATCGCCTTGATAAAGTTTTTCGTAACCACCCGGATAAACAAAAAGGCTTAAAGTTGACAATGGCCAGCTGGTTGATGTTACATAATCTAAACTTAACCCTTCACCTCTATTTGATTGCTTGGATAATTCAAATGTCGATAGGATTTGTACGGCTGTCAAACCGACTGTCAAACCTAATGCAGCAAAAAATAAAAATGGTTTAATAAAAGATTGTTTATCAACTGACTTACGTTCAACCAACAACCAATTTATCAATATAAAAAATACAAACCCAAATATTATTGTATACAGACAATATTCCGGATGACCGGCTAATATCTGTTGGGAAAATGCTAGGGCTAGTATAAAAATCCAGGCAAGTCTTTTGGTTGATACTAGTCTCTCAATTGCCAAAAAGGCCAAGGGTACCCAGGCAATCGCGATGAGGACGTTAAGATACTGTAATTGCGTCCAGTAGTAACCGGAAAGGCTGTAGGTTAAACCGGCTAAAAAGGCGCCCGGTTTGGATAATTTGATGGAAATTCTAGCGAAAAGATAAGTGAGATAAAAAGCTACAAACGAATTAATAAATAAATCAAGATTATAAGCCAGGGTGGTCGGAAACAACCGAAACAGAATAAGATGTAGCGGGTATAAAGCCCCTACCTGGCCTTCGGCAAAGACCGGGAAACCATTACCGGCTAAACTCGTCCAGAAAGGCATTTTGCCTGCCAGCAGCTGCTGACGGTACCAGTCTTTAAGCGGATAATTAAAGGTCCAAACATCAGAATAACTTATTCCGTTAGCAACTAAAATTGATCCCGTCAGAAGCGGCCAAAAAACAATTACCAAGATACTAATTATACCCAAAAGCGGTAGTAATTTATAAGCTTCCCCGGGCTGAAAGCCCGGGGTTTTCTTCGCAAGCTTAAATGAGTCTTGCGGAAAACCCAATGTTTTTAATTTTTTATCCATACTCCTCGTACAAGCTTTAATCGCTTGCTCTCATCCCCGCCATAAATGGCAGGGTTTTCGGCAAGACGATTATAAATCTTTTCTCTAATTAGCATGTAACGCTGATTATCTCAAGTTGTTAGTTAATTTATTTAAAATAATCTCCAGTCCTCCAAAAACAGCACCGATAATAATTATTGAATAAAGAAACCAATTGGTTAAAAAGGCTTTTATCATAAACCAAGTCCCTTCTTTCTTCAAACAAAAAACGAGAAACTTTTTTTGCCTGAAGATAAATATCAGGAAAATTGCGATAAAGATTAACAGATTCATTTGATTAATTAAAATGCCCACCAGAAAAAACAGGCTAATGGCTCCAAGAATAATAGTGGCCGCCTCGCTTTGGGTAGTCGCCACACCGGGAAATCGGTGTTTGTGAAAAAGGTAGTCAATAAATAGAGTTGTTCGTTTAAAATAAAGAGTAACTAACTTACTTAAACCACCATAACGATGACCAACTGCCATCTTAGAATCAAAATAAATCTTGCCTTTTTGAGCCAAACGGTAAGAAAAATCCAGGTCTTCCAGGGTATTACTACCGGGTTTAAAAAAATAATCCGGATAGCCACCAAGTTCGAAGAAAGTCTGCCTTTTAATCGCCCCAATTGAGGTTTTAAACCAGTAGAAGCTGTCCTTATCACGTTCAAGATTCCAATAAACCCAATCGCGCCAAAGTTTAAATCGGGCATAAAAACTGGTATTTTCTTTTGCTGTTCCGGCAAAACCGGAAACAGCCAAAGCTTCCGGATTTTTTTTGAAAAAGATATCGATTTCATTTAAAAGATCTCCGTAGGGAATGATATCATTGTCGAGAGATAAAATAATTTCGCCTTGGGCTAATCTGGCACCAATCATCCTTGTTTGCGCGACACCTAAATTACGCTCGTTACGTATATATTTTATCGGGAATGTTTTACTTAATATACTTAAATCTTCTTTTGATGCATCATCAACCACAATAACTTCAAAATTATTAAATTTCGTTTGGTAAAGGTTCAGGAGAAGAAGATTTAGAGATTTTAGATTATTATA
>JAZDMI010000014.1:0-3268 GCA_043801155.1 Candidatus Gottesmanbacteria bacterium
ATCAGATAATGAGGCTGCTTTTAGATCTGGTATCCCATGCTGTTTAGTCCCGTAAATTTCTCCCGGTCCGCGTATTTTAAGATCCAGTTCGGCCAACTTAGCCCCGATATTGATTTTTTCCATGGCTTTTAAGTTATGAGATTTAGCTTCGCTAAATAGCAAACAGTATGATGGTAAATTTGCTCGCCCGACTCTTCCCCGGAGTTGATGGAGTTGGGCTAAACCAAATCGATCAGCTCCTTCAACCATCATTATGGTTGCGTTGGGAATATCAATTCCGACTTCTACAACCGGAGTGGCAATCAGAATATCCAAGTCGCCACGACGGAATTTATCTAAAACCATTTCTTTTTCTTTTGATTTTAAACGCCCATGTAATAAGCCTAACCGTATATCCGGAAAAACTTCTTTTTGTAGGTGATCATATTCTTTAGTAGCTGCCTTAATTGTTGTTAATGTTTCCGATTCCTCAATTAAGGGGCAGATAATAAATGCCTGCTCTCTTGTATTTTTTACTTTCGTTTTAATCCACTCATAAGCGGCGATTCTTTTTTCTGAAGGGACAACCCAGGTTTTGATTTTAATCCGTCCATGAGGCATTTCATCTAAGAATGATAAATCAAGTTCACCATAAAGAGTTAAAGCTACTGTTCTGGGAATAGGTGTGGCGGTCATCGTAAGAAGATGGGGATTTATACCTTTACTTTTAAGTTGGGTTCGTTGCTCTACGCCGAAACGATGCTGTTCATCAATAACTATTAAACCAACATTTTTAAATAGTAAAGTTTCATATAATAAAGCATGAGTTCCAATGATGACATCATATTTCTGTCGTTGGTTACTTGATGCGCTCTTAATATGGCCTGTTATCAAGACTAACTTTAGTCCTAGCGGTTCTAGTAGCCCTTTTAAAGTCGCAAAGTGTTGATTGGCTAATATTTCTGTTGGTGCCATTAATATAGCTTGATAATGATTAAGATATGAAAGATATATCGCGATCGCGGCCACCACTGTTTTACCGGAACCAACGTCTCCTTCTAAAAGTCGATTCATCGGTTTAGTCTTAGCTAAATCGGTTAATATTTCTATGGTAGCCTTTCTTTGTGCATTGGTTAATCTAAATGGTAATTTCTCAAAAAATTGCTTAATTTTGTCTTTAAAAATTGAAATTTGGAATTTATGACCGACTAATTCACTTGCCCATTCATTTTTTCTTTTTTGCGAAGCTAATTGAATAAGAAATAATTCATCAAAGGCTAGCCTATTTTTGGCTAAGTCTGCATTTTCCTTATCCTGCGGGAAATGGATTTGATTAATCGCCTCTTTATAATTTATTAAATTATTCTTCTGTAATATTGTTTGGGGTAAGTAGTCAGTTAATAAATCAACTGTGTCGATGAGAAGCGGGGCAATTCTTGAGCGTAACCATTTGGATGATATCCCATAGGTTTCTGGATAAACGGGAACAAGTCTGCCCGTATGGATAGCACCGATGAGTTGATATCTATTACCTGATAGCTGTTCATACTCCGGAGAGATCATAACGATTTTATGACCAAACCAATCAATTTTTCCGGAAAAATTATATTTATCACCAATTTTAATTGTTCTCGTTAAAAAGGGTTGGTTAAACCAAATAATTTCCAATTCTTTAGTCCCATCAGTAATTAGTGCCTTTTGAATTTTTTTCCCATTTTTCGTGTATTCGTTTTTTATTTGTGAGATTACTGCTTGTAATGTTACTGTTTCGCCGGGTTGAGCGCGATTGATGGCTAAAATATGAGAATAATCCTCATAGCGGTGAGGAAGATGATTTAACATATTACCGATTGACTTTATTCCGAGTTTTTCTAATCTTCTACCATATACTGGCCCGACCATGAATAATGTTTGTACAGGTGTATCTAAATTCATGAGGTTAGTATATCATTTCTAAATAGAGGTAATGTCCCTAAAAAATAAAAAAAGGCAGAAAAGAAGTAGCGATTAACGCCAATGAAGCAATTACGACAATTATTGTCCAAACCTTTTTGTGTTTTCTGAAGAAATTCATTTTAATTGTATTTTAACAAATTTTTTCTTGCCTACTTTTATAATCATTCCATCCTTGAGGTTTAACTTTACATAATTCATTGTTAATTTTTCATTATCAATTTCTACTCCACCCTGCTCAATAAGTCTTTTGGCTTCAGATCGTGAACTAGCTAATTTTGCGTCTAATAGTAAATCAACTGTATTAATTTGATCATTTTGTATACGATATATCGATATATCATATAGAGGCGATTGGCCTTGTTGATGGACTCTTTCAAACTCTTCTTGTGCAGTATCTGCCTCCCCCTGACTATTTAACATGGTGGTTAAGGTGTGAGCAAGTTTTTTCTTGTAAATCATCGGATTCTCACCTTTAATAATCGCCTGCTCTGTTTTCTTAACTTCTTCCATAGATTCATTAGTTAAGTATTCAAAACCTTTAACAATGACATCGTCACCCAGGCTCATGATCATTCCATATAATTCATTAGCCGGTGCGGTTAAGGCAACAATATTCCCTTCGGTCTTGCCGATTTTGTTACCGTGCGAATCTGTCAAAAGCGGTGTCGTCATCACAAACTTATTTTTTCTTTTGATTTTGTGCATTAGATCACGACCAATCATCATATTAAAGGTTTGATCTGATCCGCCTAATTCTAAATCAACGTCCATGGCGATGGAATCATATCCCTGAATTAACGGATAAAGCATTTCTACCATGGCAATATCCATACCCTTTTTAATTCTTTCCTGAAACATATCGCGCTCAATTAGTTGCTGACAGGAAATATAATGTGCCAATTTTAAAAGATCTATGGCTTTCATTTCTTTACCCCACCAATCGTTGTTATATTTAAAAACAATGGGATTTTCTCCTTCCAAACGAAGCACTTTCTTAATTTGTTCTTGATAAGTTTTGGCATTTTCCATGACTTGTTCATGAGTTAATGGGATTCTGGATTTATCTTTTCCTGTCGGGTCGCCAATCATGCCGGTAAAATCGCCTAAAAGAAAGATAACTTCATGTCCAAGATCTTGCCATTGCCGAAGTTTTCTTAGTCCGGTCATGTGGCCAATATGAAGCTGCGTGCCGGTAGGGTCAAAACCCTGATAAAGCCGGAGTTTTTTTCCACTCCTTAATACTTTCTCCAGTTCCTCTTTTGAGGGATAGATCTTTTCTACTCCCCTAGTTAGAAGTTCATCAATTTGATCCATGATAATAGATCCATTATAT
>JAZDMI010000021.1:0-272544 GCA_043801155.1 Candidatus Gottesmanbacteria bacterium
TCAAGGACGGCTTCAGCCGGGATGTTTAAGGGCGGTTTAGCTGATCATAGCGAGGAAGTTACCAAATATCATACAGCAACTCATTTATTGCATGCTGCTCTTAGGCAGATATTAGGTACTCATGTTCAACAAAAAGGATCAAATATTACCGCCGAAAGACTGCGTTTTGATTTTTCTCATCCGCAAAAATTAACTGACGAAGAAATAAAAAAAGTGGAAGATCTGATTAATGAAAAAATAAAAGAAAATCTGCCGGTGACAATGGAAATTATGAATTTAAAAGATGCCCAAAGAAGCGGTGCTTTGGGTTTTTTTGAAAATAAATACGGTGATAAAGTAAAAGTTTACACGATCGGGTCATTTAGTAAAGAAATTTGCGGTGGGCCGCATGTTAACTTTACAGGAAGCTTAGGAAGGTTTAAGATAATAAAAGAAGAAGCTGCCGGAGCCGGCATACGAAGAATTTATGCCACCCTCAATATTTAATAAATTTCTGCCAAAAACGCCGGAAAATAAAGAGTATTTTATCGCTTTACAAGTCTGTCCGGAGAAAATTAAGGCTGCTGCCTGTGAAATCAGTAGTGGTGAAGTAAGTGTTTTAGCCCATTCAACAGCTATTTATACCGGAGGGTGGGAAGAAGCAACAGCCGCTGCTGATCAGGCAATTTCTCAAGTAGAAACTAATTTCCCCCCCAATATCGAAGTCAATAAAGTTGTTCTCGGATTGCCTACCGAATATACCAAAGACGGTAAAATAGAAGAGACACAATTAGTTAATATTAAAAATCTTCTTAAAAAACTCTTATTAGTTCCGCTTGGTTTTGTAGAAATACCTTTATCAATGATCCATTTCTTGGAAAAACAACAAGGCGGGCCGCAAACCTTAATCTTGGTAAGGATTGGGCAGCAATTAAATGCATCCTTGGTGAGGATAGGTAAGATAACCAATAATATTAGTGTGCCTCGGACTGACAATGTTGCTCTTGATTTGGAAAAAGCGATCGCTTCTTTTACCAGCGTTGAAATTTTACCGTCAAAAATTCTTCTTTTTGATGGTCAGGATTTAGAACATATACAGCAAACACTAATGAGTTATCCCTGGGTAACTCGAGCCGCCTTTTTGCATTTTCCCAAAATTGAGATTGCCCCGGAAGATTTAGATATTAAATCGATTGCTTTTGCCGGCGCCTCGGAAATCGCCCAGGTAGTGGAAATGGCTGATGAGAAAAAAGAAGATATTGAAGTAAAGGAAGAAAATCCAAACCTAGGTTTTATTAAAAATGAAGATATTTTAGATAAACAGCCGGTCGTAACTACCGTATCCACTCCACAACCTCAAGATACCATCGTGGAAGAAACAGTCGTTCCTCCGGTACCACAACCAGAATCCAGCCAAAAAATTAATCCATTTAAAATAAAGTTATTAATGTTTTTATCTTTATTTTCCAGGATAGGAAGTCTTAAAAATAGAATTAAGATACGATTTCCTCTTCCGTTGGGAAATAAAATTACTTTGATAGCTATTTTAATCGTATTTCTGATACTGATTTTAGGTGCCGGTTTTGTAGCTGCTTCCTGGTATTATCCGACTGCCCAAGTTAGTCTGTTACTAAAACCACAAGTACTTGAACAATCAATCGATGTGGCTTTAAATTCAAAAATTGAATCAGTTAATGAGGTTAATAAAGAAGTTCCGGTGCTAGCGATTGAAGTGGATGAAAAAGCCACCAAAAAAACCAATACTACCGCAAAGAAAACTGTTGGCGAACCTGCCAAAGGCGAAGTGACCTTATATAATAAAACTGGCAATAGTAAAATTTTTAAACAAGGGACAATTCTAATTTCACCTAATAATCTTCACTTTACTCTTGATGATGAAATCACCATTGCTTCCGCATCGGAAAATGTCGGCAGTCTTACTTTTGGTAAACAAAATGCCAAAATTACAGCTTCGGCAATTGGACCTCAGGGAAATTTAGGCGTAGGTCAGGAATTTCATTTTGCTGACTACCCGACAACTTCTTATTCAGCTCGTAATGAAATCGCCTTATCCGGAGGAACCAGTCGGGAAGTATCAGTTGTCGGGAAAGATGATCAGGGAAAATTATTAGCATCTGCATCAGACGAGCTTACGCAACAAGCAAAAAAAGACCTAATGGGAAAAGTTGGTAAAGGCGAAAAGATTATTGATCAAACCCTAAAAGGCACAATTTCCAGTCAGAAGTTTGATAAAGAGGTTAATGATGAAGCTACAGAATTGGCTTTAGATCTGTCCATGCATTTTGTGGCTTCGGGTGTTCGCGATAATGACCTTTTATCAATTTTAGAGAATAATCTTTCCTCATCAGTTCCATCCGGATTTGAATTTAAGCGAGATAACGTAACTATCGGAATAGGCGAATTGACTAAGAAAAAAGACGGATCTCAATCACTTAAGGTTAATTTTTCTGTTAATCTACTTCCGCGTATTAATCAAGACGAAATCAGGAAAAATTTAATTGGAAAAGACTTAACTGCGGCTGACAGTTATCTTCGTAGTCTAGGCAACATTGCCGGGTATGAGATTAATTTTAGCCGGAGCCTTCCGTTTGGTAAAAAAATACTTCCACGAATTAGTAAAAATATCAGTATTGAAACCAATATCGGTAAGTAGTAGATTAGAAGAACGATGGCTATTTATGTTTATATAAAAACACTTCCAAAGCAGCCTCTCCGAGTTCAATCGATACTTTTTTCATCATTTTTCTTAGTTAGCGGGATATTTTTTCTTAGCTTAGTGGCTTTGCCAATAATTACCTTTCAGCTTTTTTATACGCCTAAATATGCCAGTGTTATTAGTCCTCTTTCTGACACTCAAGTCTTAGGTACCCAAACAGATTTTACTCAAGTTACCAATTGGTTTCCCAATGAGGTTAAACGGACTAGTCCGTCAAAAATCACCAGCTATACTCTGTCTATTCCTAAATTAAATATCAAAAGCGCGGTGGTAAATATCGGCAGTAGTGATTTATCAAAAAGTCTGATTCAGTGGGATAGTGCTATTTTACCGGGTGAATTTGGCAATGCGGTTGTTTTTGGTCATTCAGTTTTACCGGCTTTTTTCGACCCGAAGAATTATATGACGATTTTTTCTACCTTGCCTACATTAAAACTCAAAGATGAGTTTTATGTTTATTTTGACGGTATAACCTATCGTTATCAAGTCGTAGATCTTAAGGTGATTGATCCACAAGATATTTCTGTTTTAGAACAAACATATGATGGTTCATATATCTCTTTAGTAACGTGTGTCCCGCCGGGAACTTATTGGAAAAGATTAGTAGTTAAGTCAAGACTGGTAAAAATATGAATTTAGACGCGATTGCGCCTTCGGCGAACAATCGCTACTTTTGCTACGCAAAATGAAATATCTAGGTATTGATTATGGAAATGCCAAAATCGGCTTAGCTATGTCCGAAGGAAAGTTAGCCGAACCGATAGGTTCAATAAAAACTTTAAATTCCAAATCACAGATTACTAATATTTGTGAACGGGATGTTATCGAAAAAATAGTTATCGGGATTTCTGAAGGAAAGATGGCGATGCAAATCAAAAAATTTGGTGACGAGTTAGAAACAGTAATAAATATTCCGATAGAATATTGGGATGAAACCCTAAGTAGTATTCAAGCCAGAGAAAAAATGATTGAAGCAGGGAAACCCCAAATGAAGAAAAAGACTGACGAACACTCCATTGCCGCTGCCTTAATCCTCCAGGATTATTTGGATAATAAAAAAGATTCTTTATGAAAAAATGGATATTGGGGATATTATTGCTTGCTTTGTTTTTTATACCGATTCCACTAATTGTACATTATGACTGTAAAATAAATTGTCCACCAGGAATTTCATGTGAGTGTCCAAGACTAACTGAAAGACCACAATTTTTATGGGATAATTATTTATTGGTGTGGCAAAAATCCTTAGCCCAAAGATTTATTGGAAAAATATCTGGGGAGATATTTTGTTTATTCAACCAGTGCTTAAATACAAATACATTGCCAATTACCAAGTAAACAGTTCTTATCTTGGGATTTGAAGTTTGCTCCCAACTCCCCTAAAATAAACTAGATGGTTAGTCTTGCCCAAACCATAAATGAAATTAAGTCATTAAAAATTCAGGGTGCCACCAATGTTGCCCGTTCGGCGATCAGTATTTTAAGTGATGTTCCCCAGATTAGATTAAATGAGACAATTGACGAACTAATTTCTACCCGGCCAACCGAGCCATTGCTGCAAAACTGTCTTAATTTAGTTAAATTAAAAGGAAAAATTGTTATTCCATTGATTTTAGCAAGACTTGATAATATTGAGGATGAAATTGTTAAAAATGGTGCGTCTCTTATTAAAAATGGTGACATAATTTTAACCCATTGTCATTCTTCATCGGTGGTTAAACTTTTTAAATATACCAAGAAAAAAGGAGTTGATTTTAAGGTTTATCTAACGGAAACCCGGCCGGTTTTCCAGGGAAGGATTACTGCCGGGGAATTAACTGAAGCCGGAATAAATTCAACCATGATTACTGATTCCGAGGCTTCCTTTGTAATCAGCAAAGAGGATAACCTGGATATTAACACAGTTTTTCTCGGAGCCGATGCCATCGACAAGAATGGATCAATATATAATAAAGTCGGCAGCTATGGCATAGCTCTTTCAGCCTCAAAGGCCAATATACCTATATATATAGTATCCACCCTGCTTAAATTCTCGGTTAAACCGGTAATTATTGAAGAAAGAAAAGGCAAGGAAGTTTGGTCAAATAAGCCTAAAAATCTCAAAATATTTAATCCGGCTTTTGATAAAGTTCCGGCGGAATTAATCACCGGATTGGTTAGTGAATTTGGCATTATTAAACCCAAAAAAGTAAAATTCATGGTTAAAAAAAATTACCCTTGGATATTAACGGGTGAGACGCTGAGGTCGCCCATTAGCGATTTTTTCGGTACAAAACCTGCGAGGAGTCGTCCCGACTCTGTCGGGACTCCTTTCGTTCCTCAAAAATCGAACGGGCTCCCCGCGTCTCACGAAAAAAATTCGTTCTCCCCTTATAAGTCCTATTCGGCGCTTCAAGATTCCCGAGCTTACAGCGAGGGTGAATTGAAGCAACGAAAAACACCTTACAGGTGTTATCTTCATCTTAATGAAAAAGTTAACCTTAAAAATCACATTATGGCTGATTTTATTTTAACAGTTAATAAGGATGAGGATTTTTTGGAGGTTGCCGGCGGAATTGCCACCGAGTCTTCAATCGGCACCTGGACGCAAGTGACCACCCAATTAAAAAGCGTTTGGGAAAAACTTCATGCTAGGGTGCTTAAGGCAGATAAAAACAGCGGGTCTTTGCAGATTGCCTATCCGTTGGATCTTTTTGAAAAAGGGAATATTCCCCAATTATTGTCATCGATAGCCGGTAATGTCTATGGACTGAAGGAAGCTTCTTGTCTTAGATTGGATGATATTAACTTGCCCGAAAATTATGTTAAAACTTTTCCCGGGCCAGCTTTTGGCATCGATGGGATAAGAAAAATTACCGGTGTTTACGGCCGGCCGTTAATTGGTTGTATCATTAAACCCAAATTGGGGCTGGACTGCGAAAAGCATTCAAAAATAGCCAAAGAAGTTTATGAGGGGGGAATTGATTTCGTCAAGGATGATGAAAACTTAACCTCTCAAGAATTTAATCCGTTTGAGAAAAGAGTTTCATTGATTATGAAATATTTAATTGACTCGCATCAATTAAATAAAATATATGCTTTTAACGTAACCGCACCATCAGACAGAATGTTAAAAAGAGCTAATTTTATTAAAACCCATGGCGGAAATTGTGCGATGATTGATTTTTTAACGGCTGGTTTTTCCGGATTGCAGTCACTCCGTAGCGCTAATCTGGGTTTAATTATTCATGGCCATCGAGCTATGCATGCAGCTCTGGATAGAATACCAAACCATGGCATATCAATGCTGGTCTTGGCAAAATTAGGAAGATTAGCAGGGTTGGATTCTTTGCATAGCGGAACAGTAATTGGTAAGATGGAAGGTGGAGAAAAAGAAATAATAAATATCAATAAATTTTTATTAGGCAGTTGGTATGGATTAAAACCGGTTTTACCGGTAGCCTCCGGAGGTTTGTATCCCGGATTAATACCTGACTTAATCAAGATTTTAGGTAAGGATATTCTTTTAAATTTTGGCGGAGGGATTCACGGACATCCGCAAGGCTCAAAAATGGGTGCCATAGCAGTATTGGCGGCGGTTAAGGCTTATCAAAAAGGGATATCATTTTCAGAAAGTGCCAAAACCAATAAAGCCCTGGCAGTAGCTTTAGAGAAATGGCCAATATGAAAAAAACTAATAAAACAATAGCTATTCAGGCAATCAGGGATAAATTAGTTGGTAAAAGACTTTCCTATCAGGAAATATTTGCCCTGATGGATGAAATTGCTAATCATAAACTGGGCCCGGTTTTAACAACTTATTTTGCTGCGGCTGGATTTAAAGAAGGTTTTTCCAATCCCGAACTGTTTTTTCTTACCAAAGCGATGGCCGAAACCGGCGAAAAACTTCATTTTAAGGGAATTGTAGCCGATAAACACTCCACCGGGGGAATTGCCGGAACCAGGACAACGATGATTTTGGTGCCGATTATCGCTTCTGCCGGTATAAAGATTCCTAAAAATTCTTCTCGGGCAATCACTACTCCTTCCGGAACAGCCGATACGATGGAGGTCTTAGCTCCGGTAACTTTTATGCCACGACAAATTGAGCAAATAGTTTATAAAACTGGCGGTTGTATTGTTTGGGGAGGTCATTTAGGGCTTGCTCCGGCCGATGATATTATTATTCAGATTGAGGAACCGTTAGCTTTTGAGTCTTTTGATAAAATTATTATTTCGGTTATGGCTAAAAAAGTTGCTTCGGGAGCCAATCATGTTATTATTGATATTCCAGTTGGGCCGACCGTTAAAATAAAACATTTTACCGATGCTGAACTTATTGCTAAAAAAATTACCTTTTTAGGCAAGCAGTTCAAAATAAAAATTGTGACCGATATCAACCAAATACTTGAACCGGCCGGCCGGGGAGTTGGTCCGTCACTTGAGGCCAGAGATGTCTTAAGAGTCCTTGAACAATTACCAGATAGGCCGCTCGCATTAGAAAGAAAAGCCTTAAAATTATCTGGCCGGCTTTTAGATCTTTGTTTTGCTGATATGAAAGGGAAAAAGGTTGGTACTGGTGAAGAAGTCGCTGATCAGATTCTTAAATCGGGTAAGGCCCTAGACAAAATGAGAGAAATTATAAAAATTCAGGGCGGTAATTCCAATATCTCATCAAGCAGGATAAAACTAGGTAAATTCAAAGAAGAAATAAAAAGTACCAGGAAAGGAAGAATTATAAGTTTGGATAATCATCAGATGACAGTTATCTGTAAAATCTTAGGCGCCCCGGCAGATAAAGAAGCAGGTATTTTTTTGGGTAGGCGGGTTGACGAAAAAGTAGACAAGGATGATATACTATTTATTATGTATTCTTCCGACAAATGGAGATTAAAAGAGGCGCAGGAAACATTAAAAAATTTACCAATATTCAAGATTGAATAAGAAAGGAAAATATGTTTAAAAATATGATTGCCCCCGTTCAGGCTTGGTTACTTTCTCAAGGAAGATGTGTCGGGTGTGGCATGCCTTTACAGAAGTCAAATATTAAAAGTAAAAAATCAGACGTTGAGGAATTAATTACCTGTAAATGCGGTCGTGTCTATATTTATGATAGTAAGATAAATCGATATCGCCGGGCACTTATTTCGGAAGTCTAAATGAGTTCTTTTAAGATAAGAATAGTAGTTCTGGTTTGTTTAATTGTTCTCTTATTCGGCGGAGGAATTTTTTGGTGGCAATTAAGTCTATCAGCGATTAATCCCGCCGATAAAAAACCAAGAATTTTTGTCATTCAAAAAGGTGATGGCGTCCGCGAGATTGCCACTCGTTTAAAGAATGATGGTTTAATCAGGGATCAAATTGCCTTTTTTCTTCTGGTAAAAATAAACAACCTGGATCAAAAACTTCAGGCTGGTGATTATCGACTATCACCAAGTATGGACGTTACCGCATTAGCTCAAGTTTTGACTAAAGGCATGAACGATATTTGGATTACTATTCTTGAGGGATGGCGGGACGAAGAGATTGCCTTAAAATTTGCTGCCGATCTATCTATTCCCGAAAATCAATTTTTAAAATATGCGCAGGAAGGACGTATGTTTCCTGATACCTATTTGATTCCAAAAGAATCAACCGCCGGAGCAGTTGTTCAAATACTAAAGGAAAATTTTAATAATAAATTTACTTCAGAACTCCAAAAAGAGGCTACCAAAACAGGATTAACCGTTAATCAGGTTCTAATATTGGCATCTATTGTGGAAAAGGAAGCCAGCGGTGAGAAGGATCGCAGTGTCATTGCTGGAATCTTACTTAAACGCTTAAAAAAAGATTGGCCACTTCAGGTTGATGCAACCGTTCAATATGCTCTTGGCTATCAACCGGAAGAACGATCTTGGTGGAAAAAAGCTATCACTAATTTTGATAAAAAAATAAAGTCTCCTTATAATACCTATGAGAACACCGGGCTTCCACCAGGACCAATTTGTAATCCGGGTTTAGCGTCAATTGGAGCCGCTGTTAGTCCGCAAGATTCTGTTTATTGGTTTTATCTGCATGACCCAGAAGGAAACGTTCACTACGCTAAAACGATGGAAGAACACGAAGCCAATATTGCTAAATACCTATAGTAACTTCTTTTCCTTGGAGAAAAATAAGAGGTAGATGATTTCTAATATTCCGACAGTATTTAAAATTAAAAGAATAATAAACCAATATTTTTGTCCGCTTCTTGACGATCGCCATAACGCTAAGCCTTTCCAGAAAAAGCTCCAAATTAATATTGGATAAACCACATACCACATTTTACTAATTTCCGGTAAATTGACCATACGATTATTAAAATAGAACTTATCTTATACTAAAGTCAAATCAAACCTTGACAAGATATTTTCTTTATGCTATAAGATATATATCATTTAAATAATGTTAAAGGCGAACTAAATTTGTTCGCTTAATTTTGTGTTTCAATTAAAACACATAACGGATTTTTCTTGACGTACTAGAAAAATTCGTAATTTCCCAAAAATCTAATGACTAAACCCAAAATTACTGGCCGAATTTTTTGGGGTAAAGAAACGCCCAATCTTCCCCCTATTGATCTGACCGCAATTCAGCGGGATTCTTATCGTTGGTTTTTAGAAAAAGGCATTGCTGAAGCCCTGGCTGAAATTTCACCACTTGAAGATTTTACTGGGAAAAATTGGCAACTTGAATTTGGTCAACATTTATTCGGCAAATCTAAATATTCCCCCCCCGAAGCATTGGAAAAAGGAGTTACTTTCGATATTCCCCTTAAGGTTGAGACGATGCTAACCAATAAACAAACCGGAGAAAAGATCAGGCAAGAGGTCTTTTTAGGTGATATTCCGGCAATGACCGAACAGGGAACCTTTATTATCAACGGAATTGAGCGATGTATTGTTAACCAATTGGTTCGTTCGCCGGGTGTCTTTTTTACCGGCGGGCCGGATTCCGTTACCGGTAGGATGCTTTATATGGCGGAACTTCGACCGATGCATGGATCGTGGCTTGAATTTAATGTTAGTCGTAACAATGTCCTTACAGTTCGGATAGATCGCCGAAGAAAATTTCCCGCCACGACATTTTTAAGAGCGGCTGATATTTTTACCGACGAAGACCTGGTATCTACTTTTGCCTCAGTTGATAATAATCCAAATCATAAATTTATTGAGACAACGATTGAACATGATTCCACCAAGGGGCAGGAAGAAGCTATTCTCGAGATTTATCGAAAAATGAGGCCAGGTGAACCGGTAGTATTAGAAAATGCCAAAACTTTCTTAAACAATATGTTTTTTAATCCCCGTCGTTACGACCTGGGGAAAGTCGGCCGTTATAAATTAAATAGGAAATTAGGTTTAACAATTCCGGTAACTCCGGAGAATCAGGTTTTGACAAAAGAGGATATTATCGGGGCAATAAAGTATTTAATAAAATTACAAAACGGACAACCGGATGCAGAGATTGACGATATTGATCATTTGGCCAACCGACGGGTGCGCTGCGCCGGAGAACTAGTGGCGACTAATGCTTTCCGGATTGGAATTTTACGTCTTGAACGGACAATCAGGGAAAAAATGAGTTTAGCTCAGGTTTCACAACCGCTTACTCCTTCGGCGGTAGTAAACGCTAGGCCGGTCATTGCCTCGATCAATGATTTTTTCCGTACCAGCCAACTTTCGACTATTTTAGATCAGACTAATCCTCTTTCAGAACTTGATAATTTACGACGGTTAACGGTTATGGGAACTGGTGGAATATCTCGTGAACGGGCCAGCTTTTCAATTCGTGATATCAATGCCAGTCAATACGGCCGAATTTGTCCGGTTCGTTCGCCCGAAGGACCGAATATTGGTTTAGTTACATATATGGCATTATATGCCCGCGTTAATGAATACGGCTTTTTGGAAACACCATATCGTCGGATAATAAAAAAAGACGGTAAAATGAAAGTCACCGGTGAAATTGTCTATTTATCAGCCGACGACGAACAAAAATATTATATTACCCATGCGAGTATTAATCTCGGGCAGGATGGAATGATTGTTGATAAAAGAGTTCCGGTGCGTTATCACGGAGAATTTTTAGAAGTGCCCAGAGAATCAGTCCAATTTATTGATTTGACACCCCGGCAGGTAGTCGGGTCATCAGCCGCATTAATTCCCTTTATTTCTCATGATGAGGCTAATCGAGCTTTGATGGGTACTCATATGCAATGTCAGGCCGTACCACTGGTCAATCCAGCGGCACCGATTATTGGTACCGGAATGGAATCATTAGTTTCTCAAGCTTTAGGTCGAGTTGTCAGAGCCAGACATAGCGGTAAAGTTATTTTTGCCGATGCCGAAAAAGTGGTTATTAAATTGAATAAAAAAGTTAAACCGGAAGATGAAGAAAAAAAATTAAATGAAACAATCAAACTGGATGGTGATGAGGAAATCTATTTTATTGAGAAATTTAAACGTTCAGCCCAGTCAACTTGTTATTCGCAGCGGCCATTAGTTAAAACCGGTGACAAAGTTGAAGACGATGAAATTATCATTGATGGACCGGCGACTAAAGATGGTGAATTAGCCCTTGGACAAAACCTCGTTATCGCCTATATGTCCTTTGACGGATTAGGATTTGAAGATGCCATTGTTATTTCTGACCGATTAGTCCGCGAAGACGTTTTGACTTCGATAAATATCGAGGAATACGAAGCCAGCGTAGTCGAGACGAAGTTGGGACCGGAAGAAACTACCCGGGATATTCCTAATGTTGGTGAAGAAGCACTTTTAAATCTAGATCAGGATGGGGTAGTCATCATCGGAGCAGAAGTCGGACCCAATGATATCTTAGTTGGGAAAATTGCTCCTAAAGGCGAAACTGAATTAACCGCCGAGGAGCGGCTTTTACGGGCTATTTTTGGTGAAAAGGCCAGAGAAGTTAGGGATACATCACTAAGAATGCCACACGGAGAACGCGGGATCGTCGTTGCCATTAAAGTATTAGACAAAGAAAAAGGCGATGAACTGGAACCGGGAACCATTAGAAAGATTATTATTAAAGTAGCGCAGATTCGGAAAGTCGTCGTCGGAGATAAACTAGCCGGTAGGCATGGAAATAAAGGTGTTATCTCTAAGATTGTTCGTCGAAGCGATATGCCTTATTTACCGGACGGAACGCCGGTTGATATGATCATCTCTCCATTATCGGTCTTGTCAAGAATGAATTTAGGGCAACTTTTAGAAGCACATCTGGGTTGGGCAGCTAATAAATTAAACCAGAAAATTGCGATTCCGGTTTTTGAAAAAATTCCTGAAGAAAAAATTATTGAAGAGCTTAAAAAAGCTGATTTACCCACCAGCGGGAAAACAGTACTTTATGATGGTCGAACCGGTGAACAATTCAGTCGGGAAATCGTTGTCGGCATTGCCTATGTAATGAAGCTTATTCACATGGTTGAAGATAAAACCCATGCGCGCTCAACCGGTCCTTACTCATTAGTAACCCAACAACCCCTAGGTGGAAAAGCGCAAATGGGTGGACAAAGATTGGGAGAAATGGAAGTTTGGGCATTAGAATCCCATCGGGCTGCCTATGTATTACAGGAGATGCTGACTATTAAATCCGATGATGTTGTTGGCCGAGCCCGGGCGTTTGAGGCGATTGTTAAAGGTGTTGATATTCCAGCTTCAACTGTACCGGAGTCATTTAAAGTTTTAGTTAAAGAATTACAGGCATTGTCTTTAAATATTGAGCTGACTGGTATTGTTACAACCCCAGCCGGACCGACGGATGAGGAAAAAGAAAAAGCAGCCTTGGGTCCGACGCTGGAAGCCAAAGAATTGGCAGCGGCTGCGGGTGAAAAAATTATCGCCGAAGAAAATAATCATACCGAAGTCATAAAAGAGGAAACTCAAAATGGATAAGTCCAAGTATTCCTTTTTCCTTACCTCATTCAGGTCAGCATGTAATGCTGACATTCTGAGGGGCGGAATAAAGGATGAAAGGAACAAATAACATGGATAAAGGACAAAACTTAAATCATATTGCCGATTTTTCTGGTTTAAAGGTTACCCTAGCCTCACCAGCGATTATTAAATCCTGGTCATATGGTGAAGTTACCAAACCAGAAACAATAAATTATCGGACGCTAAAGCCAGAAAAGGATGGTCTTTTTGACGAGAGAATTTTTGGTCCAACTAAAGATTGGGAATGTTATTGTGGAAAATATAAACGGATAAGATACCGGGGCATTATTTGTGATAAGTGTGGAGTTGAAGTTACCCAATCGAAGGTCAGACGGGAAAGAATGGGTCATATTATTTTAGCTTCTCCGGTTGCCCATGTGTGGTTCTTTAAAGGTGCGCCATCAAAACTATCATTATTATTAGATATTACCCCTCGGGCTTTAGAAAATATTATTTACTTTGCCTCTTATTTAGTTTTAGATGTTGACGAAGAAGAAAAGAAAAAAGCGCTACGGACCTTAATTGAAGCAGAAGAAGAAAAGAAAAAAGCGCTACGGGATAAGCTGACGGAAAAACAAAAAGATCTTGAAAGTCAAAGAGCTAAAGAGGTTAAAGGAATTAAGGACAAGATTAAAAGTAAGGAACAGCAAGATTTGACTGTCAATGAATTTTTGCTAAAAAGCAAACAGGAAGAAGCGTTAGCCAGTGAAGAACAGGTTAAAGAGATTGACCAAGTTGGAGAGATTTACCGTACCCTAGCCGAATTAATCAGAAGCCAGAAAAGACTATCCCTTTTATCCGAAGACGAATTTTTAAAACTTAAAGAATATAATGCTGCTTCATTTCTTAAGGTAGGAATGGGTGCCGAAGCCCTTCTTGATGTTATTGAAAAGATTGATTTGGATAAACTAGCGGCTGATTTAAGACAGGAAGTACAAAAATCAACCGGCCAAAGGCATATAAAGGCGACTAAAAGATTAAGAGTAGTTGAAGGTTTGAAAAAAGCCAGCCTGTCACCGTCATGGATGATTATGACGATATTGCCGGTGCTTCCTCCGGATCTGCGGCCGATGGTCCAGCTGACTGGCGGTCGATTTGCCACATCAGACCTTAATGATTTATATCGTCGGGTTATTAACCGCAATAATCGATTAAAACACTTAATGGATTTAGGAGCTCCGGAAATTATTTTACGAAATGAGAAAAGGATGCTTCAGGAAGCAGTCGATTCTTTAATTGATGCAACCCAAAGACCAACCACACGGCCAGCGATACAGATTTTAAGATCACTTTCCGATATGCTTCGTGGGAAACAAGGTCGTTTCCGTCAAAACCTTTTAGGTAAACGAGTTGATTATTCCGGAAGATCAGTTATTGTTGTTGGGCCAGAATTATCCTTAACTCAATGCGGATTACCGAAAGAAATTGCCCTGGAAATGTTTAAACCGTTTGTTTTAAGAGAACTTATTACCAGGGGATTAGCACCAAATGTAAAATCAGCTAAAAATGTTTTGGAAAGAAGACTTCCGGAGGTTTTTGATATTTTAGAAGAAATTACTAAAGATCATCCGGTTCTTTTGAACCGAGCGCCGACACTTCATAAACTAGGTATCCAAGCTTTTTATCCGGTGCTGATTGAAGGATCAGCTATTAGAATTCATCCATGTGTTTGCGCCGGATATAATGCCGATTTTGATGGTGATCAAATGGCTGTCCATATTCCTCTTTCGACCGCTGCTTGTAATGAAGCCGTGAACCTAATGTTACCGATCCATAATCTTTTGAAACCAGCCGATGGTTCGCCGATTACCTTGCCTAATAAAGAAATGGCACTAGGTTGTTATTGGTTAACTACATTAATAGATAACGTTGATGATGAAAACCTAAAGGTATTTGCTAATGAAGCGACAGCTATTTTTGCTTATCAGTCTCAATCCTTGGATTTACGTCAAGCTTTTAAAATACAAATCAACGATAAGCTAATTAAAACCTCGGTTGGAAGAATTTTGTTTAATGAGATTCTACCGGATAAGCTTCGCTATATTAATGATCCTGTAAGAGCGGCAACGATTAAATCGTTAATTACTCAAGCTCTACGGATTTATCCATCAACAGAAGTAGCTAAATTAGTCGATTCTTTGAAGGATCTGGGATTCTGGGCCGCGACTCTTTCCGGGGGTGTATCAGTATCTGTTTTTGATTGCAAAGTTATTCCGGAAAAGCAAAAAATGATTAATGAAGCCGAAGTGCGGATTACTGAAGTAGAAAATAATTTTCGTGAAGGTTTGATTACCAGTGAAGAAAAAAAGAGATTATCTAATGAAATTTGGTTGGAAGTGACAGAAAAAATTGCCGGGGAAACGTGGGTGAGATTATTACCCGATAATCCGGTAAAAATAATTATTGAATCAGGTGGAGCGAGAGCGTCAAAAGATCAACTTAAACAATTAGCCGCGATGAGGGGTTTAGTCGTTGATCCGTTAGGAAAAATTGTCGAACTGCCGACTAAATCGAATTTTCGTGAAGGATTATCCATTTTTGAATATGTTACCAGTACTCGAGGTTCACGTAAGGGTTTAACCGATTCAGCCCTGAAGACGGCCGACGCTGGTTATTTAACCAGACGATTAGTTGATGTTTCACACGATGCCATTATCAGACTTGATGATTGTCATACCAAGGATGGCATTGAGATTAGTCGAACTGATAAACGGCAAGCCTCTTTTGTCAGTCGAATTTTAGGAAGAATTCTGGTTGAAAACGTAACTGATCCAAAAACTAAAAAAATCCTGATAAAAAGCGGTGATGAAATAAATGAAGATAATATTGGTTTAATCGAAGAATACAGTATTGCTAAAGTGTCAGTTCGTTCTCCATTAACCTGTCAAGCTAAGTATGGTTTGTGTGTTACTTGTTATGGTCGCGATTTTAGTACGCGAAAAATGGTAGAGATTGGTACACCGGGCGGGGTTTTAGCAGCTCAATCAATTGGTGAACCGGGAACACAATTAACTATGCGGGTTAAACACACCGGAGGGATTGTCGGACTAGATGTTACTCAAGGATTACCAAGGGTCGAAGAGCTTTTTGAAGCAAGAACTCCTAAAGTTTTATCACCAATAAGTGAAATAAGCGGAAAAGCCCGAGTCGAGGAAACAGCTGACGGTTATAAGATCGTCGTGCGTAGTCGCGGTAAACCAGTAGAGGAACGGGAATACATGGTTCCCCTGACCATTGAACTTCGGGTAAATGATGGTGATGAAGTTCTGGCGGGCGAACAGTTGGCAACAGGATTTTTAGATATTAAGGAAGTATTACAGGTTCGCGGACTGCGAGGAGCACAAAGGTATCTTATTGATGAAGTCCAGGCGGTTTATGAATCACAAGGTATTCCTATTAATGATAAACATTTTGAAGTTATTGTCAGGAAAATGAGCGATAAGGTTAAGATTGAATCAGCCGGCGATACAGTCTTATTGCCTGGGGAACTAGTTGATAAAATTCGTTTTGAAAATGAAAACGGAAAAATATTGGCTGAAGGTGGAGAACCGGCAACCGCTCAAACAGTAGTTTTGGGAATTACCAGAGCTGCACTATATACAGAATCTTGGTTGTCGGCGGCCTCATTCCAAGAAACAACTAATGTTTTAACTGATGCGGCCATTTTAGGTAAAGAAGATAAATTGATAGGCCTTAAGGAAAATGTTATAATCGGTCGCCTAATTCCAACGAGTCCGGACCGGGCCAAGATCGAAAGTTAACAATATATGCCAACTATTTCACAATTAGTCAGAAAAGGAAGAAAAAAGATTGCCGGCAAAGTAAAGGCAACGGCTTTGCGAAAAATTTTTAATCCACGCTTGCGCCGGATAAAAATTGTTTACGGTCCACAAAAGCGGGGAGTTTGTACTGTGGTTAAAACCATGACGCCGAAAAAGCCTAATTCAGCCCTGCGTAAAGTTGCTCGGGTAAGGCTTTCTAATAAACAGGAAGTAACGGCCTATATTCCCGGTATCGGCCATGAACTGGCCGAACATTCGATTGTTTTAGTCAGAGGTGGACGGGTCAAAGACCTTCCCGGAGTAAAATATCATATCATTAGGGGTAAATATGATACCAGCGGAGTAGCTGGCCGAAAACAAGGACGATCCAAATATGGTGCTAAGCTTAAAAGCATGACCGGTCCGGTGGAAAAACCACCACCAGTAGCAGCCGCACCAACGAGTTAAAAATTTATGAGAGCAGGACACATAAAAAAAAGAATTATTGAAGCAGATCCACTTTACAACTCGGTTTTAGTCAACCGGTTTATTAACCGGGTGATGAAAGATGGTAAAAAAGGTATTGCTCAACGATTAGTTTATGGAGCATTAGAAGATATTAAAAGCAAAGGTAAAGATCCGATTAAAACTTTAGAAGATGCCATTGCGAATATTTCGCCGAGAATGGAAGTCAGGCCGCGACGGGTTGGTGGTGCTTCATATCAGGTTCCGAGTGAAGTTCGCGGAGACAGACGAATTTCTTTGGCAATTCGCTGGATGATAAATGCGGCTAACAACCGTTCTAATAAAGAATTCCACACTTTTGATAAAAAATTATCTACCGAAATAATTGATGCCAGTCAGGGTTTAGGGGAAGCGATTAGGAAAAGAGATCAAATGCAAAAAATGGCTGACGCCAACAGAGCCTTCGCCCACTTCAGGTGGTAAATTAGTCTAATTCATCAAATTGGGATTTATTGTGAAGTATCATATTCTGCAGGTTCAATTAGCGGTCTTTTTCCCTGAGGAGACGGAGAAAAAAATAACGTCAGTATCATCATGATGACACTAAAAGAAATAATCATTAATGATACAACGATAACTATTTTCTTATTGTTCTCAAAAAATTCGTTCATAATTGGAATTCACCGGTAACCCAGTCGTATTCGTTTTGCCAATTGCGGCCGGAACAACTCCAGCCTGGACTTTGTGGATGGGGTCGGGCAGTTGTTTCCATTTCTCTTATCCCTAAAACATAAAAAGTACCTCTAGCTGAAGGGCAACCATAACTGCCGGCAACGTAACGATAATAATTAAGATTATAGCATACTGATGTTCCTCCAAATGGATCAGAAGCGTTAATTGAGGGATCGGTGATATTTGTTTTAAGATCACCCGAATCTTGAAGCGTCTTGATAAACGAAATTCCACATCCGGCTACTTCCCAACCACCGCAAGGACTAGTACAGGTTGAATTGCCTCCGGAATTAGGCGGCGGGAAATTGCCATTAAGGATGCGATAACTACTTAGTGCTAGTCTTATTTGTGCTGTAAGTGATAATCTTTGAGCATCACGTGCCTTTTTAATTTTGCTGATCGGATTGATGGCCACCATTAATCCCGTAGATAATATACTTATAACCGCTACGACTACTAGTAGTTCTATTAACGTAAATCCATTAGATAACTTGGACATATTTTCAGTATATACTATAATTTTATTAATGAAAAGATTTTTTTATACATCCATTTTTATCCTTATCTGTTTCGATATGCTGATTATTTTTTATTTGATAAGTATTCAACCTAAAGAAAATCAAAAGAAAATAGTTCCATTACAGGTCAATCTAAAAAAATCTTTAGAAGTAGATATTACTAATAAAAGTATTAACGTTAGTGATATCTTTAAATATCAAGATCCTGATTTTTCAGGTTATAATCCCAATGAAATTGTGCTTTTAGCTACCGGTGATGTAATTCTAGCCAGAAGTGTCAATAGCTTAATGGTTTCGAAAAATAATTTTCTTTATCCATTTGAGAAGACCGCTAATTTTTTAAAAAATTCTGACATAACTTTTATAAATCTGGAATCGCCCCTAATTCCCAATTGTGCAACCACAGTCGAAGGTATGGTTTTTTGTGGTAGTGAGAATGCCGTTGCAGGATTAGTTTTTAGTGGCGTTGACGTAGTCAGCATTGCTAATAACCATATGGCTGATCAAGGAGAGGATGGGATAAATAATACAACTAATATCCTGATGAAAAATAATATTGCCGTAACTGGTAACGGCAATCCGGCAATCTTAACGGCCAAAGGAAAAAAATTTGGATTTTTAGGGTACAACGATATCAGTGAAAGATATGACTTATTGCCTAAGCCAGACGATATTCTTTTACAAAAAGATATTTATAAATTAAAACAAAAAGTGAACTATGTGATTGTTGCTTTTCATTGGGGGGTTGAATATACAGCCAGTCCTTCAGCCAGACAAGTCGAATTAGCCCATATGGCCATTGATAACGGTGCTGATTTGGTCATCGGTAATCATCCTCACTGGGTGCAGGGAATTGAACAATACGAAGGGAAATTAATAACCTATGCCCATGGTAATTTTGTTTTTGACCAAATGTGGTCGCCAGAAACCAGGGAAGGCGTAATCGGTAAATATGTTTTTGGTAACAATGGTTTAAAGTCTGTTAATTTTTACCCAATCATTATTGAAAATTATGCTCAGCCAAGATTTGCCCAAAAAGAAGAAGCCGTCAAGATCTTGGAAAAAATGAAAGCCACATCGCCCATAGTCAAATCTCCCTAACTTTGTTACACTTAACTGTGTGTATAAAGGACTTTCAGAAAACGAAACAGCTATTTTAAAAAGTAAATTTGGCGAGAATTCTCTTCCGGCAAAAGAGGCCACCAGTCCGTTAACTATTTTTATCTCTCAATTTAAAAGCCCACTAATTTATATCCTTTTAATTGTTGCCTTAATTTCTTTTCTATTTGCTCAATACTTTGATAGTCTGTTAATTTTTGCCGTGATATTGATTAATGTTCTGATGAGTTTTTTCCAGGAATATAATGCCCAAAAAACCTTAGCCGCTCTTCAACAGGTCCTTAAACCTGAAGTCTTAGTAATAAGAGATGGCCTAAGAAAGCGTATTGAAGCAAAGTATCTATTACCCGGTGATTTAGTTGTTTTGGGAGCTGGTGATCGGATTCCGGCTGATGGGAAGCTGATTGAAGGGACCAGTTTCTTGGTTAACGAGGCAATTCTAACAGGAGAAGAAGAAGGAGTTAATAAGACAATCGAGGACAAGAGAAATTTACTTTTTATGGGAACAAGTATTCTTTTTGGTCAGGGAATTATGGAAGTCATAACGATCGGACAAACTACTCAAGTTGGAAAAATAGGTCAAAGTCTAACCGAGATTAAAGAAGAACCAACACCTCTTCAGAGACGACTAACACAATTTTCCAAATCTCTGGCTAAAGTTATCCTTGGTTTGTGTTTCTTTATTTTAATTATCGGAGTATTAAGTGGAAAAGATTTCTGGATGATGCTTAAAACCTCGATTATATTATCGGTGGCCGCCATTCCCGAAGGATTACCGGTGGCGATTACCGTTATTTTGGTATTAGGCATGAGAAAAATACTAAAAAAACAGGGATTGGTTAAAAAGTTGCTGTCAATCGAAACTTTAGGTTCAACCTCAGTGATTTGCACTGATAAAACCGGGACACTGACCGAAGGAAAAATGAAGGTGGTTGAAACCGATTTTGTCGATCAGACCAAAGGAGTTTTAGCTTTAATGTTGGCCAATTATCAAAGGACTAATATCGAAATTGCTTTTTGGGATCATGCCCAAAGTAAAAAACATTTACTTCCCGCAGAAATTTTAACGTCGTTGACTAAGACATACGAGGAACCTTTTGATAGTGAAAAAAAATATACTCTGGTAATAAATAAAATGGCTGATAAAGAAACAGCCTTTATGGTAGGGGCAGCAGAAATTGTCCTAAATTTTTGCCGGCAAGACTCTTCTTCAACAAAAAAAATTATCGCCATGATTGAGGATTGGGCTGACCGCGGATTAAAAGTTGTCGGATTGGCTTTTAAAGAAGACGGTAATTTGAAGGAAAAAAATAATTTTTCTTGGCTGGGGCTTGTTGGTATTGAGGATCCCCTCCGGCAGGAAGCAAAAGAAGCGATTATCACAGCCCAAAAGGCCGGAATAAAAATAAAAATCGTTACCGGCGACTTACGGAAAACGGCTGAAAGAATCGCTAAAAATTTAGATTTACAGTTTTCCCCTGATCAAATTTTAGAAGGCAAGGAATTGGAAACGCTTACAGATTTAGAAATTAATAAAAGGATTAATAATATCGTTTTGTTTACCCGGGTTACTCCTCATCAAAAGTTAAAGATTGTCGAAATTTTACAGGCACGGGGTGAAGTGGTGGCGATGACCGGCGATGGGGTTAATGATGCGCCGGCTCTTAAAAAGGCCGATATCGGCGTTGTTGTCGGTACCGGATCGGATGTGGCGAAAGAAGCCGGAGATCTGATACTTCTGGATAATAATTTTAAAACAATCGTCTCTGCTTGTGAGGAAGGCAGATTGATTATTGCTAATCTGAAAAAAGTTATCGGCTATGTTTTATCCAATTCGTTTTCCGAGATTATCTTAATTTTTGGGGCTATTATTACTCAACTACCAACACCATTAACCGTGGTTCAAATTCTTTGGATTCATCTTATCTGTGACGGACCGCCGGACATTCTTTTGAGTTTTGAACCAAAAGAAAATGGCTTGATGTTACAAAAACCCAAAGACTTGAAAAACGATATTATTCTTAGCCGAACAATGAAAGTGTTGATATTAACCGTCAGTTTGATATCCGGTTTAGGTTCACTGCTTGTTTTCAAATATTTTCTGCAAACCGGAAATAATTTAACTATAGCCAGAACGATGATTTTTACCTTTTTATCTTTGGTCAGTCTGGTTTACATTTTTTCCTTTAAAAACCTGCATAAATCAGTTATTAAAACTGAGAATTTTTTTGCGAATAAATACCTATTTTTGGGGGTATTGTATGGATTAATCCTAATTTTAGCAGCCGTTTATTTACCCTTTTTTAATCTGATATTAGGAACAACTCCTCTTAATATTAAACAATGGTTATTAATCATCAGCCTTAGCTTGGCTATAACCGTAACCATTGAACTATTTAAATTGACCAATATTTTTCAAGAAAAAATAACCAGGACGGGTTAGTCTAATATTAAAACCTTGTATTTGGATATTGGTTTTGTTAAAATCTAACTTAGAGCAAAACTGCTTTGCCTTAGGCAGGCAGTTTTTTATATTATGGCACAACAAGCACCAGAACTAATTGTTACTAAAAAAAGAAACGTTCCTTTAAATATGGTTCGTAATATCGGGATTATTGCCCATATTGATGCCGGTAAAACGACCACGACCGAACGTTTTCTCTATTATACCGGCAGAACATATAAAATCGGCGATATTGACGAGGGAACGACAGTTATGGATTGGATGGATCAGGAACGTGAACGGGGTATTACGATTACTTCAGCCGCGACGACTGCATTTTGGCCGCCGATTGAAAAGGCCAGTAAAGAAGAAAATCAATATAGAATTAATATTATTGATACTCCGGGTCATGTGGATTTTACCGCCGAAGTTGAAAGAAGCCTGCGGGTTTTAGACGGCGGAGTTGTTGTTCTGGATGCCGAAGAAGGAGTGCAATCCCAATCGGAAACAGTCTGGCACCAAGCCGATAAATATAACGTGCCGCGGATATGTTTTATTAACAAAATGGATAAAGTCGGCGCTGACTATCAACGGACCGTTAAAATGATTGAAGATAGATTAGGCGTAAAAACTGCGGTTATGAATTTACCGATCGGCCGCGAATCAAGTTTCAAAGGTGTAGTTGACCTATTAACAAAACAAACTTATATCTGGGGATCGGATGAAATAGGCGCCAGCTTTGATACCAGTGATGAAATTCCCGCTGACCTAAAAGACGAGGTGGAAACAGCTCGTTATAAGCTGATTGAAAAGATCAGTGAAACTGATGATATTCTTTTAGATAAGTATCTTAACGGCCAGGAACCAACAATTGCAGAATTAAAGGGAGCGTTGCGACGGGCAACTATTGCCTATAAATTGGTACCGATTTATTGCGGTTCATCGCTA
The DNA here is from genome assembly GCA_043801155.1 of Candidatus Gottesmanbacteria bacterium. Classification (GTDB taxonomy): domain Bacteria; phylum Patescibacteriota; class Microgenomatia; order JAMCYU01; family JAMCYU01; genus JAZDMI01. The sequence continues at coordinate 22,659 of JAZDMI010000021.1, forward strand.
AGGAATAAAGGTGTGCAACCGCTTTTGGATGCCGTGGTTGATTATTTACCTTCGCCGGTTGATTTGCCTGAGGTTGTTGGTTTTAATCCGCAGACTGGAGACAAAGAATTACGCAAGGCTGATAGTAATTCTCCCTTTGCTGCTTTAGCTTTTAAAATTCAAATTGATCCCCATGTAGGTAAACTGACCTATGCGAGAATCTATTCCGGGACCTTAAAAGCCGGTTCTTATATTCAAAATTCAGCTAAGGACAATCAGGAACGTGCCGGACGATTACTTTTAATGCATGCCGATCATCGGGAAGAAATTGACCAGGCTTTTGCCGGAGAAATCGTGGCGATTGTTGGTCTCAAAGATACGACTACCGGTGATACGCTCTGCGACGTTGCTAATCCAATAGTTCTTGAAAAAATTACTTTTCCGGATCCGGTTATTTCACTAGCGATTGAACCAAAGACTAAAGCCGATCAGGAAAAAATGAGTTATGCTCTGCAAAGATTAGCTGAAGAAGACCCAACTTTTAAAATTAAATCTAATTTTGAAACCGGTCAAACAACTATTTGGGGAATGGGTGAGCTTCATTTGGAAATATTAGTTGATCGGATGTTTCGAGAATTTAAGGTGGGGGCCAATGTCGGAGCACCCCAGGTTGCTTACAAAGAAACAATTAAAGGCCAAGCCCAGGCTGAAGGAAAATATATCCGTCAGTCAGGCGGTCGTGGACAATACGGACATTGTTATCTGCGGATTGAACCAAAGAATCGCGGCGAAGGTTATGAGTGGGTTAATGCGATTAAAGGCGCAGCGATTCCGAATGAATTTATTCCGGCAGTCCAAAAGGGTGTTAAGGAGGCAATGGATAACGGAGTAATTGCCGGATATCCCCTGGTTGATATGAAAGTTACTTTATATGACGGTAGTTATCATGAAGTTGATTCTTCCGAAGTAGCCTTTAAGATTGCTGGTTCAATGGCTCTGCAGTCTGCTGTTAAGCAAGCCCAGCCGACGCTGCTTGAGCCGATTATGAAAGTTGAGGTGACGACTCCGGAAGAATTTATGGGTGACATTATCGGCGATATCTCGGCCAAGCGGGGACAAATATCAGGATCAGAGACACGCGGTCCAGTTAGAATTATTACCTGCTTGGTGCCGTTGGCAGAACTGGCCGGATATGCAACTACGTTACGAAGTATGAGTCAGGGGCGGGCAAATTATTATATGGAACCGTCTCACTACGAAGAAGTACCAAAGAACATTCAGGAGAAAATAATATCTTCCCAAAGCTAAAGCTTTGGGTTTTACCTTTAAAGGAAGATATTTAAAATGCTTCAATTCATCCGCGCAATGAATTGCACGGTATTCTTGAAGCATTATATAATTGCAAAACAAGCCTAATTGTGGTATAAACTAAATACTAATAATAAATTTTATATTAAAAAACGCCCGCCTTCGCATCAAGCTTCGGCGAGGTAAGAAAGGAATATATGGCAGATGAAGCCAAGAAAAAATACGAGAGGAGTAAACCTCATCTTAATATCGGAACTATTGGACATGTTGACCACGGTAAAACTACTTTAACCGCGGCCATTACTCAAGTTTTGGCAAAAAAAGGTTTTTCCAAAGCTTTGAAGTATGATGAAATTGATAACGCTCCGGAGGAAAAAGCCCGGGGATTGACGATTGCTATTTCTCATGTTGAGTATGAAACGGAAAAACGCCACTATGCTCATATTGATTGTCCGGGACACGCCGATTATGTTAAAAACATGATTACCGGCGCCGCCCAGATGGATGGAGCCATATTAGTTGTCTCCGCTCCGGATGGACCGATGCCGCAAACCAGAGAACATGTACTTTTAGCCAGACAAGTTAATATTCCGGCGATGGTGGTATTTTTAAATAAAGTTGATATGGTTTCGGATCCGGAACTTCTTGATCTGGTCGAAATGGAAATCCGCGAGTTGTTAAAGAAATACAAATTTGACGGAGATAAAGTACCCATCATCCGCGGTTCAGCCCTAAAAGCCCTTGACGGAGACGCCAAGGCTGAAGAAGCAATCATGGAATTGATGAAAGCAGTTGATGAATATATTCCGACACCAACTCGAGACCTCGATAAACCATTCTTAATGCCAATTGAAGACGTATTCTCAATCAAAGGCCGAGGAACGGTTGTTACCGGCCGGGTTGACCGGGGAAAGGTCAAAGTCAACGAGGAGCTAGAGATTGTTGGTATTAAAGCCACGACCAAAACAGTGGTTACCGGTGTTGAAATGTTTAGAAAAACTCTTGATGAGGGACAAGCCGGAGACAATATCGGAGTTTTGCTTCGGGGTGTTGAAAAAGACGATGTCGAGCGAGGCCAAGTCTTGGCCAAGCCGGGATCAATTACTCCTCATACAGAATTTGAGGCCGAAGTTTATGTTTTAACCAAGGATGAGGGAGGCCGTCATACGCCTTTCTTTACCGGTTATCGGCCGCAATTTTATCTCAGGACAACTGATGTTACCGGTGAAGTAACCTTACCCAAGGGTGTGGAAATGGTTATGCCCGGTGACAATACCAAGATGATGATTAAACTGATTGTACCGGTAGCAATTGAAGAGGGTTTACGATTTGCTATTCGTGAAGGTGGTCATACCGTCGGCGCCGGAGCAGTTAGTAAGATTATTGCCTAATTAGATATTGATATTAGGAATTAGGAATTGGTAATTAAGAATTTATTTTATGCCAAAAGGCAGAATCCGTGTACGTTTAAAAGCTTATGACAGTCGGGTTTTAGATGCTTGCTGTCAGCAAATCCTTGATACGGCCGTACGGACCGGCGCTAAGGTCGTGGGTCCGATACCACTGCCAACAGACAAATCCCGTTATTCTGTTCCCAAATCCCCGTTTACCGACAAAGACAGCCGCGAAGATTTCCAAATAAGAACACATAAAAGATTAATTGATATCCTTGAGCCAACCGATAAAACCATTGATCAACTGGCCCACCTCGATCTACCTGCAGGAGTTGACATTGAAATAAAGATGTAGATCCCCACACTAATTTCCTATGTTTTATGTATACATTTTAAAAAGCAAAAAAGATGGAAATTTATACACAGGATCAACCAATGATTTAAAACGCCGTATTGAAGAACATAATTCAGGTTTAGTTTATTCGACGAAAAACCGAAAGCCATTTAAGTTAATATACTATGAAGCATATAGTGATGAAAGTGATGCTAGAAATAGAGAGCACAATTTAAAGTTAAGAGCAAAAGCCCTAGGTCAATTAAAAAGAAGGATAAAGGAAAGTCTATCTAAATAATATAAATATAATTAGTGTGGGGATAAATGTCTGATATACAAAAATTAACCCAGCAAATTCTAAAATTTCGCAATAAAAGGGATTGGAAGCATTTCCATTATCCTAAGGACATGGCCATTTCTTTGGCACTGGAGGCGGCCGAGGTTCTGGAACATTTTCAATGGAAAACCCAGGAAGAAGTTGAAGCGTATCTGAAGACGCATAAAACTCATATCGCTGACGAACTGGCCGATGTTTTGTGGTGGGTGCTATTAATGAATCATGATTTGAATATTGATGTGATGAGGGCTTTCGATAAAAAATTAAAAATCAACGAAGAAAAATATCCGGTTGATAAAGCCAAGGGTACACATAAAAAATATACCGAGTTGTAAGATGATATCTTTTATTTCTCAATAAATACTCTGACTTTAACTTCAATATTTGACCTCGGTGTTAAAATAGTAATTATTAGAATTATTAGGAGGCATATATGAGATATGAAAATAATTGTATGCATCCTGCCATTGTTTATATTCCGGATCTTAGGCCAGGGTCATATGATGCTAATGGTTTAATGGTTGGGTCACTGAAACATATTCCAAAAGAAAAAATTCAAAAGACAGATGTTTCAGCTAAATATAGACGAATAGGGCCTCCGATTCGTATTGTTGCCAAAGGGTATTAAATTATTAATTTTCAATGTCGGCAACATCTACTCTTTGTTTTTTTCTAATTCGTCTTTAATTTGCGGAGCGATATTATCCAAGAAAATCTGATCAACAAGTTCTTCGGTTATATGAGCTTCTCTTGGCCCAAAATGCTGCATAAAAACATGATGTTGCCCTATTTTATCCGGACTTAATTGTATTTGACAATAAGTATTGGGGAAGCTGCGGTGGATAAAATTACAAATGATTGTTCCACTTTTAAGCATAACTGTTTCCCATACAGAAATTTGATTTGGTTTCAAATCTTTATGTTTTGGAACTGGAATATCCTCTCCGACGAGCAGATAAACATCAGGCCAATCTAAAGGATTGTACTCATTAAGAGAAATTGGTTGTCTTTCTTGTTTAGAGTTATTCATATTTAAACTTGTTCTCGAGCTTCAGGATTTATTGACATAAGAAAGATATTCTACACATTCAAGTTATAATATACAAATCCTGACTAATTCCCACATCGGTATTCTACCGAAACGGCTTTCCATATAAATGTGCCATTTCTGAGTGAGACACACTATGATAAAATGGGAACAATAACGGAAAGAAATTAACACATGTCTAAAACAAAAACAAATGAAATTGTTTATGCATTTATAGATAGCCAGAATCTCAATTTAGGAGTCAGGAGTCAAAATTGGATTTTAGATTTTGACCGTTTTCGTGTTTATTTAAAAGAAAAGTACGGAACAAAGAAAGCATTTTTGTTTATAGGTTATGTTGAAGGCAATCAAAGCTTATACACATATTTACAAAAATCCGATTATATATGCATATTTAAGCCTACGTTGGAACTTAATAAAAATAAAAAAGTAAGAATAAAAGGTAATGTTGATGCTGAATTAGTGCTTCATTCGATGATAGAGTATCCCAATTATGATAAGGCTATAGTTGTTTCCGGTGATGGAGACTTTCATTGTTTGGTGGAGTATTTAAAGGAGAAAAATAAGCTATTGAAAATAATTGTTCCAAATAGAAAATATTCTTCCCTGCTTAGAGAATTTAGTAACTATATAGTTAATATAGGGTTGATGCGAAGCAAGTTAGAATTGAGAAAGAAATGAAAAGAGAGGCATTCCCTCGGGACGAAACCCTTTGGTAGTCCTCTCATCGTGATAAAAACATTATACTAAATTTACCTCACTACTGTCAAATACTGTATAGTCTCAGAGGGAAAAAGCATTTTTCTACTTAATGTTTAAAGCTTATAATTTGGGGAAAATTCCCGAGCTCATCACTTCAATAGCTCTAAGAATAGCTTCCCGGGATTCTTTAGTAGGTTGCACGTCGTCAATAATTGAATCATTTAGTTTGTATTTTGGCAATAATCTTCTGGCCGCGGCAATAAATTGTGTCTCGAATTCCATTGTCATTTCTCTATTAGGAACACTTTCGAAACCCGGAGAATTAAGTATTTCCAGATATGTTTTTGCAGTTCTGACATTACCTTTCAGAGCATCTTGATCTAAAAGAAGCGTAGAACTTCCCCAAGGATCCCTTTCTAATAACTTTTGGGCGACGACCCGATCATAAACTTCTGCACGTATATTTTTAAATGTTTCACTGGCATTTGACATAAGAGGCACATTCTACCTTATTTAGGAAAAAAAGTATTCCCCTTTAAATTTATTTTTGATTATTAGCTATATATAGAAAAACACCTGCCCGGCAAATTTGGTCTGGTTTGATTTTTTCTAAATAATCCGGCTTAAGTCCGTATTTTGGTATTAATCTCGAAACGGCATCAATTAAAGATGTCTCACGTTTTAAAAAATCTGCCCGATCAGGAAAGTTCTCATAGCCGGATGAATTTAAAATTTCGATAATAGCTTTTGATACCATAACGTGTTCGATTAAGGCAAACTGGTCTAGGATAAGAGAACTTCTATTACAAGGATCCGGAACAAGGACTGATCTCGCCAGGTAAATATCAGTCATGATCTCAGGTGTTAAACCTAGTTGTTCTAGAGTTTCAGGATTTATTGCCATAAGAGAGATATTCTACATATTTGAGTTATAATATACAAATTCTGCCAAATTCCCATCTCTAAATTTATCTATGTCTCGGATAATAACTCATTAAAATGTATAGGCCAGCCACGTACAGTCGCCGAAATCCCGTTAATTAGACCCATATTACGGTTATATTAACGGTATATTGACAAAATATCGTTAATATGTTAACATATTGTGATGAGATTAACGCGGTTACAGGTGATTTCTGAACTGTTTGCCCAGTACCAGACAAAAAAAATAAACAAAGAATCTCTTCTTTCTATGGTCGATGATGTGGAAATTGCAGAGAGGGTCTACAACTCCAATGCCATAGAAAACTCGACACTCACCTTGCCCGAAACGGAAAAAATCCTGCTTCAGCTTGAAGTGAATAGGCATATATCGCTTAGAGAAGTTTTTGAGGCAAAAAATTTAGCCCAAGTCTACAACTATATTAAAAATACTGCCCCTCAAAAACCACTTTCCCTAGATATGATTTTATTACTTCATAAAATCCTGCTTACCAATATCCGTGATGAAGTTGCAGGACAGTTTCGTACGGGAAACGAAATGGTGCGGGTAGGAAATCACATCGGCATACCCTCGGAATTTATAAGTCAAAGGATTCAAGAAATGCTCGTTCAATATAATTCAGACATGGAAATTTCCTTTATTCATAAAATTGGCCGTTTACATGCGGAGTTTGAAAGTATTCACCCTTTTATTGACGGAAATGGCAGGATCGGACGAGTTCTTAATAACTATTTACTTATCCGTGAAGGATTTCCTCCGATTATCGTTAGAAATAAAGATAAAGAAACTTATTATGATGCCCTGCGTTCATATGACACTTCGCATAATTTTAAACCAATGATGCGCATAGTTGAGTTAGCTGTTTTAGAATCTTTTCATAAACGTCTGGCTTACCTTGAGGGACAGCGGATAATTCCTCTTACTGAATATGCGGCTACTCAAAAAAGATCTTTCCATACTCTTTTAAATTCAAGCCGTCGTCAAACTATTCCTGCTTTTCGCGAGAAAGGCGTCTGGAAAATCGGAGTAAAATAGGAGAAAATCAAAAAAGTCAAAAGAGAGGAAAGAGGAGAGAGAAAAATTTAATGAAAATAAATAAACAAATAAAAATCGAAAAACTTACCGAGAAGAGGTTTAATGAAGCGGTTAATTTGGTTTTGGTCGCCAACCTTGATACGCGGGAAGAAATTGAACATCACCTAAAACATCTGGATGCCCATTATATTGCCCTTGATAATGATAAAATTGTCGGAGTTATCGGTTGGTATCAGGATAATGTTCATTATGCCAATGAGGCTATGGGTGATAAATTTCCCGGAGAAGAGGCCTACTGGGTGGGATTTTTTACCACTGATAAAAATTACCGGAGGCAGGGAATTGGTTTTGCCCTGCTTCAAAAATTGGAGCAGGTAATAAAAGAAAAAGGAGAGGATAAAATTTGGGTATCCTCGGTGCCGGAAACAAAAGACTATTATCAAAGACAAGGATTTGAATTAGTTTTAATGGGATATATCAACGGCAACCAAAAATGTTTTATGGTTAAAAAACTTCAGTAAAAATTAAAAAAGTCAGAAGAGAGAGGAAAGAAGAGAGAGGAAAATTATGTTTGAACAATCATTTAAAAATATTGATGATATTCTTCACCGGGATGCCGGATGCGCCACGGAATTAGATTATATAGAACAAACTTCATGGATTCTATTCTTGAAATACCTTGATGATTTAGAGGAAACAAAAAGGAAAGAAGCGGTTTTAAAAAATAGACAATATGAATATATTATTGCTCCTGAATTTCGCTGGAGCGCTTGGGCGGAACCAAAAACGAAAGATGGCAAATTAGATATGAATAAGGCGTTAACCGGAGACGATCTAAGAGACTTTGTAAATTTAAAACTTTTTCCATATCTTAAGAAATTTAAAATCGACAATAACGAGAATCAAACAACTATTGAATATAAAATTGGAGAAATTTTCAGTGAGCTAAAAAACAGGATTGAAAGCGGATACAGACTTCGTGAAATTCTTAACATTGTAGATACGATGCATTTTCGAACCGATAGCGATAAACACGAACTCTCACATCTTTATGAAGCTAAAATTAAGAACATGGGAAATGCCGGACGAAACGGCGGAGAATATTACACTCCTCGTCCGCTTATTAAAACGATAGTTAAGGTGGTAATCCCAAAGATTGGCGATACTATATATGATGGAGCCTGCGGATCTGCCGGATTTCTAGTAGAGTCTTTTGATTATCTTAAACAAAGTAAAGAATTATCTACCTCAGAATCCGTAAAGCTACAAAATAATACTTTTTACGGTAAGGAAATAAAATCACTTGCATATATTATCGGTGTTATGAATATGATTCTTCATGGTATTGAAGCGCCGAATATTCTCCATACAAATACGCTTGCTCAAAACATCAATGATATCGAGGAAAAAGATCGGGTTGACGTAATCCTTACGAATCCGCCATTTGGTGCAGGAATAGGTCGGGAAATTCAGCAAAATTTTCCGATAAAAACCGGCGAGACGGCATATCTTTTCCTCCAACACTTTATCAAAATGCTCAAAGCCGGAGGAAAAGCCGGAGTGGTGATTAAAAATACTTTTCTTTCTAATACTGATAACGCATCCGCTTCGCTTCGTAAACGTCTTCTTGAGAGTTGTAATCTTCACACCGTGCTTGATTTGCCTGGCGGCGTCTTTACGGGAGCAGGTGTAAAAACCGTGGTATTGTTTTTTGAAAAAGGCTCGCCAACCAAAAAAGTATGGTTCTATCAGTTAAACCTTGACCGCAATCTAGGCAAAGGTAATCCCTTAAGCGAAGCGGATCTATCAGAATTCGTCGAACTGCAAAAAACCAAAGCAGGTAGCAAAAATTCTTGGAGCGTAGACATAAAAGATATTAATCAAACAACATTTGATTTATCGGTAAAGAATCCAAACAAAGGGAGAGAAGTAACCCTACGCGAACCGAAAGAGATTTTGGAGGGAATGAGGAAGCTAGACAAGGAAAGTGAAAATACATTTAAGATTATTAAAAACATATTAAATACTGGAATAAATGAATAATTTATTAGCCTTGTTAGAGAAATATCAGACCCAAAATATTATCGCCGTCATAGCTTTAATATTGGCTTATTTAGCGTACAGAAAATCGGTTATTGATGAGTATAGGAGTTGGTTGGATCTGGCAAAATCTTTCCAACACGAATTGAATTACGCAAAATATTGGATAGGAAATAGTTATGAAAAGATGATGAGTATAGATTGGTCGAATCCCTCCAGATTTGTTTATCCTCTTACCGCCGAAGCCGCGAAAGCGTTAATTTGGAAAGGACATCCGCCAAAGAGAATATTCCCAGATGATTTTTTTGATAAATTAGCTATATATAACGAACGTATTCAGGCATTTAACCATTTTTTAATGATTCAAGGAATCAATTATGTAGTGGCGGAAGTTGATAATAAAAATGAAAAAATTTCAGAAAAAGCAAAGCATATTAATTATATCATCCATAATGATCTTATAGGTAGCCAGGATAATTATCACTTACACAATCTTTATAATTATTTTAGTTGTCAATTGAAAATGATTGAAAAAGCAGATCTTTTGCTGATTCCATGGTATTTTAAATATCCTGAACGAATAGTTCTTGCTACTATTTTTATTTATATTATAGTTGATTATTTTATTCAGTGATTATGAAAACCAACTGGCAAACAAAAAAACTCGAAGATGTAGCAAATGTTCATGGTGGTGGTACTCCACCAACCAGTCACCCAGAATATTTTCAAGGAAATATAAATTGGTATTCTCCAACTGAGATACCTAAATTCGAAGTTACAACGCTCAAAGAAAGTCAGAAAAAAATTTCCGATTCTGCAATAAAATTTACTACTATTTCAAGAACAAATTCAGTCCTTTTAACAAGCAGAGCTACAATTGGTACGGTTGGTATTTTGTCAACTGCTTCCGGATATAGTCAGGGCATAAAAGGAATCGAACCGGGTCCCGAACTAGACTCGTGGTATCTAGCGCATTGGTTGAGATCAAATAAAGATGAGATTATTAATAAGGCTTCTGGTACAACCTTTAAGGAAATTAGTACAAGTGAAATAAAAAAGCTAGAAATTCCTATCCCTCCAATTGCTCAGCAAAAGAAAATTGTTAATTCCATAGAGAATATCTTGGGAAAAATTGAAAAGGCAAAAGAGAATACAGAGAAAAATCTGCAAAACGCCAAAGCTCTTTTTGAATCATATTTACAAAGTATTTTTGCGAATCCAGGAAAAGATTGGGAAGAGAAAAGATTAGGTGATGTTTGTATGGTCATTGCTGGTCAATCACCGGAAGGAAAATTCTATAACAAATCGGGTAGGGGTTTACCTTTCTATCAGGGAAAAAAAGAATTTGAAGAAAGATATCTTGGGAAACCAACAACATGGACAACAGACATTACCAAAGAGGCGCAAAATGGTGATATTTTAATGTCAGTTCGAGCCCCTGTGGGACCTATTAATTTTGCAACTCAAAAAATTTGCATCGGTCGGGGTCTTACCGCAATTCGAGCCGGAAAAGATATTGATGAAAACTTTTTATTTTATAATTTACTCTCAAAAGAAAAAGAAATCATTGGTAATGCCGGAGCTGTATTTGCATCAATCAATAAATCCGACATTGAGAGTTTAAAATTATTTTTACCATCTCTTCCCGAACAAAAATCTATTGATATAAAACTTGACACAATTTATGCCGAAACAAAAAAACTGGAAGCAATTTATAAACAAAAATTAGCTGATTTAGAAGAGCTAAAAAAATCGGTTTTGAGAAAAGCATTTAAAGGAGAATTGTAATTATGAAATATATAAAAAAGCTTAATATGGTTTGTTTTAACTTACTGGAACTGAAGACGCTATATAAGACTGACAAAGTAATAAAAATTCTTATAGAAGCAAATAAAACAAGGTGTAATATCGTTAATTCATCTAAAGAACAATCTAAAAAGATCGTAGATTCAGTCGTGAAAGGAGATTTAAAACAAAAGGAGGAAATTGAAATATTCTCGGCGTTAAGCTTATGTGCCTTATTTTTCGAGAATGATAGTTTTATAGGTTTCGTTTTGAAGGACGGCTATGATGTAGGAAAAAACCCAATACAAACATTAGAAGGTTTGAAAAAGGCTGCGAAAGAAGATACTCTTACTGATTTTGCAATTATCACCAAAAGTGGAATGCGAGAATTTCAGCTAAAACAATTTTATAGACAAAAACTGGAGACGGAAGACCTTTTTAACTTTATAAAAGAAAAAATTGAACATTATGGTGGTAATTTTGGTACCACTGCTTTGTTATTCTCGGTTAGAGGTGATGGAATAGGACCTTGTCAAAGCAATATTTCTTTTAAAGAAATTCACGAGAGGCTTTGCAAACTTAATTTAGACAGAAATGGATTAATTTTGATTTGGTATAATGATGGCAACAAAAAACAGGTGATAATTGAAGTTTATCCTGATTTATCGGCATGCCAAAAAGAAACAGGTATTCACGATCAAACAAAAAATACCCTATATAATTAGATCTAAAAATTATGAACGAAGCAGAAACACGAGCCGAATATATTGATCCAAAACTGAAAGCTAGCGGTTGGGGAGAAGTTGAGGGATCAAAAGTATTACGGGAATATCGTATCACCGAAGGACGGATTTTGGTTGGTGGAATACGTGCTAAACCGGAAATTGCTGATTATATCCTCGTATACAAAAACCAAAAACTGGCAATTATTGAAGCAAAGCCGGATGAATCTGCCGTTACAGAGGGTGTCGCTCAAGCAAAAGTCTACGCCCAGAAGATGCAGATTGATTATACCTACTCAACCAACGGTAAAGAAATTTATCAAATTTCCATGAAATCCGGGAAAGAAGAGATTGTAGATGCGTTTTCGACCCCGGATGAGTTATGGAAAAAAGTGTATTCAGATCAAAATGAATGGAAAGAGAAATTTGCTTCAATTCCTCTTGAGGGAGAATTAGGGAAACGATACTACCAGGAATCAGCCATTAATAACGTTATGAATGCGATTGCTGAAGATAAGAAACGAGTGCTACTTACTATGGCAACAGGAACCGGTAAGACAGCGATTGCATTTCAGACCTCTTGGAAGCTATATCAAACGCGTTGGACTTTACAACGTGATGGAAATCGGCGTCCGAGAATTCTTTTTCTTGCCGATAGAAATATTCTTGCGGATCAAGCGTTTAATACCTTCGGTGCTTTTCCGGAAGATGCATTAGTTCGAATTAATCCTCTTGATATTCGGAGGAAGGGATTAGTTCCGATGAACGGAAGTATCTTTTTCACTATTTTTCAAACATTTATGAGCGGACCGCAGGGAACACCTTATTTTGGTGATTATCCTCCTGATTTTTTTGATTTTATTGTCATTGATGAATGTCATCGTGGAGGAGCTAATGATGAGGGAAACTGGCGCGGAATTTTAGAGTATTTTTCTCCAGCAGTTCAGCTTGGATTAACGGCCACACCAAAAAGAAGAGATAACGTAGATACATATAGATATTTTGGCGATCCGGTATATATTTATTCACTTAAGGAAGGGATTAATGATGGATTTTTGACACCTTTTAAGGTGAAACGTATCCAAACAACCCTTGATGAATATGTGTACACATCTGACGACCAAGTAATTGAAGGAGAAGTTGAAGCCGGTAAGGTATATAAAGAGCCTGATTTTAATAAAATCATAGAAATAAAAGAGCGCGAGGCAAAACGAGTTCAATTGTTGCTTGAGAATATAAACCAGAACGAGAAAACAATTGTTTTTTGTGCAACCCAGGATCATGCCCTAGCGGTACGGGATCTGGTAAATCAATATAAAAAAAGTAAAGATCCTTTTTACTGCGTCCGGGTAACGGCTAATGACGGAGCGCGTGGCGAGCAATATTTACGAGAATTTCAGGATAATGAAAAGACGATTCCTACGATATTAACCACTTCACAAAAGCTTTCTACTGGTGTTGATGCCAGAAATATCCGTAATATCGTTCTTATGCGTCCGGTTAATACCATGATCGAATTTAAACAGATTATTGGGCGTGGAACTCGGTTATTTGACGGAAAAGAATATTTTACAATCATTGATTTTGTTGATGCGTATAAACTTTTTTTAGATCCTGAATGGGACGGCGAACCGATAGCGAATATTTGCCCAAAGTGTAACCAGGATCCCTGTATTTGCGAAAAAACTCCGCCGAAAGTTTGTCCTATTTGCGGGCAAAGACCGTGTATTTGTATTAGAGAACCAAGAATTTGTCCAATATGTGGAAAATTCCCATGTGAATGTGAATCAAAAAAGAAAATAAAAATAAAACTGCGCGATGGCAAAGAGCGAGAGATTCAACATATGATTTCTACTTCTTTTTGGGGGGCAGATGGTAAACCGATGTCGTCGGAGGAGTTTATTCAAAGCCTTTATGGAGTATTGCCGGATCTGTTTAAAAACGAAGAGGAACTTCGGAATATATGGTCAAATCCTGTGACAAGGAAACGATTTTTGGAACGGCTTTTTGATATTGGCATTGATTTAGAACAGATAGAAAATATTACCAAGATTGTTAATGCTGAACAATGTGATTTTTATGATGTGCTCTTGTATCTTGCATTTAGCAATCCACTCATTACACGTAAACAGCGGGCTGAGAAGAATAAAAATCATATTTTTGAAAATTTGTCTGATAAAGAAGGAGAATTTCTCAACTTCGTACTGAAAAAATATGAAGAAACCGGATTTGAAGAACTTGACGAGGAGAAATTACCAATACTTCTGAATCTAAAATACCACGCTATTGCAGACGCAGAAGAAGCACTAGGAAATGTAGAAAATATTAGAGCAACATTCTTAGGATTTCAGGAAGATCTCTATAGCTAGTTTTTTGCATTTTCTGTCCTTCCTAATTCAATCAATTTTTATTATGGCTTTTAATTAGAATTAGTGTTATAATAATAGTGGTTTAAGCGGTCTGCGTTTGGCAGACGACTATTGCAGCCTATCAGGGCTGCTTTTTTTATGGAAGGAGGTGAAAAAAGATGCAAATTGATAAAGATAAATCAACTTATGTTCTTCCGTATCAGGTAATAATTCTTGATGCGACTGATGCTTATTACTATGCAGATATAATGGATAATATGAAACTCTTTGATGAGACAGATTCATTATCTTTAGCAGAGAAATTGGCCGATGCTCTATTTATTGTATATAACTATAAATGGAACAGTCTGGAAGAAATGAATAAGGTTGACGGAGGATATGATATAAGAGTTTATGATCAAAAATATTCTTGTGTCTATGCAGCTCATAAGAAATATCTGAATAAATGGATAATCTAACTGGTAAATAAAAGGATAAAATAAAAATATGAAAAAAAGTTACAGCGCCGGAGGATTGGTGGTTAATAAATATGGTCAGATATTGGTTGTCAACCAATACGGAAACTCATGGTCATTACCTAAAGGGCATATTGAACCCGGAGAAGATATTTTGACTACGGCAAAAAGAGAAATCACCGAAGAATCCGGGATAACTGATCTAAAGTTAATAAAAGAGTTAGGGTCTTACGAAAGGCCGAGACTCGGATTAGACCCAAGAAATAATGACATCTCGAAAGTAAAAAATATAACTCTTTTTCTATTTGTAACAGATCAACTCGAGACAAAACCTCAAGATTTAGACAATCCCGAGGCTATTTGGCTTAAACCAAGAAAAGCAGTTGGACGTCTGACGAGCAAGAAAGACAAGGAGTTTCTTCAAAAAAGTCTACGTTTGATAGATCTTAAAAAATTAATTAGCTTCACACCTTAAAGGTGGACTAGGTTCACACCTTCTTCCTTTTGCCTTTTTGGGACGGCTGATTTAAATCACATTTTTGCATTTTCGTTTCTTCTGACCTAAACTTCAAGTAGATATGAATAGTCACGTAAGGTTTATAAAGGCAATTAATATCTGCCTTAAATATGACGAAATAAACACCCATTTACTTCAAAGAAAATTAATGATCGGTTATTCTACCGCACATATAATTTTCAAGAAACTAAAGGAATTAAAAGTTATAACCGGAGAAAAATATATCTATAATCCCTTTGGAAAAGTTAAAGTTGGAACAGTTGACAAAAAGACTGCCAGGTTTTATTTAGTCAACTAATAAATTTTGTAAATTTCTTTGCCTTTTTGAGTATGATGATCTAAACTGGGATTAGAGTGGATATTGATATTAGTGGTCTTTTCAGAAAATCTTTCATTGACTCCTTACCCACCTTATTTTATTTATTAATTCCAATAATAATAATTTCAGGTCTGGTTATTGCCATAAAAATTGGTTATTATTTTTACCGCCAGCATATCTATAATAAGGCCGGGTTGGATAAAATTGATAAAATGCCCGGTTACGTTTTTGAAGAATACCTTACAAATCTGTTTGCCCGGTTAGGTTACAGAGTAAATCATATTGGTAAGTTTGGAGATTTTGGGGGAGATTTAATTATCGAAAAAGATGGAATGAAAACATTAGTTCAGGCGAAAAGATCAAGTGATAGAATAAGAGAGAAAGCAATTCAGGAAGCCGTAACTGCAAAAGAGTACTACCATTGTGATAAAGCTATGGTAGTTACTAATAATTATTTTTATAAACATGCGTGGACGTTGGGCAAGGGAACAAATATAGACTTATGGGCAAGAAATAAATTGGCTGAAGTTATCTCTCAGAATATAAATTAATTCTTTTGCCTTTTTGGGTCTGCTGATTTAAACTAATATTATAGGAATATTCAATGATTAAAATTAATACCACATTTATTAATACTTCTTCTGATAATTCTTCAAAAGGTTCTCCGGGGAATATACAATTTAACTTTAAATCATCATATTCTTTTAACAACAAATTATTATTTCATTTAGATTTTAAAGATCCTTCTCTCTATTTGCTATTATTTACAAATTTATCAACTATTTATTTTGCCTATATAGAACACTGGAATCTTTTAACAGTGATGTGGATATACTGGTTCCAGAGTATAATCATTGGTTTATTCACGTTTGTTAGACTAATAAACTTGCGAAATTATAATTCTCGGGCAATCTCTTTTATTATTAGTTATGGAATATTTCATATGGGATTTCTGGTTTTTCTATTGTTAGGATTTTTAGGCAATGCTACTAGGGGAATAGTCTCTGAATTTGGTTTTGTTTTGATGTCCGCCTTTTTATTTTTCGTCAACCACTTATTTTCTTATTTTTATAATAAAGATCGTGATCAGGAAGGATTTATTTTTCACAAAGATGTAGATAGAATAATCTCGATTTCATATATGCGTATAATACCCATGCATATAATAATTATTCTCGGGCAAATTATAACTTCAATTTTTTTATCGGAGGCAAGATACACTCTTTTTCTCTTTTTATTTTTAAAGACTTATGCTGATTTATATTCCCATACACTTAAGCATACATCTGCTGCTTCGCCAATAGATGTAAAGAATTCTTAAATTTTATAATTTTTGCATTTTCTGCCATTTTGATCTAGACTTCGTAAACAAGAGGACCATATATGACTTTTAATCCAAATGCTGTTTTCATTTCTCCTTCATCCATCTCTGATTTTAAAACATGTCCACAAACTTATTATTATCGGAATGTCTATAGAAATCCGAAGACTGGATTAAAAATACAAATAATTAATCCAAAACTAGCGCTTGGTGCAACAGTGCATGATATATTAGCTCAATTCCTACACACCCAGGGAATAGAAAAAACTAAAGATCAATTACTCAATATCCTTCAGAGATATTGGGGACAGATTACTGGTGAAAAAGGAGGATTTAAAACAGAAGAGGAAGAAAAACAATACAAAGAAAGGGCATCAAAAATGTTGGATATTTTTTGGGGAAATAACCATTTTAGGGAGGTACAACCGGTAAAACTACCCGATTTCCCAAAGGTATATTTTGATGACGATTTAATTCTCACTGGAAAACTTGACTGGATTGAGCTAGAGACAGAAAATAAATATCACATCATTGACTTTAAAACTGGAGAAAACGAAGAACGAAGCGATTCTATGCAATTACCTATTTATGCCGTTCTTGCTTCAAATATTTTAAAAACCTCTGAAATAAAAGCAAGCTATTGGTATCTTGATAGAGATGCCGACTTGAAAAAATTCGATCTGCCCGATTTAAAAGAAACAACAGAAAAACTTAAAAAAATTGGTTATGTAATTAAAAATAGTCGGTTAACAAATTCTTTTAAATGCAGTTCGGGATACGAGTCGTGTTGGTCTTGTAAAGATTTGCTATCCATTAGCAATGGAAAGGGTAAACTTGTTTCTGTTGATTACAATCGTAAACAAGAAGTTTATATAATTCCTCCAACAGAAGATAAGCCTATATTAGAAAAACCTATTGATGACATTCCTTTCTAAAGAATATGTTTATATCTTCTTCTTCTTTTTGCATTTTCTGACTTTCTGATTTAGACTATGGGTAACTATAGAAATTTAAATTGGTGAGTAAAAATGATAAAAATAAAAATTGCTGATTGGGAGAAAAAGAAATATCCGCTCGAAGATCCTAAAGATATTGAGGTTTTAGGGAAAATTCATGAATTGGAAAATCTTCCGCTTTCTTCCGAAGACAAGAAGTTGGTTAATTTTATCCGCACCCAACTTGAGGAAGATTGGCAAACTCCCTGTCTTAATTTCCTCGAAGATATCTTAAAGAAATATAGATAGAACCTAAAATTGCCTTTTTGGGTTTACTTTTTGAAACTGTTGATTATTCAAACAAGCAGGCGACACCTAGACAGTCTTTGCCGGTATAAACAGCCAAAACTTTGCCGGCCTCGCAGTAGTCAATGGCTTTTGGGCTTAGATTATATCTAGCGGCTAATAAATCAGTCATTTCCTGGGCTCTTCCCTCATTGTTGGTATGAGTAACCAGGGCTCTTTTGAGAACTTTTCCTTTTGCCTTTTCTTTTTCGATTAGTTCAATTATCTTTTCCGGAATGCCTTTTTTACCTCGAGATAGAAGTTTAGGAATCAGCTTTGCTTCTTGTAGGTCAACAATAGGATACACTTTAAAAGCCATAGCCAAAGCTGCGACCGCTGTTCGTACGCCTTCCAGTCCTTCTTTAGAAATTCGCCTGCCCGCACTTTTTAGAAAATAAGCGGCATCGGACACGGCAATAAAAAGTTTAATATTTTGTGCCTTTAGCTCAAGTTTTCTGGATATTTCCTCAAAAGGTATATCTTGTTTTAAAAGCTCAATTGCTTCAGGAATGAGAATGCCTGCTCCGACAGAAACCGATTGGGTGTCCAAAACTTGAATTTTCATGTCGGGGTACTTACGTTTTATCGCTTCAGTCGCAGCGGTAGCACTATTAACCCCACAAGTTAAACGTACATCCGAGAGGATAGTAAAGATTTCATTAATGCCAAAATGAGTAGCCAAACTTTCATAAGCCTTTTCGAACTGACCAAGATTAGCACCTGACGTATTAAATAATTCCGCTGATTTTCCAAGACGATCATAAAAATCTGGTGTTTTAATTATAAAATCGGGTAATGGTTTTTCTTCGATAGTAATCCAGCTAGGAAGAGAAATAACTCGTATCCCTGACTCGTTGCGAAAGTCAGCAGCCCGATGAGGGTCTAAAGAAGTAGTACTATCAGTTATCAGGGCTCGTTCCGGAGTAGCCATACTTTTTTCGGGTAAAAGGTTGGGATCACTGTAACAGAATTGGTTTCGCCAGTCAAATCCTTCTAAGAATTTTTACCCCGTACTAGTCGGTACGGGACTTCTTAAAATTGCCTTTTTGGGTCTTCGATAATAATCAAAATTTGTTGATTTGACGGGACAATATATAATAATAAGGTATGAGAACACGGGCAGAAATTGAAAATAGGCCATCTTCCGGATCTAAATTAATAATTTGGAACAATGGACAGGGAAATTATTATGACTTTTTTAATTGTGGTGGAGAAAAAATACCAATAGAGGAGACTCTTGGGGGAGAACTATGTTTGCTTTGCGGGGTTGTTAGAGAACAACTAAAAAAGAATAACATCACCGGTTGTTTTACAATTTTTTCGTCCGACCTTCTTCCTGGTTCCAAAATTCAAGCAGCCACTAAAAAAGATTCAAAAGTAGCAGGAGTTCCCCTGATTCTTAAAATCTCCTAAGATTTAACTTTTTTTACATTAAGATTAAGACGGGTGGAATTTTGAACGTGGTAGGTTCATATCTTAGGATTTTTGCATTTTATTTTTTCTAGTTTCTATTACTAGTAAATTTTTGACCGGTAATCAACAATCATTATTTCCAACTTACCCTCATCTCTCATTTTAAGTAAGACCCTTCCGCCGGAATGAATATGAGGTAGGGGAACTCTTAAACGATAAACCCCATCTGAATCCTCGATTTTAACAAGATGAGGATCTAAAATTTGCTGGCGTTTATTAAAATTAATAATAGCTTGTTGAACAAAACCTCTTTCTTCTGTAGAAAATCCTTTCATTAAAAGTTCCAGTTCTTCAGACGTCGGTTCGATGATCGTTAGTTTTCCGGTTAAAGCCTGTTCTTCTTCGGTGACTGGTTTTTCTTCACCATCTTTTTTAATAGTTTCCCTTGTTTCTTCAACTCTTATCTGCCTTCTTAATTCATAGGTAACATCATGAAAATGCACTTTTGGCAGCGATGACTTGAGTGGTTCTTGATTACCGTCCTTAAGAGTGTTTTTTAATTTTTGATGTTCCAGATAATCCGCTAAGTGCGTTAAGGTTTTCAGTACAATTTCCTGGCAACCTTGTTTGTAGATATGGTTATTGGATTCATTGATCGAATCAAGAACCATCCAGTCAAAAGTCTCTTTTGTCGCATCGATGCTTAAGAGAAGAAAAATTTCCTCATCTTCTTCACTTGTTTTATCTATAAACTCAAATGCCATACCAAATTTACGGGGATGATAAGGATCTGCTATGAGAGAAGCAGCGTCAGGTTTTTTTAAAAATTGTAAATTATTTGGTAATTGATCAGCATCTAAACTAAATTTTCTTTCCTTGTTAGTCTTAGTAATTCTGTCTATCTGTCTCTTGACCTCTTGCCAATTAAAATCATTATCTGTTTCGGATATTTCTTCATTCGCTAAAATGTCTTTTAATTCTTCACCGCTAAGGACTATTTGTGCCAGTCTCATTTTTTTCCGGTAGTTTTCGATATTTTCAACTAGCTTCTTATAAAAAGGAATACTCGTTTCCTTTTTAACCAAATTTGTAGCTGCACGGTAGAATCCAATCGTTTGTATGGCAGAATTAAAGCCAAGGAGTAAAAATAAATATCGGCGATGATAAGTATTTTCGTCCTGGAGGTATTTCTCAAAAAGATTGATAAGTTCCATATCAGGTTGGCCATCTTTAGGAAAAAGACGCCTAAAGACTTCTTTTCTTAGCAGGGACAATTTATCTACCAGCTCTACTGCTTTTTCTACAATTTCAGTTGCTGGCTGACTATTGGACCTAACTGCTTCTTGAATGTCTGTTTTAGAGATATCTGCCTTGAGGAATTGTGCTACTCTAACGCTAAATTGTGCAAAATCTCCCTCAATTGCCAAAGGATAATATTTAAGTAAAGGATTCCGGCTGATTTGTTCAGCAATAATATGTTCAGGTAGTTCTTCAAACGGTTCAATAGCTGATGACTCTACAAATAAACGGACAAAAGGTACTAAGGATTCACGATCTTTATTAGAAAAGTTCATAAATTCAATTAATGAAGCTCCTTGAATAGAAAAATTAGTATGAGTTGAATATTGATAATCGGAAAGAGTAAAGAAGTCTTCAGCCCCTTGATAAAAATTTCTCGTCTGGGCGAATCGTTTTAGTGAATTAATCTTTCCATGGCAATATAAAGAGAGCCCGAAATCCAATGCAAACTTGATACCTCTTATTTTACAATTTTTCCAGGATAATTCGGTGTCCTCGTTTAAAGACGAAGCTGGTTCGCCATCGGGAACTTTTTCCAGAAAACCATAGGCATTTTGCATATCATCTTGGATTTGTATTAGCTTTTTACTCCAGTCTTCAGTTGTTTCCCATCCGAAAGGGTTAACTGTATCAGTTAAAGACTTAATATTATTTCCAAATTCATTTTTTTGCTTCATGGCTCGTATCAAATATTCTAGATAAGTAGGAACTTTCTTTTTCATATCGTCTGTAAATACCTGATCCATATTTTTAAATAAATCTGATTCTAAAAGTGATTCAACGGTAGGCAAGTTAGTAGAATCCTGGTCTTCCGCCTTATCCAGGAGGTAGCCTTTAAGTGCGTTATCTGGGCCTTCAATATAATCTATTTCAAACTTAGCTGACATTTTTTTATTTTATCATATTTATTTCGTTTTCCTTTATAGTAAAGAATAAACCTATACTTTTGCATTTTCTTTTCTTCAATATTTCCAATAATAATGATAAAATAAACAACAATATGGTGCGGATAGAAAGTAAGTGTCTGCCCGACGGGAAAATGTTGAATATTCAATATCAGACGTCAGAAGGGCTTACAAATTTTTTTAACATCCTTTTATGTGCTGCCAGTAGAATTCCCAAAGGGAGTCCAATATATCCTCAAGCACAAATAGTTTTACAACAAATACAAGCTTTTTCTGAAGGTTCGGATGAGCCGTTTGATGGAATTGCCATAGCCAAGGTTTTAAAATCTGCTAAGTCAATTAGACCCCCAAAACAAAATTAAGAATTTGACAAATCCTTGCCTTTTTCATATAAAATAGGTAAAATCCAGGTAAATAAAGGAGGCTATATGTGTCAAAAGCAGGAAGCAGATGAAGAATCAGGTGATGGAATGATGTTTGGCGGAATGATAATAGGAAGACTGGATCAAGATACGTCTTGGTCAAAATACGCCATGGAGAATTTAGAACCTGAGCAAAAAGAACGACTTATTGAATCAGTTAGAATTCAGAAGGTTCGTCCAAAGGTTAATCCCCAAGTCAAATAAGAACCTCGTTATTTTTTGCATTTTTACTCATATGATTGAAAATCTGGGGCAGGCTATTTCTCAAGCACAGGCAGATGGATTTATAACCGAAGAATACGGTAGGCTTATCTTAGATACAGCTAAGCTAGAATATCGTGAATGCCGGAATTGCCCTCTCCCTAATTTGTGGCGTGAGTTTTTAGAAGATCAAGGACCATACCCGGTTTTAACCCTTGACCTTTTGTTAAAAAATATTGCTGAAAGACGAATATATTTTAGAGAGAAAGGTTGGCTTCCGCCCGATGAACCATCACTAATTAATATTAAATAGCCATTTAACTTTTGCCTTTTTCTGATAAAATAAATAGATGAATAATTCTAAAAAAATTAAGGATATTGTAAAAAATTCTTACGCAGAAATTGCTAAAGCCTCTGATAGTTGTGGGTGCAGTTGTGGTTGTAGTTCTAACCAGACTGTTCAACGCCAAACACAACAAATAGGTTATTCCCCGGAAGAAATTAATCAAGCGCCTTCCGGTTCTAATCTTGGGCTTGGATGTGGCAACCCGGTGGCAATTGCTTCATTAAAAGAAGGGGAAATAGTTTTGGATTTAGGTTCCGGCGCAGGATTTGATGCTTTTTTAGCAGCGCAAAAGGTTGGGACAACGGGTAAAGTCATTGGTGTTGATATGACTGAGGAAATGCTTGTCAAAGCACGAGCTAACGCTATAAAAGGTGGTTTTACCAACGTTGAGTTCAGAGAAGGAGATATTGAAAATTTGCCCTTAGATGACAACTCGGTTGATGTTGTTATTTCTAATTGCGTTATCAACCTTAGCCCGGATAAAGAAAAAGTATTTAAGGGAATTTATCGGGTACTTAAACCAGGTGGAAGACTCATGGTATCTGATACTGTACTTTCAAAACCATTACCGGATGAACTGCGGGAAAATGAAGAATTATTAACCGGATGTGTAAGTGGAGCTATCCTTAAAAAGGATTACCTGTCATTACTCCAAAAAACAGGCTTTTCCAATATAAAAATACAAAAAGAAAGACCGGGGTTTCTTGCAGACTACAGTATAAGTATTACCTACTCAGCAGTCAAATAACCCTGTACTAGTCGATTCGGGACTTTGCATTTTTTCAGGTTTTAGTTTAATCTGAAAATAGGACTTAAATTTATGACCGAAATAATATATAAAACAAAATTTTTTTGTAACCTTTGCAAAAAAGATATTCCCCTGGAATTATATGGTAATAAAAACACTGAATTTACACGTGATCAGGAGCCGGAAATAATTACTCCAGGGAAGCATTACCACTGGGTTGATTTTCACCGTGTTTGTGCAATTTGCGGTCAACCAATCAAAGCGCAGGATTTAACCGTGGCGATGAATGACGGGATGATCAAAATTAATGAAAATTATACTGATGAATATAATATGATTGAACAAGGAAATAAATTCGGTGTTTTTCTCATTGTCCACAAAGAATGCGTCAAAAATATTAAGTTTTAATAAAATGTTGGCATAACTTCATATCCTTCCTTTTTATCTTTTTGTTTCTTCCAATATTAGTTTTTTGCCGATGAGTTATAATGAATTCAATGAATATTACCGCGAAATTTATTAAAGGTATTATTGGGACTGATGATATTTTATATGACGGGAAATTTCAGGTTTGCTTCATGGGCCGTTCCAATGTTGGCAAATCAACCCTGATTAACACTCTCACCCAAATTAAAGATCTTGCCCGTTCAAGTTCCGATCCCGGGAAAACCATCCGCATGGATTTTTTTCTCATCAATGATAAATACTATTTTGTTGATTTTCCCGGCTATGGTTATGCCAAGCGTTCACAGGAAAAAAGGGAAAAGCTGGCCAAAATGATCCTTTGGTATCTTATGTATTCGCAAGTCAAAAAGAGACTGGTGATCCTGATAATTGATGCTCAAGTGGGGATGACTCCTTATGATCTAGACATGTTAAAAACCCTGCATGAAGAAAAAGTTGATTATTTTATCGTTGCCAACAAGATCGATAAACTAAAAATGAATGAAAAGGCAAAACAACTGGCAAAAATAAAAAGTGATTGTGGAAATTCAAATGTTATTCCTTTTTCTTCAAAAGATAAAAGAGAGAGAGTAAACCTTCTTTCGCAAATTTCCTCCCACCCTAGCTACTAATGGGAATAATCAAGGGCTACCTTTTCGCTGATCTTAATTCCTTTTTCCTTTATTGTTCCCGGGGGTAATTCAAGAACGTCTTTGTATTGGGGAGGCCAAAAGAAAAGGCGGCTAGCTGGAAGGGAATGAATCATCTTTACTACTTGTTTATTACTATCCAGAATTAGTACATCAATCGGAGATTTCATTCCAAAAGTATGGATACCGAAGCGGGTCGTAAAATAAATTGGATAAATGTTTTTTTGTCCGATTAGTCCGACCGATTTTTCTATAAAGCTATGTAATGCCTTGACTTTAAGAAGAATCATGAGGTTAACAACTCTTTTAATTTTTTTATACTTTTATCATCAAGGATAGAAATCGGCAGAACCTGGCCGAATTTTTGTAACATCTTTCGTTTTTCTTTTAACTCTTCTTTGGCGACTAAATCAGATTTGGTTAATAAAATTATTTCCGATTTTTGGATTAAAAGGGGATTGAATTTTTGCAGTTCCTGACGGACGGTTTGGTAATCATTTAAAACATTTTTTGATTCTACCGATACACAATGCAGAATTAAGTTTACCTTTTCAATATGTTTAAGAAAACTTATTCCTAAACCTTTTCCTAAAGAAGCACCTTCAATAAGACCGGGGATATCGGCAATAATTTTTTTAGCCATGACTCCCAGATTGGGTTCGATCGTCGTAAATGGGTAGTCGGCGACTTTAACATTGGCGCAGGTGAGTTCATTTAAAAGGCTGCTTTTGCCGGCGTTTGGCAGACCGATTAAGCCATAGTCAGCGATTAATTTTAAGACTATTTTAAGATTTTTTTGTTGTCCGGGTTCTCCGGCTTCGGCTTTTAAAGGAGTGGTATTAGTCGGTGAAGTCAGATCATGAGTGCCTTGGCCGCCCTTTCCACCTTTACAGATTAAAACCTTCTGTTCGATATTGCTTAATTCAATGGCTTCGTTAGTTTCCTGATCAGTAATAATACTTCCCTGAGGCAAGGCAATGGTAATATCTTTTCCGTTTCTACCTGTTTTATTAAATTTTCCGCCATTTTGTCCGTCTTCGGCTCTTCTGGTTTTTTTGCCCATAAATTGATTAAGAGATGTCAAATCAGAAGTGACTGTCAGATAAATATTCCCGCCTTTTCCGCCGTTGCCGCCGTCAGGACCGGTTCTTTCTCCGGGGTAAAATGAGACTTTACCCGCGCCGCCACTGCCGGCCGTAAAAATTACTTCGACTTCATCAACAAACATAAAATCATTATATCATCTAGACAAATTTTTGCTTTATTTAACCATTAATGATATAATACAATCTAACTTGGTAGATTGAATTTATCAATCTGCTTAAATTAAAGGTTATTTTAAGTTAATAAGATATATAAATCCTCACTTACTACGTATTTAATGATTTTTATGTCTTCGCAATTTATAATGCGTAATTATAAAGACGGGAATAAATAAAAGATATTCCAAATTCTATTTATTTTAGCAATATCTTTTCTCCGCTATTTAAAACAAATCTTTTTTTATTTAGGCAGCTTCATTATTTTAATCCAGCCAATTTTTAAATCTATGTATAGACAGTTTAATCAAAGAAACCGGGGAAGGAATAATTTTAACCGCGTTAGTAGCGGTCGTTCCCGTTTTGGGAAAAAAATTGTTTCTTTTGACCCCACAAATTTCATTAATACTGTCCCTGTGGAAAATAAAATCGAGGAATTTACCGTTACCCATACTTTTGCTGATTTTAAAATCAGGGAGGAAATAAAAGTCAATATTGACCAAAGGGGATATAAAATTCCTACTCCCATTCAGGACAAAGCAATTCCGGTAATTCTTGAGGGCCGGGATTTAATCGGTATTGCCAATACCGGCACCGGCAAAACCGCCGCTTTTTTAATCCCGCTTATCAATAAAATATTAAATGACCGCAGTCAGAGAGTTTTAATAATCACTCCGACCCGCGAGCTGGCCGCCCAAATAAGGGACGAGTTGTTCGCTTTTGCCAGAGGTTTGAACGTTTTTGGCGCTCTTTGCATTGGCGGGGCCAATATAAATAGGCAAATAAACGATATCAGAAGAAATCCCCAGTTTGTCATCGGTACTCCGGGAAGAATTCAGGATCTTATTAATTCCCGGAATCTAAATCTGTCTAATTTTAATTCGGTGGTGCTTGATGAGGCAGACCGGATGGTCGATATCGGTTTTCTACCAAATATCAGGTATATTATTGGTTTTCTTCCTAAAAATCGTCAGTCACTTTTTTTCTCGGCCACCATTGACGGAAAAGTCAAAGAAGTACTCAATAATTTTGTGCAAAATCCGGTTACTGTTTCGGTTAAAACCGGCGAAACCACCCAAAATATTAAACAAGATATTATTAAAATAGGCAATTCCACCAAAATTGACGAGCTCCATAATCTACTTATACAAGATGAGTATGAGAAGGTCCTTATTTTTGCCAGGACAAAACGAGGGGTGCAAAAACTTTATGAAGAACTGCTGGAGCGTGGTTTTAAGGTCGACGCCATTCATGGTAATAAGAGACAGGGCCAAAGGATAAAAGCTTTGGAGAAATTTAAAACCAGCTCAATTCAAATTCTTATTGCGACTGATCTTGCCTCAAGGGGTTTGGACATACCCGATGTTACACATGTTATCAACTACGACTTACCGGAATGTTTAGATGCCTATATTCACCGAATCGGTAGAACCGGAAGGATGGATAAAAAAGGTATTGCCTTAACTTTTGTTTCTTAAGCTTCTTCTCAGCTTTCTTTATTATGATTAATTAAAACCGCAACCCGCAATACGCCTAAATTAAACTGTAATTATCTACCCTGATACATTTATATATGATATATTAATATATCATATAGATCTGGAACAACCGCGTACGTTAGACTATATCTGGCAAGATTCGGCAGGATATGGTAGTATCTGCTAGTCTATGACTAATCCCGTCGGTTACCGAATTACTACAAAACCAGATAACCTTCCTGCTGAAAATTGATGCCAAAAGAATTAGATAAGAAATCCCTAATTAAAGTTAAATTTGTTACTATCGAAGACTCAATCGTCAGCATTGGTTTTCGGCGGGTTGCCGCGGTAGCCAGAAAATTAAACCCTGATACCGAAATCTATTTTATAACTCCGGGAAATGTGTATTCACTGCTGACTTATCTTTTTCCACTGCGAAAAACCAGTATTACCGACAAAGATTGTCAAAGAATTGCCCGAGAACTAGCCAAGGCTGATCTTCTTTGTTTTTCCTCAATGACACCGTCATATCCTTATGTTGAAAAAATTACCCATCTGGTAAAAAAAATTAATCCAAAAATATTTATTCTCTGCGGAGGAACCCATTGTATTCTTTATCCCGAGGAAGCGATTTGTCATGTAGATGCTATCTGTACTTGGGAAGGCGAGAAATCTTTTAGAGAATTTTATCAAGCTTTTGCACATAACAAATCTTATCTGCGGACAAAAAATATGTGGTTTAACGTCAACGGTAAAATAATTAAAAATCCATACCGGCCTCTTAATAGTTCCCGGGAATTAGATAATTTTCCTCATTTATTTAATGATTATGATTGCCAAATTTATGATTTTAAACCGGCGAAGTTTCGCCGATTCACCCAAAATGATTTCTTCAAATATAATGGGCTGGCTTATAAAATAATTTGGACAATCGGTTGTCCATTTTCCTGTTTTTACTGCGCTAATGATAAGTTTATCAGTATCGATAAAAATTATCGCTTAATAAGACATTCTTCAGTTGAATTTATTATTAAAGAAATCGAGGAAGCCATAAAAATATTTCCTTTTATCTCAACGATAGTTTTTTATGATGATAGTTTTATGGCTGTTGATCAAGATTCCTTAATAGCTTTTGCTAAAGAATATAAAAAAAGAATTAATCTGCCGTTTGTGGTTTTCGGCATGCATCCGAATACGATTACCCGGGAAAAAATTGCCATATTAGCCGAAGCCGGGATGAACCGGACGAGAATGGGGATCCAAAGCGGCAGCGAAAAAATACTCTCTTTTTATCGCCGGCCGACGTCTCTTAGTAATATAATCAAATCAGCTAAAATTTTAGCCAGGGCAGCGAAAAAATACAAAATGATTCCTCCTTCATATGATATTATTTCTGACAATCCAATGGCGACGAGAAAAGACATTGTTAATTCACTTAAATTGATCTACCGTTTAGAGCGGCCCTATACCCTTAATGTTTTTGCCTTGCGGATTATTCGCAATACCCCGCTTTATAATTATTTTCACCAGCATCTTTCGTTGGATATTGAGGCTTTATCGGCTTATCAACTGGAATTAAAAAAGACCATTGATAATATCCTTTTATACATATTGGCAATTTTTAAGCCGCCAAAACTGATTTTTAATTGGTTTTTAAAATATGTTAAAGGTTATCATGAAAAGCAAACTTCTTACCCGGTTATTTACTGGATGATTAAATCGATATATCTTTTCTCTCGCGGTTTATCACACTTGAAACACCTGGATTTTTCCAATATCGGTGGTTCCGAAGGCTATTATCTCTGGAAATTAGGTTTAATTAGATCCAAGTTTCGGACTCAAGCAAAACTAGGGTAATATAACATTTTTTGATAAAATACTTATATAATTATGTTTAGAATATTTCTTTTTATCCTTGGATCAATTTTTGCCATTACTGTTTTTACCCTTATCCAAAAGTCAGCTTTTGAACCAATTATTCCTAAAGAAATTATGAATAGAGTTAACAGTAATCAGTCAAAAACCATTGTCTTTGGGGTGGGAGTTATGATCCAGCAAGGAAAATTATTATGTAATCCAGCTCAAGAATATGGATCACATTTTAATTGGTTAACCCTTTCTTGGCAAAGAATTCAGCCACGACAGGATAAATGGTCTTGGACTCAATTTGACAGTTGGGTTGATGGATACCGCAATTGTGGTCAGGAAGTAGCGGTGCATATTTTATCTGATGCTTCCTGGGCAGTTGGTCAATTACCGGAAAATATCCGGGCGATGCCGCCGAAAGACTTAAATCAATATTATACTTTTGTTTACGAAGTAGCCAAACATTATCAAGGCAAAATTAGCCGTTATGCCATCGAAAATGAAGCCCATGCCCCGGAAAATTGGGGAGGAACGGCTGAACAATACATTGCCGAGCTGCAAACTGCATATAAAGCTATTCATGCGGCTGATCCCAATGCTATCGTTACCGATGCCGGTATGTCCCATATGGGGTTGGGTTATCTAACGGCAAACTGGTTAATCTCACAAGGGAAAAGCCAACAGGCTCTGAATTTTGCTAACTCATATGCGGCTCATCTTTATCGGGGTAATAAACCACCGTATTTGAATAGTGTTGATGAGGTAAAACAGCTTTTAAGCACCCCTGGTGTACAAAAAACAATTAGCTGGTATAACTTGATCTTAGAAAACCATCAGTATTATGACCACTTACAAATTCATAATGGTGCCCCCTGGCAGGATTTACAGCTAGTATTAGATTATGTACATACTAACCTTCAAGCTCAGGGTGATGACAAACCTTTAGAATTATGGGAAACATGGTATAGCTGGACGGGTGCTCCCGGTAATGGTTTTAATGAGACAGAACAAGCAAAAGAAATTATAAGGTTTATGGTTACTGCTTTTTCAGGCCAAACGATAGTCTATAATTATTGGTTATTTACTGATTATGCAATTGGCGAAGGCCATCCGGGATTGGTGGATAACCAAGGAAATCCGCGGCCAGCAGCTATTGCTTATAAAATAGCGTCAGAGAAACTAAATGGTTCTTCTTTTGTGTCCAGACTAGATTTGGGGGGGAATATAAATGCTTACAAATTTATTAACCAAACCAAGGAAGTCTTTGTCGTTTGGTCTACCAATTCTTCCCCGGTAAATGTAAGACTACCTATAAGTCAAGTAAAAATTACTGATATTCAAGGAAACGTAACCACCGCAGATAATAACCAGATTTTGATTAGTGATTCTCCTATATTTGTTGAACGAAGATAAAAACGCTGCTTAAGATATTTTTAATTTATAAAATAGTTACGAGGTTGGTTCGGGGGGTAAAAATTCCTCACCACTGGAATCTGAAGATGTAACATATTCTCCCGGTTTAAGCCATTGGATATAAGTACAACCGGTAGCAACTCTTTTAGCGCTATCCCAACCGGCCGTCTCACACTTTTTCATTTTCTTGCCGTTAGCAGTAGTATAAAGAACTAATTTTTGCCCGCACTTTGGGCAATCCTCATCAAGTTTCTCGGTGGTACCATTTATCCACTCAATATAGTCGCAACCCTCGGCTTTTCTAGTTTCCTTATTCCAAACATTAGTTGAGCATTTTTTCATTTTCTTGCCAAACCGGGTAACTACCAAAAGAAGTGGAGAACCGCACTTCGGACATTTTTCCTCAAGAGTTTGCGGTTCTACCGCCAGCCACTTAACAAAAGTACACCCTTCATTTTGATGGGTTTCCTTATTCCAGCTGCCCTTTGAGCAACGCTGAAGTTTTCTGCCGGTTGGTGTTTCAATAATATCGGTTAATTTGGCTCCGCATTTCGGGCATACATCATCCATATAGAAAATAGTATATCAGAAAAATTAAAAATAATCTTGAGCTATTTTGGAAAATTTTGCTTTTTATATTAAAACTTTACTATAATAAAGTTAATATGGTCGAAGGTGACAGAGATGTCCTTTCGAAAATAAAGACCAGAGTTAAACATATTGGTCAGGCTTTTTTACCTGATAAAGAGGAATTCATACCCTTATCTGATATTAATGCCGATACCGTATGCAAGACAATCCGGAAGTGTCTAGGCACGCCAATTCAAAAAAGGTTTATCGGAAATGCTTGGGCAAATCCTTTCTCGGTGGTTGATGTCCTTGTCCATATGGGTTATTTAGATCCCTGGGTGGAGTCTGATTATTTAGAGAAGTTTCCCGAAGAATATCGGGCAACCCGTAAAGCTCTGAATGACCTGGTTGCGAATAAGATATTAAAGCCTGTACAATTAGAAGATAAAGATAGTCATCGCGAGGATTTATATTATCAAGTAGTAAATAGTCAAGATCTGCAAAATAATTAATCTATTAAAAATTTATGGATCAAGAAAACCAGACAACTATTAATTCTCAACCAGTACCAGTCGCCCCCCAACAAAAAACTAATTTATGGATGATTGTTTCGCTAGTTTTGATTACCGCCATACTTGTTGGCGGAGGCGTATTTTTTTTGATGAACTCAACTAAAAAAGAACCAACCGGTTCTTTAAGCCAGGCTGAACCAAAAGCAACATCCCTGCCAATTGTTTCTACTCAACCTACATTAACGCCGGTTGCGATTCCCAGTCTAATATCAATTGATAATACCTGGAATAAATATACCAATTCTGTCTTGGGTTTTTCTCATAAGGTTTTAAAAAATATGATTGAACCATACGGTCTTTGCCCCTTTAGCGATACTAATGGTGATCATTCATATCGGCCAAAACCAAGTAGCGTCCCGGTTAAGATTTTTGAAGAAGGAATAAATGTTTATATCGCCAGCGAATATTTTTATAAATTGACAGGAGAAACCAATGAAAATGGCAGGTCATTTTTTTCTGGTTGCGATAAAATCACCAACTCGGTTAGTCTGATTAAAGATATGAAAAACTATTTTTCACCGGCCTGGAGAATCGTGGTTAAAAATATAGCCAATGATAGTGAGTTAGATCAATTTCTGAAAGACAGGTATGGTGTAGGTTGCAGCTTGGGCGAAAAAAAACCGGCTAAACAAAATGGGGTTTTTGATATTCATATCAAAGGAGATGGATTAGATTTAGGGGAAACCAAATGCCCGATAAATTATATAACTGTCGTTAAATACTATCCGGAAAAGCAAAAAGTGGCTGCTTGGGATATTGGTCAAAGTTGCAGTTTTACCACTGACTTAAATTATCAAAACTGTCTTGATCAGGAAATGACTGATAGTTTTACCTTCGAATAAGGTATTTTTAAAGTAAAATCTTTAGATTAATCTTCAAATTCTTCAGATTCTGGAGATTCTGAAAAGTGAAGTATCTGATTACATACCCTGACAAAATTAAGTTGCTCGTTTAGTTCTTCTTTATCATAACCATTACCAATACCGGTATGAATTTTGTGGATAAGATTCCATACCGAGGATTTTTGATAACCTCGTTGCAATAATTCAAGGTCATCTGATTTTGCTGTTCTACATAATACCCTAGATAGTGCATGCTCTACAGCTGTACTCGTATCAGGAATAACCCGCGAGCCTATAGCTTTTTGTTCTTTGGTAATAAATCGTTGAACAAATCCTTCGGCTTTTTCCCTTGAAAAATACGGGGTTCGATAATCAATTCCAAACTCTGCGCCCTTATTATTCATATAAATATATATCCTATAATATTATGGTTAGATTGTCAAGAGGCGCTGATTTGCTCCTTAATGAAGTTACGTAGTTCCTGCCAGTCGTCGGATTTGGGAACAAGGATAAACTGGCCTTGGGAATTTTTCCCGGACTTTAAAATATTGGCATCTGACGGAACTATTTGGCTGATCTTATATTCACTTGGGTTAACAATTAAAGAAATAATTGTCTTGGTAGTAGCTAAGTCCAAATCGGTTTTAACGAATTTAACTAAACTGTTAAAAATCTTATCCACGTTTTTTAGGGCATTTAATGTTAACAACTTATCTTTAATACCGATTAAAATTGTTTGTTGTCTGGCTCCCCGGCCAAAATCCGAGCCATCCTGAGCCGAATGACGCGAGCGGGCATATTTTAAAGCCATAATTCCGTCAATATGCGTTTTACCGGTATCAAAGTGAAGATGTTCGTAGCGGCAGGTAAATTGTTTTTCCAATTCAAATCCGCTTAGGGTGGCCGAAAGATTAGCGACTTCTTCCGGTGATTTTCCACAGGTTTCCAGTTCCTTGCCGGCCACCGGATAAAAATAATCGTCAAACGTCTTGGCAATATTTATATCAATTCCGCCCAGAGAGTCAATCAGGCGGATAAAGTTTGGGAAATCAACAACTATAGCTTGCCCGATTGATAATCCGGTAATTGAGCCAACCGTTTCTTTGGCTAACGCAAATCCGCCCTTAGAGTAGGCTTCATTAATTTTCATATTATTGACATACATATCGCGGGGAATAAAAATAAGCGCGGCTTTTTTATTAATAGTATTTATATGAACAATCATCTCAGAATCAGCTAAGATACCACCTTCATGTCCGGCTCCGCCCTGACCTAAAAGCAAGATATTATATTCTCCTTGATTTGCAGGTTTGGGGGTTATATTAGAAACTGAATTAATGGTGGTAGTTTGCTCAAGCGGGCTGATTATCTTATTGGTTTTTCTTGAGAGTAAAAAGTATGTCAAAACACTAATAACTATTAGTACTAGGACTATTATCGGAATGATAATTAAAACTGGTTTCTTCATTTTAATATTATCGCATTATTATGATAAACTGCCAAGTGAATAAATTATTGACTTAATATACATAAATCATTAAGATATTGCTGATGAAAAAATATTCAATTTTTATAATTCTCGTTATTTTATTATTTGCTATAATACTAATTAAGATGCAAAATTCAAATAATCAAAATAACCAACCTCCCATAGTAACACCAACCTCCGCACCGGAAAGCCTAAGCCCGACGAGTTCTGCGTCAGTCTCAGCATCTGCGGTGACAACTACGGAAACTCAAGCATTAATTAAAACCTCAAAAGGCGATATCAATCTAAGTTTATATCCGGACGCAGCGCCAAAAACAGTAGCCAATTTTATTAATAAAGCCAACAGCGGTGACTATAAAAATCTAACTTTCCACCGGGTTGAAGATTGGGTTATCCAGGGAGGCGATCCTTTAGGAAATGGTACCGGCGGCGGAGAAATTGCTACCGAAATTAGTAATAAACCATTTGTCATTGGTTCTTTGGGAGTTGCCCGAGGGCAAGATATCAAAATCTCCAACGACAGCCAGTTTTTTATTACCAAAACCGAGGCTTCGTGGCTAAACGGCCAATATACCAACTTCGGGCTGGTGATATCAGGAATGGAAGTAGTTAATCAAATTCAAGTCGGCGACAAAATTTTAGACATTATTATTAAATAAGAAAAATCTTTTTTCTTACCTCATTGTAGTATAATCTAGTGCATGCCACCCGAACAAGAAAAAATCCTCTATCATGGTACTACTTATGGCCGTATTAAAAGGGCTGATGCTTTATATGGTTATATTAGACCGCAAGAACCAGGCATGTCAGGAAATATGACGGATGATTATAAGACGGCAGCAGTCTTTGCTCGTCTTGCCTCTTGTACGGAGAATGGTGATATGCCGATTATACTACATATAAAACTATCAAACTCAGAAATTGTCGAACTTGGGAAAATGACACATACCAACAAAAATACTTTTGGATTAACTAAAGCGATATCTGCAGAGTTAATTCCTGAAGATTTTTTTAGCAAGACACCTTTTTTAAAAAAACCAATTGCTTTACAGGATGAAGCTGATGGGTATGTAACCTTTTATATTATTGATAGATCAAAAATTATTAATTCCACCATAGTCCATGATGAGAATATTACTTAGATTACTGCTTATACTTATAATTCTTATTGCCCTTGTCGGTGGTGTCTCCTTTTATTTTTTATCTCCAGTTGAAAATATTAATAAACCAGTCATTTTTACTTTACAAAAAGACGATAATAAACTTGATGCGGCAATAAAACTTAAAGAACAAAAATTAATAAGAAATGTGGCGGTATTTTCTTTTCTGCTGACGTATTTTGCGGCTGATAAAAAAATACTGCCGGGTGGATATAGGTTAAATTCCAATATGAATGCTTGGCAGGTTATGGAAAAGATTACCAAAAAACCTGATTTAGTCTGGGTGGTTATCCGGGAGGGTTTACGCAAAGAACAAGTGGCGATTGTTTTAGCCAAAGCCCTAGGTTGGACAGATAAACAAAGAAGTTTATGGCTTGACAACTATACCAGTTCTAATCCTGAATATATTGAAGGTGTTTATTTCCCCGATACCTACCTTATTCCGGTTGATGAAAACGGCGCTGATATTGTTCGGAGGTTTATCAATAATTTTAATGCCAAAATGGCACCGCTTTTTCCTGAATTTGCTAAAAAGGACATTCTCTGGACTACCGGTATCAAAATTGCCTCATTAATCCAGCGTGAAGCCGGGGGATCGGCTGATATGCCGATTATTGCCGGAGTGATTTGGAATCGGCTTAATAAGGGAATGAAGCTGGAAATTGATGCTACGATGCAGTATACCCGGGGTGAACAAAACGATAACTGGTGGGGACCAATAGATCTGGAAGAGAAATTAACGGATTCGCCATATAACACTTATCTATACAAAGGTTTACCACCGACGCCGATTTGTAATCCTGGTTTGGAGGCTATTAAAGCAGCCTTAAATCCGGCGGAAACCGACTGTATATTTTATTTGCATGATGCTCAAAAACAGATTCATTGTGCCAAAACCTACGAAGAACACAAGAGAAATATCATAGAGTTTCTTAATTAAATGACTTCGTCATATATGGTAAAATGGGTGTTTGTGAAAAGAGCTATTTTACTCAACCTTTTCCTTTTTGTTTTTGTTTTAAAGCCTGTCTTTGCTTTGGAAAACAATAAATTTGGAATTCATATTATTCAGCCGGAAGATCTCCCCCGGGCGGCGGAGCTGGTTAACAGCAATAGCGGTGATTGGGGGTATGTAACAATTGTGATTGCGGATAATGATAGGAATAAAGATAAATGGCAAAGTTTTTTTGATGACTGCCGGCAAAAGCATTTAATCCCGCTGGTCAGAATTGCGACACATCTGGAAAATGATATTTGGAGTAAACCTGAAGAAAATCAGATTAGTGAGTGGGCAAAGTTTCTTGATAGTCTTAATTGGCCGGTTAAAACCCAATATATCAGCATTTATAATGAACCGAATCATAACAAAGAATGGGGAGGAAAGTCAGATCCGGTCGAATACGCGAAAATTTTGGATAAAGCGTTAACCATCTTTAAACAAAAAAACAGCAATTTTTATATTCTGAATGCCGGTTTTGATCAAGCTGCCGGTAATTCCCCGACGACTATTGACGAAGAATGGTATATTGCGCAAATGGAAAAAGAAGTCCCGGGTATTTTTAGCCGTTTAGATGGTTGGGTATCCCATTCTTATCCTAATCATGGTTTTATTGGAAAACCATGGGAGACTGGTCGGGCATCGGTTGCCGGTTACCAATGGGAACTGTCAATTCTAAAATCTCAGTTTGGCGTGACAAAAAACCTACCAATTTTTATTACCGAGACGGGTTGGCCGCATAGATTAGACAATAGGGTAAAGGGCATAGGGTATAGTTACTACGATGAAAAGTTAACGGCCGAGTATATAAAACAGGCGTTTGAAAATGTTTGGCTAGCTGATGATCAGGTCATAGCGGTAACCCCTTTTATTTTAAATTATCCGGCGTATCCTTTCGAAAACTTTTCCTGGTTGGATAGTAGCGGGCAACCACTTTCTCAATACCAAGAGATTAAATCAATTAAAAAAAATATTGGTCAACCGGAACAAAAACAAAGCTTTGCATTAATTAAGTCGCCTTTTCCTCCAATAGTTACCACGAACTTGGTTTTTAACGGCAAAGTGATATTAAAAAATACCGGTCAGTCAATATGGGGAGAAAAACCATTTATATTAAAGGCCTTTGCTCCCGGTTTAAAGTTATCTGATTTAATCTTGCCTTCCGGCCAGTTAGTTAAACCCGGGCAAAGAGCGGAACTGGATTTTACTTTGGAGACAGTTAATGTCGGCGGAGATTATGTTGCCGGCTGGCAAGGACTGACACCCTATGAAATTAAAGTTTTTGGTATTTGGGGGTTGACAGCATCGCCAAATACACCCTTAAATAACATCCTCGAAAATATTTTTGGTTTCTGGTTTAATCTTTAATACTATTTGCATTTTTTGGGCTCTTGAATTATAATAAGTGAACTTTGATATGGAGGTGATTTCACCGACAAAAAGTTAGAATAGCGGACTGGCACAACGTATTTAGTCTAGGTGCAGTCGGCACCTTTTTTTGTGCCTGAAATCACTTAAACTAAAAAATATGACAATTGTATTTAAGGGTAAAAAAATTAGTCAGGGTGAAAAGTTTACCGATGAAGGCTGGCGGATTCCCGTCACCAGCATTCAACTGGATAAAGATACCAATTTGACCGAAGGTCTTCAGGTTGGCGACAAGGTTAAAGTAAGCGGTACTTCCCGGGGTAAAGGCTTTGCGGGTGTTGTTAAGCGGTGGAAATTTGCCGGGGGGCCGAAAACCCACGGTCAATCAGATCGGGAGCGTGCTCCTGGTTCAATTGGACAAACAACCACACCGGGCCGGGTATATAAAGGTAAACGAATGGCTGGCCGAATGGGTGGAGATAAAGTAACAATTTCCGGTTTGAAAGTTGTTGAAATTAAATCAGAAGAAAAAATATTAATTGTTAAAGGTTTAATTCCGGGTCCGATCAAAGGTTTAGTTAAAATAAGTAAACCATAAAAAATTTATGCCAAAAACTAAAAAAACCATAGTTAAAGAGACGGATGAAGTAAAAAATGCTTTAACAGCCGATATATTTGATATGGATGGTAAAGTCGTGGGGAAGATAGAATTATCCAAGGATATTTTTGACACCAAGATTAACCAAACACTTCTTGCTCAATCAGTCAGAGTCTATTTGGCCAATCAACGTCAGGGCAGTGCATCAACTAAAACCCGCGGAGAGGTTGCCGGGTCAACTAAAAAAGTCTATCGGCAAAAAGGAACCGGACGGGCGCGTCATGGGTCAATTAAAGCTCCGATTTATGTTGGTGGTGGCATTGTTTTTGGACCCAAGCCGAGAGATTTTAGCCTTAAAATGCCCTCAGCCATGAAAAAAAAAGCCCTCTTTTCCGCCTTAACCGCTAAATATAAAAATAACGATATCCAAATAATTGAAGATCTAGAAAAACCAAATTATAAAACCAAAGAAATTATTAAAATGTTTCAGGCCTTAAACTCGGAAAATAAAAATAACCTCAACATTAAGACGCTTATAATTTCTACATTAAAGAATAACCTTAATCGGGCTTGCCGGAATATTGCCAATTTAACGCTGATGCCGGTGGAACTGATTAATCCTTATCAGGTTTTATCACATCAAAAAATTATCTTTACCAAAAAGGCAATTGCTAATTTACATTAATAATTATGGAATTAACAGATATTATTATTAAGCCGATTATTTCCGAGAAATCGCTGGCTAATGCGGCTACTAATTGGTATACCTTTGCCGTTAAAACTGCTGCCAATAAACCGGAAATTAAAAAGGCCATTGAAACAGCCTTTAATGTGAAAGTTTTGGCGATTAAATCAATGATTGTGAAAGGCAAAACCAGACGGGTAGGTAAAAGACAACAAACAATTAAAACCATGCCCTGGAAGAAAACAATTGTCTTATTGCCCAAGGAACAAAAAATTGACCTGTTTGAAGTACCCGGAGGTGAAAGTGCAGTTGCCCCGGCAAAGTCCAATCCAACGGACAAGAAGACTAAAAAGGAAGATAAAAAATGAGTAACAGATTATATAAAATTCTCGCCAAAAAGGGAGGCCGAGACAATAAAGGCCAAGTTACTGTCCGTCATCAAGGCGGGAGACAAAAAAGATTTTTACGGCTAATTGATTTTAAAAGAGATAAATATAACATTCCCGCCAAGGTTATAATGATCGATTACGATCCTAACCGGACGGCTAAAATCGCCCTGTTACTTTATCAAGACGGAGAACAGCGGTATATATTGGCCCCCGAAGGACTCTCAATTGGTGATATAATCACCAGCGGTCCCGATGTAGAAATTAAAATTGGCAATGCTTTGCCTTTAGTAAAATTGCCGATTGGGACACAAGTTCATAATATAGAATTCTATCCCGGGAAAGGTAGTAAGATTATCAGATCAGCCGGGACGGCCGCGTCAGTTTTAGCCCAGGAAGACAAATTTACCCAGATAAAATTACCTTCCGGTCAGGTAAGAAAAATAAATAACCATTGTCTGGCAACGGTTGGGCAGCTCGGATTTATAGACTGGAAATTACGGAAGTTTAATAAAGCCGGAGCTAAACGCTGGCGGGGAATTCGACCGACAGTCAGAGGTGTGGCGCAAAATCCGCATTCACATCCTCATGGCGGCGGTGAAGGTAGGTCGGGTATTGGTATGTCAACGCCAAAGACCTATGCTGGAAGACCAGCCGTAGGAAAAACACGCAGGAAAAATAAGTATAGTGATAAATTTATTATTCACAGTATATAATTTATAAAATATGAGTAGATCATCTAAAAAAGGTCCATATATCGATAAAAAATTATTGACGAAAATTCAAATACATACGCCCGAACCGATTAAAACTTGGTCTCGGGATTGTCAGATTCCGCCGGAATTTGTAAATCACCGATTTGCCGTGCATACCGGTCGGGATTTTAAAGAAATCTTTATCAATGAAGCCATGGTAGGTCATCGGTTAGGTGAATTTGCTCCGACAAGGACATTCCATGGTCATGGTCAAGTAACCAAGAGAGTCTTAGAAAAGACATAACGCGATTGAGCAAAAGCTAAAATTTATGACAGAAGTCTCGGTAACAAGTAAATATTTAAGAACTAGCCCGAAGAAATTACGGTTGGTGGCAAACATGATCAAGGGGATGAAACCCGAGGAAGCTTTGACCCAGCTTAAATTTTTACCAAAAGCAGCCGCCAAACCATTAGCCTCTAGTCTTAAATCCGTTTTGGCTAATGCGACCAACAATTTAAAACTAAGTGCTGATAATTTAAAAATAAAAATAATTGAAATAAACGAAGGCCCGCGGCTAAAAAGATGGCGGGCAGTTTCTCGGGGGACAGCACATCAATATAAACATCGGACATCGCATATTAAGATAATATTGGAAGACGTGACCCTATCCGTTAATACTATTAATAATAAAGAAGAGACGGTTAAAGGTCTTGATAAAGGAGAGCATGGGACAAAAAATAAATCCTAATGGTTTTCGATTAGGAATTTTAAATACTTGGAATTCCCGGTGGTTTGCTGACGATAAACGTTATAAAGATTTCCTGTTAGAGGATGTAAAAATTCGTCGTGCTTTAACAGCCAAACTTAAACCGGCGGGTATTTCCAAGATTGAGATTGAAAGATCAATAAACAAAATTGATATTATTTTGCATGTATCCCGTCCGGGAATGGTTATCGGTCGGGGAGGATCCGGACTAGATGAGGTTAAAAAATTTGTTGAGTCAATCATTTCGCCGCTTAAAAATAAGACTGAATCAAAACTTAAGCTGGAAATAAAGGTAGAACCGATAAAACAACCCAATTTAGACGCAAATTTAGTCGCGATAATGATTGCCGATCAGTTGGCTAAACGTTTACCGCAACGAAGAGTTGTCGGGGCAGCTATAGATAAAGTCATGGGTGCTGGTGCTAAAGGTGTAAAAGTTATTTTGTCAGGTAGAATTGGTGGGGCAGATATTTCCAGAAGAGAAACATATAAGAACGGAACCATTCCCTTATCAACGTTACGGGAAAATATCGATTTTGCGAGTTACCCAAGTTTAACGCGATCCGGATATGTAGGCGTAAAAGTCTGGATATGCAAATTATAATATTAAGAATAAAATATGTTAGTTCCAAAAAGAGCAAAATTCAGAAAACAATTTAGGGGAACAATGAAGGGTATGTCTATTCGTTCTTCCTCGATTGATTTTGGTGATTATGGTCTTAAGGCTAAAACTATTGGTTGGGTAACTAGCCGGCAAATAGAAGCTGCCCGACGTGCCCTGACCCATTTTACCCAAAAAGGCGGCCGGATATGGATTAGGCTTTTTCCCGACAAACCGATTTCTAAAAAACCAGCCGAAACCAGAATGGGCGGAGGTAAAGGTGATATTACCGATTATGTTGCTCCGGTTTTACCGGGCCGAATTTTATTTGAAATCGGAGGCGTTACCAGAGAAATTGCTAAAGAGGCGATGAGATTAGCCGGTGCTAAATTGCCCATACGAACAGAATTTTATGAAAAAAAATAAATTAACTGAAGCCAAAAGTAAAAACGAAATTGAACTGAAAAAAGACGTTATTACGGCTAAACAGCAATTGAATAAGACACGTCTGGAGATTCAAAGTGGTAAAACAAGAAATATAAGGTTAACCAGAATCCTAAGAAAGGATATCGCCCAGCTAGAGACAATCTTAAGACAAAAAGAAATACAAGGAAGAAAAAGTATATGACAAAAATTTTAACCGGTAAAATTATTTCTGTTAATAAAATACCTAATACGGTAACGGTCAGAATTGAATCAAATTATAAACATCCGTTATATAAAAAGGTTATTAAAAAACATAAGAAAATTTTAGCTCATATTGATAAGCCGATTAATGAAGGAGAAATCGTCAGGTTAATTGAGGTTAGTCCTATTTCTAAAAGAAAGCATTTTAAGGTTTTATTAAAAGAGGATGTGAAGTCATGATACAGTTACGTAGTATTTTGAAACCAGCAGATAATAGCGGTGCGGAAAAGCTAATATTAATCCATGTTATGGGAGGCAATAAAAAAATTGCTACCGTTGGGTCGACTATCACCTGCGTGGTTAGTGGTGCCTCGCCAGTAGGATTGGTTAAGGACAGTGAAATCGTTAAAGCAGTGGTGGTTAGAACCAAGAAAGAGATTCGTAGAAAAGACGGTTCTTATATTCGTTTTGATGATAATGCAGCCGTAGTTATTGATAACGCCAATGATAAAAACCCACGGGGGACAAGAATTTTTGGTCCAGTGGCCAGGGAACTTAGAGATCTAGGTTTTACTAAAATTATTTCGATGGCAACAGAAGTCTATTAAAAGCAGGAAGATGTTCTTAAAAATATATGAAATTTAAAACAGGAGATGAAGTTACAGTAACAATTGGGAAAGACCGTGGTAAACGGGGTAAAATTGAAGCCATTTTTCCAAAACGGCAAGAAGTCATCGTGGCCGGTGTTAATATTTATAAACGACATCTAAAACCAAGGGGCGAAGGTAAACCGGGCGGTATTGTTGATAAAACAATTCCCTTATCGGTAGCCAAGATTGCTTTAATTTGTCATAAATGTGGAAAACCGACACGTATTGGATATCAAGTTGACCAAAAAGATGGGAAAATGAATAAACTTAGAGTTTGCCGTAAATGCGGAGGTATTATTTAAGATGGAAAACATAATGATGAAGCCCAAACTTATTAAAATCGTTATCAATATCAGCTTAAAAGAAGCCTTAGTTGATAAAAAGAAGCTTGAGATCATGGCTGGGCAATTAGCCTTAATTACCGGTCAAAAGCCGGTAACTACTTATGCCCGCAAAGCGATTGCGGCTTTTAAATTGAGGCAGGGTGACCCTCTTGGATTAAAAGTAACATTACGCGGGTCAAGGATGCATGATTTTTTTAAAAAAATGGTTACCATTGTATTATCCAGAGTTAGAGATTTTAAAGGAGTATCATTAACCGGTTTTGATGGCCGCGGAAATTATACCTTAGGCATAGGAGAAATCCTGATTTTTCCGGAGATAGATTTTACTAAAATTGATAAACAAAGTTTAATGCTAGACAAGTCAAAGGGGTTAGAGGTAACCATAGTAACAACAGCTGGCGATAATAACCAGGGAAAAAAATTATTAGAAGAAATGGGAATGCCCTTCAGCCACCAATAGGTGGCTTCAGGGTAAACCCTTCGCTCATAAAAATGTTTACATTGAGCGATTGAGAGGAGCAGAAGTGGCTAAAGTTTCAAATATAGTTAAATTTAAAAAACCGCAAAAATATAAAGCGCGGGATCATAACCGTTGTCAATTATGTGGACGGGCGAGAGGTTATATGAGGAAATTTGGTTTATGTCGTTTATGTTTTCGTGAATTGGCACATAAAGGAGATTTACCAGGAGTATATAAATCATCATGGTAGTAAGGAGGAATTTTTGTGGATCCAATTGCTAATTTATTATCAATTATAAAAAACGGCTATTTAGCTAAAAAAAAGCAGGTGGTAGTCCCTTATTCTAGATTTGGACAAAACTTGTTAAAAATTTTAGTGGACGAAGGATATCTTAAAGAAATCAAAAAACAAAAGACAAAAAATAAAAAACAAGACGAATTAGTTATACTATTAAAATATGATGGTAAAAAACCAGTTATGACTGATATTAAAAAAGTGAGTAAACCAGGTTTACGTGTTTATGTTGGAAAAATGGATATTCCGCGAGTTTTAAGCGGGCTAGGAATAAACATCGTCTCTACCTCGGCCGGATTAATGGTTGATAAAGAAGCCAGACAAAAAGGTTATGGAGGAGAGATCATTTGCAAAGTATGGTAAACATTTTATATTTACACTTAAGTCTTAAAAAGGAGCCGAAGTGTCTAGAATAGGAAAATTACCAATCATTATTCCAAGTAATGTTACTCTTAAGGTCGATGGAAGCACCGTAACGGCTGCTGGACCTAAGGGAGAATTAACGATTAGCATACCAAGACAAGTCATGGTTAATCTTGATAATGGGCAAGCAATTTGCCAAACAGAAAAACAACATGCTAATCTATGGGGTTTAACCAGAACGTTAATCAATAATGCTGTCTTGGGTGTTTCTCAAGGCTGGAATAAATCATTGGAATTATCAGGCGTTGGATATCGGGCGGCAGTTGAGGGGAGCGATTTGGTTTTGACTGTTGGATTTTCTCATACCGTCAGAATTAAAGCTCCGCTAAATATTACTTTTACCGTTAACGAAAACAAAATTACGATTAATGGCAACGATAAACAATTAGTCGGGGAAACAGCAGCACAAATT
The DNA here is from genome assembly GCA_043801155.1 of Candidatus Gottesmanbacteria bacterium. Lineage (GTDB taxonomy): Bacteria > Patescibacteriota > Microgenomatia > JAMCYU01 > JAMCYU01 > JAZDMI01. The sequence goes on from JAZDMI010000021.1 coordinate 66,932, forward strand.
CGCCGAATTCGACCGCCTGAACCATACAAAGGAAAGGGAATTAAGTATCCGGACGAAAAAATTAGAAGAAAATTAGGCAAAGCGGCCAAGACGATTGGCGCTGCGCCGGGGGGTAAAGCATGACCCGATTAAGATTATCAGTTTATAAGTCTAATAAACATATTTATAGTCAAATAATTGATGATAAAAAGGGAGAAACACTGGTTTCTTCAAGTGATTTAGGTGGTACTAACAAGTCAGATGGTTTGAAAAAAACAGACAGAGCCAGAGAAATAGGAAAAAATTTAGCCAAGAAAGCCCTGGAGAAAAAAATTCATGAAGTAGTTTTTAATCGAGGTAAGTTTAGATACCACGGACGTGTTAAAGCCTTGGCTGACGGAGCCAGAGAAGGTGGTCTTAAGTTTTAATTTATTTTGCACCTCAAGATCCCTTAATTACATTAAGGGTGCCAGCCTTGCCGGCTAGGCAGGAATTGAGGTAAGAAAGAAGGTTCTGCTGAAAGCAGGTTCTTATGATTAATGATGAATTTATTGAGCATGTAGTTCAGGTCAATCGAGTATCAAAAAAAACCAAGGGCGGAAATAAAATTGGTTTTTCTGTAGTTGTGGTTGTTGGTAATAAAAAAGGCAGGGTTGGTGTTGGTTTAGGTAAAGCACCTGAAGTCTCAAGTGCTGTCCAAAAAGGAGTTAATTACGGTAAGAAACATATGATTGATGTTCCCATGCGTGGAACGACAATCCCCCATGAGATAAGAATTAAACAAGGCGCAGCCCAAGTGCTTTTAAAACCAGCCCCACCGGGAACCGGTGTTATCGCTGGCGGAGCAGTCCGCGCCGTCGTTGAAGCAGCCGGAATTAAAGATATAGTTTCTAAAGTTCTTGGCAGCAAAAATCAGGCATCTAATGTTTATGCCACATTAACTGCTTTAAAAAATTTAAGATCCTTAACATAATAAATTTGAGGTAAAAATTATGGAAAATCAAGGTACTTTTTCACTTAATAAATTACAGAAAATAACTGAAAAATCAAAGAAACGACTTGGTCGCGGACACGGCAGTGGCCGTGTTAAAACATCCGGTCGGGGAACTAAGGGCCAAAAGGCTCGCGGATCGATCAAATTAAGTTTTGAGGGTGGACAATTACCCTTAATCAAAAGATTACCGCTCCGGCGCGGTAAAAATAGAAACAAGTCGCTGAAAAGTGATCCGATGATTGTCAATGTTAAATATTTGAATTTACTTCCAGCCAATACCCAAGTAGACATAAATACTTTAATAAAAGCCAAAATAATTAAGGAAGATGATGCAGCAAATTTTGGTGTAAAAATCTTAGGCGATGGTGATTTGAAAATTCCTTTAATTATTACTTTACCATGTTCCGGCGGAGCTAAGGCAAAAATTGAGAAAGCCGGAGGTAAAGTTATCGTAGCAGAATGAACAAAATTTTAAGTCCGCTCATTAATGCTTTCAAAATTCCCGATCTGCGTCGTAAGATTATTTTTACCATCGGTATCTTTGTTGTTTTCCGAATTTTTGCTCACGTGCCTATTCCCGGAGTCGACCTGGTAGCATTGCGCCGGCTTTTTACTAGTAATCAGCTTTTAGGACTTCTGGATATTTTCTCCGGAGGGACACTGGCAAATTTTTCGGTTATGGCACTTGGTCTTAATCCCTATATTAATGCTTCAATTATTTTACAGCTGTTAACGATTGTTTTTCCCAAACTTGAAGAATTGCAAAAGGAGGGAGAATATGGTCGGCAAAAAATAAACCAATACACTCGTTTTATTACTGTTCCCCTGGCTTTACTTCAAGCATTTGGGATGTATGCTCTTCTTAGAAATCAAGGAATTATACGTAACCTTTCTCCCGAATTACTTATTGGTTTAGTGATCACCATGACAGCCGGAACTGTACTGCTGATGTGGTTAGGAGAATTAATATCCGAGAATGGTATTGGTAATGGTATTTCTATGCTTATTTTCGCCGGGATTGTCGGTCGCTTTCCGGTACTTATTGGTCAGACTCTTTCGGTTGCCACGGCGGAAAATATTACTAATTTAATTATTTTTGCAGTATTGGGAATAATTGTTGTGGCCGGGATTGTTGTGGTTAACGAAGGCACAAGACAGGTGAGTGTTGCCTATGCAAAAAGAATTCGCGGCGGTAAAATGTATGGTGGAGGTTCTACTCATCTGCCGCTAAGAGTTAATCAAGCAGGAGTCATTCCTATTATTTTTGCTGTTTCATTGATTCTTTTACCATCAATGTTCGGAGGATTTTTAGAGCAAGCACCCAATCCATTAATTGCCAATATTGCTCATGTGGTGGTAAAACTATTTGATCCATCGGGGATTGTTTATAATCTAACTTATTTTCTCTTAGTCATTGGATTTACTTATTTTTATACTGCGGTGACATTTAATCCGCAAAAAATTGCCTCAGAAATACAAAAATATGGTGGATTTATTCCGGGAATACGTCCCGGTACACCCACAGCCAATTATCTGAACTATATCTTAACCAGAATAACATTGGCCGGAGCCATCTTTCTTGGTCTGATTGCCATTCTACCTTCTTTGGCTCGAGGTACCACCGGAATAACGACTTTAATGTTGGGGGGTACTGGGATTTTGATTGTCGTATCAGTTGTTTTAGAAACGACCAAACAATTAGAATCAATGTTAGTCATGAGGAGTTACGAAGGATTCTTAAAGGAGTGATTACTAATTTGTCTAATTAGGAGGTATATATGCATATTATTTTTTATGGTCCAGAAGGTTCGGGTAAGGGAACACAGGCTAAACTTTTAGCCGATAAGTTTAAAATACCGGTTTTAACTTCAGGTGATTTGGTCAGGGATGCGGCGGTACACGACCCCGGTTTAATCGGAGATGTTTGTCGTCGGGCTTTGCATGAAGGTAAATATGTAGCCGATAGTGAAATGTTTGTTCTTTGGAAAAGCAGGTTAAAGAAAGACGATATGAAAAAGGATTGGATTATGGACGGTTTCCCTAGAAATCTTAATCAGGCAAAATTCTTATTTAATAAAGTCGGTAAATATGGATATAAAGTAGAAAAGGTTTTTTATTTAGTAATTTCAAAAGAAGAATCAAAAAGAAGACTAATTAAAAGAGGCAGAAGAATTCACGAGGGCAACAACGAACTTCATGATTCACCAGAACGGATACAACAAAGATTGGACATGTATTATAAGGGAGAAAAGGATATCTTAGCATTTTTTGAAAAAAAAGAAATTCTTGAAAAAATTAATGGTGAACAATCAATTGACGAAATACATAAGGAGATATTAAAAAGAATTACTGGCTGAACCAATTCATGAAACGTTTAATTATCGGTACTGTAGGATTGCCTGGTTCCGGTAAAACAACAATTGCAAATTATCTGTCTAAACAAAGATTTATTGTTGTAAGACTTTCTGGGTTTCTTGAAGCAGAAGCAAAGAAAAAATACGGGCGAATTAATCGACTGACTCTTCAAGATATTGGTAATGAATTCAGGAAAAAATATGGCCCGTCAGTACTAGCTGAATTGGCAATAAAGCAAGTTAAAAATAAAAATAGGGTTGTTATTGACGGTATCAGAAATGTCGCCGAAATAAAATTCTTAAAACAGCAGGGTAGTTTTTATCTGGTGGGGATAAACGCTGATCCGCAGATACGATACCAACGTTTATTAAAAATTAAAGCCAAAGCATTACCCAAATGGGAAGAATTCTTAAGGCTTGATGCCAGAGATAACGGTCGGGGTCAATCATCATCCGGTTTACAAGTTAATAAATGTTTGGCAAAAGCAGATACGGTTATTGTCCATAACAGTCAGGATCCGCAAGAACTATACGAAAAATTGGATAAACTTTTAAAAAATATTTTTTAATAATGAATATTATTTTTCTAGGTCCGCCCGGAGCCGGTAAAGGCACGCAGGGAGAATTATTGGCCAGGGATTTAAGCCTGCCCAGGTTATCCACCGGGGCGATACTAAGGCGTGTCTGGAGAGAAGGCGGAGAAACTAGTAAAGAAATCGGTAAATATATTCTTAAAGGGATAAATGTCCCGGCTAAACTTTTATTTAAAGTCTTGGAACCGTGGTTTTTGGAACATCACCAAGGATTTATTGCTGATAATTTTCCCAGGAGTATTGATCAACTGGAAGAATTTAAAAAATTTTTAAAAAGGACAAATTTAAAAATTGATAAAGCTTTTCTTCTGGAGATTTCAAAAGAGGAATCATTTAAAAGAATAGATAAACGTTTTGCGGAAAGAAAAAAAACCGGAAATACCAGACCCGACGAGCGACCAGATATCGTAGAAAGAAAACTTAGAGAAGGTTACCAAAAAGACATAAAACCAATACTTGATTTTTTTAATTTATTAGGGATCCTGGTAGTAATTAATGGTGAACAGTCGATTGAAAAAGTCCATCAGGATATTTTAAATAATATAAAATTAAAATGATTATCCTTAAAACAAAAGACGAGATTGAGATAATGAGAGAGGGTGGCCAGATCTTGGCTGATATAATGGAAAAAATAAAAAAAGAAGTTAGGCCGGGGGTTACTACCCTTGAACTGGATTCTTTGGCGGATAAGCTGATAAGCGAAAAGGGTGAACCATCATTTAAGCATGTTCGTGGTTACCAATGGGCAACCTGTATGTGTGTTAATGATGTTGTTGTTCATGGAATTCCAAATAATTATAAATTAAAAGAAGGTGACATTTTAGGAATAGATATTGGGATGATATATAAAGGATTTAATTCCGATATGTCTTGGACTATGGAAATTCAGAATTCAGAATTCAGAATTCAGAATAACAAGAATAATGAAATTGATAAGTTTTTGAATACTGGAAAGATAGCTTTAGAAAGAGCAATTAAACAAGCAAAGGTTGGTAATCATATAGGTCATATTTCTAAAGCAATTCAAGATACGATCGAGTCAGCCGGTTATGCACCGGTTAAAACACTAGTCGGTCATGGTATCGGTAAGAATTTACACGAAGAACCACAAATTCCTGGTTTTTTAAAAGGTAATATTAATGATACACCAAAATTAAACGAAGGGATGACGATTGCCATAGAAGTGATTTATAATCAAGGAAGTCCGGAAGTAATATATGGTAACGATGACGGCTGGACAATTAAAACTATTAATAATAAACTATCTGGTTTATTTGAACAAACAATAGCCATTTTATCATCAGGTCCAGAAGTTCTAACTGTTGCGACAAACTAATTTATTAATAATGAATTTGATAAAAGTTGACCTAGCCTTGATAATTTAGTAAAATAGCCTATCCCTTAAAAATAGGGTATATATTTTATGGTCAATCAGGGAAAAATTGAAGTTGAAGGAGAAGTAACCGAAACTTTGCCAAATACCTTATTTAGGGTAAAACTGGCTGATGAAAGAATAATTTTGTGTTATCTCTCCGGGAAGATGAGAATTAATTATATAAGGATTATGCCGGGAGATAGGGTAAAGATTGAAATGACACCTTATGATCCGGATCGGGGACGAATCGTTTATCGATTCAAGTAACTTAGGAGATTTATGCAAGTTGCTGCGTCAATTAAAAAAAGATGTAATAAATGCCGGATTGTCAGGCGCAAGGGACGCCTATATATTACGTGCGACAATCCCAAGCACAAACAAAGACAAGGATAAAACAATATATGGTACGTATTGCAGGAATAGATTTACCGGAGAAAAAAAGAATCGATTATGCCTTGACTAGAATCTATGGTATAGGCTGGTCAAATGTTAAATCGATTTTGGTTTCGGCAAAAATTGATGCGGCCAAAAGAACAGACGAATTAACAGAAGAAGAGAATAGCAGACTACAGAAAGTAATCGATACAGTTAAAGTAGAAGGAGATTTACGTCGAGAAGTTCAGGAGAATATTAAAAGACTAAAAGATATCGGAGCCTATCGAGGTATACGTCATAGCCGTAATTTACCTTCAAGAGGGCAAAGAACCAGAAGTAATGCTCGGACAAAACGAGGAAAGAGAGTAACCATCGGCGCCATTAAGAAAGAAATGGCCAGTAAAATCGGCGGAGCCGTCGGAGCCGCACCAGCACCAGTAGAAACCAAGGAAAAAACGGGAGGCAAGTAAGTATATGGCAATTAAGAAAATAATTATAACTTTTTTCTTACCTCAATTCACCTTTGATGTAATCAAAGGATCTTGGGGGGCGAAATAATATATGGCTATTAAAAAGTTTAAACAAGTTGGTAGCAAAGGAAGAGTTTATGTCACGGCTACCTTTAATAATACGTTAGTTACGATTACTGATGAAATGGGAAATACTATATGTTGGGGCTCATCGGGAGCATCGGGTTTTAAAGGAGCTAGAAAATCAACACCTTTTGCTGCCACTACGACAGTTGAAAATGTTGCCAGAAAAGCCCAAAATTCCGGACTTAGAGAAGTAGAAGTTTTTATTAAAGGTCCCGGCGCCGGAAGAGATGCAGCGTTACGGGCTTTAAAATCAGTTGGCTTAGGAATCAGCATGATTGCTGATGTTACACCGATGCCACACAATGGAGTAAGACCAAAGAAAAAGAGGAGAGTTTAAAATTATTATGGCCAAATATAACGGACCAAAAAACAAATTAGCCAGACGTGAAGGAATTGATCTAGGACTTAAAACACCTGGGTCACATGCCCATGCTTCACTTTTACGTAAGTTAAATATTCTGCCGGGAATGCATGGTCAAAAAAGAAAGAGAAAACCGTCAGAATTTTCTATACAACTTCGCGAAAAACAAAAAGCCCGACGGATTTATGGAGTTCTTGAAAGACAGTTCCGTCGTTATTTTAATTCTGCATTAAAGAAAAAGGGAACGACCGGAGAAGCTCTTCTACAGACGTTAGAGACGAGGTTAGATAATATCGTTTATCGTTTAGCCTTAGTGCCAACACGAGCAGCCGCCCGGCAATTAGTATCGCATGGTCATGTATCAGTCAATGGTCAAAAGGTAAATATCCCATCATATATCGTTAGAATAAATGATGTAATAAATATATCTGATAAAGCTAGTAAAATCCCGGCGATAGCTAAAATGCTTGAGGATAAAAATCCTCATCTTCCGGTTTGGCTGGAAAGAAAAGGTCCTGCTGGCAAGATTATAAAAATTCCTACCAGAAGTGAGATTGAAACTGATATTAATGAACAATTAATTGTCGAGTACTACTCGCGATAAATTTTATATAAAGGAGTTTTATATGTTTGAACCAAATTTTAAAGTTAAAATAGAAACAGAGAAAGAGGATTATGGAAAGTTTGTGATTGAACCTTTAGACTCTGGTTTTGGACAAACCCTGGGTAATGCTTTACGCCGGGTATTATTGACTTCTCTTCCTGGGGCTGCGGTAACGACTATTAAGATTGAAGGGGTTAAACATCAATTTTCAACAATTCCAGGTCTAAATGAAGATATAGTTGAATTTATTCTAAACGTAAAAAAAATCCGCTTTAAATTAGCTAAAGAAGAATTAGCTAAGGTTACCCTTTCAGTACGGGGACCAGGAAAAATTACTGCCGGAGATCTAAAGGTATCCGGAGGTATTGAGGTTGTTAATAAGGATCTTTATTTAGGAACCCTAGCAGATAGCAAAAGCAAAGTTGAAGCAGAAATGACGGTTGAACCAGGTTATGGTTTCTTACCGACAGAAGAACATAAAGATAGCGGTACGGGAATTATTCCTTTAGATGCTGTATTTTCTCCGATTCTGCGAGTTAATTATAAAGTTGAAGCTACTCGTGTCGGTCGGATGACTGATCTTGACAGACTTATATTAGAACTCTGGACCGATGGCACAATTGAACCATTGGTAGCCGTCAGATATGCAGCTAAAACCCTGGTTTCATATTTCTTACAGATATATGAACCAAAAGCAATGCCAACTGAAGGAGTAGCCGTAACACCAGCCATTTCTGATGAGATTCTCAAGATGACAATTGAAGAACTCGACCTGCCAACCAGAATTACGAATGCATTACGGAATGGCGGAATTGATACCGTTGGTCAATTATTGGGAACTCCCAAAAAAGACTTAATGAAAATTAAGAATTTGGGTGCTAAGTCAATTAGTATTGTCGAAGAAAAGCTAAGAGACAAAGGGGTTGCCCTGTCTGTTTAAATATGAAAAATAATAAAGATTGGTTATTATGGCGTAATTTAATCTATTCTTTAATTCTCTTTGGTAAAATTAAAACGACCAAACACAGAGCTAAGGCGATTGTCGGATTAATTGATCGGTTAGTCAATAAAATGAAAAAGGGGACAGTCGCATCTAAAAGAGATGTCCTAAAATTTCTACCCGAGAGAGTTGCCTTTGATAAATTGTCAAAGGAAATTGTACCAATGCTAGGAGACCGTAATAGCGGCTATACCAGAGTAATTAATATCGGTAAAAGAAAGGGAGATAATACTAGTATTGTACTTTTGGAATGGGTAAAAAGTGAAACGCCAAAGTTAGCAAATGAGACAAATAAAACCAATAAGGAGAAACCCGCCTCCGTCCCGACACAATCGGGACTTCAGCGGGATAAGCATGTTAAAACCGACAAAAATAAGTGATATTAAAAGGAATTGGTATCTTATTGATGCCAAAGATCAAATCTTAGGCAGATTAACGACTCAAGTCGTTACTGATTTAATGGGTAAAAATAAGCCTTATTTTGTCCGTCATTTAGATTGTGGCGATTATGTAGTGGTAACCAACGCCAAGGATATCAGGGTAACCGGGAAAAAAGAAACACAAAAAAAATATTATCGATATTCCGGCTATCCGGGAGGATTGTATACCCGAACTTTAGCTGAACAAAGGATTAAAGATCCAACGAAAATTATTTATGAAGCCGTTAAAGGAATGTTGCCGCAGAATAAATTAAGAGATAGAATGTTAACCAGACTATTTGTATTTGCCGACGATAAACATCCATATCAAGATAAATTTAACGCGATCAACTCTGCTAAAGTAGAGTAATGATCGCTACTTCTGCTTCGCAGAATAAAAATAAATTAATGTAAATATATGCCTAGACAAAAAAAATCAGCAACAGAAAAATCAGAAATTATAAAAACGCCTGAAAGTAAGGAATACTATCAGGCTATTGGTCGTCGTAAGGAATCAACCGCACGAGTTAGACTTTATGTTAACGGTAACGGAGAAATAGTTGTTAATAATCGTCCGATTGATAAGTATTTTCCCGGTGAATTTGCCAAATTAGCCTATCTAGAGCCTTTAAAATTAACCGACAGTCTCGATCGTTTTAGAATAACGGTTAAAGTAGAAGGCGGAGGTTTATCCGGACAATTGGGAGCGGTAGTTCATGGTATCGCCAGAACCTTGGATAAAATTAACCGAGACCAATATCATCTAGCTTTAAAAAAAGCTAATCTTCTGACTCGGGATCCCAGAGCCAAAGAACGCCGCAAAGCCGGTTTTGCCCACAAAGCCAGAGCGAGAAAACAATCTCCCAAGAGGTAATTAGTCAAATTCGTCTAATAAGATTTTTTAATATGGTTCTTGCGGATTTTCCGATTATTGGTAATTATATTAAAAGAGTATCAAATAATATTGAAAAATTTGGCTTGCAGGAATCAATCAAAAATGAATTTAGAAAATCAGGAACCAAAATTGAGATTATCGGATTAGATAGTAATCTACTGGATATTCTTACCAATAAACCAGTTGTGCTTATTTCTAATCATCCTTATGAACTTGAGCCAACTGTAGTAATAGCTAGCTTACCGAAAAGGGAAGATTTTTATTTTGTAATAAATTCCGTATATCTGAATATTTTTTCCAGTTTAGACAAATATTTAATCCCGGTTTTTATCCGTCACAAGTTTGTTTATAAAATTTTAAGCATCGATAGTTGGCTTCTTAAGTTTATAGATAAATTTAATCCGACGCCTGTCTATCCTCCAGATATTGAACATCAAAAAAATATTGAGGCCATAAAATTGGCCAGTGAAAAAATAAAAGCAGAAGGTATGGTGTATATTACACCAGCCAGGTACCAAAATGTCCCCGGTTGGCATAAGGGTATCGGTTACTTAATAAAAGAACTCGGACCTGCTGAAAATATATATTATATTAAAACTTATGTACAAAATTCCTCAACTCTGGATATTTTAAGACTTTTACCCTTAATCGGACATATACTACCAACGCTGAAGATATATTTTGGGAAACCACAAAAACTTTCAGAAATTTATGATGAAAACCCAAAAAGATTAACAACAAAATTAGAAAATCAATACAACTCGTGGATAAATACTTTATTACTTTAAAGCAATAAAGTAGCTTCGTTATTATTATCTCAAGAGAAGTTTAGCTGCTTGGTATTTTCCTTCAACCATTTTTTTGGCCTCGGGTATTGTCAATTTTTTCGTCCAGTCCCTTTCCAGCTTTTCTAAAACCCATTTAGCCGCCAGTTTCTCATCTTTATTATACTTATCCAAACCGACTCGTAAAAGAACGGGGATTACGTCAAAATGAGCCATGGCATCGGCGTTAGCTAAAATTTTAGCGGTTAGACTTTTAGGTTTTATATCCTTGCTTCCTCGGTGAGATCCAATGGCTTCTTTGATTTCATCAATATCTTTTCTCGGATAGTTTAATTTCTTTAAAATTCTTTCTGCTTCCTTTTGGCCGGTAATTTCATGATTATCTTCACCGTATTTCATGCTGCCTAAATCGTGGAGCAGGGCTGCCAATTCAACTGTTTCTTCGCTGCCACCAAATTTTTTAGCCAGCATTTTGGCATAGGAAACAACCAGGGTAATATGTTGTTCCCAGACATTACTGGAATATCGTTTACATTTTAAACTTTCTTGTTTAACAATAACTCTGACTTCGGAGACTTGTAGTAGGGACATATGATATTAATTTTAGATTAGGCGAATCTTTCTTTGAGAAACTCAATAAGGGGCCCTTTAGGTTTTATCATTTCTTGCTCATCATCATTAACAGTAATCTCCACATAACCAAGTCTTTGTAGTATCTCAGCAGCTTCTTGATATTCTAACGTTTGATCTGCTTGAATCTTCCTCTTCTTACTCTTGTCATTAATGGAATTCCTAAGTCTAAGAGGTAAAGATATATGATCATCGCCAGAACTAATATTAATATCAAAACCACCTAATTGTTCATCGGGTCTCATGGGAATATTAATCCATCGTTGTTCGGGTTGGGCTTTTAAAGAAGCGATTACAATTGCTGCCATTAATTGCTCTGCTTCGAAGTTATTAGCCGGAGACGAACTTAATGAGTCCACAACCAATTTATCGATATAAGGATCCTTTAGTATCTCATATCTTGCCCGGCCGGGGATAACCTTTTTAATCGGATACTTTTGGTCTAATTCCGGATTAAAAGGAGAATATTTTTCGTCAATATCCTCAGAATTTTTAGAACCGGGAAATTGTTCGAATCCTCTATCATCACTCATAAATTTTTCCTTTCTAAACAAATAGAATATAAAGATATTATACAGTAATTTATTTTGGCGTGAATTGGATATGTTCCTCTGGCGTTGGTGGAATTGGACCACCTGGTTCAGGTTGGGAATAGCAGTTTTCAATAGTTTTCTTTAAAAATTCTGACCCGGTTATAGGTACAAAACCAAAGCCTTTCCACTCTGCTATCTTTTCAAAGATCTTTGGTTTACCACGACCAACTCCGGCAATTCTTTTCATTCTTAAAGTTAATTGTTCTGGTGATAAAATCCAGGTATCAACTGGTATTTTGTGGAGACTGCTTATTTGTTGCAGGATATCATTAAGTTCTGGTGTATCATTATTTCTGACAATTAATATATCCAAGTCTGTATTTCTTGTCGGCGGTACACTATAAAAAGCTACAGATTGAATTTCTGGCTTATTAACAAGTTTGTTTTTTAATGATCCGGCAATAACTTCCGCCATTCCCAATAATATTTCTGTTTCAGACATAAAATAAGTCGAGCGAAACGACAGGTCTTGAACTTTGCAAATTACTCGTTAATGTGGTTTTCTCTAATTGGTATTATACCAAATTTGTTCTTTTGATTTTGGGTGTTTACAATATGGGATAAGTTAGTTGACATTATTAAAAGCGATACGCATTATAGTGAAAAATATTGCCGGTAAGTAAAACTAAGAGTATCATTATCCGAAAAAATGACTCGTACTGATATTTATGAACATAATTCATACTTTTATACAAAAACTAAGCATATTAATTGACCCCATCTTTTATATCAGAAAGAAAAGAATAGGAAAAAACACATACCAAATAACAAAAAAGGTCAAACTGATGGTTCGTCCGGGAACAACGGACATGTTGATTGTCGCTGAAGTATTTACTTTTAAACAATATGGTATTGAACATCATCCCATAAAACCAGCAGATATAGTGGTTGATTTGGGAGCTCATATAGGAGCTTTTACGATCTATGCCGCAAGTCTGGCATATAAAGGGGAGGTCTATGCCTATGAACCCAATCCTTCAAACTTTGCCTATTTGAAAGAAAATATCCGTCTGAATAAATCCAGAAATATATCGATATTTAACAGTGCCGTTTCATCCAGCACCCAGCCGATTCGTTTATACATATCATCATCTGAAAGCGAACACAATCTTTATCAATCTGAAACTTCAAAATATCTTCTAGTTTCGTCGTTAACGCTCAATGATATTTTTACAAAAAACGGTTTATCCCGGATAAACTATTTAAAACTTGACGTTGAAGGAGCTGAGTATGATATTTTGCTTAATACCCCAAGAAAAATATTGCAGCTGATAGATACTATTGTTTTTGAATACCATGATTACCTTTCTCATGGACATACACATCATGAGTTGGTAAAAACTCTAAAAGAAGCAGGTTTTACGATTTACTACAATTGGCCAACTCTTATTGGCGATATTATGAAGATGGGAAATATCTTGGCAACGAGGATAAAAGAATAATTACAATTTTAGTCGGGGTGCAGGGAATTGAACCCTGTCCGCATGACCCCCAGCCACGCATTCTGCCGTTAAACCACACCCCGTATGAGAAACACTTGTATTTTACCATTGATTGTGCTAAAAGTGAAGAGAAATTTATAAGGAGAAAATAATATGGCGACAAATGATAATCCAAAACTTCAGGCAGTAAAATTGGCCATGGAGCAGATTGAAAAACAATACGGTAAGGGTTCAATTATGCGCCTCGGCGAAACTGCAGCGAAAACTCCAACTGACGTAGTTTCTACCGGTTCTTTGGCTTTAGATATTGCCTTAGGAGTTGGCGGTGTTCCGCGGGGAAGAATTGTGGAAATTTTTGGACCGGAAGCATCAGGCAAAACTAGTTTGACTTTATCGATTATTGCCCAGGCACAAAAGGCTGGCGGTACAGCCGCTTTTATTGATGCCGAACATGCCCTTGATCCTTCTTGGGCAAAAGTAATTGGTGTTGATTTGGATAATCTTTTAATCTCTCAGCCGGATACGGGAGAACAGGCTTTAGAAATTGCCGAAACATTAATCAGAAGCGGTGCAGTTGATATTGTCGTTATTGATTCAGTCGCCGCTCTTGTTCCCCGGGCAGAAATTGAAGGAGAAATGGGAGACTCAATGATGGGTGTTCAAGCAAGATTAATGTCACAGGCACTGCGTAAATTAACCGGTGTTATTTCTAAATCAAAAACAGTCGCCATTTTTACCAACCAGCTTCGCCAAAAAATCGGCATAATGTTTGGCAATCCCGAGACAACACCCGGAGGATTGGCTCTTAAATTTTATTCTTCGGTTAGACTTGATTGCCGTAAAATTGAAATGCTTAAAGACGGCGATAATGTAATCGGCAGCCGCCACCGGATTAAAATTGTAAAAAATAAAGTTGCTCCTCCGTTTAGAACCGCTGAACTCGATATTCTACCGATGGAGGGTATTTCTAAAGAGAGTGGACTTTTAGATGTTGGTATCGAATTAGGTGTTATTCAGAAAAGCGGCGCTTTCTTAAAATATGGTACCCATATGTTAGGACAAGGAAAAGAAGCCGCCAGAATTTTTCTTAAGGAATCATCCAAAATTGCCAAAGAAATTACTGATGATATTTGGAAACAGGTTAAAAGCGGAAAACCAATCCCAAAAGAACTAGGTGAAGACGAAGCTGAATAATAATGTCCCTAATTACTGATATAAAACCTCAAAAGAATCTTCGCCACGGAGAACCGCGGTTTAATATTTATCTTGATGGTAAATTTTCTTTTGCCGTGCCTGCCGAAGTTTTAGCGAAGGCGGGGCTGAAAATTCAACAACAGCTTACTCAAGAAAATATCCAGAAACTAATTAAAGAAAATGAATTAGATAAATATTATAATTTGGCTTTACAATTTTTATCCTTTCGTCCCCGCTCTGAAAAAGAACTGAAAGATTGGTTTAGGAAAAAAGAAGTTGGAGAAGACACCCAAAAAGTTATCTGGGAAAAATTAAAACACTTGGGATATATAAATGATGAAGAGTTTATAAAGTGGTGGGTAGACCAACGTCAGACATTTAAACCTCGGGGAAAGCGGGCTTTAGAGATGGAACTTTGGCAAAAAGGTATTTCTAAAGACTTAGTATCTAAGTATCTTAGTGTCACAGTATCATCTTTGTCTGAACTAGATTTAGCCAAAAAAGCAGCCGAGAAAAAGATAAAATTATGGGAAAAATTGCCTCCTTTAGAATTCCGGCAAAAAATTACCGCCTTCTTAGCCCGCCGGGGTTTTTCCTGGGAAATAATCGATAAAATAATTGACGAAATTGGTCAAAAAGAGTAAGATATTAGGTATTAAATACTGAATGATGAATAGCTAAAAATATGATTATAAGCTTAATTACACATCATTTTTTACCCACTAAAGCAGACTAATCCGCCGGTGGGCGGACCTCGTGGGCTTCATTCAGTACTATTTTATAAATTTATCGTTATTTTTTGGAGGATTTATGTCATTTTTTGATAGCATAAAAAGCATTTTTCAAAAGCCTAAGAAGAAAAAAGCTGAACACGAAGTAATAACTCGTCAACAAACACCTTCACCGCAATCGGTTTCACCGGTCGATCAAGCCCGGACCCAAGAAATTATTTTAGAAGCCAAAAACGAAGCTTTTAAAATAAAACAACAAGCCCAAGAAGAGGCGGCTAAACTCCGCGGTCAAGAAGCAGAAATTGCTAAAAGACAAGGAGCCTTAGAGGAAAAGGAAAAATATTTAAATGTCAAAGATCAGGAACTGCAAACACGTTTAGCCGAAATTGACAAAATCAAACAAGACCAAGTTGCCAAACTGGAGCGAGCGGCTGGCTTAACCCGAGACGAGGCCAAAGGTTTGATACTTACGGCATTGGAAGATAGATTAAAAGAAGATATTGCTAAAAGAATTAAAGAAGCCGATGCTAAGGCTGCCGAAGATGCTGATAAAAAAGCCAAAGAGATTTTGGTTGAGGCGATGCGGCATGGCGCGATTGATTATGTGGCTGAATATACTGTTTCAACTGTCAAACTGCCCGATGAAGAAATGAAAGGCAGAATAATTGGTAAAGAAGGTAGAAATATAAGGACTTTAGAAACAGCTACCGGTGTTGATTTTGATTTGGACGAAGAAGGTATCATTAGACTGTCATCTTTTGACCCGATCAGAAGAGAAATTGGCCGGGTGGCGGTGGAGCGTTTAATAGCTGATGGAAGGATTCAGCCGGGGAGAATTGAAGAGATTGTTGAACATACCAAGAAAGATATTGGAAAAATCATGTTTGAAGAAGGAGAAAAGCTAGCTCATTCTGTAGGCGTGTATAATTTACCGGCTGATAAAATTGCTCTCTTGGGAAGATTTAAATATCGATTTTCATATGGTCAAAATATGATTACCCACACAATGGAAGAAACTAAAATCGGTATTGCCCTAGCCCAGGAAGTCGGAGCTAATGTGAATATTGTGCGTTTAGGCTGTCTGCTCCATGATATTGGTAAAGTCATAACCGAAGAAGAAGGTACCCATGTTAGTTTGGCTGTTGATCTTTTACGGAAAAATGGTATGCCGGATGCAGTCATCGCTTGTGTGGCCGAGCACCATGAGGATAAACCATTTTCGTCAATTGAATCAATGATTGTTTATATTGCTGATGCGATTTCCGGTGCCAGACCAGGAGCCAGATATGAAGATTATGAAGAATATTTAAAAAGACTGACTGATCTTGAGGAAATTGCTAAATCTAAAGAAGGCGTGAAAGAAGCATATGCATTTCAGGCTGGCCGGGAAATAAGGGTTATTGTTGATCCGGGAAAAGTTGATGACAATGCTGCCACAATTTTAGCCCAAAAAATAAAAGATGAAATTGAAAAGAAATTAACTTTCCCGGGACAAGTGAAGGTAACAGTAATTCGTGAACTTCGAGTAATCGAAACAGCTCAATAAGCTTTTAATATATACACTTTGGATATGTTTTTGGCTTCCTAACTGGGAATTTAAGATGCCTATTGCTTCATACCTTGTTCTGACAATCTATCTAGTTTGTTATATTTAATATATCTTGACAAGACAATAAAAATTGTCTACATTGATGAAAAGATATTGATATAACAATATCTTCAAAAAACAGAGCCTGCCCGAGCCCTCCTTTGTCCTAATTTTATTGGGACTTCGGCGGGCTTAAGAAACTCTAATCTCGTGAAGCTCGAAAAGAGTTCCTGAAGGAGGTGAAAAAAATGACAAAAGCTGATTTAATCGACTACGTTGCTAAAAAAGTTAATTTGACGAATAAGGCTGCCAGAGAAGCAGTCGTTGCTATCTTTGGAGGAATTTCTGATTCTCTTAAAAAAGGCGATAAAGTCGTCTTAACCGGATTTGGAACTTTCTCTGTTCGTTCTCGAGCAGCCAGAAAGGGACGAAATCCGCAAACTGGAGCCGCTATTGATATTCCGGCTAGAAAAACTCCGGGTTTTACAGCAGGTAAAGCATTGAAAAAAGTCGTTAGGTAATATTTGTTGATAACGAGATTAAAGAGAGGTAATCCGCTAAAGGCGGAACCTCTTTTTTGGTGCAAAGACAGAAAACAAGCATAAATTTTATCCCTACTGTATAATACATTTCATGAAATATCTTATTAAGACTTTTGGTTGTCAGATGAACCCGCCTTCGCTAAGGCTATGGCAGGGCGAGACTACTGTTTTAATATAATGACTATGAATAAAAGTAAGTCCTTTTTTATCAAGACATTCGGATGCCAAATGAACGAGGCGGATTCGGAAAAGATTGGCGGTTGGTATGAGTCGCGAGGGTGGAAAAAAGCTAAATCTATCAATGAGGCAGACGAAATAATTATTAATACTTGTTCAGTAAGACAATCAGCCGAGCATCGGGTAATGGGACTGATAAACAATATCAAAAGTCAAAATGCAAAAGTCAAAGACAAAAGGCCAAGGATTATCTTAACCGGTTGCATGTTATATCATGGAATGACTACTTTAAAACAAAAGTTGCCAGATGTTGATCAATTCGTAGGAGTAAAAGATTTAATTCATAATTCTGAATTCTTAATTCTTAATTCAAAAGCCCCAGCTTTTATTCCCATCATGGAAGGTTGTAATAATTTTTGTACCTATTGTGTAGTGCCTTATGCCAGAGGTAGAGAGAAATCGCGGCATCTTGACGAAATTATCTGTGAGGTTAAAGAATTAGTAAAAAGGGGCACTAGAAAGATCATGATTTTAGGACAAAACGTAAATTCATTTCAACCTTCTTTTGCCGAATTATTAATCAATTTAAATAAAATTTCCGGTTTAGAAAAAATTTCTTTTATGACTTCAAATCCTTGGGATTTAACTGATGAGATTATTAATGCCATGAAGCTTCCAAAAGTTGACAGATATTTACATCTACCAGTACAGTCAGGTGATGATGAGATTTTGCGAAAAATGAATCGACATTATACCGCAAAACAGTATTTACAATTAGTAAAGAAAATACGAAATGAAATACCGGAAATAAAAATCGGGACTGATATTATTGTTGGATTTCCAGGTGAAACAGAAGAGCAATTTAATAATACCGTCAGACTATGTAAAAAAGTTGGATTTATAAAGGCTTATATTGCCCGATATTCACCACGGCCGGTAACAACAGCTTATAAATTAAAAGATAATGTCAGTCCGCAGGAAAAGAAAAGAAGATGGCAAATTTTGGAAAACTTGATTAATTCTTAAGTAATTATATACCATATATTACAATCATGGATAATTTAAAAAGATTTTTCTTAAAACCTCCATATACATTTTATGAAAAATTTATAAAAAGACAGAAAGAAGGACTGTCGTTTATAATTTTATTCTTTTTCTTGATTACATTTATTCTTGCACGCACCTGGGTCTATTTATCGATAATTGGATTAATTCCCGAATCATTAACGGAGAATATTCGCGGGGTTCATATTCATCATTTTGCCTGGGGTATATTATTAAATAGTATTATTGGCTATTTAGTTCTAGTCTTACCAAGGCATTATTTTGAAGTTTGGAAAACAAAACTATCGGCTCTTTTTGGCATTGGATTAGCGCTGACATTTGATGAATTTGGGATGTGGTTAAGACTTCAGGATAATTACGTTTTTCGTCACGGATACGATGTTATCATTATTATTACCCTTCTGTTTTTAAACATTATATATTTTAGTAATCTATGGAAAAGAATTGGATCGTTAATATATAGAGATATTATGAGGATAAAGATACCAAAATTTTTTCGAAGTCTTTTAGGCTAATATGAAAAAAATATTAGTTATTTGTGGTCCTACAGCTACTGGAAAAACATCACTTGGGCTTAAACTGGCTAAAAATTTAAATGGTGAACTTGTTTCGGCAGATTCAAGACAGGTTTATCGGGGAATGGATATTGGGACGGGTAAGGACGTTGGAAATTCCAAATTAATTTCAAATAACATTCTCCCTACATTAAAGTGTAGGGTTTCATCTTTAAAGGAGAATGTTTTCGTTGCTTCAATTCATACCCGAAATGAATTGAGGGGTATTCTTGAAGCGCCGAATAACAAATTTCAAATAGGGTATTATTTATTTAAGAATATAAAAATATGGTTGTTAGATATTGTCGAACCGGACTACCAGTTTACAGTAGCCGATTATGTTAAGTATGCGGGACTGGTGATTGAGAAAATTTGGCAAAGAGGGAAACTACCTATAATAGTTGGAGGTACAGGTTTATATATAAAAGGAATAGTTGATGGGATAGATACAATAGGTGTTAAACCGGATTGGGGACTTCGAGAAAAATTAAATACTTATTCAGTAATAAAGCTTCAGAATCTTCTAGAGAAAACTTGTCCTGGGCGTAGTCAGAGGATGAATGAATCGGATATAAATAATCCCAGAAGGTTGATAAGAGCAATTGAGATAGCCATAAAAATCAAAAATCAAAAATCAAAAATCAAAACTACAACTAAAAACTCAAAACGATATGATACCCTAATAATCGGACTCACGGCGTCTTATATTACTCTTTATCAAAGAATAGATAAGCGCGTAGATGAAAGAATTGAAAATGGATTAGAAGAAGAGATTAAGAAATTATTAGACAATGGATATAACTGGGATAATTCTGTTCTGGGAACGACGATTGGATATAAGGAATGGCGGAGAGCAGATAGCTTATGGCAGATTGACGATGAAATAAAAAGTAAAATTATCCAGAGGTGGAAGTTAGATGAACACGGATATAGCCGGCGACAAATGACCTGGTTTAAGAAAGACGCCCGAGTAAAATGGTTTGATATCTCTTCGCCCGACTGGCAAGATAGAATAGAAGATTTAGTTAAAAATTGGTATAATACCTAAGACAACGAATATGCCGACAAAAGTAGAAATATCATCAAGAACGATTCTTTTTACGCTAGGCACAATAGCCTTGGTGTGGTTTTTACTGGAAATAAGAGAAATAATCTTGCTGCTTTTTCTAGTATTTATTCTTATGGCTGCCCTAAGGCCAACCATTGATAGGCTTGTAAGATTCCGTATCCCCAAAGTCATTGCTGTTCTTTTGGTTTATCTTGTATTTATATTTTTTATCGGATTATTAGGCGGTTCAATATTACCCCAACTAGTTACTCAGACAATTCGCTTCTGGGAAAAATTACCGGAGATTATTAATCGAATAATTCCCTTTGTTCCATTAAATTTTGCATTTATTACCCAACAATTATCGCCAGTCGGCGGAGATTTATTAAAGGTGACTTTAGGATTTTTCTCTAATTTTCTGACAATTCTTACAATAATTATTTTAACATTTTATCTTTTGTTAGAAAGAGAAGATCTTGAAGAAAGCTTTAAGTCATTATTTGGGGAAGAAAAGGGAAATAGAATTATTGAAATACTATGGAAAATAGAAGAAAAACTCGGAGCTTGGATAAGAGGCCAAGTTGTGCTGATGTTTCTTATTGGATTGCTGTCTTTTATTGGACTGACGGCCTTGGGTGTTGATTATGCACTTCCCTTGGCGATTACGGCTGGGCTTTTAGAGATAGTTCCTTTTGTCGGATCAATCATCGCATCTATTCCGGCGATACTTGTAGCATTTGTGGTTTCACCGGTATTGGCTTTAGCAGTTATTGCCCTATATTTTATTATCCATCAAAGTGAGGGGAATTTAATAGCTCCCACAGTAATGAAAAAGGCAGTTGGTTTACCACCGGTAGTTACTTTGATTGCTTTGATGATCGGTGCCAAACTGGCGGGAATTTTAGGGGCACTTTTGGCTATTCCGGCGGTAGTTGTTCTTCAGGTAATTCTTCAGGAACTTACAATTAAAAAGTCAGATTGAGTTTGTTTGTCCACCCCTTTTTTCTTGCCTCATTCATATCAACTTGTAAAGTTGACATTCTGAGGCGCGAAATAATATAATAGCCTCGTTCTTTGGGAAGTCGGATGGCTACCCGCCAAAATTTGCCCCACGAGCCGTATACTATTAGTATTGAAAAGGCGAGTGGCAAAAATTAGGCGGGAGGAAAGTCCAGACTGCATAAAGCAGGGGACGGGGTGTAAGCCCCGACGGGAAACCGCTAGTTCTTATATTCTTTACCCACACGTGGAGTATAAGACAGGTTCTGAATCAACAGGACTTGAGAGCAACAGAGATGAGTGGGTGTGAAACACGGCAATCCTACCTGCAGCAACCGACGACAAAGCCGTTATTATCCTTGCTTTGGAGAGGCTTGAAGCGCGCGGGCACTGCCACCGAATAGGTGGGGAATTGTGAAAAATCATAATTAGATAGATGGCCATTACCCGCCTGCAACGCTTTGCGTAGCAATGCGGGCAGGGAACAGAATCTGGCTTACGAACTTCCCAAGGAATACTTTACATGAGTTTTCTAGAACAGGAAAAAGTCTATTTAAAACCTCATCAGAAAAATGGTGTTCAACAAGCCCTACTAGGCAGATTAAATTTAAAAGAATTTGCATACCAACATGGTGAAGAGGCAGCAAAAAGACTTGAAGAATTAATTAGGTCTATAAAAACAAATCCGCAGTTACCTATAATATTTAATTTCGATCGAAGTGATATTTGTCATCCTGACTGCGAACAAATCCTTAATTGTGACCCAAATTTAATAAGACCACTCGATAGGGGAGTTCTTCAAGGAATAATTATTGGTAAACCAAGACCAGCCGTAACTTTTTTTCATCTGCCTACTGGTAAAAACGGTTAGATTTGAATTTTAGAGAAAAGATAACTACCAATTCCTAAGGCCAAAAGAGAAAGAACACTTAATACTAACAAGCTATTAAAAGCTCCCAATTGAGAAACACCCGTTAGCGAATATCTTAGCCCATCGACTCCATAAGAAAGCGGATCAATAATCGTTATTACTTTCAAAGCTGGCGGCAATCCTGTTAAAGGAAATAACGCCCCGGATAAGAAAAATATCGGTTGTACTAAAAAGTTCATTATTAACTGAAAGCCTTGCATATCTTCAAGAGACGAGGCAATTGCCGTACCAATAGAAGTAAACAAAATTGCCATTAGAAACATGAATAAAATCGCCAGTGGTAGATGAATTAATGAATACGGTCGGAATCCAACAATAATGGTTAATAGCAAAACGACTATTCCCTGAACCGTTGCTACAGTTGCTCCGCCTAGGGTTTTTCCCAACATAATCTGTAAACGAGAAACGGGCGCGACTAAGGTTTCTTTTAAAAAGCCAAACTGTCGATCCCAGATTACCTGAACACCGGAGAAGATGGCCGTAAATAAAATACTCATAGAAATAACACCCGGGCTTAAAAATTGAAAATAATCACCCTGTCCGGCTTTTTTGAAGACCGGGCCTAAACCTAAACCTAATGCTAATAAGAAAAGTAGTGGTTGTCCTAGGGAACCAATAATTCTTGATCGTGATCGCAAATAACGTTTCAATTCCCGTAACCACAAAATATAAATTACATTCATATAATTATAAAAATTTTATCAATGCCACATTCTTCTGTGTATTCTCATTTGATCTAAAGAAGTACCCTTTTCATCTCTGATTGTTTGACCTGTTAATGATAAGAAGGCCTCTTCTAAAGTTTTTTTACCTGTTTGGGATATTAATTCTATCGGTGTTCCTTGTCCAACAATTTTTCCGTGATCAATTATAGCTACCCGATGAGCATTTCTTTCTGCCTCTTCAATATATTGAGTGGTAAAAAAGATCGTAATCTGTTCAGTTTTATTTAAGTTTCTAACATATTCCCAGATATGATTCCTGGTTTGTGGATCTAATCCAATTGTTGGTTCATCTAAAAAGAAAATTTTTGGATGATGCAATAAACCCCTGGCAATTTCCAATCGTCTTTTCATGCCACCGGAAAATGTCTTAACAATATCATTCCTTCGATTCCAAAGTTCGACAAATTTTAATAATTCTTCAATCCGTTTCTTGAGAATATCAGAATTAACCTTATAAAGTACGCCGTGGAATTCAAGATTCTCGTAGGCAGTTAATTCATCATCAAGACTGGGATCTTGGAAAACAATACCAAAAGTCCGCCGGGCGTTGTCTTGGTCTTTTACCGGGTCAATACCATCTAAGATCAATTGACCGCTGGTTGGCTGTAAAAGGGTAGTCAACATTTTTATGGTTGTCGTTTTTCCCGCGCCGTTGGGTCCTAAAAAAGCAAAAATTTCTCCCTTAGGAACAACAAAGGATACGCCATCAACGGCGCTAAAATTACCGAACTTTTTGACTAAACTTTGTACTTCAATCATGGTTGGCTACTTGGTTGGGTAGTTGGTTGTCCGCCTCTCATCTCTGGGTTTAACTGCACATTTTGGGCAGTTAAACTTCCGTCAGAATTGCTAGTGCCAAAAACAGCCACAGTTTCTCCACTTTTTAGATCAGATCTTGATCCGGTAGCTGATTTACTGATTGTGCTATCATCAGATAATATAATGATTTTACTACTTCCGTCAGGAAGTTTAACAGTTAAATTATTATCGGAAACATCAATAATCTGTCCTCTGGCAATATTACCATTGGATCCCGGACCCCCCATGCCTCGTCTAAACTGTCCATTGCCGCCACTAAAGTTAAAGTTTCCTGATCTATTGTTACTTGCCTGATATTTTGTACCGGCAAAAAATGAACCTGCGGCAATTACCACTAAAACAATTATAAAAATAATTAAATAATTTTTCATATTCACCTCCGATCATTTAATATTACTTATTTTAAATATTTATCAAAAAACTGTATGGTTCTTTGCATAGCTAATTCGAAATTCGGAGAAGAGATATTATGATCTCCACCCGGATAATCATAATATTCAACCGTTTTCCCGGCCGATTTTAATTTTTCCTCTAAACTTTGGGAAAAGGCCACCGGTACTTCTTCGTCACTGCCACCGGTATGTAGCTGTATAGGTGTAGTAATCTCTTTTAGAAAATATGTAGGATCAATAGATTGCCAAAAAGTCGGATTATCAGCCGGAGTACCATGTTCTTTTGTTAGACTAGTTCTATGTCGATTGCGTAGAGCCAACTCATTCGGTGGTGGTTGGTAGGTAACTCTTCTTTGCCAATTATTAATTAAATCATTATAAGAGCCGACAACTCCTCCCCAAATAACGGCAGCTTTGATATCCTTAGTGTCAACAACAATATCTCTTAAGACAATATTGCCTCCCATTGAATGACCCCACATACCAATTTTATTAGGGTCAGCTTCGGGGTATTTTTTAATGGAAAAAAGAGCATTCAGGACATCAGTGGCATAGGCGGGAGAATAATAAGCTCCATCTGGTTGTCCCTGGGAATTGCCGTTACCGCGATAGTCAGGCTTTAAAATAATATATCCACTTCTGGCTAAAGCATCAACGTAGGCAATGTAGCGTTCAGTTGTCCTATATTGTGTCGGCGGGATATACCCGTGATTAAAGATAATTACCGGCCAGCCCGCATTGCTGTGCAAAGCGTTGCTGGCGGGCCAGCCATTTTTAGGTTTTGCTTGTTTTTCAGGAACTGTCATTAAAGCATAGATTTTTAATCCATCTGATAGGTAGGAGACAATATACTGACGGTAATTGGAACCGGGGGTTAAAGTTTGTTCTATTATTATTTGACTTCCAGGGTATTGGGTTTTTCTCATCACCTCAATCATCAGGGGATCGCTGGGGGTCTTAATTTGCGCGTCTGCCGGTTTTTCTTCGATGGGATTTAATTTCGTGAGATAAAATCTTATTCCCAGGCCAGAAACAATCACGATAAAAATAAAAACAAGTGATGCTTTTAAAAGATTATTATTCATATCTTAGGGCTTCAATCCTTCGGCAAGCTCAGGATTTCGGCATTACTCATATCGTAATGCCTCAATTGGACTAAGGTTGGCAGCTTTACGAGCAGGATACCAGCCAAAGAGAATACCAATTCCGCCGGAGACAGCCAGAGCTAAAGCTACAGCCGTGAGTGAAATAGTAAAAGGGAGGTTTATTAATTTAGAAATTATTAGTGAAATAACTAACCCAAAAATCATACCTAAAATACCCCCGACAATGGTTAAAATAACTGCTTCAGTTAAAAATTGGCCTATAACTGTTCTTTTTTTGGCTCCCAAAGCTTTTCTAAGCCCTATTTCTCTGGTTCGTTCCGTTACCGTCACTAACATGATATTCATAATACCAATACCCCCGACAAGAAGAGAAATAGCGGCAATTCCTGCCAGAAGAGCGGTAAATGTACTGGTTATCTGAGAGGCGGCGCCTAAAATGTCGGCTTGGGAAACAATCGTAAAATCTGCTTGAGCTGGATCGGAAAGTTTATGTAGACTTAAAAGTAAATAACCGACTTGATTCTGTGCCTGGGTCATCACGTTTTGGTTTTTTGCTTCAAGGGAAATCGAATTTATATAATCAATGCCAAAAATTATTTTTTGAGCGGTAGTTAAAGGAACAAAAACAATATCATCTTGATTAAAAAACCCACTGCCTCCCTTGGACTGGGTAATACCAATAATTCTATAGGTCTGTTTATTAATTCGTACTGTTTGGCCTATTGGTTCAGAGTTAGTGGGGAAGAGATCGGCTACTACTTGAGGTCCGATGACAGCAACCTTGGTAAATGAGCCAACATCGTCAGAACTTATAAATCTTCCCGTGGAGATGGTTAGATTATGCACAGCTAAATAAGCATTAGTTGCGCCAATTACTTGGGTATTGCTATTATTCCCAGCGTTAGAGACTTGGGCTCGTCGGGAAATTTCTGGAGAAACATTGTTTATGGTATTAACCGTAGGCGAAGATAAAATGGCTTTGGCATCATCATAGGTTAGGGAAGTATTACTACCGATAGCTCCGCGGATACCCCCGGAAGTCTGAGCTCCGGGAGTAACGGTTAATAAATTTGCTCCCAAAGACTGAATTTGGTTTTGCACTGATTGCTGACCGGATTCGCCCAAAGAAACCAAAGCAATAACGGCACCAATACCAATGATAATGCCTAGTGTTGCCAAAACCGTGCGCATTTTATTTAAGGTTAAAGCACTTAAACTTTCTGATAAAAGTTCTGAAAAATCCATTAAACTTTCCTCCGTTTTCCGTTGGTATGATCGTCAATAATTTTTCCATCTCTAAGAGTAATAATTCTTTTAGCAAACTGGGCTACTTCGGGTTCATGAGTAATCATAATAATCGTATGTCCCCGTTCATTTAACTCTTGAAAAATATGCATAATTTCCTCGCTTTGAGCGCTGGCGAGATTGCCCGTGGGTTCATCAGCTAAAAGTATGGCCGGATCCATGGCTAAAGCTCTGGCGATAGCGACTCTTTGTTGTTGTCCTCCGGAAAGTTGGTTTGAAGTATGTTCTATCCGATTAGCTAAGCCTACCATTTCTAACATCTTCATCGCTTTGGAGATACGTTGATCTTTGGGAATATTTCCATAAATCATGGGAAGAATGACATTTCTTAGGGCCGTGGTTCTGGGAAGTAGATTGTAGGCTTGGAAAACAAAGCCAATTTTTTTATTTCTGATTTGCGCCAATTCATCATCGGAAAGTTGGTTTACTTCTTGTCCATCGAGAATATATTTCCCACTGGTTGGTGTATCCAAGGCTCCTAAAATATGCATTAAAGTTGATTTACCGCTTCCAGACGGTCCCATAATGGCAGCAAATTCACCCTTTTTAATTTCGAAGGAAACATCACTTAAAGCACTGGTAGCTGTCTCGCCACCGTCATAAATTTTAGAGATGTGAAAAGCTTTAATCACCTCTAGCGCCGCCCCTAAATGCGCCTCCCCCTCCCACTCCGTCGATTCTTAAACCGCCGCCAAACGGTGAGGTGGTTGTACCCTGTGTGGTACTAACTGTTCCGGTGACGACTTGGTCGCCTTCATTTAGCCCAGAAATAATTTCTGTTTGGCTATCAGAAGAAACTCCGGTTTCAACGGGAACTTGAGTTACTTGTCCATTTTTCAAAACCATAACAGAACTTTGACCATTACTATTTTGTATAGCGGTAGTAGAAACAACTAAGACATCGCTTTTTGTTTGAGTAATGATACTGGCATTAACTGACATATTAGGTAAAACACCATTAGCTTGAGTATCAAACTGGATCGTTAAAGGATAAGTAGTGACGCCGGAAGTAACACTTCCGGTATGATCTATGCCGACAATCTTACCCGTAAAAGTTTTATTGGGTAAGGCATCTAAAGTTAGAGTTGCCTTCTGTCCATTTTGTATTTTAGTTACATCGATCTCCGAGACGGTAAATTGAGCTATGGGTAGCTGGTCGTTTTGAACAGTAGCGATTTTCTGGGAAGAAACAAGGTTGGTGGCGCTGTTAACGGTATTGGTAATCGTCATGCCGGTAACCATGGTCATGTCATTGATCGTACCCGAAATAGGAGCGGTTATTATTGGTGTAAGTGTTTGATAAGAATTAAAAGAAGAAGCTAGGGAAGCTTGCGCTTGGGCAATGACATTTTGCTGATTTTTATATTGAGCTTCGGCCGCTAACCAATCGTCCTGGGCGATCGTAAATTGCGTTAAGGTACGGTTAGAAATATTCGGACTACCGTCAGAATTCTGAAAAGTAGAGTTAGTCGCAATATCGGTAAAAGTTTTCCACTTTGAGAATAAAGCTGATTGTAAATTATAGGTTTGTATTTGAGCCTGGGTGAGGGAATTTTGCGCTGAAAGATAAGAAGCCCAAGCCTGAGAATATTTTTGCTGTCCTTGTTGGTCAAGTGTTAATTCCATTATATTTTGACCGGCTATAACCGGATCGCCATTTTTTACAAAGACATTTTTAATCACACCTGAAGCTTGGGTAGTTACCTGCATTGTTCCGGCAGTAACCATTTGTCCAGAGGCGGAAACAGAAGAAACAATCGTGCCCTTTTCTACCCTCGCTGTTTGATATTCAATTTGTTTTTTACCAAAAAAATTTTTCCAGGAAAAAATCCCTACAGCTATAATTAACACCACCAAAAAGAAAACGGCGATTTTATTATTTTTAGCAAAATTTAAGATATTATTGACTATTTTTTTCATATTCATATCATAATAAATTACAAATATAGGCTGAGAATAAGCTTAAAATTAAATAAATAGACGAGAATGTTTAGCGGGAATTTGAACGGTAAATGTTGTCCCTTTATTGAGGCAGCTTTTAACATCAATAGTTCCTTGGTGCCGATCGATTATCTGTTTGGCGATTGATAAACCTAGGCCATAACCAGAAACATCAGACTTTGTTCTTGATTTATCTGTTCTATAAAAACGCTCAAAAAGATAGGGGATATCCTTTTGTTCAATTCCTATTCCCCGATCAGCTATTTTAAAAATAATATTTCTATCATTAGATGATGATGATATGTTAACTTTTGACGATGGGTGGCTATATTTGATTGTATTATCCAGAAAAATTACTAACATTTCAGTTAATGCTTGTTTATCACCCTCGAGATTATAATTAGTAGTTTCATTTATTATAGTAATATTATTAGCCCTGGCTAAACCGGAGACTTTTTTAATTGCTTCAGAGATTATTTCCGCCAAAGCAATATTGGTAATATTTAAACCATTTCCCTTTTTTTGATATTTTATTAACTTGATTAAACGGTCAGAAAGATTCTGCAAACTATTGGTTTCCTCTAAATTACTTTCTAGTACTCTTCTTGCATCTATTAACGTAAGTTTTTTATTACGTAGATTAACCTCAATTTCTGATTTCAATGATGTTATTGGAGTCCGTAGCTCATGAGAAGCATCCGTGATAAAGCGGCTTTGATCATCTAGCATTTCTGCTATCGGCCGAAGTGTTCTACCGGCAAGGAAGTAACCAGCCAGAGCTGATGTTCCCAAAATACCTGAATTTATAATTAAGAGGATTATCTTTAAGCGGTTTTTTGTTTCATTGATTATATCCGGATCAAGGATAAAGGTCCTACCAATATCTTGTCTGAGATTAAACGGAGGATAATCGGGTTGGCAAAGATTTATTTCTGACCTTAATCTTTGCATTCGTTCTACTCTGTCTAATTCAAAAGTTAATACTCTATAGATAATAAGACTAAAAAAAATACTGACAATCATAATAATTGCCAGATACCAAGCTGTTAATTTTATTCGAGCCGATCTAAACATAAAAATTTTAAAAGTTAAATATTAAAAGACAAATGTTACCTCTTACTTGCCCAGTCTATAACCGAATCCACGAATTGTTTGTATTAGTGGTGGTTCTTTGGTGAATGGTTTGTCGACTTTATTTCTTAAATAGCCAATATATACTTCGACGGTATTTGGTAAAATGTCTGATTCATAGTCCCATACATGACTAATAATTTGTTCTTTTGTTAATATCGTATCTGGGTGTCTCAATAGATACTCAAGAAGGGCAAATTCTTTTCTGGTTAAGTTTATCTGCGTTTCGTTCCGGCTGACCTCATATGAGTAGGTATTAACTTTAAGATTTTGGTAGTTTAATATTGAGTCGAGACTGTTTTTAGGCCGCCGCATTAATGCCTTAACCCTGGCTAAGAGTTCTTCAAAAGCAAATGGTTTAACCAAATAGTCATCAGCTCCGGCATTTAAACCTTCAATTTTATTATCTAATTCTCCTTTAGCAGTAAGAATGAGTATTGGAATATGAATTTTTTCCTGCCTTAATTTTTGGCATATAGTTATGCCATCAATTTTCGGCAGCATCAAGTCAAGGATAATAAGGTCATAATCTTCAGTTGAAGCCATATCATAACCTTCGCTTCCATCATAAGCCGTATCAACAGCGAAATATTCCTGCTCAAGCCCCTTAGCAATCGAATTAGCTATTTTATGTTCATCTTCAATAATTAATATTCTCATAAAATATCCTCACGGAAAATTATTCCGTCCCTCAGAATGTCATCTTCACAAGTTGACCTGCCTGCCCGCCAACGGCATTGCCGCAGGCAAATGCAGGCGGGAATGAGGTAAGGAAAATATTTCCAGAGGAAATATTATACTAAAATTGCTTAAAATTAGCTTAGAAAATACTTTAAGTATAACCCGGGAAAAAATCGGATCTGATCTGGTTTTTATCTATTCCCATTTTTTTAAGTATATCTTTAAAATAAGTAACCATATTATGAGTTCCGGAAATATAATAAACTCTTTCCTTAAAATCCGGAACTTCCTTGATAATCATTTGTTCATTAATCCGCCCGATCCTTCCGGTCCACGACGATGGAATCTTATCCTGATCTGTCAGGGTATAAATTGTTTTGATATGCAGTAATTTTCCCGCAGCAGTAAAAATATCCCGATAAACGATTTCATTAATATATTTATTTGAATAAAAAAGGGTAATCTGTCTTTCTTTATTTATATCAAGAAGATATTTAATCATACTCCTAAAAGGAGTAATACCGATACCGCCGGCAATAAAAACTAATTTCTTATTTGGATCTTTGGGTAACGTAAAATCACCAGCTAATTGTGAAGCGACAATTTTATCATTGCTACTAAAGTTTTTTAGCGCCCGTTTATAACTGCTCGAGGGATTGTCGAATCTAACACCGATTCTTAAGTTATCTTCAGTCGGAGATGAAGCAAGGGTAAAATACCGGCGGTTTCCCCGACTATCAGTTCCTTGATGCGCCAAAGTCCATTCCATATATTGTCCCGGTAAATAATTAATCTTCGAAGTTTTAGGGAATACAAAATCATAAATATCTAGCGAATAATTTATTTTCTCTTTAATAGCTAAAACTAATCTTTGTTTTGGGCTGACAAAATATGAAAATAGATTACCGACAAGTAAAGCAATTTCCGGGGTTATGTAAAATAAACCTAAATGAAGCCGGGGATTAAATAAAAGACCAACAAGAATCCCATAAGATAGTCTTAATTTAGATTTTGGCGGTGTTGTTAACGGTTCAGTCAACATGATAAAGGCGAAAAACAAAAGCGGAGTATCCAAAAGAATTCGCAGTATTAAATCTGACGGATTTGATAATTGCATTACGGTATAAAGCGCGATGGAGGCGACGGCTGTGATTAAAAAAGCCGCCACCATCGGTGATCTCTCTATTTTTCTAACGATAAGTAGTCCGGCAATTAAGACAAAAATCATCATGGACGAACTGCCGATCCACCAGCTGGCTGATTGATTTATAGTTAACGCTGTTATACTGACAGCTAAAGCGGCTGGATTAAAAATATGTTTTTTATTAATTGCCAAAATATATTTTGACGCTATAGCTAATACGCCTGCCCAAAAAAGAAATGGAATATCATTGATATTTTTTATTGGTGTGATAATTAAAGCAAGAATCAGAGCGGTAATATAGTTTGATTCGATATTGGTCGGTGCTGCAAAAAACGAAGAGAAAACTCTATTAGTAAGATAACAGACTACGACCAAAAATAAAGTTGAAAGTAATAAAGATAAGCCGTTAAATGGTAAAATTCCCAGAAAACTAAATAAAATGGCAATAATTATTAATGTTATCAATACATAAAGAACTAACCGGTACATCGTGATTTGATTAAGAAAATCGTCAATGATTTTGATCATAGTTATAATATTTCGCTTATTTCTATTATTATATACCTTACCCCTTGATACTTCGGTTTTACTCAGCATCAATCCAGTTTTTGGGGATTGACAAGTAAACGTTCGTTTACTAATATAGAATATATGACAATTGAAGCAGCCAGGAAAAAATTACGTCAATTTTTTAACAGCAACAGGCGTTTGCCTTCTTATCGGGAGATGTGTGAAATTTTTAACTTTGCTTCTAAAAAGGCAGCTTTTGATTTAGCTAAGAAACTTATTAAAGCCGGTATAATAGCTAAAGACAATACGGGAAAACTTATTCCCAGGCAACTAGTTTCACCGTTACCGGTTTTAGGCTTTATTAAAGCTGGTTCTCCGACTCCAGCCGAAGAACAATTGTATGACACGATGTCATTTGACCAATTTGTCGTTAACAATCCGGAAAATTCTTATATCTTAAAAGTTTCCGGTGACTCAATGATTGAAGCGGGTATTAATTCCGGCGATTTAGTGATTGTCGAAAAAAAAGAGCAAATCAATGATGGAGATATTGTGGTAGCCAATATTGACGGCGAATTTACTCTGAAATTTTTTGCCAAGGAAAATGGCCATGTCTGTTTAGTTCCCGCTAATAAAAAATATCCTAAACTTTATCCCCAGCAAGAACTTAATATTGCCGGTATTGTCGTGACCGTTATCAGGAAATATCACTAAAATGATCAATGACTATGAACGAGGTAATCAATGAAAAAGTCAGCGTCGTTAGTATTTATGACCGGGCAACGGGGTTGGTTAAACCATTTAAGATTAAATGGCAAGGCAGAATCTACAAAATAACAACACTCGGTTATCATCATAAAACCAAAGAAGGCAAAAAACTTCTTCATATTTTTTCCGTCTGTAACGAAACCATAGCTTTTCGTCTCAAACTGGATACCGAAAACTTACATTGGACTCTCGAGGAGGTTAGTGATGGATTTGCCTCTTAATCATAGTCAGCCGGGGATTATGCATATAGATTTAAATTCCTGTTTTGCCACAGCCGAACAACAGGCTAATCCGTTAATCCGCGGTAAACCGGTGGTCGTGGCTGCTTATACCACCGCCAGTGGTTGCATTATTTCTCCGTCAATCGAGGCTAAAAAATTGGGTATCAGGGTTGGAATGCAAGTCAGAGATGCTAAAATGATTTGTCAGGAAATAATTGTTTTACCGCCCGATCCGCCAAAATATCGGGATATTCATATAAAATTTAATCAGATTTTTCGTGACTATTCTCCGAATGTATCTCCCAAATCAATTGATGAGGCGGTGATCGACTTTACTGGTACCCGAGCATTTAAGCGGGGATTAATTAATATCGGGAAAGAAATAAAAACGCGGATGAAGCAGGAGATTGGCGTATGGATTTCCGCTAGTATTGGTATTTCTACTAATAGATTTTTAGCCAAGCTAGCGGCATCTTTACATAAACCCGACGGCTTAGACGTTATCAACTATCAAAATCTCGAAGAAATTTATCGACAAGCAAGTCTACTTGATTTTTGCGGTATTAATACCCGATTCCAGGCCAGATTGAATGCTAGTAATATTTTTACGCCAATTGATTTTTTACAAGCACCTCTTGATTTACTCCGTCACCAAGTTTTTAAAAGTATTATAGGCTACTATTGGTATTTGAGGATCCGCGGTTGGGAAATTGATGCGATTGATTTTGTCAGGAAAAGCTACGGTCAATCATATGCTTTGCCTAGGCCGGTTAATAATCGGCAGGAGCTGGCGAAGCTTTTAATGAAACTGTGCGAGAAAATGGGCCGGCGATTAAGAAAATCCGGACACCTGGCCTATGGAATTCATATTGCCTGTTTATACAATGATCAAACTTTTTGGCATCAAGCCAAAAAGTTTCACACGCCTCTTTATACAACTTACGAACTTTATGCGAAAGCTTTACTGGTTTTCAATAATCAACCGGAAAATAAAAAAGTAACCCATTTATCAGTCAGCTGTTATGATTTAATTTCAACTGAAGTTGACCAACTTGACCTTTTTGCCAGTGATCAAGCACGCCAGCGGAAATTATCCGATGCTTTAGACACCATTAATGATAAATACGGAGAATATATTATTACGCCGGCAATGATGATGGGAATGGATAAAGTAATTATTGATCGGGTAGCCTTTGGCGGAGTTAAAGATCTGGAAGATATCTATTTATAAGACAATCTTTTATCCTTCTTATAGTAAAAATAGAACTAAGGGGTTGACAAGTTTAAATCATATAGTTTAAGATAATCTCATGGTCGAAGAAAATATAAATTCAGCAAATCCGGTCAATCCCCCCCCAAACCAGGTTACAAGTATGACTTATCCTGACAAATCACTTCTTTCATCATTGAATAAAAGACAAAAAATTCTAGGTTTAAGTTTTGTAGTTGTCCTAGCAGTTTTTATCATTAGTAGTCTGATATTTGTGATGACACAACGGTCATCACCAAGCCAATTACCCGAAGTGATAACCGAAAGCGTTAAAACACCTTTGCCGATGATACTTACCCTAGATAGTCCAAGTGATAGTCTAATCGTTACCGGTGATCAATTACTAGTAAAAGGCCAAACATTACCTGGGGCAACCGTGGTTTTTTATACTGATGATGATCAAAATTCAACCGAAGCAGATACCCAAGGGAAATTTGAAGGTAATCTTAAACTAAGCAACAGCGGTATTAATAACCTAAACGTGACTGCTTATGCTGAAAATGGCGAAGAAAAGAGTTTAGCCGTTGATTTGGTTTATGACAATCAGGTTTTAGGTGTTAAAGATAGTAAGGATAAAAGCGCGGCCAACCAACAAAATAGTAAGCAAAGCTTTTCTTCGAATAAAAAAGCGATTATTGGTGATGTCGAAACTGTTGCCAGTGACAGTGTTACGATTAAAGAAGGTAAATTAGGCAAAACGGCTAAGACTTCGGTTGATAAAAATACAAAAATTGTTAATCATGAAAAAAAGACACTTAACCTTGAAGGTGTGAAAATTAAAGATAGGGCGGCCATTATTACTGATGATGAATCAGCTACCGTTCCGGGAAAAATCAAAAAAGCCCTGAAGATTTTTGTTAAAGAATCAACCACTTCAGGACAATTAAATGTTAGTAAACGCCAAGCAGTTCAGGGAATAATCAAATCGATAACGGGGAATGAAATTACCCTTACCCACCAGATTCAAAGAGATAGACAATACACTATTTCTGTCAATGAACTAACTATAATCAAGATAAAAGGAATTAGTAATACTACCAAGAGTGCGACAACGAGTGCTACTTTAGCTAACCTAAAGGTCGGTGACAGAATTGTTGTTGTTGGAGATCGGAATGAAATTGGGACACTCGTAGCCAAAATGATTCACGTTATTCCTGGTAAAGCCACAGGTATTTATAATAAGTATCCATTTGGTAGTCCAAATGCCAGCGCTTCGGCTTCGCCACTCGTTAGCCCTAGTGCCAGCGCGAGTGCCAGTCCGACGGCGTCGGCAACCGCCTCAGCTAGTCCGGCAGCGACAGCGTCTGCTATTCCTTCACCAACACCCTAAATTTACAAGCTAACTTTTAATGCCTCTTTTCCTAAAAGCGTAAAAATCTCCTTGTTGGGCAAATAATTCATAATTTACATTCTTTAATAGACTAGTAAGTGCTTTCTCTTGTTCTTCTGCGTTAGGCCAAGAATTAGGATCTTTTAATTTTATAAATACGAAATCAGCCTTTTGGGCATTGATAGGAAAGTTATATACGAACTGGCGTTGGGAAAAATGAGCGCCAATATTATTAGTAACCGAAACCGAATATTTGGCATCAATTTTTCTGCTTAAACTTAACACTAAATCTTTTTCTGGTTGAGGCGTCAAAAATAAGCCGAACCTAGAAAATGGTCCGATCGGTAATTCTCCCCATGAGTATGATGAATATATAATCGTCATTGAAAAAGCCATAATTCCTATTACATTTATTATTTGATATCTTTTCCTTAATTTTAAAGACAGGTTTTGTAGAAATAAAAAACCATCAATAGCAGAAATAAATACAAACGGACAAATTGTGCTGTTGTATTGATAATCAAGTTGTCTCATTAGGGGATTATTGCTTAAAGTATTTATCAATAAACCAGGAAATGAAAATATTAATTTTAATGGAGAAAAAAGAGACAATAATCCTGCAGGAAGTAGTAATTGATAATAATAAAAAAGACGATCATAAGAAAAAATTTTACTAAAAACACTAAAAGGATTTATTAGTATATTTTTGATAATTAAATTTTGATTATCTCCGAATTCAGAGAAATATACTAGGGCAAAATGTTGTCTTTCAGTGGCTAGTGCTGGAATAAATTTCCATAACAATAAATAAAAAATACTAAAGCTTATCACTGCAGTAATTAATCCAACCCAAAGTCTTTTTTTAAAAAATATAATATATAATCCCATTAGTCCGGTAATCAGCCAAACCTCTTCTTTTGTTATTGCAGCCAGGACGGCAAAGATTATAAAAAAACAATACTTTTCTTTATACATAAACCAATAGGCAAACAGAAGAAAAGTTGTTGCTAGAACTACGGCATGAAAATCAAAAAGTATTGTTCTTTGCATTGGCGGGTATAGCAGGAACGCACCGGCAAAAAGTAACGCTAGTTTCTTAGATTTTAATTTATCAAAAGCGATCCAGTAGATTGGTATTGCTCCCAATCCTAAGACAATCGTCTGTATTAAGATTAAAGTTTTTGGGTTGGACCAAATAAGGTAAAATGGTGCCAAAAGAATAAGTAAAAAATCAGCATGGGCAGCTAAACGAGATGCCTGTTTATCATTTAATGAATGGGTTAAAGTAAACCCATTGCCATGCACAACATTCCAGACGGTTTGATCCATATTGCCTAAATCTAATCTTCGGGAATATAGGTTATCGTGGCGGGCAAAAGCAACGATAGTGAAATAAATAATAAATAATAGAATAAAAAAGAGAAGTGTTAAATGATATTTATCTTTGACGCTGGTTTTTAGGAAAGCAAACATTGACTTATTATACCCTAAAAAATCAACTGTAGTTATACCATTTTAAAATTTTAAATTTATGGGATAATCAACATATGCAGAAAGTGAATCCAATCCCTGCTTGTCCTTTTTGCCAAGGAGAAAACCTTAAATTTATAATTCACTGTAAGGGGAGAACAGTTTATAAGTGTTTTGAATGTGGCCTTATCTCTACTGCTGCGGAAATTATTCATGGACAGTTATCGCCGACAGCTTCGTTGAGACTAAAAAAAGAATTACAGGATCATGAAGAAAATTGGTTTAAGGATTGTCTTAAAGAAAAACCGTATTTTGTAGCTCGTTTTGGAAAGAGACTGGCAGAAATTGAAAAGAGAAAAAAGCCGGGGAAAATTTTAGACATTGGATGTGCTGTTGGTTTTCTATTAGAACTGGCCCAAAAACATGGTTGGCAAGTTTTCGGAGTAGACAATTCTCAAAAAGTGATTAGATATTGGCAGAAAATTTTAAGTCCTGCTTGCGTCTTTTATGGTACTTTATATGAAGCTAGTTATGATAATCAATTTTTTGACGCGATTACTATTTTTGATACTCTTGAACATATACCCGATCTTCACTCTTTTTTTACTGAAATTAGACGAATCTTAAAAAAAGATGGATTGTTGGCAATTGCTGTTCCTGATCAGGCAGGGCTAACGAGTAAAATTTTGAGAAGCCATTGGTTTGACTTTAAGTCAATTCCTCATCTGTATTTTTTCTCGCCTGATTCTTTAGCTATGGTTCTTCAACAAACTGGTTTCAAAATCATTCTGAAGAAGTCAGAAGTTGCTTATCAATGTTCAATGAAGGAAAATCTGCCTAAGATAAGTAGGTTCTATCCTCATCCTTTTATAAGATTTAGCACTCTTTTATTAGAAAAGATAACTAATCTTTTAGGAATTAAAACCATGGTTATTCCTTTGGACCATATTTATATAATTGCTCAAAAACAACTATAAGTTAGAAGATTGAGGTGGTATTGGTGGTTGAACTGGTTGGGGAATACCGGTTGCCTCCTGATTATTTTTAATTGCCAGGAAAACGATAATTGCCAGAATTGCCATAACAATTGTTTGTAAGAAAGGGAATGAAATATTTAAGCCAAATAGACCTAAAACTCCCCAGATTGTTGTAGGAATAATAATTAAATGCATGCTAATTTGATAACATTTTTTGTATGGTGTTGGTATAGACAAAATTTTACTTATTAAAAATGCAATTAAGGCAAAGAATAAAAGATAAAATAACTTTACTGATGGATAAAAAAGAAAAATACTAAAAAATATTATTATCGTTAAAACCGGGATAACAAAATTGGCAACTGTATTAATAAAAGGATTTATCTTAAATAAGGAGTTTTGTACTAATTGTCGATTAATTGTAATATCGGGAAAATCTTTAAGTAGTAGTACTTTGTATCCTCCAGTATCATCATCATAGACCACTAAATTATTTTTTGTTAAAAGAGCTGCTGTTTGGTATTTTGGAAAATCTTCAACACTGGCTTTGGTATCAATTACCAATAGGTTTACGATTTTCGATGTCTGGGTTCCTAAAACTTTATCATTAGTGAAAATTTTTTCAACATCTTTTAGAGGCAGATAATATGGTTCGGGTACATTAGTTG
This sequence comes from Candidatus Gottesmanbacteria bacterium, assembly GCA_043801155.1. Classification (GTDB taxonomy): domain Bacteria; phylum Patescibacteriota; class Microgenomatia; order JAMCYU01; family JAMCYU01; genus JAZDMI01. The sequence goes on from JAZDMI010000021.1 coordinate 105,214, forward strand.
AAGCTTGACCCTTGTTAATAGTAATTTGTAAGCTAGAGGGATAGATTTGCACCAACTTTGAAGGAATAATTAATATTAAATTCTTTAATGGTAATAACTTTGGAATAATAACTACCGTACTGATTAATGCATATAAAAAGAAGAAAAAATAAAAAAATTTAAGGGAAAATGAAAACCGCGCTTTTATAATATCAGTATAATAAAAGGGTGATGTAAGTGTTTTGGTTAAAACATAAAAGAAAGTCGATAATTTTCCCATAAGATTATTATCTGAAAGTTATTTATTGGTGTCAAGTTTATAGAGGGAAAAATATTGTGTTAGCTATTCTTAGCGTAAACTCAACAGTTTGTCGGTTAGGGTATTTAAGGCTACTTGAACTAAAAACTCATCTCCTGAAGAAAATTCGCTTGTTGCAGTTTTCCAAAAACTATCATCAAACGCTCTTCCAACAAGTAGCGGAGTAGGTCTATTCACAGTTTTCCCAACATTATTTCCAAAGATATAGTATTCTGTACTAATATCAGTAAACAATATTTGTCCTGCTTTTGGATATATCGAAAATATTTTTTCCATAGCAGCCCTTGTTTGTTTATCGGTTAGTCCACCTGTAATACCGGTAATTGAAAGTCTCGTGAATAAACCATCTGTTTCTTTAATTCCTAAAGCGTGTGCGATATCTGGCATATACCGTAATCCTTCTGGGGTAAATTGATCTAACTTTATTTTGTCAATTGGTAAAGGTGAAGATATCGGACCAGCCATGGCGCTCCTGGGGATATGTGTCAAACTTTTATTTGACTGGACAATTTGATAGATGCCCTCCTTGGCATAACCGATTTTATCTATTAAATCAAGAACATTTTGATTCTGTTCAATTAATCGGGGATAACACTTTACACTTTCCTCTCGAGGAACTACTTTAGACATAAAATCATGGCTAGAAGTCCACAGCAATGCTAGCCCATTGACTTCATTTCTTATGGTTTCCCAACTATCGTCATTGAGAAGGTCCATCACCAAATGAGCAGAACATTCTAGTTCAGCCATCTCTTCCTTTTCTTTCTCTTGGGAAAGGAATCTTTCTACGGCTGTGATAAGTTCTAGATTATCATTCTCTGGATTTGACATAAAAAGGATATTAATTAAATATAACTAGAAAGTCAATTTTATTTTTTAAATTTGACAATATTTAATTAATGCTTGTCCGAGTTTTTTCCGGGATGAAGGTAGGTTTGGAGAGCGTGTAGGGAGTATGAAAATTTAAGAAGAAGGTGAATTAATCAATAATCTTCCGGTAAATATTAATCCTGTCAGCATCCAATACGCAAGGGCGATTAAGAATAATACAATTAGAAACTTAAAAAGAACATGTTTCATTGAGCCTAGATTTCCGAGGATTTTATATTTCCCTAACATTAAATATATTATTACACAAAACTTTATATGGCTCAAGGTTAGTGGGAACAGTAATTGATTTTATTCTCAAGGGGTGTTATAACTTATAATATGGCAAGAATTCTTCTAGTCGAAGATGATAAGGTTAACCGTGGTTTCTACGAAATGCTCCTGAAGCAAGAAGGACATACAGTTGAAATCGCCCTGAACGGTGAGGAAGGTTTATCGAAGATTCTTGAAGGCGGCTATGATTTGGTCTTATTAGATATTATTCTGCCTAAAAAGGATGGTCTGACGATCTTAAAAGAGTTAAAGAAGACTCCGCCTAAACAGCCTAATAAAAAAATAGTTATGCTTACCGCTATGGATCAGAATGAGTTCATAAAAAGTGCGCTAAGTACAGGAGCGGATGGTTATTTAATGAAGGCAACGCTTAATCCAAACGATTTGCTGGGGGAGATTAGGGCTTTCCTTTCCCAGAATAATGTAAATCACCACTAAAACTATTTTTGTTTAACCAAGGGTAGAGAAAATATAAAAGTACTGCCTTTACCCCACTGTGATTTTACCCAGATTTTGCCTCCGTGTAAGATGACGATCTGTTTAGCAATATAAAGGCCTAAACCAGTTCCGGAAGTTCCATGAAGTTGGAAGTTATCAAGACGACTGAATTTTTGGAAAAGTTGTTCTTGGTCTATTTCGCCAATACCAGGCCCAGTATCGCTTACCTGCACCTCAGCCATGTTGCCATTTATCCTTGTATGTATAGTAACCTTACCGCCTGAAGGAGTAAATTTTAAGGCGTTACCGAGCAAATTTTCTATGACTTCCATAATTTTTGTTTTATCAATATTGACCATTAATGGTTTATTCTCATGACTTATTGATAATTGAATACGGTCCTCATAAGCTTTAATTTTTAGTTCTTTATATATTTGATCAGCTATAGAAGACAAATCAAGAGTAATCATATTAAAAATTAATCTTTTACTTTTAATCCTGGAAACGGTTAAGAGATCTTGGACTAAACGAATAAGTCTATCTGTTGACTGTAAAGCAATATCCAGATACTCTCTTACCTTTGTATCTAATGGTGTTGGTGATCTATATAGGGCCATCCACAGGTAGCTTTTGACAGCGATCATTGGTGTTGTAAGGTCGTGGGAAGCAACTGACAGAAATTCATCTTTAAGTTTATCCAGTTCTTTTAATTTCTCATTAGCGTTTTGCAAATCGTTAGTAGCGTGTTTAACTTCATTTTGAAGAATAGTGCTAAACCGGCGAATTTCTTCATAAGCTAGGGAATTTTGGATCGCAATTGCCATTTGGGGAATTAAGATCTCAAAAAATTGTAAGTCTTCAAGTGAATAAATATCGCCTGACTCTTTTTCGCCAAGGATTAATAAACCAAGGGTTTCCTGTTTAACGATTAACGGTAAAATCAGATTAAAATTATTATGCCTTAAGATTTCTTTGATTTCTCCCTCTTCGATTTCTTCGATAACTATTAATTTACCGCCGTTTTTAGAAAAATTTACCAACCGGTCAATTTCCTGTTCGTCAAATTCCGGTGTCATTTTATAGCCGATTGTTTTTACCCAGGTAATATGTTTATCTTTAATTAATAAAAGCGAGCCCTGGGAAATTTTGACTTGTGAAAAAAGCTCGCTTAAAAGATTAGATGATAAATCTTCTAAGGAAATATAAGAAGCCATAATCCGTCCGAGTTTTCCTAAAAGCAGTTGCGCGTCATAATGGTTCTGATAAAAAATCCGGTCAGTCAATTTCTCTAATATATGCAGTAATGGTTGAAAGGTGAAAGCCACGATTAGAGCTAAGATTGTTGAAATCCAAAGTTCGGCAGTTGAAGTATTGCCGATAAATAAATTGCCTAAGATAAAAAATCCGGCCGCATAAAAAACACCAATAATAAGAATCAATAATGAATAAGCTACACTCCGGGCTACGACTAAACGAATATCCATGAGTCGGTGTTTAATAATCGCATAAGAGGTGAAGCCAACTAAAAAGGTGGCCGCAATTGGACTAAACCAAATAAATTGGGAGTTTTTTAGTAAAACCGGGAAAACAACATCAAGGATAATGGGGATTAAAGAGAAGAAAAACGCTCCAAAAAAAAGATAGCGTAATTGTGCCTTAGCCAATCCTCGTTCTCTTTTATAACTACGAAAAAAATTAAGTGTTGCCCATACAGCAAAAAATGAAATTATTAAACCATAGACTGGATAAACCGGTCCAAGTATTTGACGATGACCCCATGTTTCAGCAACGACATCAACAAGAAATAACCTAGTGAAAATAATAATATAAGCAAAAGGAGTGGTGAAAAGACAATAAATAAATACTGGTAAAAGAAGCGACCGGGTCGTTTTCTGGGGAAAGATAAAAGAAAAAAAGAAAAACGAGGCAATTGTCAAGATGACGATTATATAGACAAATTTTAACCAACTGTAACTTGAGAGGTAAAAAGGATTTTCGTAAAAAAAGAGTCCTATTGCCCAAATAGCAGAGAAGCCCGCTAATAAAGAAAAGGTAATATTAACAGAATTATTACGGCTTCTATTATAGACTAATAAGCCTAAGAATAAATTACAAATAATACCTATCCAAACAATAATGCCTAGGGCAAGATTAATCACAATTGTTTTTTCCCACCTATTATTCTTTTACGGCGAATACCTGTTTCATCTTAGGGGTCCAGATAATAACGTGCTCTTTAGCTAGATGCGCTGTAAACTGGGACATATCGCTTTGGAATTCTTCGGTAGATATAATTCCCATTTGAATCATACCCTGTCCCACTCTTTGCAATAGCTGAATGTGGGATCCCTTAAACTCTGGATGTCCTTCGCTACTAACTGAATATTCCCACGGTCTTTGCGTATCCGGTTGTCGAATTTTTAATCCTGCGTTTTTGCAAAGTGCTTCCAAACAACTGGCCATATCTTCTGGCATTTCTGTTCTTTTATACATTAACCCAAATTTTGCTCTTAAGTTTTGAAAAGCCGGACACGTCGGTTCAAGTTGCCAGGTAGGATCAATATTGAAAAAATCTTCAAAAAGACATGCTCCTCCCGGTTTTAATACTTGTACACAGTGTTCCATTATGGAAGATTGTTTGTTTGGATGAATGTGTTGCCAGAGAACCCGAGCGGCAATCAAGTCAACCGAAGACGGATCTATATACTTTTCTAAATTTGCCACGTCATCTCCTATAAGTCTGACGTTACCATTAGGACTAAATTGTCGTCGGGCAACCTCAAGCATCTGCGGGTTTTGGTCAACCCCGATGATTTCTGCCGCGTCCATTTTTTGGTAGATTGAAATTTCTGTTCCTGGTCCCATCCCCATGATAACTACTTTTTTCCCAGTTAGATTCAAACCTACTTCTTTTAAGACTGCTTCTGTATGGGGATTAAAAAGATCCGCAAAAGTAAGTAGTCTTGCTGCCTCTTTTTGAACACTGTCTAAAGTGGTGTCTTTTACACCTAAATAGGTCGGCGGTTGAGAAGACTTTTGTTCTTCCTTTCCCATTTTTCCTCCTTACTGGACAAATGTCTTATTGTTACCAATTTATAGATTTATCGTGAAAAAAGCAAGAGGGTGAAGTTTTAATTTTAGCTCCTTTTCAAATTTTAGTTCCTGATTTATATCTGTTATTAAAAGCTTCAAAAAAACCGTCGACTGTGTTGACGGATGAATTGAAGCTGTAAGCTTCCGCCTAGCGGAAGCTTTAACTTGCTTTATCCTTCTTCCGCTAAAGCGGAATTCGGTAAAGCGTTATAAAACATCTTCCCTTAAGGGCGTTAGCTTTAGACTTTTGTCTAAAGAAGATGTTATTATTTAATTAATACTGATAAGAGTTTTTTCTAGGGTATCCCAAAATATATATAAATTGTAGAATAATTTTTTAATAAATAAATTTACCAAGACGAAGACCGGGGATCAATAAAATTTCTTAAGAAGACTAATATTAAAAAAAGTATGATGGGTATTATTAATATAAAGATATTTAATCTAATTAACTTATCATAATTTATGCAATGGATTCTATCTTTTACAATCTTCATAAAACCAAAGAGATAAATTAAGGGTATAAGAAGAAAAATTAAAGAAGCAGTTGTATCTAACAGATTTCCCAAAGTATATGTATAACTTTGATTAATTATTATCCATCGTCCAAGACCAGTAAGTACCCATAATAAGAACAGCAATCCATAAGAAAAACGAACTCTAATAATTAAAGAGAAGAAAAACAATAGCAATAATATTGCAATAAATATTAATAAAAATTGTAAGATATCTAGAATAATTGATTTTAAAGAAGGCATATATCGAAATTTCTATAATTAATTTTACCAATTAATTTTAATCAATTCAAATTTTAATCTTACATATTTATCTGTTATTATTAATTCAATGCTTGCAAAAGTTTTCTCCGGAGCGACGGTAGGATTGGAATCAGTCCCTATTGAAGTCGAAGTCGATGTTGCTAGTCAAGGTCTTCCTAGTCTAACTATAGTTGGTCTTCCGGACAAGGCAGTCGAGGAAGCAAAGGAAAGAGTTAGAAGTGCGATAAAAAACTCCGGTGCTGATTTTCCTCCTAAACGAATTACTATTAATTTAGCTCCGGCTGACTTACCCAAAGAAGGACCGGGTTTTGACTTACCGATTGCTTTGGGAATTCTAATGGCTTCCGGTCAGTTAAATGCGGATATAAGCAAAACCTTGGTTTTGGGTGAGCTTTCGCTTGATGGATCTCTTCGCCATACAAACGGCGTATTACCTTTAGCAATTTTAGCTAAAGACAAGAAATTCAAAAATTTATTCTTACCGGCAATTAATGCTCGGGAAGCAGCTGTAATAAATAGCATTAATATATATCCGGTTAACTCACTTCTGCAATTATTTAATCACTTAATGGGCAATGAAGAAATAAAACTTCAATCTCATATTTCCTTTGCCAAATTGAGAAGCCAGTATTTAGCAGAATTTGATTTTTGCGATATTAAAGGCCAAGAACATATAAAGAGGGCTTTGGAAGTGGCTGCCGCCGGCGGCCATAATGTTTTTATGCGTGGCGTTCCAGGTGCCGGGAAAACGATGTTATCCCGAGCATTACCGGGAATTCTTCCGGACTTAACCGAACAAGAAGCTTTGGAAGTAACCAAAATATATTCGATCACCGGTAATTTGCCGGCAGGGGAATCAATTATCAAAACCCGTCCTTTCCGAGCTCCTCATCATACGACTTCCAGAAATGGTTTAATCGGCGGAGGTACTCACCCGGCCCCCGGAGAAATTTCTTTAGCTCACCGGGGAATTTTATTTTTGGATGAGTTTCCTGAATTTCCTAGGTCAGTACTGGAAGCATTAAGACAACCGATGGAAGATGGTTTAGTTACGATTTCCCGCGCCGCCGGACAAGTAATTTTTCCGGCTAAATTTCTTTTAGTGGCTGCCTCAAATCCATGTCCTTGCGGATATTTAGGCGATCCAGTTAAACCATGTATTTGTTTACCTGGTAGAGTTATTCAATACCAAAAAAGGATTTCCGGACCAATTATTGATAGAATTGATATTCATTTAGACGTACCGGCGGTGAAAGTAGACAAGTTAGCAGTAAATGGAGAGAGAATAGCTGATAGTGAAGATTCGAAAACAATCAAAAAACGGGTACAAAAAGCCAGAGACATACAAATAAAGAGATTTAAAAAGATAAATATTTTCAGTAATGCCGAGATGTCTTCAAAAGATGTTAAAGAATTTTGCCAGCTATCAACTGATTGTTTAAATTTATTACGGCAGGCGGTTGTCCAAATGAATTTATCAGCCAGGAGTTATTATCGTATTATTAAAGTCGCTAGAACAATTGCCGATTTATCCGGCGAAGAAAAAATCAATCCAAGTCATATAGCCGAAGCTTTACAGTATCGGCCTAAAGACCAAAATATATAAAATGATACCTTAATATATGATATATTAATATATCATATACAAGTAGATATGAATATTCAGATAGGAATAATTGCTGGGTTAGTCTGCATGTTAAGTTGGGGAACAGCTGATTTTTTTGCTGTCATTGCCTCAAGAAAAATTGGTCATTTAAAAACTTTATTTTGGGTATATTCAATTGCCGTTATTCTAGGTTTAATTTATTCTTTATTTAATCCCCAAAATCTTAATATCTCAATTAATGGATTAATTATTCTTATATTAGTTGGTTTCTTACAAGCAACGGCGTTAATGTTTTTTTATAAAGGATTAGAAATTGGTACAGTTTCTGTTGTTAGTCCAATTGCATCATCGTACTCATTAATAGTCGTTTTACTCGGACTATTAATTTTAAAAGAACAGTTAAATTTAACTCAAATAATTTCTATCAGTTTAATTATTGTTGGGGTTCCTTTAGTTTCTATCAATATAAGTGAAATTAAAAAAATAGGGAATAAAATTTTTAAAAAGGGAACGAAAGAAAGTTTTATTGCCATGATATCTTGGGGATTCTCATATTTTTTTCTGGCTCCAGTTATCAAAGAAAATAGTTGGTTTTGGGCGACGATAATCTCTATGATTTTTATAATTCTCTTTTTATTTATATATGGAATAGTTTTTAAGATAAACTTTTTTAAAGATATTCAAAACGCAATATTTCCTATTTTTTCCGACGGGCTATGTACTATTGTTGGTTACCTTGCATATTCCTATGGAGTATTGTATTCACTAGTCTCATTAGTAACTCCGATCTCAACAATTTTTCCGGTGGTTACTATTATTTTGGCTATTATTTTCTTTAAGGAAAAATTATTCTGGAATCAAGTATTTGGAATTGCCTGTATTATTGGAGGATTAGTCTTGTTAAGTATATGATACTTTCTTTTACTAAAAAAATTCCTTGGCAAGTTTCGTTTTTTATTCCTCTTTTCATTTACTCAATATTCTTTTTAGCTATATTTAATACTCGATGTATGATTGATTGGCTTACGGGGGCTTCGGCATTTTGTGAAGCCGGGAAAATATTAATGTATATTTATTTCGGGTTATTTTTAATCTCACATTTTTTAATCATTTCTTTAGTATTGTTTAAAAATAGAAAATATTTAAAGAACAGTGATAAAAAAATAAAATTAAATGATAGTATATTTGTTCTGGCAATGGCTTTTGTGATGTTGCCTATATACTTTATTGCTTGGCTTTCATTTTATAATTCGTTTTCAGTTATTTTTAGTATTTTGGGTCCGACTGGGTTCTTTATCGGATTTTTATTTTCAAATATTATTAATAGTTTTTAACATTGCTAAATAAATAGGGTAGTGTGCAAACTTGATATAAATCATTGACGCAAAATTATGAGTAAAATTATTTTTAAATTTGCTTCCGAATTAACAGTCAATGAAATCAGAGAAATAAATTTAGCAACTCGACGAGAATTCCAAGAACCCTTTACAAAAGCAGTCAAGCACGAAGCCCAAAAACGTATATTTTTTTTATTAAAAGATAAAAATGGCCATATGATATCTATGGGACTGTTGGTGACCATTGAACCTATTCAGTTTATAGGGCAGGCGTTTTCCATACTCGGCATAGGAGGTATAGTTTCAAATGATCGTTTAATAGAGAAAGTTTTTACAAATCCATCAGAAGAAATTATTTTACCAGGACTAGCAAATTAGTAGTTTGAAGTCCTAAAACCCGATCTTAAGAAACGCCTATTGGCGAAACCAAGATCGGGTTTTTAAATTTCTATAATAGAAATTCGTCAGCTGACGAATTTAGGCTGCACCAATCTTATACATTCCGGTGCCACAAACTGGACATTTTCCCTTCAATGCTGGTTTACCGTTTTTCATTGTGACTGGTTGAGCATTGGGATCATCTCTTTTTGCACGACACTTTACACAATACATTGTTGCCATATTCTTAATTCACCTCCTTTTATATGGGATAAAACCTAAAGGTTTTTTCCCAACGATTTTCCCTATTAACGTAAGAGCCAATATACTACAAGTTCAAAACCGATTGCAAGTCCGGCTAATAAAAATGTTTTTCTTAAGTCTTTAATAATATACGAAGTTGATTGATGGTTGATCGGTTGCGGCGGTGTGTATGTACGATTAATCGATGGCAGATGGTAATTAGTCGTAAGTTTGTCTTCAGTATATGTCTTTCCCGTTTCACTTAATATAATCGTAGAATTTTCCTGGCTTGGCTGATTTAACTCTAATTTACGTCGTAGTTCAGTAATAATTTTTTCCTTTTTCGTTTTTTTAGGCATGAGCAAGGTATAGCACAGATTGAAGCTGGAAGTCAAGAGAAGTTTAATCAACCCTGAAGTATCCGAAGGGTTGACAAAATTTTTATAAATACATACAATGGTTGAGCAACGATGGTGTTCAATATTAGTCAGCCGATAATTTTTATAATGGGATTAATTTTTATTTGGCTGCTATTTATTTCAATTATTCTTTTTCGTTCGATAAGGCGTTATAATAATTTAACCAAAGGATCAAACGATAAAACACTTGGCGAAATACTAGAAAAAATTCTGGCTAATCAGGATGATTTTGATAAAAAAATTAATGCGATAGACAAAAAAATTGAGAAACAAAGACTAGAGAATTTAAATAATATTCAAAGAGTCGGACTATTACGTTTTAATCCTTTTGAAGATGTTGGCGGAGATCAAAGTTTTGTTTTAGCAATGTTAAATGGGAAGAACGATGGTATTATACTAACTTCACTTCATAGTCGGACCGGTAATCGTTGGTATGGCAAGACTATCAAGGAAGGAAAAGGCTTAGAACACGATTTATCAAACGAAGAAACACAGGCGGTTCAACAAGCCCAGCATTAAACGATTATTTTTTAAAGGAGAATAATATGGAAAAAAAGAAACTGATTATTTCAATTGCATTAGGATTAGTCTTATATTTAATTTCTACCGGAATTTCATTTGCCATCTTTAACTCAATTAAACCTTCAGCCAGCCAGCAAGTTGCCTCGCCACTTCAGGGTGATCAAGGCGGATATGATGTTGATATTTCTGGTCCTAAAACCGAAGCGTGTCCTTTAAACGGGGCAATGTATACTAAAAACGAAAAAAATGTTTGGGATAAAAGAAGACCATTGGCAGTTATGATTGAGAATCATTCCGAAGCTCGTCCGCAATCGGGTTTAAGTAACGCCGATATTATTTATGAAGCAGTAGCCGAGGGCGGAATAACCAGATTTATGGGAATATATTATTGTGGAGCTGCTGCCAAAAATTTAACACTAGCACCAGTTCGTTCGGCGAGAACATATTTTGTTGATTGGGTTTCCGAATATGATGCTCTATATAATCATGTCGGCGGAGCTGGAAACTGTAATGATGATACAGTCGATCCGCGGGCTAAGGCTCTTTGTCAAATCGGTAAATATAATATAAAAGATATGGATCAGTTTGGATTACCTCTTAAAACAGCAGACAAGAAATATTATGTTTGTGCCAGAAATCCAGATAGGTTAGATCATCAAGTTGCCTATGAGCACCAGATGGTTTGTTATACAAATGGTCTTTATACAATTGCCAGCGAGAGGGATTGGACGAATGTTGATGGGGAAGGAGTATCGTGGGACCTGAATTTTACTAGTTGGAAATTTAAAGAAGATATTAAAGTAACAGAAAGACCGGCAAGTTCTTTGGTTGAATTTTCCGCCTGGAAAGGCTACGACAAAGAATACGGTGTGAAATGGGAATATGATAAAACCACAAATAGTTATAAGCGTTCTAATGGAGGAATACTGCAAACCGATTTAGAAACTAAACAGCAATTAACGGCTAAAAATATTGTTTTGCAGTTTTCTAAAGAAACTGGCTCGGTTGATGAACATGCACATCTTCTTTATCAGACGATTGGTGAAGGTGAAGCGATGATTCTACAGGATGGTAAAAAGATAGAAGGGACTTGGTCAAAAGACGACAGAACCTCAAGAACAAAATTTTTTGATAATAATGGGCGAGAAATTCAATTTAATCGGGGACAAATTTGGATTGAGGTTTTACCAACAGGAACAGCGGTTAAATAAAAAATATTCTAATTTAATGTTCTTCTGTCCAGAAAGGGAGAATATATGCTAGAAGATCTTATTATCTCCCGCGTTCGGGTTAAGCTTCTAGAGCTTTTTTTAATTAATCCGGGGAAAATATTTCATGTCCGAGAGATGGTTCGCCGGACAGATGAAGAGATTAATGCTGTCAGAAGAGAACTTGCCCATCTTGAAAAGGGTGGCATGGTTACCAAAGAACCAAGGGCTAATCGACTTTATTATGCCTTCAGGAAAGACTACCCGTTATATTTCGAACTTTTGGAATTAGTGGCTAAGACCTGTGGGCTTGGACGGGAAGTTATTAAAAATAAAATTAAATTAGGAAAAGTAAAATTTGTCATGTTATCAGGAGCATTTATCAGGGGGATACCAGTATCACCGGAAAAAGTTGATCTTCTGGTTGTTGGGAATGTTGTTTTACCGGAACTATCACAAATCGTAAAAAATGAAGAAATTAGACGTGATAAAGAAATAAATTACACGGTGATGACTGAAGATGAATTTGGATTTAGGAAAAGAAGAAGAGACCCGTTTATTTTGAGTATTCTTGAAGGTTCAAGAGTGATGATTATTGGTGATGAAGAAGAATTGGTAAGTTGAGTATGACACAGAAAATTCTTAAGACGGGGAATAGTCTAGCAGTTGTAGTCCCGGCGGATTTTGCCAAATCAATCGGCGCCAAAGCTGGAGATGATATTAAAGTTTTTACCAAACCGGAAAAGGGCGAAATCCTTTATAGATTCTCCGGCGCCCAACAATTACCTCTGTCCGAAAATTTCCTTAAGTCCTCTAAAAAAAGGTTTTAATATCCTAGTATTTTTTTAATTGGTTCTTTTATATTGACAAACCACGTACTGTTATAAAATGGCATTCTTTGAACTCTAAGATAGACATTAGCGATGATGGTCGACAAAATTATTCTTGGTAAATTCTCTTTTGTTCTCCAGTTTAGTTGTCGTTCGTAACTTCGATGAGGTTTAAAATGGACTTGGCATTTATCAATAGAATCGCCAACAATTTTAATATTTTTAGGGATACCCATATAATAAAGATAACCAACATCTTCAGGATTAAAACCCATAACTCTAGCTGCAATCACATCAGCACAGATAGGATTTGCAGAAGTAACAACAAAATTTGACTTGATCGGAGTACCTTCGCCGGGACCATTGCCTTCCATACCGACAGTTCCGTCAATGATTGATAAATGCGGAGGTACTATTTTTGCTATTTTGGCTAAATTCAGATTCATCTTTCTTGTTCCCTGATGCATCAGGGGTCGAGTATTTAATGAACCCATCGACATATTTTTTAATGACAGGGTAACAATTACCTCATCATGAGTTTTGGCCGGACCAATCGAGATTCTCATATCGGAGTTAAGGATGGTTTTTGATACACCAATATGTATCCGTTTGCCAAAAGCACTAGATATTGAAAAATTCTGAAAATCATCTTTGGCCAAGTCAACCAGTTCAATGTGGTATTTTTTTACCAGTTTCATATAACCAAAATTTTTATATCCCTCAAAAGCACTGGCAAATGCAGCATTTTCAGCAATCAGTATTTTATTTTTGGTGAATTTTTGGAGAAAGTCTAGTGTAGCTTTAATGGCGTCCACATGAGTGGCTGCCAGTTGATTACTCGTTGAGACAAAATTAGGTTTTATAATAATATTTTTGGCTCGGCTTATTTTGGGTCCGAGATCTTCCTCTAAAAGCCGTAATGCTTTAGCAATATTTTGATAACGGTTATATCCTTTAACTAACGATACTTTTGTATTAATCATAAATTAGTCGTGGTTTAGTTAATCGTAAATCCGAATTTTAACATAAATTACCCTGTTTTTATATGTTTAATTGTGTCGGAATCAGATCTATAATATAATACTTGCAATGAGGACGAAAAGACTATTGATAATCATCATTATAATGACTGTCTTGGCAGTGATAATCGATCTGCCCAAGAACTACCCCTTGAAGATTTCCCTAGGATCATTAAAGATTAATCAAAATATTTCATCTCCGGATATTAATATTTCTTTAGGATCAATTAAAATTCAAAAAGATATATTTACCCATCTGGGTCTTGACCTTCAGGGAGGAACTCACTTAATATTGCAGGCTGATATGAGAGGTATTAATTCCAAGGATAGAAATCAGGCTCTTGATTCAGCGCGATCTGTTATTGAACGCCGGGTAAATCTTTATGGTTTAACCGAACCAGTTGTCCAGGCTTCAAAAGTAGGCGAGGATTATCGGATTATTGTTGAGCTCCCGGGAATAAAAGATAAAGATAAAGCTATTTTGGAGATTGGTCAGACAGCCAAACTTGAATTTCGTGAGTGGAAATCAACTGAAAGTGCATCATTTAGTTTTAATGATACAAAGGAGACTGGAATTACCGGAAAAGATCTTAAAAGCGCAGCTGTCGAATTTGATACCAATACTGGAGCTCCGTATGTGGCGATTGAATTTACCAATGAAGGTGGAAAAAAATTCGGAGAACTAACAACAAAATTAGTGGGAAAACGTATGCCAATATTTTTAGATCAACTGGTTATTTCTGATCCAACAGTTCAGGAGCCGATTACCGGCGGCAAGGGTAGAATTACCGGTCAATTTACCATGGATGAGGCTAATCGTTTTGCCCGTCAGCTTAATGCTGGTGCTTTACCTGTACCGATAAAGGTTTTAGAAGAAAGATCAATTGGGGCGACTCTAGGCCAAGAGTCAGTTCAGAAAAGTATTCGGGCAGGATTAATCGGATTAGGTATCGTGGCAGTCTTTATGTGGTTATACTATGGATATTTAGGATTTTTAGCTGATATTGCCCTAATCATCTATGGTCTGTTATCGCTAGCTGTTTTTAAACTTCTGCCGGTAACTTTAACGCTACCCGGTATCGCTGGTTTTATTCTCTCGATTGGTATGGCTGTTGATTCTAATATTTTAATCTTTGAACGGATGAAAGAAGAACTGCGAAGCGGAAAACAATGGCAGGTAGCGATGGAATTAGGATTTGGACGGGCTTGGGATTCGATCAGGGATGCAAATTTTACAACCCTGATAACTTGTTTTATTCTTTTCAATCCCATAAATTGGAGTTTTTTACCGTCATTTGGTTTAGTCAGGGGATTTGCCCTGACATTAGCAATCGGAGTACTGACGAGTCTTTTTACCGGTATTATCGTTACGAGAACACTACTGCGATTTTTCTTTAAGGGGAAATGGAAAGGTTACACAACATGATATATTTCATGAAATATAAATGGGTATATTTGTTAATATCATCACTGGTACTTGTTCCGGGTATTATATCTTTACTCATGTGGGGTTTAAATCCTTCAATTGATTTTACCGGTGGGACACTGCTTGAATATCAATTTAAAAATAATATATCATCCGAAAAAATAAAATCGATTTCCGGAAAGTATGGATTTCAACTTAATTCAATCCAACTATCCGGAAAAAATAGTTATCTTCTAAGGCTGCGAACAATAACTAACGGTCAGGAAGAAATTTTACGTAAAGATTTCGGAAAAGATGCCGGTGAAATTCCATCATTAGTTCGTTTTGAAACTGTCGGGCCAATACTCGGAAGCGAGCTCTTACAAAAAACTTTTATTGCGGCTATTCTGGCGACGTTAGGAATCCTTAGTTATGTTGCCTATGCATTTAAAAATATTAAATATGGAGCATCAGCAGTACTGGCTCTCTTCCATGACTTGTTAGTGGTCATCGGGACTTTTTCTCTATTAGGACATTTTCACCATGTTGAAGTTGACACTCTTTTTGTAACTGCGGTTTTAACAACGATGAGTTTTTCTGTTCACGATACGATTGTGGTCTTTGATCGAATCAGGGAAACCTTACGAAAAAATCCCGGACAAGATTTTGAGACAATCGCGAATCAAGCAATGACGGAAACAATGGGTCGATCATTAAATAATTCTTTAACCATTGCTTTTATGTTATTAGCCTTACTTTTATTAGGCGGAACAACGATCAAATGGTTTGTATTCGCTTTACTTATAGGAACAATTTCCGGAACTTATTCATCTCCATTTGTCGCCACCCCAATTTTGGCGATTTGGAATAAATTCGAAGAGAAAAGAAAACAAGGGTAAATATTATTTATATACTTATTTAATTCCAAATTTGACTTAAGGATTGATTTTATTATAACATCAATATATTCATGTTTCGTAAAGCGGTAGCCGTAATTGGTTTTCTCCTTTTCTTCCATCTCTTGTATTTTGACAACTTCATCATTCTTCCGGGAACCTTAGGTTTAGCGATTTTTTTAACTGTTAGTCATTTATTTCTATGGACAGTTTTTTGGAGAAACAATTTTATAAAGATCTTTTCTTATGGTTTATTTTTCTCACTTGCCTCAATCGTACTAGCCTGGTTATCGGTACTAAAAGGTGACATATATTTTATTGGTTCTATACTTTGGATGGGTTCACTGGGTTTTGCATTTTTAGCTATATATAACTTTTCTGCGAAAGAGCCTTCGATCAAAACAGTTACTGAACTATTAGTGTCCCCCTTTTTACTTACTTGGTCATTTATTGCCTCGTTTCTATCTTTAGAGCAACAATATAAATCAATTAGAATTGGTAATCGTGATTTACGCAATAAATATATATCAATAGTTCTGGGTTTAATTATTGCTATTCCCGTATTATCAGTGCTTGTTGTCATATTATTTTCAGCTGACCCAATCTTTAATAAAATATTTACTAATACCTTTTGGTTCTTTAAGGATTTTTCGCTGGTTGCCAGAATTATTGTAACTATATTATGGCTATTATTTTTACTTCCTTTAGCTAACTTGATAATTGATAATCGGTTATTAACTAAATACCTTAAAATTAATAGCGGACGTTTTGTAATTGAAGCAACCATAGTTATCGGATTAACTAGTCTTTTGATGGGGTGGTTTTTGCTAGTCCAATTTAAATATTTATTTGCTAATGTCCCCGAAATAGAACTTCACCAATTTAGGGTTCAAACTTATTCGGAATATGTCAGCCGCGGATTCGGTGAATTATTAATTGCGACAATATTTATCTATTTTTTAGTTAGTATAAGTCTTTATATCTTGCAGGGTATTAAATCAGACTGGCTTAAGAGACTAAATCTTTTACTACTAACGGAATTAATATTACTTTTAGTTTCAATTTTAAGACGATTAATTCTTTATCAGTATTATCATGGACTAACAGTTGCTCGTATATATGGATTAATTCTTTTATTATGGATAGCGGCAATGATTATCTTGATGATTATTAGACATTTTTCTCAAAGACAATTATTAATTTTTGAGATTAGTGTGAGTGCAATAGCGTTTTTCCTTGTCGGAGTTGTAAATGCTGACAGAATAATTGTCCAGTATTATCCTCCTCTTGTTAATAATGAGATTGATCTAGTTTATCTGTCAAACTTATCCTCTGATGGGTATTCTGGTTGGCTAAAGGCCTACAATTGGTCAAAACATGTTTATAGTATTTTAAAAGTTAAACCATCACTTAATGCAGCTGATAATCGTATTCGTTTATATGCCATAGGTATTATGTACAACCTAAAGAATCATTACGAAGGTTTATATTCTTTTTATCATTCTTATGGGAACTATCCTAAACCAGATCGATATTTTTCAAAAATTAAGTCTGATTGGCATTATTATAATCTTCCTCAATATAATGCATTTAACCTTATGGTAAAGGATATGCCATATCCGGAAATAAATAAATATATTGATGAACTTAATCAACTGGAAGCTCGTGTCAGTCAAAGCGAGAGGGACAAAACATTTCTTGACCGCGCACCCGGCCGGCTTTTAAGATGAAAAAACTAATTGTTAATGCTGACGATTTTGGGATTACTAAATCGGTCAACGAAGGAATAATTCACGGATTTAAGAATGGAATTATTACCAGTACTTCCCTAATGGTCAATAGACCATTTGCAGATGAAGCGGCTCAATTGGCAAAAGAAAATCCAAAATTAGGAGTTGGATTGCATTTTGAAATAATCGGGGACGACAACCAAGTCTTAAGGGGAATAAAAAAAGTAACTGCTTATTTATCAATAGGATTATTTCAGGTTGAAAAAGCAAAAAGACTTTTTTATTCACAGTTAAAGAAATTTAAAGAATCAATTGGTAAAATGCCGACTCATATTGACGGACATTATCATGTGCATAAACTGCCCTCGATATTTCCGTTCATATCAGAATTTTCTAATAAATATAAAATTCCATATCGGATGATGAAAGAAATTAATTTTATTGGTGAATATTCTGATTATAATCATCCGGAAAATGCCTCAATAGATTATTTGACTAAAATATTGAAAGGATTACCTGATAAGGTATCTGAATTAATGACTCATCCAGGTTTTTCTTCGGATGAACTGCGGAAGATAAGTTCGATGTCAGATTGCCGGGCAACCGAACTCAAAACATTGACTTCATCAGAAATTAAAAAAATTATTGAAGAAGAAAAAATTCAGTTGATTAACTGGAGTCAAATTGATATCATGATTTAAATCATAGTATCAAAATTTATATGCTCACTAAGGCTTCGGACCTGAAGGAAATAATTGAAAAAGGGATAAAAACCCCAAAGACAGTCTTTCCGGAAATTAAAATATTGGCAGCAGATGTTAGATGGGAGATAAGAGAAGTGGCAGCCACAATCCTTTCGGAAATGAGTAAAAAGAGACAAGAAGCAGTAATAAATGAAATGATTTTTTGGAGCAAAGATCAAGATGAAAATATTAGAAGGACAAGTATCGAGTCCTTAAGATATGTATGCAGAAACAGTCCTGATTCTATCCGCCCAATTCTGGAAATACTAAGCAAAGACAAAGCACTTTATGTGAAGAAAGCGGTCGCCCACATTTTGAGGGAAATCAGCAAAAAAAGCCCAGACTTCGTTTATTCGTTATGTAAAGTATGGGCAGGCTTTAACAATAAAAATACAGATTGGATAATTAAGGATGGGATGAAGAAACTCAACAAAGAAAAAGAAATGGAGTTAATTTCTCTTCTCAAAAATGATTAACAAAATT
The DNA here is from genome assembly GCA_043801155.1 of Candidatus Gottesmanbacteria bacterium. Lineage (GTDB taxonomy): Bacteria > Patescibacteriota > Microgenomatia > JAMCYU01 > JAMCYU01 > JAZDMI01. The sequence goes on from JAZDMI010000021.1 coordinate 123,802, forward strand.
CAGGTTAAGTCTATCCTAAATAAACATAAGAAACGTGATAATTAGTTCCTTGATGATTATTCAATAAATCCTTACTCTGGTTGTTTATTTAATTGTCTATATTGTTATATTAGGGGAAGTAAATACGGAACTAATATGGCAAAGACATTGTCAGTCAAAATCAATGCTCCCGAAATATTAGAAAAAGAATTACAAAAGAGAGCGGAAAAAAAGGAATTTGGAATTATTACTTTATCTTCATCTACAGATCCTTATCAGCCTATAGAAAAGGAATTAAAGATAACCAGAAAGCTACTCAAGGTAATTTTAAAATATAAATTCCCGTTAGAAATTGCAACCAAATCCACACTCGTCTTACGGGATTTTGATGTCCTGAGAGAAATCGATAAACAAGCTATTCTGCCGGATGAACTAAGTAAGATAGACCACGGAGTAATAATAACTTGTTCTATTTCTACTTTAGACGAAAAACTGGCTAGAATTCTTGAACCCGGTGCCCCATCACCAAGGGAGAGAATGGAAACGATAAAAAAATGTAAACAAAAAGGATTTTTTGTGGGAATAAATTATATTCCGGTTTTACCATTTATTTCTGAATCAGATAAGCAAATCGAAATAATGGTCAAAACTGCCAAAGATTATGGAGCAGATTTTGTTTTTATAGGAGCGTTAACTCTTTTTGGTAAAGATCCTGCAGACTGCAAAACTCTTTATTATGAATTCTTAAGAAAATATTATCCTGAACTTATCCAAAAGTATAAGAGCCTATATAGAATTTTTTTCGCACCTCCAAAAGATTATCAGAAATCTTTAAAGGAGAAGGCTAAAGTATTTTGTAAAAAGTACTCAATTGCTTATGGTCTACTATAATTATTCTTATAAAAGGTTTCTTGACACTTTTCGATATTTTTGACAAAATAGAGTTATTCTATATCATATGTTAGATTGGGTAAAAAGAAATAAGATTGCTGCTTTAATTATTCTGGTACTTCTTGTACTTCTTATTAAAAGCAATTTGTCTAGTGTAGTCCCGTTAATTCCTACAACAGGTGTTTTAAGAAGCGATATGATGGAACAAAAGATGGCTGTTCCGGGATCGTTTGGGACATCGTCGATTATGCCGCCTTCAGATCAATATACGCCAACACAGACGCAAAACCGACTAGTTGTTCAAGAGTCGTCAATGTCAATGTTAGTTTCTAATGTTCGTAAAATAAATGACCAAATTGTTGACAAGGCAAAAAGTGTTGGTGGTTATATGGTTAATACCTCGTTAACTAATCCGCAGGAAGCTCCTTTTGCAACGGTAACTATCCGTATACCGGCAGATGAGTTGAAAACAACTCTTGACTATTTCCGAACGTTGGCAATAAAAGTTACCTCAGAAAATATTTTAGGAACTGATGTTACCGACCAATATGTTGATGTTCAGGCAAGACTGGCGACCCTGGAAAAGACAAAAGCAAAATTTGCAGACATTATGGACAAGGCCGTACAAGTTCAAGATATTCTGACTGTTCAACGCGAACTTATTAATATTCAGGATCAAATTGACTCATTAAAAGGTCAACAACAATATCTTGAACAGACAGCTAAACTGGCAAAAGTAACAGTATCCTTATCCACTGACGAATTTGCACTCCCATATGCACCAACTGGTCAATTTAGGCCGGAAGTAATTTTCAAACAGGCCGTCAGATCAATGGTAACCAATATTAGAGACTTAGCTGGAGTATTAATTTGGGTAGTAGTTTATGGTGTAATTTGGATACCTCTAGCAGTTATTGTGTTTTTAGTTTGGAGAAAGAGAAATAAAAAAGTAGTCCAATCTTCTTAAGGTTAATTGGGTAAATTCTCTCCCATATTTTTAATTCTTCCCAATAAATATTCTCGTTCATTTGGTTTACTCTTTTCAACCACTTCATTAAAAAGCTCATTTAGAACTTGGCCAACTTTTGGTCCCGGACCGATATTAAGAATTTTCATTACATCATTGCCGTCAACTTTCAAATCAGCAACCGTAAACGGTTGTTTCTGGACTTCGATTAATCTTTTTTTAAATTCTTCCAGTCTCCAGGAAGTTTCCCTGGCCCCGCCGCCCAATCGATCACCAACCCGAAGGTCAAGCATATCTTTAAGATTATCTTGACCGACACGTTTAATAAATCTTCTAATCGCCGAATCAGTTTGTCTTTCGTCAATAGTAAATTGGTGCCAGCGGACAAGGGTAACTAATTTATCCTTATCTTTTTTGGAGAAATGTAGCCTGTCAGCAATATTTTTAACAATAGAAGTACTTATTAATTCATGATTATAAAAAGTTATTATTCCTTTTTCGTCCTTTTTAAAAACTACTGGTTTGCCAATATCATGAAGAAGAGTTGCCAATCTGGTTAGGGGATCGTTTGATGGACAAAATTTAAGCGCTAAAAATGAATGTGTCCCGACATCATAAATATGGTGTCTGCCGGGAGACGCCTGGTTGACTCCAAAGCCTTTTTCCAGCTCGGGAAAAATTTCTCTTAAGAGACCAGAATTTCGTAAAAGCATAAATCCATCAAAAGGATTTTTACTTGATAGTATCTTAAAAAGTTCATCACGGATTCTTTCACCGGAAATTCGTTTAATTAAAGTCGCGTTGTCAATAATTGCCTGAAAGGTTTTTACTTCGATTAAAAATTCAAGTTCGGTGGCAATTCGGATAGCCCGAAGCAGTCTTAAGGCATCTTCGGAAAATCTTTTTTCCGGGTCACCAACAGATCGGATAATTTTATTTTTAATATCATTTTGTCCATTAAAGGGATCAATAAAAACAGGTGCATCTTTCGGTAAGCTTAAGCAGATACTATTAATGGTGAAGTCTCTTCTGGCTAAATCTTCTTCCAGGCTTTTACCCCAGGTAATTTGATCAGGATGACGGCGGTCTGAATAATTGCGCTCAGTTCGAAACGTAGTAATTTCATATATCTCGTTATTTTCTTGAGGAATTTTTACTGTACCATAAGTATTATCATAAAAAGCATCCGGAAAGAGAGTCAGTATTTGTTCCGGGAGAGAATTAGTTGTAAAATCCCAATTTTTCGTTGGTTTACCCATTAGTAAATCACGAACAGACCCACCAACAGCATAAATTTCAAAATTATTTTTTTGAAAAGTCTTAAAAATATTTAAAACCTGGGGTGGTAATTTATAAGCCATAATGCTATTATATCATCATTCGATAAAATGAATTGCTGAGGTGGGTACGAAAATTTATGGTGTAATATATCATATGAAAAAATGGCAAATTGTTAATAACTTAAAGACTAAAGATAATAAACAAAGGATAGATGAAATAATTAAACTTCTCTTAGAAAATCGGGGACTTAAAACAAATAAACAAATTGATGAATTTTTAAATCCTCCTAATCCCATTAGCCAGACCCTAAATCCCAGTACCCTTGGTATTAATGCGCATCAGCTTAAAAAAGCTATCCAGCGTATAGAAAAAGCGATCGATAATAAAGAGTCAATAGTGGTTTATGGCGATTATGATGCTGATGGAATATGTGGAACAGCTCTTTTATGGGAATCTCTTAATAAGTTGGGAGCAAAAGTTATGCCCTATATTCCCCATCGGGTAGATGAAGGTTATGGATTATCACAAAAAGGCATCGATACAGTAAAAAGTGAATATAATGCCGATTTAATTATTACGGTTGACCATGGAATCGGGGCCGTTGAAAAAATTAATTATGCTAAAAAACAAGAAATAGAAGTAATCATCACTGATCATCATGTTGTCCCTGATAAATTGCCAGACGCTTTAGCGATAATCCATACGACTCAACTTTGTGGAGCCGGCGTTGCCTGGATGTTAGTGAAAGAAATTATCCAAACAACCAAAAACTCCGAACTTATAACGCAAAACTCCCTTGACCTGGTGGCGATAGCCACGATTGCCGACATGGTGCCATTAACCGAAGCCAATCGTACATTAGTTATATACGGATTAAAAGAATTAAACCACACTAAAAGAATTGGACTTCAGGCTTTAATGAGAGAGGCGGGAATTGAACGGGGAGGAATTGGTACGTATGAAATCAGTCATTTATTGGCACCAAGGTTAAATGCTATGGGTAGATTAGAACATGCAATGGATAGTCTTAGACTCTTATGCACTAATGATGAAAAACGTAGCTTTGAATTAGCTAAACTTTTGGATAAAACTAACCGGGCCCGCCAGGACCTGGTTGAACAAACCTTAATTCATGCTAAAAATTATTATCATGAGACTGAAAACAAAGCGAATAAATTAATTTTTCTTCATCACGAATCTTATCAGCAGGGAGTAATTGGATTAGTGGCCGGAAAATTAGTCGAGGAATTTTACCGTCCGGCGATTGTTGTTTCTTGGGGAGAAACTTACTCGAAGGCTTCAGCCCGTTCAATTAATGGGTTTAATATTATTGAAACCATTAGGAAAGCACAAGATTTATTAGTCGACTGCGGTGGTCATCCGATGGCGGCTGGTTTTACCGTTGAAACTAAAAATCTTATATCTTTACAAAAAAAATTAGTGGACATTGCTAATCAAGAGCTTGATGACGAAAAATTAACCAGGGTTTTAAAAATAGATTGTGAACTAAAATTAGACGATTTGACCTTTAATCTTTATGAGGAGCTTAGTAAATTTAAGCCTTTTGGATTAGGAAATCCGGAACCGGTTTTTACGAGTAAAGGGGTTATTGTTGAAGACGTCAGAATAATTGGATCTGGTGGTAAACATCTGAGGATGACAATATCTGATGATTCATCAACCATTTTTCCGGCGATTGCATTTTGCTTTGGCGGACTTTGTGCAAAACTAAAACCAGACCATCCGATTGATATTGCTTATACTTTATCAGTTAACGAATGGAAGGGTAATAAAAAATTAGAACTTAAGATTAAAGATATAAGACTAGTCTAATAGAAAATCTTTTTCCTAACTTCGTTCGGAATAAAACCTGTTGATGCTGAATAAAATTAGTGGATTAGCCTTCTGATCGGTTTTTTAAATTCCCATACTAAATGAATTAATCCACATGTGGGTACTTCTTGAGCTATTCGTTCTCTTGCTTTCTCAATCAAAAAAGAATTCCTTGTATCTTCAATATATCGATATTTATTTACACGAAGGACAGCCATCGTGATGGTTAAAGCTCTATCGGTAAAAATACTCATCGGATCTGCTGGGTGCCCTAATTTTTCAGCAAGCTGTCTATCTTTTTCAGAGAGCCTGGGAATCTCCAATATACAGTTTCCTTTGTTGCTTTTTAGGTAAGCACGAACAAAACCTCGGATTTGTCTGCCAGATGTGGTAGCGGTTTCTAAATATGCATGTGCGTGTTGTCTCCCAAATTGGGCAAATGCGATGACAATTGGTGCTGTTTCTTGTTGCGGTACACCAATACCGATAGCACTGTTACGAGGAATTTTATAACTGGGTGGCCATGGTATAGCCATACGTTCTCGATCGCCAACAACTTTCAGGAGAACGAATTGACCTCTATATTTCTCTATTTCTTGATCAAAAATTATTTGTTGTTCCTTATTCATATTTGTTATTTATTTTTTTGTCCAAGCATGAAATCTTCTCTTAATGCATGAAATCCATAATTATCAGGGTAAGGAGATATTTTTTCCACCAGAGGTGGTTGTACTGCTTCAGCCCTTTGTCCTGATAACTCCATATCTGTTTCACTTTCTTCTTTCATTAATTTAGCAACATCGGCATCATTAAAATTTGTTTCCTGCTCTTTTAGCATAAATTTTCACCACCTTTCCCATAAAAAAACCTCCAGTTTTATCTAGGAGGTTGGTTGGTAATTTTATTAAATTTATTGCCTAATTCTTTACCAACCTCCACTAAAATCCTTATTAAGGACTCTAGATCGGAGGCTGATAATAATAGAATTAGTTGTTATCATGGGCTAAATTATTTATAACATAGTTAAATACTACTTGTCAAGGTAAATAAACAAATGTAAAATGAGGCTATGGATAGAATATTAATTTCGGAAACACCAAACCTTATTGATCAAAAAGTAAAATTGTTAGGATGGGTAAACAGCAAGCGTAATCATGGCAAGATAATTTTTATTGACCTAAGAGACAGAAGCGGTTTAGTCCAAATTGTTGGTGGTCAAGATTTAAACGCACTGCGGTTGGAAGATGTCGTTGAAATTAATGGATTGGTTAAAAAACGGCCGCAAACAATGGTAAATCCCAAAATTTTAACCGGGCAAATTGAAATCGAATGCCAGGAAATCAAAGTTGTATCTAAAGCCCAAGAGCTACCTTTTGATATGGGTCAGGAAGAATTAAAAGTCAGTTTGCCAACACTACTTGATTACCGTTCATTAACCCTAAGACACCCAAGGGTAAAAAAAATTTTTCAAGTTCAGGCAGCCATTATCGAAGGATTTCGTCAATCAGCTCAAAAATTGGACTGTGTCGAAGTAGTCGTCCCGACGATTGCCGCTTCTTCAACCGAGGGAGGGGCCGATGTCTTTTCGATTGATTATTTTGGTAAAAAGGCGTTTCTAACCCAAAGCCCGCAGCTTTATAAACAAATTTTAATAACCGTCTTTGAGCGAGTTTTCGTTATTACTAAAGCCTATCGGGCTGAGCCATCAGTTACTACCAGACACCTGACAGAAGCAACACAAATGGATTGTGAGTTTTGTTTTGTTGAATTTGCAGATCTTCTTAATTTATTAGAACAAGTTGGCACAGAAACTTTAAGATATGTTCAGGATAAATGTAAAAAAATTCTAGAAGAATTCGGGGTAGAGCCGTTATCTTTTGGAAAAATTCCCAGATTAACATTAAGGGAAGCGCAAGAAGTAATTTTTAAAGAATTTAAAAGAGATGTTCGGGGTGAGAAAGATCTGGGACCTCAAGATGAAATGGATATCGGTAAGTGGGCTTTGAAAAATTATCAAAGCGACTTAGTTACGATTACTCATTTCCCAACGAAAAAAAGAGCTTTCTATACCATGCCGGATCCCCAGGATCCGGAATATAGTTTAAGTTATGATCTTTTATTCCGGGGCTTGGAGATTTTAAGCGGCAGCCAAAGAATTAATGATTATGATGAGTTAGTGAAAGCGATTAGTGATCGAGGTATGGACCCTAAAAATTTTGCAATGTATTTAATGGCTTTTAAATATGGTATGCCTCCGGAAGGTGGATTTTCTTTTGGCCTTGAGCGGATGACAAAAAATATTCTAAACTTAGAAAATATCCGTCAGGCTAGTCTTTTCCCCAGGGATATGGAAAGAGTGGATATGAGATTAAGTCAAGACACTACATCGTCATTGCGAGCGAAGCGAAGCAATCTCTACGACGAAATAATTTCTCTTTTGGATTCTAACAACATTAAATATGAGACATTTGAACATCAGCCGGTTTTTACTTCAGAAGAGGCAGCAAAAATCCGTGGTACCAAGCTTTCTCAAGGTGCCAAAGCCCTAATAATGATCGGAGATAAAAATCCCATAATGGTAGTTTTGCCGGCTGATAGAAAAGCAGATTTTAAGAAAATAAAATCTTCTCTTGAAATAAAGAACTTAGAGATGGCAACTCCTGAAGATGTTAAAGAAGTAAGTGGAGTAGAAATCGGAGCAGTACCACCATTTGGTAATTTACTGGGTATTCCCCTCTACGTAGATATTCATCTAAAAGGAGAGAAAGAAATTGTTTTTAATGCCGGGTTGCATACTAAATCAATAAAGATGAAATGTGATGATTTTGAAAAGGTAACGAGTCCTATTATTGGTGATTATTCCTAAGATTTCATTATTGTTTAAGATTGCTTCGTCACTTCGTTCCTCGCAATGACGAAGAGAATAACTATTTATGGCAAAACGGATTATTAAAAACAAAAAAATTTCTATATTTACTTTGCTTCTCTTTATATTAATACTGCTAATATTTCTTTTTCTTCCTGGGCAAAATATTTATCAACAAAGTATTAAGCAGGGAAGACCTTTGGTTGCCGGCGTTCATTTTGTAGTTCCGTCACCAGCCCCATACCCAATAAATATGACTGGTATTTTACCTCCGGATATAACTGCTCAAGGAGTTATTATCAGTGACATTTCATCAAGAGTAATACTTTTTGAAAAAAATCCCAAAATAAAAATGGCTCCGGCCTCGACAACAAAAATAATGAGCGCCATTGTTGCCTTAGAAAAATTTAAAAAGGATGACGTATTAACAGTTAATACCGTGATTACCGAAGGTAAAAAAATGAGCTTAATTCCCGGAGAGAAATTTACTTTTGAAAATCTCCTTTACGGTATGCTGGTTGATTCGGCTAATGATGCCACCTACACTATTGCCGAAAATTACCCAGGCGGAGTTACAAATTTTGTCCAAGCAATGAATAAGAAAGCCCAGGATCTTTTTCTTCAGGATACAAACTTTACCAACCCAATTGGTTTTGAAGATAATAATCACTATACAACTGCAGCTGATTTAGCCCGTTTATCAACATATGCGTTAAATAATTCCGATATTATTAGGATCGTAGGGATTCCGGCGATTACTATTTCTGATATTACTTTTACGCGATTTTACTCGATGGAGAATGTTAATCAATTATTGGGTAAAATCCCGGGCGTATTTGGTTTTAAGACCGGCTGGACGGAAAATGCTGGCGAATGTTTAGTCACGACAATTGAAAGAGGAGATAAAAAAATCTTAATTATTATTTTAGGAAGTAAGGATCGGTTTGGGGAAACAAAATTATTGATAGATTGGGTTTTTACGAATTTTTCTTGGCAGACTATTGCCCAACCCACGTAGGATTGACAGCTGATATATAAGCTAAAAAGTTAGGATCTCCCTCAAAAACATAAATTGGCTGTAAAAATTCTTGATAATCTGCTGGATAATAATAAGCCAAATAGATTTTTCTAATTGTAATAGAGGTAGCATTCTGGCCAATATTAATAATAAAACTTTTGCCGCTTCTTAACTCATCCCAGGCATTAGCCGCACTTTTTAACGGATAGGTAGCTTGTTGATAATTATCAATTTGCCAGAAGTAATATGATAATTCAAGAATACGCTTAGATGCATCAGTGTTTCCGGAAAATAGAAAATATATAGGCTCATATGGGTGGTTAGCCGAAAATAACGGCAGGTTGAGTATATTTTCTCGGGAAAAATCTACCCTGACGGCATCGGCATTTGACATACTCGTTGTTAATATTAGATTATTACCAGAAAGTTGCCAATAACTAACTGCTGTTTTGCCATTATTTAAAGTAGTAGGAAAAAGAGATAATTCTTTTAGATATTCGCTGGCTTCAGTAATCGCTTTATCTTTAGTGGGTAAATTCTTTTCTGTAAATAGGGAGATATCGAGTGAATAATCATATGTCATTTTAAAATTTCCGTTTACAATATTCATTTTTAAAACCCGTAATGGATTTAAATTATCTTGCCATCGATACGTGGTTGCATTTTCGGATTCGGGTTCAGAATAAAAACCTAATTTGCTAGCAAATTGTTTAGCCCGACTAAAAGATAACAAATTAGCGCTTGGTTTAGAGATAAAAAAAACATTAGCAGTTGATGAGGCGACGCTTGGAGCTCCTTCAATAGTCTCTAGCTTATAAGTCAGATTGGCTGACGGTGATGCACCGGAGGGAAATTTTAAAGCGGGTAACTTACCAAAGGCAACAGTTGGCGGAGGCGGGGCTGGGGGAAAAGTCTTGCGCCAAACATCAATCGCCATCCCAAATAAAAATTTTAGAATAAAAAAGATTATCAGACCAATAATTCCCCATTGAATACTTTTCCTAGAATAATAAGCAGTTTCAGTTAAAGTTGCCATCCTTCGACAAGCTCAGGATGAATAGATCCTGGGCAGATAGATTGAGTATAGCATTAGCCTGTGTTAGAATTCAATCATGACTGTTCGAACCCGCATTGCTCCATCGCCGACAGGCGAAGATTTACACATTGGGAATGTCTATACTGCCCTGATTAATTTTATCTTTGCTAAACAAAATCAAGGAAAGTTCATCATTAGGATTGAAGATACCGATCAGACCCGGTTAGTATCCGGTTCAGAAAATAAGATATTAGACTCTCTTTGTTGGTTGGGATTAGCTTATGATGAAGGACCGGATATCGGAGGCCCCTATGCTCCTTATCGTCAATCAGACAGGTTAAAATTATATAAACAATATGCTCAAGAACTGGTTAAAGTTGGCGCAGCTTATCATTGTTTTTGTACGCCGCAAATTTTAGAAAAGATGCACCAGGATCAGTTTAGCAAAAATCTTCCTCCTCGATATGATCAGCGTTGTCGACATCTAAATAACGAAGAGATACAAAAAAGACTCAAAAACGGCGACCCCCATGTTATTCGGCTTAAGGTTCCGCAAGCCGGCCAAACAAGATTTACTGATTTAATCAGAGGGGAGATTGTTTTCGAAAATGGTTTAATTGATGATCAAGTGCTTCTGAAATCAGATGGTTTTCCAACTTATCACTTAGGAGTAGTAGTCGATGACCACCTAATGGAAATCAGTCACGTAATCAGAGCTGAAGAATGGATTTCGTCAACCCCCAAACATATTCTTATTTATAAAGCCTTTGGTTGGGATATACCTTTTTTTGCTCATACTCCATTGCTTCGTAACCCGGACCACGCAAAGCTTTCAAAGCGCAAAAATCCAGTTTGGCTTTCTTGGTATAAAGAACAGGGATATTTACCAGAGGCGATTTTAAACTATTTAGCCTTAATGGGTTGGGCGTATCCTAAGGGCAAAGAAATATTTTCCTTAGATGAGCTGACAAAAGCATTCAAACTTGAAAAGATTCAGACAACCGGACCGGTTTTTGATTTAACAAAACTAGAATGGCTCAACGGATCATATATAAGACAAAAAACACCTAACGAATTAATGGATTTATTATTGTCCTATTCTACCGCTATGGTCATACAAAAAACGCCACCGGAAAAGCTTAAACAAATTATAACTCTTATTCAGGACAGAATGAGGAAACTGGCAGACTTTAAAGAGCTAACTGATTTTTTCTTTAATAAGCCAACCGTTGACTTAGAATTGCTATTGGCTGGGAAATCAAAAGAAGATATAGAAAAAGTTTTAGGGATGACCATATTCCGGTTTGAAAAAATAAATGAATGGACCGTTAAAAAAATTGAACAGGAAACATTGGGGGCAGTATCAGAAACCGGATTTAAAACTGGTGATTACTTTATGATTATAAGAGTAGCCATAACAGGTTTGTCTGCCACTCCACCAATTAATGAAACGATGGAAATTTTAGGCAAAGATGAAACAATAGATCGTCTGAAAACAGCACTTGGGAAAATAAAGTAAAGATAATTTCCGTCATTGCGAGCGAAGCGAAGCAATCTCGTCAAATAGTCTAATGAGAAATAGGCAATCGTTTGTTTATATAGCAACAAACAAGTTTAATTCTGTCTTGTATACAGGTGTAACCGGTGATTTAATAAAGCGTGGCTACGAACATAAAATAGGAGTAGTTTCTGGATTTACATCAAAATACAAAATTCACAAACTGGTATATTACGAAATATTTGACGATATAAGCGAAGCGATAAAAAGAGAGAAACAAATTAAGGATGGGTCTAGAAAGAAGAAAATAGAACTGGTTATGAAAATGAATCCGGAGTTTAGAGATTTATATGAGGATATTGTTAAATAAGATTGCTTCGTCATTTTCGTTCCTCGCAATGACGATGAGAGAAAATGAAAAGACAATATAAATACAAAAATTTTCAGCATCATAATTTAGCTTCCGGCCACTGGAGAGATTTCAGCCTAATTGAACAATTAGCTAATATAGGCAGTGAAGTGGAACGATCAATTAAATGGCGATCTAAAGGGGACAATGAAACGAGCAAAAATGCTTTTATAAGAGCCTTAGAACTTTTCGATTTGACGATAGGTGATCCTAAAAATAAAAATAGACTAAAGGAAGTTTGTCGAGCCAGAGAATTATTCTGTGATTTTTTTATCGGAACAAATCAATATCATCAAATCGCTAAACAATGGTGTGACTATTTTTATCAATTTGCTTATCTTGCCCAAAATAGGAAAAATTTGTAATTAACTTTATTACTTCAAAGCAATATAGTAGCTTCATATGAAATTGTTTTATCTTTTATTTCTATGTTAAAATACTTCTAATTGCCGAGTGGTGTAGTGGTAACACGTCTGCCTCTGGAGCAGAAGACCCTAGGTCCGAATCCTAGCTCGGCAGCCGAACAAGTCGGAGTAATCGGCTTAAGTTAAATGACAAACGCTACATATGGTCGGTGAAAACTCAGTGTCTCGTCAACAAAACATACATGACTATGACAGTTTCGGAACCAAGATAACGGCCGAAGAGATTAAAGGATATTATAACTTGAGGTTCAAGCCCGAAGAACTGAGGCTTATCGATTCCATATCCTTGCAAATCAAAGAACTTAAAGAGGAATACCCAATATTGTCTCAAGCAGATTTAGTTATTGAAGGTGGAGTAGGATCCGAAGACGTGATGAGGGAAATAGTTAGGGTTATATATCCATACCCCAAAGCTTTGTATGCCGGTATGGATTTAAATTCAATTTGGGAAAGGATGCATGGGCCGCGATACAAGTTGATGGTGGATGAGAACAGAGCTCAGCAATTAAGTGAGGCCAATCGAACCTCTATTCCAGCATTTAGCTACGATGAAAAAATCTGCGCTAATTGCTTTGACTATAGTTTGGTGAAAGATTTATCGCATAAATTAGGACGCCATTTTCCTTTATTGGTTTCATTTAATGCTTTAGGTGCGCTAAGCGATCCGTACAATTGGGGTCCTGATGAAGATCGTGATGTAAAAAAACCCGAGGACAGTCATCCGCTAGAACACTGGTTTTCTAAAGATAGTCCATATATTGCCCAGATCCATTTTTCTCATGAGCCTATTAGGTTTAAGAACGTTTTTACTAACGAAATGAATTTGCGTTTTCAGTTTGAAGACTTATGCTCCTGCGCGAGGCGGTTCAATCTCCAAATAGCAGAAGTAAAAAACGGTTTAGTAATCTTTGGTTATAATTCAGGACTATAGATGTATGTAAGAGAGGATATATATGGGGGAAGATAAATGGTTCTAGGCCGGCCAGCTCGGCCACTTTTTTTAATTATTTTCGAGTGTGATATACTCGGGCAGCCATCCTCTTTAATTTATGAAAAAAGGAATTGATTATATCGGCGTTTCCGTGGGAGCCTTGATTTTTAATAAAAAGGGAGAAATTTTTTTAACTAAAAGAAGTAAAAATACCAAAAATGAGCATGGTTGTTGGGAAGCACCGGGCGGAGGAGTTGAATTTGGAGAAACCTTGCAAGATGCGATTAAAAGGGAAATCAAAGAGGAGTATGGAGTTGATATTATTCTTCTTAAACAACTACCAGCTCAAAATCACCTTCTGCCCAAAGAAAGTCAGCATTGGGTACCAACAAGTTTTATTGCCAAAATAAAAAACGGACAAACACCAAAAATTATGGAGCCGGAGAAATGTGACAATCTTGGTTGGTTCCCGTTAAATAAACTTCCCAGACCTCTTTCGGTTATAACAAAATTAGATCTTAAAGCTCTTAAAAAAGATAAAATTAATATCAGCAACTATGAGAGAAAATAAGTTAAAAATTCAAATTAATAAGCCTCTTAAGGAAGTTTTTGCTTTTCCTTTAAATCCGGCCAATACACCCAAATGGATAAGTTCTCTTATTAAAGAAGAAACTAATGAATGGCCAGTTAAAGTGGGAACAATCTATCGGAATCAAAACAAAGAAGGTAAGTGGGTGGAATATGTGGTGACGGCTTTTAAAGAAAATGAAATGTTTGAGATGACTTCAGCCGACAGAAACTATCATGTCCGCTATAGCTTTAGACCTTTAAACAACTTTATTACTGAACTCGAATATTTTGAATGGGTAAATAAGGGAGAACTCGAAGAACCGTTTACTCAAGAAATATTGAATAAACTGAAGACTGTATTGGAGAAGTCCTAGACCGGTATGGTGGCAAGTATAGTATAATTACCGAAGAGGCGACGTTTCTTAAGTTTTAGCTACAGGGTACTTAAGTAATATGGTAGAAGATTGTGAAGTAGGATGCTTTTTATTTCACGCTTTAGAGCGTATTGATAGCTCTTTAGCGGATTTAAATAAAGAAGCTAGAAAAGTAGCACAGGAAGGTGGGGAATTTCCTGGTTCAGCAGGATCGATGTGCGGGGCTTGTGTAACTAGGAAAAAAAATGACACCTCTCTAGAGATAAAAAAAGCGAACCTTAAGCTTTGAAACGAAAATGTAATTTATTTGACTTGTTAATTGCAACTGATATATCATTAATTAAGATGAATATTAAAAGGTTATTATTGTTAACGTTGTTTTTCTTCTCTATCAGTCTTTTTGCTCCAAAAACTTCACAAGCAGTTGATTTAAAAGAAGTGCTAACTTCAAATGATTCAATTGTAGTAAGAATACAGGAAGGGATTGAATATTTCTTTGCCTTCAAGGTTGAAAATAAGGTTAAGGTCTTGGAAAGACAAGCAGAAAAAAGATTAACTATGGCGCAGGGTTATGCTGATAAAGGAAATGATGAAAAGGTAAATAATTTATTGCAAAACTACCTGCAAATAAAAGATAGACAGAATGATTTATTAGGGGGAATCAAGGGTGGGGAGATTTTGGGAACGGTTGAAGAAAGAACGATCGAACAACAAAAAACAATGGAAGAGATAAAAACTAAGATTGATGAAGATGGGAAGAAAAATGTTGTTCAGGTTCAGGAGCAAGTCGTAAATCAGGTGGCAAAAAGGGTTATCGATGTAAACGGAAAGGAAGGGGCAACTGAGTTTTTAAATAATGTGGTGCATGTCTGGGCACCCGGAACAGGGCCGGGAGGAGGGGAAGCGGGAGTAGTATATGCAGGTGGTGGAAAATTAATCTTTGCACCCGGAACAGGGCCGGGAGGACAGGGTGGAGTTGTGATTGAGGGTGGAGAAATGAAGTTTGCACCAGGGACTTCCGAGGGTGGATCCGGTGGGACTGATATTAAGAATGTGGAAGTAAATACTGGGGGAGGTTCAGAGAGTGGCGGAACAACCGTAGAAGGTGGAAATCAAAATATGGCTCCGGGGACTACTTCGGGAGGGGAAGGAACAACAGTTATTAAGGAATAAATATTAGTATCAGAATAAGAGATGATAATAAACCAAACGGCTCCAAAAAATACCTCTATATAATTACCGATAAAAATAAGTTCGAATATTGTAGGGTATTATTAAAATTTGATAAAATTTGGATAAAGATAAATTATAAGTGAATAACGGATTTTGTACTTATTATTATTGACTTTTAATTTTAAATAAAGTCTGATATAATGGGCAAATTGATTTGAGGAAAAAATGAAACTAAAATCATTATCGAAAAAGATTTCTGCTATTAAATTGGCGTTAAGAAAAAAATACGATAATAATCGTAAGTTGATTATTATTGGTTTAATTTTATTTCTCCTAGCGACTGGTTTATATAATTTTAAAGGATTATTTGTCGCGGCCATGGTTAATGGTCAGCCAATTTGGCGGATATCAGTAGACCAAGAATTAGAAAAACAAGCCGGGAGTAAAATCCTTGATTCTTTGATTACTAAGCAATTAGTTCTCCAAGAAGCAGGTAAGCAAAAAGCCAATATATCTGACCAAGAAATAAATCAGGGACTTAAGGATTTAGAAGATAGTTTAACTAAGCAAGGACAAAATCTAGATGAGCTTTTAACAGCTCAAGGAATGAGCCGAAATGATATTAAGGACCAAATTAAACTGCAAAAGCAAGTTGAAAAAATGGTGGCTAAAGATATAAAAGTTACTGATGCTGACGTTCAAAAATATTATGATGATAATCAAGAGACTTTGTATCAGGACAAAAAATTTGCAGATGTTAAAGCAGAGATTCAAAAACAATTAGAGCAAGAAAAATTAAATGAAAAAATCCAAACCTGGGTAGAAGACCTTCGTAAAAAAGCCAAAATTAATTACTTCACCCAATTCTAAACAGATAACTTCAGAGTCGCTACAATCATTACTAACACTAATGAATGTGAATTCTGTTTAACACACATTTTCTTACTTGACAAATTCGATATTTTCATGTTAAACTCATACTAAATTAGTCATAGTTAATATGTTTACACTTTCTAGTAAATCAGATTATGGACTACTCCTACTAACATTATTAGCCGGTAGTCATAAAAACGAGTTTATACCATTATCAGATATTGCTGTAAAATCAGGTTTGCCTAAAGCTTATATTTCAAGAATTGCATCTGAATTGGCTAATGCCGGAATAATAAAGAGTAAAGAAGGACTTAATGGAGGGTATAAATTAGCTATACCCCCAGCAAAAATTACCATTGCCCAGGTAACACAAATTCTGGATGGTCCGTGGCAACCGACTAAGTGTACCAGTAAGCAAAAAAAATGCTCATTGGAAAAAAATTGTCCGATGGCTGACAACTGGCAAAATAGAATTAAAGCAAAAATGTGGAAAATAATGGATAGTTATACTTTAAAAGATTTAATGAGCTAATAAGCTCTTATACCTATGTTAAAAATTACTAATCTTTCAGTTTCGGTTGGGAATAAAAAAATTATTAATAATCTCTCTTTGGAAATTAGACCGGGTGAGCTTCATGTTCTTCTTGGTCCCAATGGTGCCGGAAAGACAAGTCTGGCTATGGCTTTGATTGGACACCCAAGTTATAAAATCGAAAATCAAATCTCGAAAATCAAAATTGACGATAAAGATTTAATCCATTTAACTACTGATGAACGCGCTAGGTTAGGGTTATTTAATTCGTTTCAAAAGCCGGTGGCTATTCCCGGAGTATCAGTAAAAGACCTTTTGAAATATATAAAGATTAATAATCTTGAAGAAAAAATATCTAAGACTGGTAATCGTTTAAAGATCAAAGACGAACTTCTAACAAGATCTCTTAACGTAGATTTTTCCGGCGGCGAATTTAAAAAAATGGAACTTTTACAGGCTATGATAATTCAGCCAAAATATGTAATTTTAGATGAAATAGATAGCGGTTTGGATATTGATAATATTCATTTATTAGCCGATTTTCTTCAACAAATGACTCTTAAAAACATCGGGATTCTTTTAATCACCCATAATTTACGGATATTAAAATTTGTTAAACCGGACTTGATACATATTTTAATCAACGGTTCAATTATTAAAAGTGGAGGAGTCCAAATTGCCAGAGAAATTGAGAAGAGAGGATTTTCATGGTTAGTAAAAAATTAATAGATTATATTTCTAGTCAAAAAAGCGAACCACTGTGGATGAAAGATATTCGACTTAAGGCTTTTGCAGTTTTTCAAAAGTTACCTTTACCTCCATTTGGACCAAATTTACACAAGCTTAATTTTGACGATATTAATTATTATTTAAGACCGGATGCAGTCCATAAAAAAAATTGGCAGGACGTACCAAAAGATATTCGAAGAATTTACGATAAATTAAAAATTCCGCAAATGGAAAAACAGTATTTATCCGGCAACCTTGCCCAGCTTGAGTCAGAAGCGGTCTATGAAAAATTAAAAAAAACCTGGGAAGACAAAGGAGTAATTTTCGTGGATATGGATACGGCCGTCAAAAAATATCCAGACTTAATTAAAAAATATTTTATGAATCTGGTAAATCTGAACGAGAATAAATTTACCGCACTTCACAGCACCTTTTGGTCCGGTGGAACCTTTATTTATATACCTAAAGGAGTATGTTTGTGTTTACCATTACAATCTTATTTCAGAATTCAATCTCCTAAAATGGGCCAGTTTGAGCATACTATTATTATTGCGGATGAAGGATCGTTTGTTCATTATATTGAAGGATGCACCGCTCCTCAATACTCAAGCGTATCGCTTCATGCCGGAATAGTTGAAGTTTATATCAGCAAAAATGCTCGGGTACGATATACGACGGTGCAAAACTGGAGTAAAAATGTTTATAATTTGGCCACCAAAAGAGCTAGGGTGGAAGAGAATGGAAGAATAGAATGGGTCAGTGGGTCGTTGGGAAGCGAGGTCACCATGTTATATCCGGCCAGTCTACTCGTAGGAAAAGGAGCAAGTAGTCAACATCTATCGATAACTTGGGCCGGCAAGGGACAAATAAAGGATACCGGAGGTAAAGCCATACACTTGGCAGAAGATACAAGTTCTACCATCTTATCAAAAAGTATTAGCAAAGATGGAGGTCAAACAACATTTCGAGGTCTAGTAAAAGTTGCCAAAGGAGCCAGGAATTCTAAAAGTTATATGCGCTGTGATTCTTTAATATTAGACAAAGATTCACAAGCCCAAAGTTTTCCTAATTTAGATATTAAAGAACAAGACGCTTCAATCGGGCACGAGGCCACTATCGGTAAAATTTCTGAAGAACAGTTATTCTACCTTCAAAGTCGAGGGATTTCAAAAAAAGACGCGACTAATTTAATTATTAACGGATTTATCGAACCCATAGTTAGTGAAATTCCATTTGAATATGCGGTAGAATTAAATAGACTAATTGAAATGGGAATGTCAGGGTAAAGTTGGCGTTGACAAATTTTATGTTAGATATACAAAAAATAAAACAGGACTTTCCTATCCTAAAAAGACAGATAAATGGAAAACAAATTGTCTATCTTGATTCCGGTGCGTCTTCCTTAAAGCCTTGTCAGGTAATTGAGGCGATGGATAAATATTATATAAATTATGGAGTGAATATCTTTCGTGGTATTTATCGACTATCGCAGGAGGCAACCGAAGAATATGAAAAGGCCCGTCAAAATGTGGCTAAATTTATTGGAGCAAAAGATCCAAGAGAAATAATTTTTGTCAGAAACGCCACTGAAGCTATCAACTTAGTGGCTTATGCTTGGGGAAGAGCAAATATTGACGTGAGGAGTGAAATTGTTTGTACGGTTATGGAACATCATGCTAACTTGGTGACCTGGCAACAGCTGGCACTGAAAAACAGTGCCACCATAAAATTTTTGGATATTGATGAAAATGGAAAACTAAAAATCAATCGCCATCAGGAAATAAATCTCGATAGCGTGATAACAGACAACACAAAACTATTAGCAATTACTTATGTCTCTAATGTTTTAGGAACAATAAATCCGCTTAAAGAAATTGTGAGAAAAACCAAAAAGATTAACCCTAATTGTTTGGTTTTAGTTGATGGAGCACAAGCAATACCCCATATGAAAGTTGATGTTGAAGATTTAGGTTGCGATTTTTTTGCCTTTTCCGGACACAAAATGCTCGGACCGATGGGAATTGGTGTTCTTTGGGGTAAATATGAATTATTAGATAAAATGCTGCCGTTCCAATTTGGGGGAGAAATGATTAGGGATGTTTATCTGGAAAAAACGACCTTTGCTGATCCGCCACATAAATTTGAAGCGGGGACCCCCAATGTAGCTGGGGCTATCGGTTTGTCTGCTGCCATTGATTATCTAGAGGGATTTGGTATGGAGAATATAAGACAACACGAGGTTGAAATAACAGAATACGGTTTAAATCAATTGAGCAATATAAAAGATTTGAAAATTTACGGTCCAGAAAAAGTAGAAGACCGGGGCGGAATTATTGCTTTTAATATTGATGGTATTCATGCTCATGATTTAGCCCAAATATTAGACGAGGACAATGTTTGTATCAGAAGTGGCCATCACTGTGCCATGCCATTGCATACCCGTTTGGGAATTCCCGGATCTGCCCGCGCCAGTTTTTATCTCTACAATACTAAGGAAGATATTGATAAATTAGTAGAAAGTTTAAAAAAAGCTAAAAAGATATTTAAAATATTATGAAATTGACTTTAAAATTAATACAATAAATCGGGCTGGCGGTAACGAATTTTTTCACCCCGCTTTGTCAAAGTTAAATTGTTGTTTAGTGCATTAGCACGAAGTTTTACACTTTGGAAAGACAGAATCATAAGTGCGGGGTTGTCAAAAATTGTTACGCGCCATCCCTTATTTTGCACTTTTATCATGGATATTTATCGACAAAATATTTTAGATCATTATAAAAATCCGCGCAACTTTGGCCCTATGGAAAAACCTGATTCCTCACATGAGGAAGGTAATACTTTATGTGGAGATAAAATTAAAATAGAAATAAAATATAAATTAAAACCTGATAACGAAAAAACTATTGATGATATAAAATTTACCGGTGAAGGATGTGCTATTTCTTTGGCTAGTGCCTCTATGTTAACAGAGAAAGTTAAAGGAATGACTATAGAAGATATTAAGAAATTGAGATATGATGATATTAAAGAAATGTTAGGAACGGATTTAAGTCCAGCTAGAATAAAATGTGCAACATTGGCCCTGCAAGTTTTACTTAAAACTATTGATCATTTAATATTGTGAATTGTTTCATTCCTTTATCTTGTATATAATTAATTTATGTCAAAAAGCATGACTTGGAGAATTGGGGGAGAAGCGGGATTTGGAATTATGGCTTCCGGAGCTATTTTTGCTAAGGCTTTAACCAGAGCCGGGCTTTTTATTTCTTCAACAGTTGAATATCCTTCGCTTATCCGTGGCGGACACAATACATATATCGTTAGAGCAGGAGAAACAGAAATTTTTTCATTAGTTAAGCCAATTGATCTTTTAGTCGCCCTGAACCAAGAAACAATTGATTTACATAAAGGTGAGTTATCCAAAGGTGCCGGTATTATTTATGATTCTCAGGACAAAACTATCATAACAGAAAATTTACCGGAAGAATGTAAATTGTTTGGTTTGCCGCTTTTAGAAATTGCTACTAAAGACGGCGGTAAAAAAATTATGATGAATAATGTGGCTTTGGGGGCAACCTGGGCTGTCGTTGATTTGCCATTTGAAATATTAAGCAGTGTCATTGCTGATAATTTTGCTAAAAAGGGAGAAGAAATTATCAAAGAAAATACCCAAGCTGCCAAGTCCGGATTTGAATATATTAAGAATAACTATGCCAATGATTTTACTTATAAACTCGTTAGAGGAAAAGCAGCCGGAAGATTGGTATTAACTGGTAATGAAGCAATCGGACTGGCTGCTATTAAAGCAGGTTTAGGTTTTACTGCACTCTATCCGATGACACCGATTAACGGTTTGTTGCTTTACTTAGCTTCTCATCAACAAGAAGGAAATTATATTTATTATCAACCAGAAGATGAGATAGCCGGAATTAATTCAGCGATAGGGGCATCATATTCGGGAAAACGCAGCTTAATAGCTACATCAGGTGGCGGTTTTGCTTTAATGAACGAAGGGTATGGTATGGCCGCTATGACCGAAACGCCACTCGTTGTAGTTATGGGTACAAGACCGGGTCCATCAAGCGGTTTACCAACATGGACAGGTCAGGGAGATCTTAAGTTTCTCTTAAATGCTTCACCAGGTGATTTTATGAGGGTTATATTTGCACCTGGTGATCCAACCGAAGCTTATGAATTAACTCAAATAGCGTTTAACCTAGCCGATAAATATCAAACACCGGTGATTCTTTTAGTTGATAAATTTTTATGTGAAAGCATCGGCACAGCGGATAAATTAAAAATTAAGAATTATGAATTAAAAATTGATCGGGGAAAAATGTGGGACAAAAAGGGAGAATACAAAAGATATGAATTAACTGATGATGGAATATCGCCGCGGGCACTCCCCGGACAATCTTACTTTATAACTAATTCTTATGAGCATGATGAATTTGGGTATTCAACTGAAGATGCAAAAACCATTCAGTCAATGGTTGATAAACGCGGGAAAAAATATGAACTTTTAGCCAAAGAAGTCCCCGAACCACAAATTTTTGGTGATAAAGACGCTGACATTACTTTGGTTGGTTGGGGATCAACCAAGAACGCGGCGCGTGAAGTAGTAGGTAAAAAAATAAATTATTTGCACCTTAATTGGATAAATCCATTTCCGAAAGAGGTGGTGACCAGAATTTTATCAAAAGCGAAAAAAGTTATTGATATTGAGGGAAATTCGACTGGTCAGATGGCCGCCTGGATAAGAGAACAAACCGGTATTGAAATTAAAGATAAAATATTAAAATATGACGGCCGGCAATTTTATCCAGAGGATATTATTGAAGGAATAAAAAATTTACTTGGAAAATAAGAATGGAAGAAAAGTTAAATTTATCAACTATACATAAACCAACCTGGTGTCCGGGATGTGGTAATTTTGGCATCTGGCAGGCTCTTAAAGATACCGTGAATAAATTAGGAGTTAATCCTAATGAGGTTGTAGCTGTGTATGATATCGGATGTAATAGTAACATGATGAATTGGTCTCCGGTGACTGCGTTTGAAAGTCTGCATGGGCGGACATTACCAGTCGCCACCGGAATTAAATTAGCCAATCCTAAATTAACAGTTTTAGCTATTGCCGGTGATGGTGGTTGTTATGGTGAGGGAGGAAATCATTTAATCCATGCAGCCAAAAGAAATCTAGATATTACACTTTTAGTTCATGATAACCAAATTTATGCCCTGACAGCTGGTCAAACCTCGCCAACTTCAGAAAAAGGCTTTAAAACTAAATCTACTCCAGATGGTTCTATAGATGAGAAACTAAATCCATTAGCATTAGCTTTAGCTGCCGGAGCAACCTTTATCGCTCGTGGTTTTGCCGGTGATCTGCCTCATTTAACTGATCTTCTTAGACAGGCAATTAATCATAAAGGATTTGCTATTGTTGATATCATGCAGCCTTGTGTTTCTTTTAATCCAATAAATACATTTGATTGGTATAAGTCTAGAGTTTATAAACTAAATGAACTACAATATAATATAACGGATAAATTATCTGCTTTTGCGAAAGCTTTAGAATGGCCAGCGATAACTAAGGATAGTAAAATTCCTATTGGAATTTTGTATCAAAAAGAAGCAGCATCAGTTAATAATAAAGACCTAAAAACTGATAATAACAAATTAAATTTTGACGGTTTAATCCAAGAATTTTTGTAAATTAAAAATGAAAAGTAAGTCTGTCCTTTCACTTACACTAGCACTTTTTTTAATCAGCGGGCTATTGCTAATATTTAAAGAACAACTAGTCAATTCTTTTATTCCCCAACCAAAATTCTCTGAACTTGATAATCCGAAATTAGTCCAGACTATCAAAACACAATCAGGACAGTGGGATACGAATTTTAACCAGCCAATTTTCCTCAATGCACCTGTTTCTTTACCGGTCGCCGTTGTCGCCGATAGTAATGTTTTAGGCGTCGTTCAGGCACAGGGAGAAAAATGGATAGAGATCGATTTATCAGACCAAAAACTTTATGCCCATGAAGGAGATAATATTGTTTATACCTTTTTAGTTTCAACCGGTAAATGGGGAGCAACACCAATCGGTGATTTTCGCATCTGGGTAAAATTGCGTTATTCGACAATGAGCGGCGGAGACAAATCAATCGGAACTTATTATTATTTACCAAATGTTCCTTATGTTATGTTTTTCCACAATGCTTTTGCTCTTCACGGGACCTATTGGCATAATAATTTTGGTACACCAATGAGCCATGGGTGTGTCAATCTTTCAACAATTGATGCGGGAAAACTTTATTATTGGACAGACCCTCCGGTTGAACCAGAAAAATCAGTTTTCCACCCTACTAAAGAATTTCCCGGAACCAGAGTCGTAGTTCATGAGTAAAATAAATGACAACTGATTACGGTGATTTTCCTCCTTGACATTTAGCACTTAGTGTGCTAGACTGCTAACCACTTTACAATATATGGCAGTTATACTAGATACATCAAAATCTAATAATCTTCAAAATCAGGATAAAATCGTCCCCGTGGTCGCGTTACGAGATGGCGTAGTCTTTCCAGCTACCGAAGTAGTTTTGACGTTTGGCAGACCAAAATCATTAACCGCTATTGAGGCAGCTTTTTCTCATGAAAAATTAGTCGCCTTGGTTATGCAAAAAAATCCCAATACCAATGAACCAGAACCAGAAGATCTAAATAAAATCGGAACCCTCGCTGTCGTCGAACGAATGTTAAAAAGTGATGGAGAAATTAACGCTTTGGTTAAAGGTTTCAGTCGAATTGAGATTAAAGAGTATCCCCAAACAGAACCTTTCCTTTTAGGTAAAGTAGAACAACTTCCTGATGAACTGGAAGTCTCTGACGAAATTACCGCTCTTTCTAATCATCTTGCCTCAGAACTTAAAAGAGCCGTGAATTTAGGCAAGGCCGTTGATTTTTTAGTTTTTATGAATATTATGTCAGGTCTTCCCCCTCAAGACTTAGCTAATCAAATTGCCGGGACACTCGAAATTAAACCGAGTGAAAAACAGGAATTATTGGAAATTAATAGTGTTAAAGTAAAACTTACTAAAATTGGAGATTATTTAGCTCACGAAACAAAAATTTTAGAAATTGAAAGGAAAATTAGTAGTAAAACTCAAGAAAGATTCGATAAGAATATTCGTGAACAAGTTCTCCGGGAGAGACTTAAAACAATCACCAAGGAACTCGGCGAGGATGATGAGAATAAAGATATTAAAGAATTATCCGATAAGATTAAGAAGGCCGGGATGCCAAAAGATATCGAGGAAAAAGCCGAAAAAGAACTCTCGCGTTTAGCGCAAATGACACCTCTTAATCCTGAGGCCTCTTATGTTAAAACGTATCTCGATTGGCTAGTTGATTTACCTTGGGCAATTGCCTCACCGAATAATGTTGATATTATTACAGCGCAAAAAATTCTTGACGAAGATCATTTTGGCTTAAAAAAGATAAAAGAACGTATTATTGAGTTTTTAGCAGTCATGAAATTAAAAACAGCCAGGGATAAAAAGGATATAAAAACAGAAATTAAATCAAAAAGCATTAGTCCGACAATACTTTGTTTTGTCGGGCCACCCGGAGTGGGTAAAACATCTATTGGTAAATCTATTGCTCGGGCACTGGGTCGAAAATTTGTCAAAATCTCTCTTGGTGGTATTCGAGATGAAGCAGAAATAAGAGGACATAGGAGAACTTATGTTGGAGCTATGCCCGGAAGGATCATACAAAGTATTAAACAGGCAGGAACAAAAAATCCTGTTTTTATGATGGATGAGATCGATAAGGTAGGCACAGATTTTAGGGGTGATCCTTCAGCCGCACTACTTGAAGCATTAGATCCTGAACAAAATCATGCATTCTCGGACCATTATTTAGAAGTACCTTTTGATTTATCGGATGTCTTTTTTATAACTACCTGTAATGTTTTAGATACAATTCCTCCGGCTTTACGAGATCGATTGGAAATTATTCATTTTCCCGGTTATACCGAAGATGAGAAATTTCATATAGGTAAAGATTACCTGATTAAGAAACAATTAGAGATTCATGCTCTTCCGTCTAATTTGGTTGAGATAACTGATACCGGTCTTCATACAATAATTCAACGTTATACGCGTGAAGCTGGGGTAAGAAGTTTAGAAAGAGAAATTGCCTCAGTCTTTCGTAAGGTGGCTAAAGAAGTAGCCGAAGGGCGTAGAAATAAGATTAAGGTAACCCCAAAATCATTATCAGAATTTTTAGGCCCGACGAAGTTTACATCGTCTTTAGCAGAAAAGAAAGACGAGATTGGTATGAGTACGGGACTCGCTTGGACCGAGGCTGGCGGAGAAATTCTTTTTATTGAAGTAGCCTTAATGCCGGGTAAAGGTAATCTTACTCTGACAGGTCAGTTGGGAAACGTGATGAAGGAATCTTGTCAAGCCGCCTTATCATATATTCGTTCACGAGCTGAACAGTTAAGTTTGTCAGATAAATTTTACCAAAAGACTGATATTCATGTACATGTACCAGAGGGGGCAGTCCCAAAGGATGGGCCAAGTGCCGGGATTGCGATTGCCACAGCGATTACGTCAGCTTTAACTAAAATTCCGGTGAAAAAAGATATTGGTATGACTGGCGAGATTACTCTGCGCGGCCGAGTTTGGGAAATTGGTGGGGTAAAAGAAAAAATCATTGCTGCCCACCGAGCTGGATTAAAAATCATTATTTTACCTAAAAATAATAAGAAAGACCTTGAAGACATCCCAAAAAATGTTCTTAGTGATTTAAAATTTATCTTTGTTGAAAATATGGATCAAGTTTTAAAAGTAGCACTTAAGAAAAGTTTACCGAAAACCGTTAATAAAGAATTTAGTTTTAATCAACCTACTAAACACCTAATTCATCTGCCGATCGCATCATAAAATTCAATTCTGAGTGCTAAAATCAAACACTTCTTTTGAAATTTGTGCCATTGTTTTAAGCGCAATATCCTGATTATTAATATCAGAAGTAAAAATTCCAAAAATATATGGGTGGTCAGGCAAATTAATAATACCAACATCATGAAGTCCGCCGACATAGTCTCCGGTTTTGTGATAAATCTTTATATCTATAGGTAATAGAGCCGGGATTCGATTTTCGAAATCACTATCATCCATAAACCCAATCATTTCTGTTGTTAATGCTTGATTAGTAATTTCTCCCTGGTACATTTTTCGAAGTAAGGTAATCATATCTATTAACGATGATTGGTCGTTTTCCATACTTGTTTGTGATAAACCCCAACTATCAATTAATTGTTGAATTCGATCAAGCCCAATTACATGTCGTCCTAGAATAAAAGCAGCGGTATTGTCAGATTTTTCCATCATTAATCGAGCCAGAGTTTTAATTGAATAAGTAGACCCCGGTGGATCATAACGAATAGAACCTGTGCCGTAATCTTGGATATCAGCTTTTTGAAGTGTAATTTTTTCTTCAAGATTAATTTCACCTTTATCAGCTAAATAATAAAGGCTTGCCAGGATAGGAATTTTATTAACCGAGGCAGCATTAAATATCATGGTTTGGTTAATACCGAAGTTCTGGTTAGTGGTCAGATCATAATAATAGATCGCCCAGGTACCAGCCATAGGTTCAATTATTTCTTTTATTCTTAAAATAAGCGATTGGGAATCTTTTGGTTTATCTGTAAAAAAAGAAATAATCGTCTCTGGCAGAGGAGAAATAATAATCTGGTTCTTATTAGAATACCTTTTAAAAAATCCCAAGATAGACAGCGCCATAAAAGCAATAAAAATTATTTTAACTATTATATCATGAGATTCAGCTGGTTTTTTCTGTAATGGATTAATATTCGGTCCGTAATCTTGCATGGGGTCAGTTTAACAAATTCAGTTAAAGATTTGAAGTCGATTATTTAAAACAGAGAATAATTAGAGAGAAAATCAATTACGAATATTGAAGGAAATCAACAATGCAAAACTTCGAATCCTGTAGGGGTTATCGAATTACAGGATAGAATTTCGAGGCTAATTCTTGCTTGTACCCCGTGCCGAATTTGGGACTAAAAAAATTCCTTGGGGTCGTAATTTAAATCACTTTTTGGTGGATCGTCATATCTATTAACTGGTGATCTGACACATGCATAAAATTTACCAGGTTGGAGAACAGAACATATCTCAGGTTTTTGGTTTACCGGTGGAGTTTTACCCTCTAAGCTACACTTGCCTGTTTCTAGATCAATTTGGGGACAAGGTCCATGAATGCTGATTTGCATAAACCGTTTTCCGTCCTTTGTTTTAACAACATTTACCAGTTCAACATTTTTACTGTCTTTAAAATGCAAGTCAAATTCGGAAGGTGTTACCTCAAACACAATGTCATAGCAACATGGAGCTTGTCTCTTTTTATTATCAACGACTACTTGACAATTAAAACAAGGGTTTTCTTCATTCCAGGTACTCATAGTACCGCCAGCCGGATTCGAACCGGCGATTTTCAGGATGAGAACCTGATGTCCTAGGCCACTGGACGATGGCGGCAACTACATATTCCGCGCTTCAAAATCCCGAGCTTCCGCTAGCTGGCGGAGCGAGCGTGAATTGAAGCAAGGAAAAAGGAATATGTGGACTTATTTTACTCTATATTTTTCTTCTTGACAAATAAGCCTAATTTGAGTAAAATATGGTATTACTTTCAGTTAAAAAGCCCCTTTTTGGTAACGGGCTTCTTTTTTTAAGTAGACACTTAGGCAGATTAAAGGAGATTACATGAATAACAATCAAAACGTTCTTCTAACTCGTGATGGGTTAAATGAACTTAAAAGTGAATATGACGAACTGGTGAATGTTAAGAGACCAGCCGCTGTTACACGGATGGCACAGGCACGAGATTTAGGTGATTTAGCCGAAAATAGTGAATATACAGCTGCTAGGCAAGATTTAGCTTTTATCGATGGTCGGATAGTTGAACTTGAAGAAATCTTACATGAAGCTAAGATTATTTCAAAGTCAAACTGCCCAAAAGGCAAAGTTGATCTTGGTTGTAAGGTTACTCTTCATATAGATGGTAAAAAAGAAGTATTTACCATTGTTGGAGAGTGGGAAGCCGATCCTAGCAATAAGAAAATTTCTCATGCTTCGCCCCTAGGACAAGCTCTTTTAGGTAAGAAAGTAGGAGAAAAAGTAGAAGTTGAAGCCCCGGTTGGGAAAATTATCTATACGATTGTTGAGATAGAGTAGTTTTTATAGAGGCTGTTGGCTACGAATTTTTTCACTCCACACTGTCTTCGAGTAGGTTATTGTTTTGGTGCACTAGCACGAAGACCATTCGATTATAATGTAATTGCCAAAAATGTGGAGCTGTCAAAAATTATAGCACAACATCCTCAATAGATATAAGTTTGATTAATGACTTTTAATGTTTGCCTCTAAAAGTCTTACAAGGTATAATCTACGTGTATGTATTGGGCTGATAAAATTGCGCAAGAATTTAAAAAGAGACACCTTCCGCTTGAGTGGGTTGATGATATGAAAACGCCTTCGGGGTTTGCCCACATGGGTTCTCTTCGGGGTCCGGTTACTCATAGTTTAGTTTATCGAGCATTACAGGATGTAGGTCTGAAAGTAAAATTTACCTTTGTCATTAACGATTTTGACCCTGCTGATGAACTTCCACCGGAATTTAAAGAAACATTAAAAGATTATCTTGGTTTCCCCTTACGGAAAGTTCCCAGTCCCAATAAAAAGTATGATAGTCTTGGTAGTCTGATTGCTCAGGATTTTATAACATCCTTTAGAACTTTAGGCGTCGAGGCGGAAATATTATCATCTTGGGATATGTATCATCAGGGGAAATTTGACAATGTTATAAAAATTGCCCTTGATAATTCAGGGAAAATCCAAGATATTTATCGTCAAGTCAGCGGAAGCCAAAAAAAGGAAAGCGGATGGTTGCCTTTTCAGGTAGTTTGTCAAAAATGCGGTAAGCTAGGAACAACCAAAGTTACCGACTGGGATGGCAAAGAAGTGACTTATGAATGTTTACCTGACTTAGTTAAATGGGCAAGCGGCTGCGGATATAAGGGAAAAGTTTCTCCGTTTGGCGGTTCAGGTAAATTACCCTGGAAAGTTGATTGGCCAGCCCATTGGAAGGTGATCGGTGTGACTTGTGAGGGAGCCGGTAAAGATCATGGATCAGCCGGAGGTTCTTATGATATTGCTTTAAAGCTTTGTGATAAAGTTTTTAAATATCCCAGTCCTTTTAAATTTGTTTATGAATTTTTTCTGCTTGGTGGCCAAAAAATGTCTTCTTCAAAAGGAATAGGATTTAAAGCTCATGACTTAATTGGAATATTACCTCCTAATGTGGCTCGATTTTTATTTGTTAGAACTGATTATCAACAGGCAATTAATTTTAATCCTGATGGGTATACGATTCCTAATTTATTTGATGAATATGATCGTTGTGCTAAAGAATTTTTTGCCAAAGGCCGAAAGTCAGATTTCGGTAGAAGTTATGAACTTTCCCAAACTAATCCAAAACAACCGGAAAAATTTGTTGATATTCGTTTTCGCCAAATTGCTCAGTTGATACAGATGCCTAATATGGCAGGTAAAATAAAGAATAACCCACAGCTTGTAGAAAGAGCAAAATATGCAAAGATATGGCTTGAAAATTTCGCTCCTGAAAGTGAAAAATTCAGCATTAAAAATGATTTACCAAATGAAGTAAAAAAACTGAATCAAACCCAAAAGCTTCTTTTAAAAAGAATCACTGCTGAAATTGATAAAAAATGGGAAGCAGAAGATTTTCAAAAGGAAATATATAATTGGGGAAAAGAATTAGGATTATCCTCCGGAGAAACTTTTCAAACTATTTATCTTTCTCTTATCGGTAAAGATCATGGTCCCAAAGCTGCGTGGTTGATATTATCTTTGGATAAAGAATTTGTAAAAACAAGATTTGAAGAAGTAGCTAATCAAAAATGATTAATCGTGAAGATGCTTTAAATTTCATTAAGAATAAAGTTCCACAGGAAAATATTGTTAAACATATGTTAGCTTGTGAGGCTTTAATGGGAGGAGTTTATGATCATCTATTAGGCAAAGGAGTAGATGATTTAGGAGGAACGAAGGAAGAATGGATGATTGCAGGACTTATTCATGATGGTGATTATTGTCCTGATGTATCAGTAGATAAACAGGGTATACAGATTGTTGAGTGGTTAAAAGAAGCCGGATACGATATTCATAATAATGTTGCTCAAACAACTGCTAGCCATAATTGGCATAATACAGGTAATGAGCCAAAGAGTTTAATGGATTGGGCGCTTTTTTGCGGAGATACACTGACAGGATTAATAGTGGCGACAACTCTAGTTAGACCGGAAAGAAAACTGGCATTAGTAGAAGTTGACTCGGTTATGAAAAAATTTAAAGATCCATCATTTGCGGCGGGAACTAGAAGAAACGATATCAAATTATGTGAAGAAAAATTAAGTCTACCATTGGAGAGATTTATCGATATTGGTTTAAAATCAATGCAGGGGATAAGTAATAAACTGGGTTTATAATTCTATAATATTCATATAAAGATAGGAGAAAAAATGGCCGGAGAAAATGAATTACATTCTAATCAGGTAGAAGCAACAGTCCAAAAGGGAGAAAGTGGTAAATTCTTTGTTGAACGATCAATAAATCCAGGACCTCAAAGTGTAATTGTTATACAAGAGGAAAAAGCCTCAGATATGATCCAAACTCCTGGTAGGTTAACAGCAAGGGATATTGGGAGTGTTCTTATGGATATTCTCAATGAAGGAAAAACCATACAAGCATTTCAAATTACCTTAGGGGTCTCTGGAGGAACTAGCGGTGCAGTTATTGTTGTAAACAATAAATGAAACGTCTTCTTATTGCCACCACAAATCCTGGTAAACTCACAGAAATCAAATTTTTTCTGAAGGAAATACCCATAAAACTAGTCAGTCTTACCGATTTAGGAATAAAAGATAAGGTTGAGGAAGATGGAAAGACTTTCGAAGAAAATGCTAGAAAGAAAGCAATTTATTATTGTAAGATTTCCGGAATACCAACTATTGCCGACGACGGGGGATTAGAAATCGATTATTTAAACGGTGAACCGGGAGTAAAATCTCACCGATGGATTGATAATAAAGTAAATTCAGACGAGGAGTTAATAAAATATACTTTGGAAAAATTAAAAGGATTACCGTTTGATAAACGGGGGGCACAACTGCGTACTGTTATCGCGTTAACCATTCCCAATGGGTCTACCTTTATCAGTGAAAGTATTATTAGAGGTGTAATTTCTGAAAAAGCAGCATCATTTCGAACCCCGGGTTTTCCTTATCGTTCTCTACTTTACTTGCCCGAGTCAGGAAAATTTTATCACCAGGACGATTTAACAGAAGAAGAAAATATAAAATATAACCACCGAGGTAAAGCCCTTAGGAAATTAAAAAGAATTATTAAAGAAAAAGTGTTAAAATAAGTCCAGGTATTCCTTTTTTCTTGCCTCATTCAAGCCTGATTGTGAATCAGGCGTTCTGAGGGGCGAAATAAAAAAATGTTAGATATTAATTTAATTAGAGAAAATCCGGAAAAAATAAAAAAAGGAATTGCTGACAAAGGTTATTCTGTTGATTTAGTGGATGATCTTTTAATACTTGATAAAAAACATCGAGAACTCATTGGCGAAATTGAGGAATTGCGGGCAAAAAGAAATCAGGTAGCCAAAGAAAAAAATATCGAAGAAGGTAAAAAAATAAAATCAGAACTTCGCAAGAGAGAACCCGAGCTAGAAAAATCAGAAAAAGAACTTTTAGACAAGTTACAGATAATTCCTAATCCTCCGGCTGATGGCGTTCCTTTTGGAAAAGGTGAAGCGGAGAATGTTGAAATAAAAAAATGGGGGACTCCAAGAAAATTTGACTTTACCCCAAAAGACCATTTGGAATTAGGAACATCTCTTGGTATTTTGGATTTTGATTCGGGAGCCAAAGTATCCGGGGCGAATTTTTATTTTTGGCTTAAAGCAGGTGCGCTTTTGGAATTAGCACTTATTCGTTATGCTTTCGATGTTTTATCTAAAGAAGGATTTACACCAATTATTACTCCTGACCTGGTTCACTCGCGTTATTATCTGGGAACTGGTTATATGCCAAAAGGTAACGAAGCTCAGACATATACAATTGAAGGTGAAGATCTGGGATTAATTGCTACTGCCGAAGTAACATTAGCCGGGAGACATGCAGATGAAATAATTCCGGAAGAAAAATTACCGATAAAATATATTGGTTATTCTCATTGTTTCCGCAAAGAGGCAGGATCGTATGGAAAGTATGCTAAAGGTTTGTATCGAGTTCATCAATTTACAAAAGCAGAGATGTTTATATATTGTTTACCGGAAGAATCAGAAAAATATCATCAACATATTTTGGCCATGGAAGAAAAGATTTATCAAGGGCTTGGGTTACCCTACCGAGTTTTACAAATGTGTACCGGTGATTTGGGAGCAATGGCAGCTAAGAAATATGATATTGAAGCTTGGATGCCCTGTCGAGGTGAATATGGTGAAGTTACATCAACCTCAAATTGCACTGATTACCAAGCAAGAAATTTAAACATAAAATTTAAAAGAAAAAATGGTCAGATGGAATTTATTCACATGTTGAACGGAACAGCGATTGCCACATCAAGAACCCCCCTAGCAATTTTAGAAAATTATCAGCAAAAAGACGGTAGTGTTTTAATTCCTGAGGTGCTTCGTGAATATATCGGATTTGAAAAAATTTCTCCCTAAAACTCTTATTAAGATAAATTCTCCGATTAATGGCGAAATTTCTGTTATTGAACAATTCGGGAAAAGAAAAATTATGGTTGGTGGTTTAACACAATCTGGTCCTATGGCAGAAAAAATCTGGGAAGACGCTATAAAAGAAATATGGGCTGGCGGTGATGAATTTTTTCACTCCACGTTGTCAGGTTGTGAACCAGAGACTAGTGCACTAGCACGAAGACAATCTTTACCCAGAGACATTGCCATAAGGAGTGGAGCTGTCAAAAATTATCACGCGCCATCCCAAGGAAATAAAATACTACTTTTGGGAGTTGGGGGAGGATCTTTAGTTAAATTACTTAATAAATATTTCCCAGATGCAAAAGTTATTGGTGTAGAAATAGATTCACTAATGATTAATTTAGGAAAAAAATATTTGGAATTAGAAAAGGCAAAAAATTTTGAAATTATTATTGACGATGCAGAAAACTATGTGCAGTCCTCTATAAACTATAAGCAAAATTTCGATTTAATTTTTGTTGATATGTACAAAGGAGATAAAGTTCCAGAGAATTTGGAAAATATAAATTTTTTACAAAATTTAAAAAATATTTTATCAATAAATGGCCTAGTTATTTTTAATCGTCTGTACTATAAAAATCACATTTTTGAAGCAAATATTTTTCTTGACAAATTGAAGAAAATATTTAATGATTTAAGATGTAAAAAGATTTACACAAATATTTTCTTATATTGTAAAAAATAATAGTTCTTCCTAATTATATTTTAGAGGAACTGAACACTGTAAAATTTTAGAAACGATTTTACAGTGTAGAGGAGGTGAACTGTCCATGGCAAAGAAAAAAAAGAAGAGAAAGTAAAAATCTTGCAATTGAGTTTGTATTAAAACTTTTTCTTGCTGCAAGAAAAAACTGCCCAGCCCGCCAAAAATATTTTATTTAGGCGGGTTTTGGTTTGGGAAGAAATTTAGTTCAAAAAGTGGTAAAATTTAAACCAGAATGATTCCTTTTTTATCGAAATTTTTAGATTTTAACGAGAGAACAATTAATAAACTAACTCCATTAATTGATGAGATTAATTCCTTTGGAGATAAAACTCACCGATTGACGAATGAGGAAATAAAAGCATTGTCTTACCAGTTAAGGGAAAAATTGTCACACGGGCAAACAATTGATGAAATTTTACCCCAAGCATATGCTTTAGTACGTGAGGTAGCATATCGGACTATTGGAGAAAAGCATTTTGATGTTCAACTTATTGCCGCTATTGTTTTACACCAGGGAAATGTGGCTGAACAAAAGACAGGTGAAGGAAAGACTCTATCTGCTGTTCCGGCTCTTTATTTAAATTCGCTAACAGGTCGGGGAGTACATTTAGTAACGGTTAATGATTATTTGGCCCGTCGTGATTGCGGCTGGATGGGTCCGATTTACGATTCATTAGGAGTGACTTGTAGTGCGATTATCGCTGAACAATCATTTATATATGATCCAAACTTCGAAGATAAAACTGCTCAAGATTGGCGTTTAATCCATTTACGGCCGATTTCGAGAAAAGAAGCTTATCAAACTGATATTACTTACGGTATTAATTCTGAATTTGGTTTTGATTATCTTCGCGATAATATGGTAACGGATATAAGTCAGATAGTCCAACGGGATTATCACTATGCCATTGTTGATGAAGTTGATTCGGTTTTAATTGACGAAGCAAGGACGCCACATATTATTTCGGCTCCTCAAGAAGAAGCGACTTCAAAATACTATGACTATGCCAAATTAATTGAAAGATTAACCCCGACCATGGATTTTACTATTGATGAAAAAATGCGGACCGCTTCTTTAACCGAACATGGAATTACTAAAGTTGAAAAAATGCTTGGAATATCCAATTTATATGAAAAAGATTTTGCCACCGTTCATCATATTGAAGCGGCTCTTAAAGCGAAGACCTTATTTCATCGTGATAAAGATTATGTAGCTCGTGATAATCAAATAATTATTGTCGATGAATTTACCGGAAGATTACTTGTCGGCCGGCGTTATTCAGAAGGGTTACATCAAGCTATCGAAGCCAAAGAAGGAGTTACCATTCAACAAGAATCAAGAACATTAGCGACTGTTTCTTTACAGAATTATTTTAGGTTATATCAAAAACTGGCCGGAATGACAGGAACGGCGGCAACGGAAGCGGAGGAGTTTCATAAAATTTATAATTTGGAAGTTATTACCATTCCGACAAATAAACCGATGATCCGAAAAGATCACCCCGATATGGTTTACAAAACCATGAGAGCTAAATATGCAGCCGTAGCCAGAGACATTGAGGTTTGTTATAAAAATGGCCAACCGGTTTTAGTTGGCACTACTTCAATCGGGAATAACGAAATTGTTTCTGATCTATTAACCCATAAAGGTATACCGCACCAAGTTTTAAATGCTAAACAACATGAAAAAGAAGCGATGATTATTGCTCAGGCAGGAAAAAAAGGATCTATAACGGTCGCGACAAATATGGCCGGACGAGGTGTAGATATTGTTCTTGGGGGAACACCACCAAATAAGTATGAAGTAGAAAATAGTAAGCAGTCAGCCGAGTATGAGAAACTTTCTAATGAATGGAAGCAAAATCATGCTGAAGTAGTAGGCTTAGGTGGATTACATGTTATTGGTACCGAAAGACACGAATCACGAAGAATTGATAACCAATTACGGGGAAGGTCTGGTCGTCAGGGAGATCAGGGTTCATCAAGATTTTTTGTTTCCTTGGAAGACGAGATTATGCGACTTTTTGGTGGTGAACAAATATCAAGATTAATGACGACTTTTAAAATGCCCGAAGACGTACCGTTGGAACACCCAATGGTTTCTCGGGCGATTGAGCAAGCACAGGTTAAAGTTGAAGGATTTAATTTTGATGCCAGAAAGCATCTGGTTGACTACGATGATGTATTAAATAAACAGCGGGAAATTGTTTATAAGCTGCGCCGAAAAATCTTGGGTGGTGAAAATCTGAAGGATGAAATTCTTGGTAAAATAAATAATCAAATCACAAATTTTGTCGCGATTTCAACACCGGAAGGTTTTTCTGAAAAAGAGAAACAAAATATTATTCAGGAATTTGTTGGTATCATTCCTTTTGATGAAAATTCTCAAAAACAACTATTTACGCAAATTATTCAATTAAAAACTAATGAGGAAATCACAAATTTATTAATTCAGGTAGCAAATAATTTATATGATCAGCGAGAAAAACAAGTTGGCCCAGAAGTTGCCCGGCAAATAGAACGATGGGTAGCCTTATCTGTTATTGATAATTTATGGATGGATCACTTAGATGCCATTGATGATTTGCGTGAGGGCATTGGACTTCGCGGGTATGGACAAAGAGATCCGTTAATTGAATATAAAAATGAAGCTTATGCGATGTTTGAACAATTATTAACCAGTATTGACTTTGAGATAGTCCACCGTATCTATAAGGTTCAGGTAGCCCAAGCACCCGTCCAACCAGTGCCGCCACAGCGAATAATTACCAAGCCGGCTGGAAGTCAAACACAGGTTTCTTCTAATACCCCTAAAACTATTGATCATAATAAAAAGCTTGGCAGAAATGATCCTTGTTGGTGTGGGAGTGGCAAGAAGTGGAAGAAGTGCCACTATCCACAGTTAGGTTGACTTATCCAAGTTAGGAAACTTAAAAAATGGGGAAATTGAATCGCGCCGAATAATGAAAAATAGAACTATTTATCTTCTGTTTTTAATAATTATTTTGGCTTCCTTCTTAAGACTTTATAAACTTGGAGAAATCCCCGCAGGGCTAAGCACTGACGAAGCAACTTATTTGTACAACTCCTACTCAATTTTCAAAACAGGAAAGGATGTTAATGGAAAATACTTACCCTTGTCTATCAATGCTGGTTTTCCGTTATCACCGGTACCCGTTTATATAACAGCCCCATTCGTAGGCATTCTTGGGCTTAATAGTTTAGCCGGACGATTGCCGTTCGTAATATTAGGAATTGCATCAGTATTTTTATTGTATTCGATTTCCAAAATACTATTTAATAATCGGATTGCCTTGATAAGCTCATTTGCCCTAGCTGTTTCTCCCTGGCACATTTATTTTTCGAGAACCGCATATGATTCAATAATCGCCCTATTTTTCTTTCTTCTGGCTACTTACGTGTTCTTACGCAATCTCAAGAACGGCAAATATTATTTATCGGCGATCTTCTTTTTTTTGGCATTTCATTCATTCCATGCCACAAAAATATTCTTTCTTTTTTATATTATTCTTCTGTTTCTAATATTTAAAAAGGAGATACTATTTTATAAAAAAGCTTTTTTCATGTTTGTTGCCTCGATTTTCTTAATTTTTTTATCTTTTCTGGTCATTACCTATTTTGATAAAGATGCCGGGGATCGCGAAAGAGTATTTTTATGGAATGATTTACAAGATGCTGTTACAACCATAAATTGGGAGAGGGATAAAAATACAGCTCCATTCTTTATCAGAAATATTTTAAGTAATAAACCGCTATATTTCCTGCGAACTATCAAGGAAAACTATTTCGAAGCATTTTCGACTAATTTTTTGTTTTTATATGGTGAGCCTAGTTTTCTCAAATCCTTTTACGCGATGAAATTCAGGGGGCAATTATATGCAATAGAAATGTTATTTATCTTATTAGGGTTTGCCTATTTTCTTAGCGAAAAAAATAAAAGAATCGGTTATTTCATAATTTTTTCTTTATTGATTTCACCTCTGCCATCTGCTTTTACAACCAGCCGAACGTACGCAGTACGGGCGATTATGATGCTTCCTTTCTTGATGATATTTATCGCCTGTGGCATTAGCTATTTGTTTTCTTTAGTTAAAAATAAAAATTTAGTCTTCTTATTTTTATTTTGTTCATATCTATTTTCAATAACACTTTTTTCTTACGAATATTTCTTCCAATTTCCCGTATATGGTGCGGAAGGCTGGTTAAAGAGTGCCAATGACATGACGAAATTTATTACGCAAAATGAACAAAAGTATAAAAATATCTATATTGCTGATATAAACGAAATGGAAATTTTTCATTATGCAATTTATACTCAGGCTGACTTTTCGGTGATTCAAAAAGCCTGGTTAAGCACCTACCCAAAAAGGCTAGGAAAAATAACTCTTTATAAACAATGTTTTAATAAAGGTTTGGGAAATCCGCTAGACTATTTACCCAAAAGTACTTTATATTTTGTGAAAAAGGAATGTTTCATAGATTCGCCAGAAACATATTCAATCAATAATTTCGGTGATCCGATACAGATTGTCTGGAAAATATATGTTAAAAAGTAATCACGGTGAAGAATTTTAACTAATAGTAGTAGAATAGTTATATGATTAATCAACAAGATACTACCGAAATAGATTCTAGAGTAGCCGAAGCTTCCAAAAAGGTCTATATGGCACCTCTAAAACAACTGACAGAATCTGACTTTTTCCGGCATGATACCGGTATCTTTAGACAAGAAATAACAGGCAAAGATAATTTTACATGCATAGTTATTGGACTGGGAAACTTACAGGAACCGTTAAGGTACACAGCGCAGTGGTATGCACAAAAAGGTAACCTAGATGGATTCAGGTTGATTTTATTGGACGTGATTGAAGAATCATATTTCAAAGATTTGGTGAAAAAAACAAAAACATATAAACCGACAAAGGGAGAAGTTGCCTCTGAAGAATTTACCGATTTAAAAAAGGCTTTTGAATTAGATCCAAAATCAGGCGAATATGTTGCTAAAAAAGAAATTAAAGATTTTTTAAGCAAAGCAGTTGAGACAGGTAGGTACCAAGTAAATATAGCTAATTCAGGTGGTATGGATGAAATCGGCGGTGTTGATTATTTATCATGTCAAAATGTCTTTGGCTATGTATCTCCACTATTATTAGATCTTAGTATGATGAGAGTTATGAATTTAGTTAAAGTCGGTGGAGTTGCAGCGCTCAGAACAGATTCAGGAGATACACAGGTAGGAGAAGCCCTTGAAAGGCAGCATGTACCGGTAAAAATTATCGACAGAAATAAAATGATATTCAGAAAAGTAACACCAGAAAATGGGCA
Source organism: Candidatus Gottesmanbacteria bacterium (assembly GCA_043801155.1). Taxonomy (GTDB): domain Bacteria; phylum Patescibacteriota; class Microgenomatia; order JAMCYU01; family JAMCYU01; genus JAZDMI01. Next base: position 163,154 of record JAZDMI010000021.1, read on the forward strand.
AGACTTAGGATTTTTAAAAGAGAAGAAATTACGCGATAATAAGATTGCTGATAACAAAAGAGAGTCAGGAAATGTATTTGGTATATAAAAATAACTTAATCTATTAATTTAATTCTTTATTTGCGTTAATACTTATCTTGTAGTATTCTATATATTATAAAGTAAATATTATGGAAATATTATTTTTACCAGTAATAATTTTTTTACTAATATTGCCAGCGATTAAGCAGATCAATCAGTATGAAAGAGGAATACTGTTTACTTTTGGAAAATATTCCGGGGTAATGGAACCCGGTTGGCGATTAGTTTTACCAATATTCCAGTCATACCAAAAAGTTGACGTTAGAACCAAAGCAGTTGATGTTCCCGATCAGGAAGCCATTACTAAGGACAATGTCTCGACAAAAATATCAGCGGTTATTTACTACAAAGTTTCAGATGCCGTTAAAGCAATTTTGGAAGTAGAGGATTTTTTCTTCGCTGTTCATCAATTAGCACAAACAACAATGAGAAATGTTGTTGGAGAGGTTGAACTTAATGAACTTCTGGCTAATAGGGACAAAATTGCTGATAGAATTAAAGAAATTGTAGGTGTCACCAGTACTAGCTGGGGTCTTGAGGTAATGTCAGTTGAGCTTAAAGATATTATTTTGCCTGAAGATATGAAAAGAACAATGGCCAAACAAGCCGAAGCCGAAAGAGAAAAGAAAGCCACTATTATTAATTCCGAAGGTGAAGTTATTGCCGCCGAGAATTTAGCCAAGGCTGCCAATACAATGGCCAGTTCTCCGGGGGCGCTTCATCTTAGAACTCTTAATTCAATTAATGATATATCTTCAGATCAATCCAATACGGTTGTTTTTGTTACTCCGATTGAGGTTCTTCGTGCCGTAGAAGGACTAGGTAAGCTCCTTGAAAGTAAAAATAAGTAATTATTTTTCTCCGCAGACTAGAATCGATTTATCTCATGGAATGTACCTAGGGTAATTGTGTATAATAATAGTATGAAGATTATTGCTAATTGGATTGTTAGCGCTTTAGCGATTTTGATCACTGCGTATCTTTTACCAGGAATCCATATTGCTGGATTTTTATCAGCCTTAGTAGTGGCATTAGTTTTAGGAATTATCAATGCGGTCCTTAAACCGATATTGATTATCCTGACCTTACCGATTACCATTCTTACCTTAGGTTTATTTACATTAGTTATCAATGCCTTATTAGTGTTATTAGCAAGTAATATTGTTAATGGATTTACGGTCGACAATTTTTGGTGGGCATTTTTATTTAGTTTAATTTTGTCAGTCGTGAATTCAATTCTTCATCGCTTGGTTCATTGACAATTAAATGAAATCATTGACGCTGCCCATTAGTATTTCTTCTATAACAGTAAAATATCTAACACTGGTTTTAAGTTTCTTTTCTTTTACGATTCCGTTTTTATTAGGTCATCCACAGATTATGGTCGGAACATTAGTCAATGCTGCCCTTTTTACCTCTGCCATACTTTTTCCGAAAAAATATTTCTGGCCGATAATTATTTTGCCCAGTTTGGCTGTTTTATCAAGAGGAATTATTTTTGGACCAATGACATTTTTTTTAGTGTATTTTTTACCGTTTATTTGGTTAGGAAATTTAGGTTTAATTTGGATATTTAAAAAAACATTTAAAGATATTGGTTTCTTCGGAGCGGTGATATTTTCTGCGCTTGGGAAACAAATTTTACTCTACACTACTGCTACTGTATTCTTAAATTTTAAGCTAGTACCGAAAGTTTTCTTAATAACTATGGGAATTGATCAGTTCATTACGGCATTAGCAGGTGGATTTATTACTTACTTTATTTTTAGGAAATATTTCTATGGAACAAAGTTATGAAGTCAAGGAATTGTTAGGTTTATTAAAAACAAAAGAACCGTTAGTGGCCATGTTAGCTCCCTCTTTCCCGATTATGTTTGCCTATCCCCAAATTATCGGTAAACTTAAGCGGTTGGGTTTTAAATATGTAGTTGAGGTAGCCGTTGGTGCACAAGAGACAAATCGACAGTTGTTAGAACTTCTGAAAAAAGAACCTCGGAGTCGTTATATAACTAGTCCATGTTCATCTATTATTCGATTAATACGAAGTAAATATCCAGAACTGGTTAAATTTATTGCCCCGGTAGATAGCCCGATAATTGCCACGGCTAAGTTAGTTAGTCAAAAATATCCTAAGTTTCGTCCAGTCTTTATTGGACCTTGTTTTGTGAAAAAACTCGAAGCCCGGGAGTATCCGAGATTAAATATTTTGGTGATCACTTTTTCAGAATTACTGCATGTTTTTGCAGCGACAAAAATAGGTGATCGCGTAAATGATATTCGTGGAAAATTAGATTTGCAGGGGAAAAATACCCGTTTATATCCGATATCAGGAGGGCTGGCCGAATCATCAGAATTTAATAGATTATTAACCGATGAAGAATATGATGTAATTTCTGGTCCTAAAAACGTCGAAAAAAGTTTACCAGAATTTCCCCAAAATCGTCTGCGAGTTCTGGATATTCTATATTGCCAAGGTGGTTGTATTAACGGAGTAGGTATCAATTCTACATTAAGTATTCAAGAACGCAGACAAAAAATTATTGACCACTGGCAAATGGCTTAAGGCTTTACCCGGTAACTTTTAACGACACGACCTCCTGATTTTAAGTAACTAGTAATAACCAACCTCATATTAGTTATATTTATGTGATAACGGCAGGTACTTGATGAACATGTTCCAAAAAGCAATTCTCGTTGGGTTGAGTCAGTAACAGGTTTTATTGTTCCCATTACTCCCTGGGGTAACCCGTTAGTATTGTAACTTAAAGTGTAAGAAACAGAACTAGTCCTATATAACCCGCTGAAACTAATGATTAATGCTAATCGATCAGACCTTAATTTTGGAGAAATGATTGGGCCTAATTTGCTTGAATATGAAACTCGGCCGACTAATGATTTTTTAGCATGCACACCTTGAGGAGATATGGTAAAACTACAACTAATAAGAAATAGTACAAAAATAATTTTTCGCATTTTAATGATCATAGCATATAGTATGATATACTTTAAATATGCAAAATAAAAAGAAACTAATAATTGCTGTAATTGGTTTGGGGATATTATTAATTATTTCTTTCTCGTATATTTTTTTTAAAAAAATAAAAACAAACGATAAGGCTCTAACTTTATCAGTTAATCCTAGCGAAACAAAAATAAGTCTAAAAACTTTTAATGATGAAACAGGTTTTCAATTTCAATATCCTGAAGATTTGCTAATCAATGATGTAAGTGGGGATGATCAGAATATTTATTCAGCTCTTGAGATTTCCTCTAGTGATAAGGACAATAAAATGATAATTAGGATTACCGATACTGATATTGCCTTAGTTGATGAATGGTTAAAAACTAAAGAAGGAAGTGGGGCAGGACCGAAGAGAGAAATTTCCATTGCTACAATGTCCGGCAAACAAATTCAATTTAAAAATCCTAATAGATTAGTTAGTTTAGTAATCAACGATGGTATTATGTATTTTTTTGAAAGTCCTTTAGATGAGGCTGGGTATTGGAATAAAATTCATAATATAATAACATCTAGTTTTAGTATTGTTGAAGTTGAAGAAAGTGTTGATAGCTCTACCGAATCGACAAGTAATGACGAAGGGATATTAACTGAAGAAGAAGAGGTAATTGAATAAATGTTTACCTGTATTTTTGAAGATAATCAGAAAACAAGCTTAAGGCATGTTGTTGTTCATGCGATAGTTGAAAGTAACGATAGTATCGCTTTTTAGAGTAAATAGTAATCCGAATCGACCTAAAGAAGATAGGCAAAACGTAGCTCTGGAATTTATTATTAGACCATTAATACAAGTTAAAATCCCTGACAGTGAATCTAGCGAAGTTAAATGGTGGAAGACTTACGAATTAAATAAACTTGATTTTGCCTTTGATCATAAAGAAACAATTAGTATTTATTTAAAATATCGTATGAAAGCAATCAAACTACCAATTTGTGTATAAATATTATGGATGATATTAAAAAAAGATATCAGGAACTAGTTAACAAACTTGATCTTGAGCAAAAGAAAACAAGAATTCATCGATTAGAGGCTGAAAGCGCTGATCCAACCTTTTGGCAAAATAACCAAGCGGCGATTAAAAAAATGCAGGAATTGGCAGATATGCAAAAACTGTTGGATCAATTGGATAAATTAGGGAAAATGATAGCCATCAATCAACAACAAGAGGCCGAAACATTATTAAGCGAACTGGAATTTGCCACTTTTCTCTCCGGATTTTATGATGCAGATGATGCTATCGTAACCATTCATGCCGGCCAGGGTGGAACAGAAGCCATGGATTGGGCAGAAATGCTTTTAAGAATGTATATTAGATATGTCGAAAATAAGGGTTGGCATTGGGAAGAAGTTGATCGTAGTCCCGGTGAAGAAGCCGGAGTCAAGAGTGTAACCATTACCATCTCGGGGTCATATGCATATGGATTCTTAAAAGGTGAGGCCGGAACTCATCGTTTGGTCCGTCAATCCCCATTTAATGCTGATAAGCTTCGGCAGACGTCATTTGCTCTGGTAGAAGTTTTACCGGTTATTGAAGACAGTGGGGTAATCGAGATGCGTGAAGAGGATTTAGAATGGGATTTTTTTAGAGCCTCTAGCCATGGCGGGCAAAATGTTCAAAAAGTTTCCACCGCCGTCAGAGTTAAACACAAGCCAACCGGTATTATTGTTACCTGCCAAACCGAAAGATATCAAATACAAAATCGGGAAAATGCTTTAAAAATTCTTCGCGCCAGATTATGGAGTTTACAACAATCGCAGGTTCAGGATAAACAAAAGGAATTAAAAGGAGAATTTAAACTAGCCAGTTGGGGAAATCAGATAAGATCTTATGTATTACATCCTTATCATCTAGTTAAAGATTTACGGACAGGTTACGAAACATCTGATACTACCGGTGTTTTGGATGGCAAACTTGAAGAATTTGTGATTGCCTACTTGAAAAATTCTGTAAAAAAGGATATCGTAGATATGGAGGAAAAATAATATGAATGAAACAGAAAAAACTCCGCAAGAAACAAACGAACAATTAGTACAACCTATTACTCCGGCAAAAAAAATTACGCTGCCAAAAAATTCTCTTATTATAATAATGATTTTTGTCGTGATAGCCGGGGGAATTACCGGATTTTTACTAGCACAGAAGCAAACAGGTCTTTCTTTGATTGGTGGTAAAGCAAAAGTAATTCAAACAGAAAAGATAGTCGGTTCAACGGATACCAAGGCTTTTCCGGATACCGCTGAAGGAACCTTAGAGAAAGGCGGAATCGATGGTGAGGGAACTCACAAGTTAATAATGAATCCAAAAGACCCGAGCCAAACTGCATACTTAACATCTTCTGTTGTTAATCTTGATGACTTTGTCGGTAAAAAAGTCCGTGTCCATGGGCAGACATTTTCGGCCCAAAAAGCAGGATGGTTATTGGATGTCGGCCAAGTGGAGATTATTCAATGAAGGTATTTAAAAAATTTATTAACAAACTTGAAACCGGATCAAAACAAGAAATATATCGATATGTATTTTTAACTTTTCTAATTGGTTTTTTGATTGGATTTTGTTCCGGGCTTTCTTTTCGTGAAATTAGACTAAATATGTTATCTAGTAAAAAAAGAATTCAGGCAATTACCGAAGCAAAGAGCCTTAAAAATCTTTTTCAAGAGATTCCGGTGGCAACATCTTATCCTAAAAAATAAACTTACAAATATCCCAAAACCTAAATAAAATGGCATGGTCAAATTTGAACACGTTTGCAAAAAATTTGGTAGTAGTCTAGCGTTGGATGATATTAGTTTTGTAATTGATGATAGTGAGTTTACTTTCATAACCGGCCCGTCGGGTGCCGGTAAAACCACAATTTTAAAGTTAATTATAAGAGAATTGATTCCTACTTCCGGTCAAATATTCCTCGATCAATGGCAGCTATCAAAAATTAAATCCCGTGACATTCCTAAACTTCGTCGGAAAGTTGCGGTCGTTTTTCAGGATTTTCGGCTTCTTTTTGACAGAACTGTATTCGAAAATGTGGCTATTGTTTTGGAGCTTCGTGGTTTATCTGATAAAGAAATTGATAAGAAAGTGAAAAATGTCTTGGAGTTAACATCATTGACTAATAAGTCTAATCTTTTTCCGGCACAATTAGCTGGCGGAGAACTGCAAAGAACTTGTTTGGCACGAGCCCTAGTTGGTAAACCAGAGATTCTTTTAGCTGACGAACCAACTGGTAATTTAGACCCAGCCACAGGTTGGGAAATCTTGGAGCTTTTAACACAAATTAACAAAATGGGCACCAGTGTTATTATGGCGACACATAATATGGATATTGTTAATTCATTAAAGAAACGTGTCATTTCTGTAAACGGCGGTAAAATATTTAAAGATCAAAAAGAAAGTAAATATGAAATTATTTAAAACAACCTGGAAGCATATAAGACGTTCACCATATCAGGCTTTAGCAGCAGTATGTATTATGACTTTAACCCTTTTCGTAAGTAGTATTTTTTTTCTAGTCGCTGTTGGCTCAAATATCATTTTGTCTCATTTTGAGACTAAGCCTCAGATTACGGCTTTTTTTACCGATGAAAAACCAGAAAAGGAAATTACCAGTTTACAGGAAAAGCTAAAATCTACTGGTAAAGTATCTGCTATTAAGTATGTGTCTAAAGAAGAAGCCCTAGCCATTTATCGGGAACAGAATAAGAATGATCCGCTCCTTTTAGAAATGGTGACGGCCAATATTTTACCTGCCTCAATTGAAGTATCAGCTAAAGATGTAGCCAATTTGGCTGACCTGGCTAAAATATTACAGGGTGAAGCGGGGATTCAGGAAGTCGTTTATCAAAAAGATGTCGTTGATGCATTTGTGGCGTGGACAAATGCCATCAGAAAAATTGGTCTTACCCTTGTTGGCTCATTAGCCGTAGTAGCACTTTTAATTATTCTAACAATTATTGCTATGAAAATAGCTTTGAGAAAGGAGGAAATTGAAATCTTAAGGATGATTGGAGCCTCAAATTGGTATATAAGGTTACCGTTTTTATTCGAGGGAATATTTTATGGAATAATCGGAGCCATTATTTCTTGGATGTTTTCTTATCTATTACTATTATATGCTACTCCCTTTCTTTCTTCATTCCTGGTTGGAATTCCGATTTTACCGGTGTCACCGCTTTTCATGCTGGCACTTCTTGGAGGAATGGTATTAGCCGGAGCACTAGTTGGAGTGATTGGTAGTTTTATAGCAGTTTGGCGATATTTAAAGTCATAAATTCGCGTATACTTTTAAATAAGCATGAAATCCTTCATTAGTATTTTTTTAATAAATTGCCTTCTTCTATTTATTTTGTCTTTTCCGGTTTGGGCCATTACTGAAGATGAATGTCTCCAAAAAGGCACACCCCAAGATAAAATTAATTGTTGGACTGATCTGATAACCCAAACTAATAAAAGAGAAGAAAGTCTTAAAAATGAAATTATTAAATTTAACGCCAATATCGCTCTTACCTCAGCCCAAATACAAAAAACCCAAGGTGAAATTGTAAAATTGGGAGAAGAAATTGATGAACTAGCAACAAAGATCGGCAGGCTTGAAGAATCTTTGGGTCAATTATCCAACGTACTTTTAGAAAGGATTATTGAGACTTATATAAGAGGAAATATTAAACCGATAGAACTTCTTTTCTCGGCTAATGGTTTTTCCGATTTCTTGACCCGGCTTAAGTATATAAGGACAGTCCAATCACATGATAAAAAACTTATGTTTGATATGCAGGAGACAAAGGATGATTATACTGATCAACGGCAAATCAGGGAAGAAAAAAAGATCCAACAAGAAAATCTCCGGTTACAGTTAGAAAAGCAAAAAGTTTTACTGGCACAACAGATGAAAGACAAAGAGACACTTTTAGAAGTTACCAGGAATGATGAACGTCGCTATCAAGATCTTTTAAGCGCCGCCAGAGCCGAACAAGAAGCATTATTAAGAATTTTAGCTGGACAAGGAGAAGCAGCTAAAGTTGGCGATATCAAAAGCGGAGATTCTATAGGAACAATAATTTCCGGAGCATCGCCATGTTCAACCGGAACCCATCTGCATTTTGAAGTTGTTGTTTCCGGATCAACAACTAACCCGGCTAATTATCTAAAAAATATCTCTTTATCATATGATTATAATACGGGAAACATACCTGAATTTATTAATCCAACGGGATCATGGGATTGGCCGGTTGATGAACCGATAATGATTGAACAAATTTATGGTATGTCTTATTGGGCTAGAGTTTTGAATTATTATAATGGTAGTCCTCATTCAGGCATTGATATGGTTTCAAAATCTAGTGCAAAGGTGAAAGCGGTGCGGGATGGAATATTATATCGGGGAGGAATTGCCTGCGGTGGCGGTACATTGCCCTTTGTCAGAGTAGATCAGTCTGACAATATCCAGACTTATTATTTACACATTTATTAAGAAGAGCCAATGATTCGATTAGTCGGGATAGTCTTTTCTTTTGTTTTTATCTTGTTATTTTCTTCTAGTTTAATATTTGCTTCTACCTTAAGTCTATCTAGCCAGATGACTTCTTTAAATAATTTAGATGAAGAATATCTTGCCAATATTACGTTATCGATTAATGCCTCTGATGATACCGTTTATTATCTACGGGGTGTTTTCCACAAACAAGGAAGTTCCAATTATTGTGGTTATACATGGAATGGTACAAGCTGGTTTAGCGGACCATATACAACTAATGAAGGATGGAAAGATTTTTTAAGTATTACCATCAAAGATAGTTCATGGTCGGGAGAACTAAAGGCAAAGATTGATCCACAAGATTCCGGTTGTCAAGATACGGGTGCATACTTTTTTAAAGTTCAGAGATTTACTCAAAATAGTTCATCGGGTACGTTTGATCCTCAAGACGAGTTATCAATTAATATAAATATTCCATCTCCGACACCATCCCCGGTTTCTTCCCCAACAGCAACACCACTGCCAGTAACGACAACGTCTCTAACATCTACTCCTAAACCGTCAGCCACGAGTCATCAATTATCAAGCCCGACTCCAACTCCAAAACCTACGGCTTCTCCGCTAAAATCTTTAACTCCTTCATCGACGGCTTCTTATTCGGGCCAACTTTTATCGACAGCTGCCTCAACAGTAGCGGCGATATTATCTGTAGAATCTGCTACGGTTGCCGGAACGACATCAAGTTTATTAACGACGTCGTTTGATAAACCAATAAATAGTAATTCTCCTGGTCAAAATATCATACTCAAATCACTTTTAATTCTAGTTATTTTGGCTAGTATAGGTATGGTTTTATCAGCCTTTTGGATTCATAAAAGGAAACAGGGTATAATCTAAAACATGGATAAAAGATTAATCTTATTATGGTTGCCGGTTATTATTTGGTGTGGCATTATATTTTATTTATCAAGCCTACAGGTAAAACCGCCAACCGGAACATGGCTGGATATTGTTTTACCTTATATTGTTCATCTTGGCGAATATGGAATTTTATTTACATTAACATGGCGGGCAAGTAAGAATCTCTATGGTTCGATTATCTTTGTCATTATCTATGCTTTTTCCGATGAAATTCATCAGGCTTTTGTACCTACCCGTACTCCGGATCTTTTAGACGTCACTACTGATATAATAGGAATGTTGTTTGCATGGTTATTAATATGGAAGTTCTTACCAAAAACGCCCAAGAAACTCAAAAACTTGGCCAAGAGCTGGCAAATAATCTAAGCTTCGGCAAGCTGCGCTCAAGAAGACACGCCAGAGTGGTTTGTCTCTATGGCGAATTGGGTAGTGGCAAAACCACTTTTACGCAGGGAGTAGCTGCTGGTTTAGGAATTAAACAGCGGATTACTTCACCGACGTTTGTATATATCCGTAACTATACCCTATACCCTAGCCCCTATACCCTATATCATATCGATCTTTACAGGATAGAATCTTTAAATGATGCCAAAGCCTTGGGTATTGAAGAAATATTACAAAATAAGAATAATATTGTTTTAATTGAATGGCCGGAAAAAATAAAAGATATCCTGCCTAACAAAAGAACAGAAATTTATTTTGAGTATTTGAGTGAAAACGAGAGAAAATTAACAATCAAAGAATACCAATAAAGTAAATATATGGAAAATGTTGATAGAGCAATAAAAATAATAAATAAAGGTGGAATAATTATTTTTCCTACTGATACGGCTTTTGGAATTGGGTCCCGTATGGATAACGAGAAAAGTGTGGAGCGCCTGTTTAAGATTAGGCAAAGACCGGTAAACATGGCTGTTCCAGTTCTGGTTAGTTCGATAGACATGGCGCAAAAATATTTACAGCCGATAGGGGACGAGGTTAAAAAATTGATGACAAAATACTGGCCCGGAGCCTTAACTGTCATTTTACCTTGTAAACCAGAATTGGTGCCTGGTTTAGTCCGCGGCGGAGGTCAAACCCTAGGCGTACGCATGCCTAACCATGAGGTCCCTCTATATATTATAAATAGTATAGGCGTGCCTATCTTAGGATCCTCGGCCAATTTTCATGGTCAATCCACGCCTTATAAGACTCAAGATTTGAGTCCAGAATTGATAAAAATGGTGGATTATGTAATTCCTGGGGAATGTCAGCTTGGTATGGCCTCAACAGTAATTGACTGTTCAGTTAAACCATGGAAAATTATTAGACAAGGAGCTGTAAAGATATCATAATTATATATGAATAAGTCTTATGAAACTATTTATCGATACCGGAGATAATACGAAAACCATTGTTGGTTTAGATAATATTAGGTTAGAAAAGCCGACTGGACCGGATAAGTCACAGCAAGTCTTGGTTTTGATTGACCAATTACTTAAGGAAAACCATAAGCAGATTAAAGATATTACTGATATAGTAGTAAATATTGGTCCCGGTTCCTTTACCGGGCTTAGGGTCGGAATAACCGTGGCTAATACTTTAGCCTGGGTATTGAAAGTTTCGGTTAACGGAAAAGTAGCGGTTGAACCTCACTATGATTAAAAAATTACTATTTTTAACTCCATTATTAATATTAATCCTGTTTCTATACGGTGAAATAATTAAAAAAGAACTTGCTTATTGGTCTGATGACTTATGGGGGCAAAAACATTCTCTTGATAGTTCTTCCCAATGGCCTGAATCAGGAGTTATTCCGATTACGCCCATTAATAGAGATTTTTGTCTGGTGATTCCAAAAATTAATCTAAATTCAGCCATAGTTAGTATAAATTCTGAAAATACTCCAGAGAATTTAACCGTGTTAAAGCAAGGATTGATACACACCAGGGAGAGTGCTTTTCCTGACCAAAGAGGACCAATTATAATTCTTGCCCATCTCCCTGATAATATTGTAAATTTATTGCATACCAATGTTTCATCATATCTATTTAATAAAATAGTTATTAATGACGAAATTGACTTATTTTACCTTAGTAAAAGGTATAAGTATTATGTTACCTATAAGATAATATTATCTACTGAAGATACAAAGGCCTATATTAATAGTATCCAGAACAAGGATGTTTTAATATTACAAGCTTCCTATCCCCCAATATTACCATTTAAAAAATTGCTGATAATAGCTGATAAACAGAACTAAAGCTCTATAATATTTGACATAGGCCATTTGTATCGTTATAATCTATCCATATCTACTTACAAATTCTAGATTTATATGAACCATTTAGGAAAAGATAAAGTTTTTGCCTGGCTTTCCGTGTTTTCTCTGACACTCCAAATATTAAACGGAGTGTTTTTATTTTCTCCAATTTATGCACAGGAGCAAACTCCGCAATCATCTCCAGATACTATGGTTACACCCTCTCCTTCAGTTGAACAAACAAGTAATATTGAAGTTACTCCTATACCAGATGTTTCACCGACACCTGAAATAACACCGGAACCATCGCCGAGTTTAGAACCAACACCAGTTGCAACACCAGACGTAACTCCGATTCCTGATACAACAGTTTCTCCTAATAATCAACCAGAAGCGCCTCCATCTGCACAAGCGTTAGATCAAACTCAAGCATCGCCGGAACCGGGTATTTCTCCTTCAATATCTCCTTTGGCTGAACCAGATAAAGAAGATGGCCATATTTCCGCGGCAATTTTAAAAGATACTAAAGCAGATTCAATCGATTTAATTGATTTGGATTTTCAGGCAGAGGGAAGCGCCGTCATAAATACTGATAAATTAGATTATGCCCCAACTGATACAGTTTTAGTCACTGGCACGGGATTTTTACCCGATAAAACTTACACTATAGAAATTACTTCTCAAGATCTACCAGCTGTAGCTTTTAATGCAGAAGTTAAATCTGATTCTGCTGGTAATCTTTTTTATTCATATCAACTCGATGGAAATTACAGGCCAAATTATAAGGTCGAGATAAAAAGACACACAGAGATAATTGCATCAACTACGTTTACGGATTCTGTTCCCTTCGGACCAACATCGTCACAAAATATTGCATGTATGGGTGATCAACCAACTGCTCCTAGTGGACTTAACTGTACTGCAAATGATATTCAAATTGCATCTGTTGATAATATACACATTGTAGCCAGCGGTCCTGATCCTGCTCACCTTACTCCAACAGCAAGTACAGAGTGTGATTATCCTGGTCAATATATACAATTTACTGCAAGTTGGCATGTAGAATCAACGGCTACTTCCCGGTATAATGTGGGACTTTGGTTTGCTAACCAAGGTCAAACAAACGCACTTCACGGAATGTGTTCAGCTTCTACTCTTCCGAGTTCTCCTAATCCTCCTTTTTTTGAAGATACCGATGACACCTGTGGAGATATCCATAGCGGCGAGATAGGAACAGTAACTCCTGATATTACCGTAATAGCTCAATGTAATGCCGCACCGGGTACAAATCAATTAAGCCTTCCTTACTGTACAAGCTGGGATCAGAATGAACGAGCAGGGAATGGTTGTAATAATCCCTCCGGAACTGTACCTGGAACTCCATCGAAATGTAGTTGTGATAACGGATTCACAGTCCCAATTATTGTTCCGCCATCAATTGAAGTGGTGAAGTCACTTTCACCGTCAAATGACCCAGGTTTATTTAATTTATTAGTTAATACCGTTACTAAAAAAACAGATGCTGGAAATGGCGGGACAACGGGTAAAGTTGGAATAACATTAGGAAGCAATAGCTTTGGGGAAACAGCCGGAACAGGTACAAATTTAAATAATTATACTTCAGTTGCATCATGTGTTCTTAGGGGAACACAAACAGCCGTTTCTGCAAGTCAAAGTGGCAATACTTGGACAATAGCTAATATTACCAATGGTCAGGATATTCTTTGCACGATTACTAATACAAGGATTAACAATGCCTCAATTACTATAGTTAAAGATGCACAACCTAATAATTCACAAGATTTTCCTTTTACAACCACAGGATCTGGACTTTCTAGTTTTAGTCTGGACGATGATTCGGATCCAACGCTTTCAAACACAAAAGTCTTCACAGATTTAGGAAGTGGTATTTATACAGTTACGGAAGGGGTAGTAAGCGGTTGGACTACCAGTCAAATTAACTGCGTTGACCCAACACAAAATTCTTCCGGAAATCTTCCGACAGCTCCAGTCGCTACTATAAATTTAGCAGCCGGAGAATCGGTTACTTGTACTTTCATTAATACCCGCGATCAAGGCACGATTGAATTAAAGAAAGTCTGGTCAGGTACTGGCGGACAAACAACCTTAAATATTGGAACCACTCCTGCCGGAAACGATACCGATACTCAATTAACCGGAGTTGATGGCGTCGCCCCATTAACAACGGGACAAAATCAAGTTAATACGGGTACATATTACATGTCAGAAGCCGGAGGTTTAGGAAATTACAGCTCATCAGCTCTTTCCTGTTTCAATGATGCTAATAATAACGGAACGAATGATGGGGAATCAAACGTTACAGTGGGAATAAATAATAGTGTTGTTGTGGGTACAGGCCAGCATGTTATCTGTTCTTTTACAAACACTCGTAATACCGGCACCATAAAAGTAATAAAAGATGTTTCTCCAGATGATCAAGGAGCAACATCTTGGGATTTTGCTATTAGTGGACCAACTAATAACTCAGCGACATTAGTTGATGGTGGACAATCAAATGCTTTTACCTCTGACACAGGAAATTATACAGTTACAGAGACCGCACATACTGGTACCAATGGAAGTAATTACAATACAACCTATTCTTGTTCAGTAGTGACGAACGAAATTACTCATGGTAGCGGTAGAATTGCCACGTTCGCTTTAGCAACAAATCAGAACGTTGTTTGTACATTCACCAATGCACTGCGGACCGGTCATATTATTGTTGATAAAATTACAGTGCCTTCCGGTGATGCTCAAAGCTTTACCTTTGCTACAACCGGAACCGGTTATACAGGATTCAGCTTAACAGATGTTTCAACTCCGAACGATCAAGAACTTTTGATTGGAAATTATAGTGTAACAGAAACAGGAGTTAATGGTTGGACATTAACAAATACTTCTTGTGTCAGCTCAATTCAAGATACAGAAACTGCCAATAATCTCGAGCTTGATGCAGGCGAAACAATAACTTGTACATTTACCAATACCAAAAAAGGTTCAATTACTGCTTGTAAATACAATGATGTTAACGGCAATGGTGTAATAAATCAGGGTGATGATCAACTTCTTGATGGTTGGGAGATGACTTTAAATCCCGGAAATATAAAGCAATCAACAGTTAATGGTTGTACGACTTTCAGTAACTTGTTACCAGATAATTATTCTATTATTGAAACTCTTCAGCCTGATTGGTCAAATACTTCTGGTGGGTTGACACAAAATATTTCTCTTACTGCTGGTGAGAATTCTACGGTTAATTTTTTAAATTTTGAACTTGGGGATATTACTGTATGCAAATATAATGACTATAACGGTAATGGTCAATACGAACCGCAAGATGATTTACCATTATCAAATATTTCGATTAATCTTTTTCAAGCGATAAACCTTCTTGATACAAAATCAACTGGTTTAAATGGCTGCGTTACTTTTAACGGATTAACAGCTGGTCAATATCGCGTCGCTGAAGATTATAACGATCCAGATTTACTTGGATATTACTCGACAAATAATATAACCCATTATGATGTTAACATTGTCTCTGGTTCACAAGAAAACAGAATCTTTTTAAATACCCAATATCGGACTATTTCTGGCACAAAATACCATGATTTAAATAATAACGGAGCAAGAGATGCCGGGGAACCAGGTCTAGAAAATTGGACAATTTTCATTGACTATAACAATAATAATGTTCTTGATGCCGGAGAACCATCAACCACCACCAATGTTAATGGTTATTACGAATTTACCAATTTAGCAGCTGATTCCTATACCATAGCCGAAGGACTTAAACCTGGTTGGAACCAAACTCAACCTTCAACTGGTCATTATGATGTTGATGTTCATACGGCAGTTACCTCGACTGGTAATGATTTTGGGAACCGCGGAGCATTATCCATTTTTGCATGTAAATTTGAAGATAGTAATGGTCTGCTTGCTGGTGGAAATTTTACACCAGTTACCAACTGGGACTTTACTCTCGGACAACAGACACAGAACACCGGATCCGGTCATTGCACAACCTTTAGTAATTTAATCCCAGGAGGTTATACAGTTAGCGAACCGTCACCTTTGCCCAATGGTTGGTTTTTTGCCGATGATTCACAAGGAAGCCGTTATGTAGTTCTGATTGATCAGAATAAGACAGTAAATTTCTTTAATTATCGAAAGGGTTCAATTACCGGTCAAAAATTTAATGATTTAAATGGTAACGGCAGTAAGAATGGGGGAGAATCTGGTTTACCCGGGTGGACAATTCATTTATTAGATACAAACGATAATGTATTGCAGACAACCTTAACGGATGCTAGCGGAAACTTCATTTTTACCAATCTTGATCCAGGGACTTATCGTATCCGGGAAGTCGGACAAACCAGCTGGCTACAAAAAACCACAAATCCGATTGATATTGTTTTAAGTAGTAATCAAGCTGTTACTGATATTGATTTTGGTAATCAGGGTAGGGGAATGATTACAGTCTATAAAAATGTCGATACCAACGGAGATGGTCAAGTAGAAAACACCGGAGTAACTAATTGGACTTGGGATATTACCGCGGGCGAACAGAATATCGCCACCGGTCAGACAAGAACGCTGACGGCCGGAAATTATACAATTTCTGAAGACCAACAGGCTAATTATCATATAGTTGATTTAACCTGTGGGCAAACCAGTCTGGGGGCAATCGAAACAACCAATTTTGACCTAAACCCCGGTCAAGAAATTATTTGTACTTTTACAAATGCACGTGATACCGGAACAGTAATCGTTCATAAGTTAGTGGATAGCAATAGTGATAATCAGTATGAGGGTGGAGATGACGATGCCAATAAATTAGGATTCAGGTGGAGTTTGAATAATGAAAATCCAGCCACTCGAGATATGGGGACCAATGCCCAAGTAACTACGATAGACAGTCATCTTATTAATGAGAATAATGTACCCGGATATGTCTTTACCGGCTGGTTTAGCGGAGAAGGAACTTGTGGGGATTTACCTGCCAACCAACTTCAGCTTCCAGTGGACATTAGTCTTATAAGAAATGGTCAATCGAGATCAATTACGCTGTGTAACCAACTTCAGAATCCAATTCTCACCATAACGAAGTCCAATAATGCTGGTGGAGATAAAAATCCCGGTGATAATGTTTTATTTACATTGACTGTTACCGCGACACAAAGTGCAGTTAATAATGTTATTGTTTATGATCTTCCAGCTGGAGGGTTTAAGTATCGCAGCGGCTCCTGGACTGCCAACTCAAATGTACATGGTGTTCTTAGTATTCCCGAGCCTAATTATACATCTTCCGGTAAGTGGATTTTGGGAAATATGGCCAAAGACGAGACGATTACACTTACTTATCTTGCTGATATTGACAGCGGACAACAACCCGGTCTTTACAAAGATTTAGCTTGGGCAACCGGAAAATCGCTGTCTGATACAGATGTCTTGGCTCTAGCAGTTAATCCCGGGTACTGGGATACTAATTATGTCGGTACGCAAGTCAATATCGTGAAAGAGCAGCAATCAGGTCTTACCGTTAATGTTGAAGGCAATAAAGAGGAACAGGTTCTTGGCGCCTCAACTCAATTGCCGGCGACCGGCGCCCAGAGTAAATGGCTTATTGCCGCCTTATTATTGCTAATTCTTGGATTAGTATCTATAATTTCGTCTACTTTTATGAAAAAAGGAAAAAAACACTTATTCTTAATTGCTATTCTATTTGTTTTAATGAATATTATGTTAGCTGGTAATGTACTGGCGGCTAGCTTAACGGTTCGGATTGAAGAGCCAAAAACACCGACTAATCAAAATAATTTTAAAATTAATTTTGTTACCCTGGATATTGCCGGCCGTGTTATTACCGCAAATTGTTTTGTTAAAGGACCTTCAGACGCAGGTTTTAGTCAATTTGGACCTGATATAAGTCTTCCTAATGGAGGAAATAATGGAAATTGTAATGTTGATTCAACCATAGTTAATAATCCCGGTACTTATCAATTTTATGTTAGAGCATCGGTTACCGGCGATCCGTCTCAAGATAGTCAGATAGTTTCAACTGAATACCAAAATAGTATTCCGGGGAATCCGGCTAATTATCAAAAAACTAAAAACCTATGCACTTACCATATAAGTTTTAAGACAGCTGACGATGGTGGAAAGACGGTTAAGGTAGAGCTTTATCGTTCGGAGAATACCACATTCAATGTGGATTCCGGTTCTCGTGTCCAATCAATGGCACTAGGTTCTAATACCGAAGGCAGTTTTGATGATAGTCCACCCGACTGTAGTAAGACATATTATTATGGTGTACGTGCTTTTGATAGTTTCGGCAATGGTTCAGGTTTTGCCGGTGATTCATTTACGACAACCACGACCGTGACTATTGCCGCGTCTCCATCAGCTGCTTCCGGAGCAATTCCTATTTCTGGGGCAGTAACAGGATCAGTAGTCGGTGGCGGTACAGGCGAAGAAGTAGTCGGTGCAACACCAGGCAGTGAAATTGCTTCTCCAGCTCCGGGGACTACGGCTGAAGGTCAGGTGCAAGGTGTACAAGCAACGCAGTCTGGCTTACTAAATAAAAAAAACCTGGCAATTTTTGCTGGCATAATCATTGTTCTGGGTCTTCTTTATTATTTCTATCGGCGAAACCAGGCTTAGAATCAGGTGAAAAACTTGCCTAAAATCCTTACACTTTTTGGTTTTCTATCGATCTTAACCTCGGGAATTATTTTGATTTTTACTTTTTATCCGGTTTTTAATACCGAAATAAACTACGAGATTAAATCAGTAATTAAACCATTTATTAAACAATCTCTCAAACCTATTGACACGGACTTTGGGATTGTCATTCTCAAAATTGATGCTAACAGCAAAATTGTCGCTAACGTTGATCCTTATAACTCAAAGGAATACCAATGGGCTTTAACCAAAGGTGTAGCCCATGCCCGCGGATCTTCTTTTCCCGGAGAACTTGGTAATGTTTTTATTTTTTCTCACTCATCAGTGAACTTTTATGAAGCAGTCCGCTATAATTCGATTTTTTACCTTCTTAATAAACTGGAAAAGGGGGACGAGATTGATTTATATTACAAAGACAAGAAGTTTAAGTATCTGGTTAATGAGAAAAAAATGGTCAATTCCGGAGATATTCAATACTTATCCGGTAAAAATTCAGATAGAACCGTTACCTTGATGACTTGCTGGCCGCCAGGTACTGATTTAAAAAGATTAATAGTCATAGCTGATTATTCCTCGATAAATTAATAATTCTTGATATTCCTAATAGAAATTTAACCAATTAAGAGATATAATAATCGCGTATTTACTAATATGCCTATTAATCAAGTAACCTTAATAAAACTTATTGCTGATAGCGGTTTAATCTCTAAGGATGATTTGCGCAATGCCCAAAATACTGCCGATCACTTAGGAAGTACTCGAACCGATATTCTTATTCGGCAAGATTATCTTAAAGAAGAAGACTTGGGTAATCTATTAAGTAAATTTTTTAAAGTAAAGTATATTGATTTAACTAAAATTGATATACCCATAAAGACTCTTAATTTAATTCCCGAGTCTTTAGCGGTTGATAGTCGGGTTATTGTTTTTGCCAAAAAAGACGATCAAGTAATGGTGGCAATGGATGACCCTTGGGATCTTGAAGCGATAGAGTTAGTAAGAAAAACCATTGGTTCGCGGACTAATATTATTCCCCACGTAACAACCCCGGAAGGTATTAAAGAGGCCCTTAAGTTCTATAAAAAGCGGACTAAAGAAGAGATGGAAGGGCAAATTGAAATAACCAAGACAAAAGACTTATCGGCAATTACGATTGTCAATCAATTGCTAGAAGATGCATGTCGGCAAGAGGCATCTGATATTCATATCGAACCTTTATCTTCCCAACTGTTAGTTCGATTACGGACTGATGGCGTATTGCATGATCATATGTTACTAGCTAAAGAAATGCATCCGGCCATTGTTGCCCGGATAAAAATCCTTTCCGAACTAAAACTTGATGAACAACGTCTTCCGCAGGATGGCCGTTTTTCCTTTGAGACGAAAATGGGAGAAATAATTGCTCTTCGTGTCTCAACTGCTCCGACCGTATACGGAGAGAAAATAGTCTTAAGGATTCTTCATGATGCTATTTCTAAATTTAATTTAGATGAACTAGGTTTAATCTCCTCTGATCAAGAAATTATCAGCCGTGTTATTCAACGAACACACGGGATGTTTTTGGTGACCGGTCCGACCGGATCTGGCAAGACAACAACTCTATATACAATTTTAGGACTTCTGAACCGACCGGGTGTAAACATTATGACGATTGAAGATCCGGTAGAAAATAGAATTCCCCGGGTAAACCAGATACAGGTAAATCCGCAGATTAATCTGGATTTTGCTTCAGGTTTGCGATCGATGTTAAGGCAAGACCCGGATATTATTATGGTTGGTGAAATTCGTGATCGGGAAACGGCTGTTATTGCTATTAATGCTGCCATGACCGGTCATTTAGTCTTTTCTTCAGTTCATGCCAATACGGCTGCCGGAGCTATTCCAAGAATGATCGATTTAGGAGTTGAACCGTTTCTGTTGGCTTCAACCGTTAATATGGTAATCGCCCAACGATTAGTGAGGATCCTTTGCCCGAAATGCCTGGAGGAAATAAAAATTAGTCCATTAATAAATCAAAGACTGGAAAAATCACAAGCATTTATTTCTCCGGATATTAAAAAGAATTTAACCAGGGATTTTCGAGCCAAAGGATGTTCAAACTGCTACTTTACCGGATTTCGTGGCCGGATGGGTATTTTTGAAATTATAAATTTAGACATCCATCTTCAGGAGTTAATAATCAACAAGTCCTCCAGCAATCTGATATGGCAGGCAGCCCGGGAGGACGGAGCCAGAAGTATGTTGGAAGACGGTTTACTTAAAGCAAATCGGGGGGTTACGCCAATTGAAGAAGTCTTCCGGGTAATATCAGAGTAATTTTATGGCTAAATATTCTTATATCTTGGTTAACCAAGAAGGAAAAAAAGAATCAGGACAAACAGATGCCTTCTCGCGTGACGAAGCCGCCAATCAGATAAAGCGGCCCGGATGGTTTATCACTTCTTTAGATAAAAAAATTAATTTTAATTTTGATCTACCTTTCTTTAAACGAAGCGAGAATTTTTCCTCTTTTGAAAGAATAATGTTTACCGATCACCTGGCATCGATGATTCGTTCGGGAACACCGATTATCGAAGCCCTGGAAATTTATAACGATGAAAAAGGGAAAAAGAGGAAACTAATTATTGATAACATGGTTAAACAAATACAAAAAGGTAAACAACTGTCGACGGCGATGACTCTATATCCGCAAACATTCTCACCACTTTATATTTCTTTAGTCCAGTCAGGAGAACTAACCGGTCGTCTGGATGAGACAATTGATTATTTGTCAAAAGACTTAAGACGGGAATATGAATTTAATGAGAATATCAGATCAGCCCTTTTTTATCCGGTCCTGGTTCTGATTGTGGCTCTATTGGTAGTTATGCTTTTAATAATGGTGGTTATTCCGAAAGTTTTATTACTGACAAAAGAACTGGGTAATGACATGCCGCCGGTCACCCGGATGGTAGCTTCGGTAGCCGATTTATTGACAAGGTTTGGGCCTTTAATAATTTTTTTAATATTTTTAGGAATGATACTGATGCCGATAATCTTCAGTATCCCCGCGGCTAAACGTAAACTTGACCCCTATTTGTTAAAAATGCCACTGGTCGGTTCGATCATCAGAAAATATATTTTGTCACGATTCTTGCAAATTGTTGGTAGTTGTTTAAAATACGGAATTCCATTAACGACAATTTTCCCGACGATTGGAAATGTAGTTAGTAATGAAATATATCGTCAGGCGTGTAACCGGGTAGAGGCAAAAATAATTAGAGGCTTAAGCCTTTCCGAAGCGCTTAATCAAGAATTACCGACTGTCTTCCCCCGTGTGATTGTCAGAACGCTAAAAGGCGGCGAGAAAACCGGATCAGTGGATATGACTTGTTTAAGACTTTCCCGTTTTTTTGAGGATGATATTGACAGGCAACTTAAAAGAGTTACTGATCTTATTGAACCAATCTTAGTTGTTTTCTTAGGTATTGTTGTTGCCGTAATTGCTTTAGGAGCCATTGCCCCGATATATCAGTTGACATCAAGTATCAGATAGGATGTTTATTTATGTTTCAAAAAGGCTTTACCTTAATCGAGATAATAATTGTATTGGCGGTAATTGCTATTTTATCTGTTGTTGGGATTGAATCGATAATTGAGTTTCAAAAAAGCGCTCTTCTTGGCGGAGTATCTGATGAATTCATGGCTGTTTTAAGATCGGCGCGGACAAAAAGTATTTCCGGCGAGCTTCTTGCAGGTGAGAGCCCTGAAAAGTTTTCCGAAACTGGTTTACCCATCTATGGAGTCAGAACCACAGCTTCAAGTTATACGTTGTTTCGCCGTTATCAATTAGCGTGTCCACCAACACCTTGTTCTCCAATTCAAAATAGTGATCTTGAAAATGAAAGTTATTCATTAGACCCACACTTGACTTTTTCAACTATTGGCGAAGTTTTATTCGATCGTATTACTGGTGTTCCAATTACTGGTAGTACTACCCAATTTACTCTTGAAAGAGTCGGTTCAAGCGATCATAGTACTTTGGAAATAAATAACGAGGGAGTAGTCAAAAAATGACAAAAAACAATGGCTTTTTACTGATTGAGATTCTGATCGCCATTGGTTTATCAGCTATTTTCCTGCCGGCTATCGGATTGATTCTTTCTTTTGGTTTAAATGCTGCTTCCGGAAGCGATAAAAATTCAATGGCTAATCAACTTGCTCAAGAAGGCATGGAAGCTATATATTATCTAAAAAGTAATAGTTCTGATTGGGATTGGACATCACCAGACTTAGATACAGTAACTGGTGAATATTATCAGCCAATAAAAGATAGCGGAGACTGGCAATTAGGAAATATTACCACCTCTCCAATAATTACCCCGGATCCCTTTACCCGGAAAATAGAGATTGAAGCCGGTTTTTCCGGAGATCAATATTCGCGCAAAATTAATGTTTATGTCACATGGCCGGATAAAAATGGGGAACAGGAGGTAAAACTTGAAAGTTATGTTACGGCACACTAATAAGGGTTTTTCTCTAATTGAACTGTTGGTAGCAATGGCGATTATTAGCAGCTTATCTCTTTTGACCGTGCATCTCCTATACGGTACCGTAGCTACCAGAGCTAAACAATATTCGATCGAGGGAGCAAATGATAATATGCGCTTGTTGATGAGCAATATCACTAAAGAAATCCAAAATGCCAACATAGTATCTATTGATAATTATTATACGTTGAAATTAACTGGCGATATTTGCCGGACAATTATATGGAATCGGGTCGA
Organism: Candidatus Gottesmanbacteria bacterium; assembly: GCA_043801155.1. Lineage (GTDB taxonomy): Bacteria > Patescibacteriota > Microgenomatia > JAMCYU01 > JAMCYU01 > JAZDMI01. The sequence continues at coordinate 186,357 of JAZDMI010000021.1, forward strand.
CCAGATTAAAGAAGCTGTTGATAAGGCAAATCCCTGTCTACCACCGGCTGAGACTTCTACGGATTTTTTTCCAATCAGCAAGGACCAAATTACCATTAATAAAGTTGAATTTTCATCACTGCCGGCGACCGGTCAGCCCAAAATAATAACCATTAAAATTAGTGGAATATATAACGATAATTTTGGGAGTCACCCGGTTAATCTGGAGACATCAGTAACGCCAAGAGTTGTCTTTTAAATATGATAAAAACAAAAAAAACACGCAACCAAACAGGCCAGGCAGCGATTTTACTCATTTTTGCTTTGGGACTAATTATTGTCCTGATTGGATTATCATTAATCAAAACCGGAACTTTAGAATCATTGATGAGCCGGTCAGAGATTGGTTCTACCAAAGCCTTTTACATCGCCAATGCCGGCGTCGAAAAAGCATATAGTCTTATTAAGAACGATACTTATACGAGTCCTTTTCCGCTTAATCTTGAAAGTGGCTCCGCCCAAGTTAGTGTGACTGATAATGGTAACCGTAAAATAATTGAATCAAGGGGTACTACCCAGGGAACATCTGCTAATTTTACGCGTAAACTAATAGTTACTTTACAAAAAACTTCTGGGCTTGATTATGCAGTTCATGCAGGTAGTGGTGGTTTTGAACTAGATGTTAATTCATTGATTACTGGAAAAAATGGTGCTTCCGGTAATGTTTATTCCAACGGTGATATTATGGGCAAAAGTAGTGCTCATTCTGACGGTCATTGTATTAAAAACAAGGAAAATGAAGCTGGATCTGTGATTGAAGGTTCGGTAACGGCCGTTGGTAATATCATTAAGTATAAAGGGGGCGATGGAGTTTGTGTCGAACAAAGCCTCAGCGCTAACGATCTAAAAGAATGCTATGTAGTTGGATTACGTAGCGGAGTTAATATTGATAATGATAATTGTCCATCGGCTGCGATCGAACCACCAGTTATTCTCAATACGCCTCCACCTGTTATTAAATTACCACTTATGGGAGAAGATGAGGTTATCGCCGATATCAAGACAACGCCTTTCCCTAATGATTGTACTTTGGGTGGACATATAACTTCTGAAGATTGTTCGTTTGGAAGTAATAAAATTGGCCCTTTAATAATTAAAGGCGGCCTGACAATTGAATCAAATACAAATGTAATATTTTCTGGACCTGTCTATATTCAGGGGAACTTAACAATTAAAAGCCATGTAAATATATCCATGGATCAGACGAATCCTGCTTGTATAAGTCAAATGATTATTACTACTGGAAGTATATCAATCGCTAGCTACGTAAATATTGGTAACCAATCATGCGATCCTTCAGGAAAGGCGTTTTTATTATTTATATCAAAACAAGTTGCGAGTGGATCTGATATTTGTCAAGATCCAACAATTTCTCTTTCTTCAAATACGGATACAGTATTGTTCTATACAAATGATGGTTGTATTAATATTGCTTCTAAACTAGATGTTCATGGTACGATACTTGGTAAAAAGATTCATGTTTCTAGTAATTCAACCATTGAATATGATCCGGATTTAAAATTTGCTGATTTTGGTCCGCAGCAAGAAGGAGACTGGCAGACATTGTCGTTCAAGGAAGAATAATCATTGTATTTTTATACAAATATGGTATATTTTAGTAGCTTGTAAATGGAAATTGTATGAATACATATTTATTAGGTATAGAATGGTCAGAAACTAATCCTAAAATCGCCTGTTTCCGTAAACGGGGAAGTAAGTACGATCTTTTCAAGCTTGATGAGCTGTCGATAGAAAAACAAACGGAAGATAATATTGTCAAAGCCTTTTCTGACTGGCTAAAAAATAATATTCCCCAGAATAGCCAGATAAAGACCTTTTTAGCCTTACCGGAATCCTATATTTTCTTAAAAGAAACCGAGTTGCCAAAAATAAATGAAAAAGAGCTTGATGAAGCTGTTTTCTGGGAGACTTCTTTATTTACACCTTTATCTCCATCTAATGTCGTCGTCCAATGGCGAAAAATTTATGAAACAGATAAAAATCTATATGTTTCCGTTATTGCGGTTAAAAACGATGTCGTCGAACGATTGGTATCAATTTTTGATCAAATAGGACTTCCCATTTTAGCCATTGAGCCAACATCATTATCTTTGTCGAGATTATTACCCACCGTGTCAGATAAAATAACTCTTTTGGCTTCTGCGGGTACTGACGAGACAAATTTTATTGTTATTAAGAACGGTTCACCGATTTTTTCTAATTCGATTCCGATTACCTTGACCGGGATGAAGACTAAAAAAGAGAAATTAGATGAGGATATTGCAAATAGTTTAGCTAATAGCGTCAGGGAAGTCATTTATTTTTTGGAACAGAAAAAAGAGGGGACGGTTCAGGAAGTTGTCATTGCCGGCGATGTTGTTAGTTATTCCGGTTTAGCATCGACAATTAATAACTATATTCACTTACCGACAATTTGGGGAAAATTTCCTGCTTTTAATTTTTTAAGACCGATATTAGGTTCAAAACAGACTATTAGTCGATATCTAGTTGCCCTGGGTGCGGCTATTCGGCCGCTTATAGGCAGCGAAAGGGTAAACCTTCTGCCTTATAAAAATAGGCAGTTATTCGAAAAAGACGAACAGCAAAATTTCCTAATCAAAAGGATAAATATTTTATCAGGATTATCTCTTTTAATTTTAGCTGTATTTTTATTGCTGGCTACGGGATTTGCGTTGTGGAATAGATCTCTCGGCGGGCAGCTTGACCAGGCAAGAATTTCAATTAACACCCACCCGGCTCAAAAATTGATTAATGATATCAAAGTAACCAATAATCTGATTACCCAAGTTGGCCGGTTAGTAACCGAACAGAAAGACAGCGGAGAAAAACTACAATTATTTGCCTCTTTAGTTCCGGCCAATATTCGCCTGACGAGCCTGACTATAAATATGGATAAAAAAGACGAATGGAAGATTGCCGGAATCGGAGATAGACAAACAATTATTGCTTTTTATCAGCAATTAGTAGATAAAAGTGGCGCTCGACATGTTAGCATGCCCTATTCTAATTTACAAAAAGACAAAGACGTCGACTTTAAGATAACAATCGTATGGTAAAAATTATCAATAATATTAATAAAAATATCCTGATTTTTCCTGCTTTAGTATTGGCGATTATCCTAGTTTTGTTAATCGTAACCGGAAATTTTCTTTATCAGAAAGCATTAACAATTAAAGACAGCCAACAAAAATTATCTATTCTTAAGCAGGACTTATTCTATTTAGATAAAATTATCAGCGATAAAAATGCCAGTCAGTACCAAATAAATGAGATGGTAAAATCTTTACCCGCCAGTTACAACGACGTCGTTACCTTCGTATCGCAAATCGAAAGAATCGCCACTCAAAGCAGTCAAAAGATTGAAATTAATATTGCCGAAAAGGCAATCCCGGAAACAGGAAATCTGGCCAGTATTAAATTGTCCATCAAAACAATTGGTTCATATAATGGATTTACCAAGATGATATCTAATTTTTCCAGTTTACCATTCCATACCAAAGTTGATTCGATCTTAATTGAACAAAATAAAGAAGAACTTTCTGCTTTAACCGAGTTAAGACTATTTAAGAGGGAAGAGGAGATAAAATGAAAAGAATAACCGAAAACCTATTTTTCTTTATCATATTAATCTATTGTTTCAGCGTTCTTTTTTTCCTGGCAAAAGTCGTAGTTAAAATCAATGTTAAACAGCAATCCCTTGTCGAATCGCCGATTCCCATACTAGCGGTTGGTAAGCTCAATAATGTCTATCAAGTTCTGGTTAATAGAGAACAGATAAATTATCCAAAAGTCGATTTAGGAAACTTCAAATTCGGCAAAACAGAACCTTTCAGTCCTTAAAATGGATTTAAATAAAAAACATATAGATGTTAAAGGATTTACCCTAATTGAACTTTTATTGGTGATTGTGGTTATCGGAGTGCTGGCCACCGTCGGTTTATCAATATTAAATCCTCAGGAAATGAACCGCAAAGCCAGAGACAGTAGAAGACTATCAGACTTAGGGATGCTGCGTCGATCACTGGACATGAGCATGTCTGATGGAAATAAGTTACCGAACACTAATAAGAATCCTGTAGTGATTGATTCATCAATGAGCCCGTCCACTTTTGGGGGCGGGCTTGGTATAGATATCAGTAAATATATACCATCAATACCTCAAGATCCTTCATATAGCTCGGGTGGAGATCTCCAAATTGCCAAAGGAGATTGTATTACAGGTACAGCTACCAGTACGATGCAATATGAATTCTCAAGCAACGGGACGACGTATATCCTTAGATCTCGTTTGGAATCAGTAAGTAATTGCCGTTTACTATCTGATGATGGTAATAATGATGATTATTATGAATTAGGGACTCAACCTGGCTTGAAATGGTAAGCTTATCATATTTTTGATATTATTCGATATTTTTATTACCAGTTGACAGGAGTATTCAATTTATAGTATTAAAATAGAGTCAGTTATTTTATGGTAAAAAAACTATTTTTATTTCTAGTTTTTGTCATTATTTTTAATGCTCCCGCTTTCGCCCAGACCCCATCTGATTCCGATAAATTTTCACCTAATGAAATAATTGTTAAATTTAAAGAAAACGTAACCCAAGACCAGATAAATAAACTAAACCAAGAATTAGGTGCTCAAGTATCCAAAAAACTATCCTTACCTAAAGTTTTTACCTTAAAGGTGCCTGAAAAACAGACAGCCAAATATGTTGATAAATATAATAAGAGTACCCTAGTTGAATATGCTGAACCTGATTTTCAAGCCGAAGCGTTACAGGAATTATTACCACCAAATGATACATATTTTAGCAACCAATGGGGTTTACCGAGAGTTCAGGCCTTGGAGGCTTGGGATATCAACGAAGGTTCAGCTAGTACTCAAATTGCTATTCTTGACACCGGTATTGATAAAGACCATGAGGATTTAGTTAAAAAGGTAGATAAATGGATTAATTTTACAGCGAGTATAACCGACGATGATCTATATGGTCATGGAACGCATGTTGCTGGGATTGCGGCAGCGGAAACTGATAACCATCTTGGGGTGGCCGGGTTAGGATATAATACACATCTTATATCGGTGAAAGTCTTAGATGATAAGGGTTCAGGTTATTATTCCTGGATTATTGAAGGAATCAAATGGGCTTCGGATAATAATATTAAAGTCATAAATCTTAGTCTTGGTGGTCCCAGTCGCTCTAAAGCCCTCGAGGAAGCCGTAGATTATGCTTTTAATCATGGTTCAATTTTGACTTGTGCTGCCGGAAATTCAGGTAATAAGTCTCCGACCTACCCGGCTTATTACAAAAATTGTATCGCCATCGCTGCTACTGACGAAAATGATAAAAAAGCTAGTTTCTCAAGCTTTGGCAGCTGGGTAGATGTGGCTGCTCCGGGTGTAAATATTTTTTCAACATTTCCCAACCACCCTTATAAAATTGGGAAAAACGTAAATTATGGCTATGGGTCAGGAACTTCAATGGCCACACCATTTGTAGCCGGACTAGCCGGGTTATTATTCGGTGCAGATCCCGGGTTATCAGCAGTAGAGGTCCGTAGTTTAATTGAAAATAATGCTGATAAAATAGCCGGAACCGGAAATTATTGGTCTAAGGGCAGAATTAATGCCTATCATTCAATTACGGCTATTCCAAGTATAGCGTTACCTACCAATGTTGAAAAAAATAAACCCAAGACAACACCAACACCCTTACCAGTATCAACTTCTAATGAAATTCCTCTTTCTCCAGCCCCAACTTCATCCTCAAATCTGGTCCAAAGCCCGGGTTGGTGTAGTTTGTTAATTCCGCTTTGTCAGGAAAGCTAGGCAACATTTTTTTTAACTTCGCTTAACTCCATTAGAACGAAACTTGTAGTTTCGTTTAACTTCGTTATAATATATTTATGAGGTCATTTGCTTTCCGTTTTTTACTTCCTCACGAAAGTAATAATTTTAAACCACACTCTCTCCATTTATCGGCCATTGTATTTTATATAATTATTTTTTTGCTTTTACAAACCTCGCTGCGGATTTTAAAGTTGACCCGCCCCGATATATTAGGTTTTGCTACCGATATAAACATTGAAAAAGTTGTTAATCTAACTAATAATGTCCGAGCAGAAGCCGGGCTTACTCCTTTAAGTCTTAATAATGAATTATCAGCCGCAGCAGCAGCCAAAGCCAATGATATGTTTAATAAAAACTATTGGGCTCACTTTGCGCCTGACGGAACAACTCCTTGGATTTTTATTCAAAACGCAGGCTATCATTATCTTTATGCTGGAGAAAATCTCGCCAAAGACTTTAATGATTCTCCGGGAGTAGTGTCAGCCTGGATGGCATCGCCAACCCACAAAGATAATATTTTAAAAAAAGAATATCAGGATATCGGTTTAGCTGTTGTTAATGGTCGATTAGGCGGAGAAGAGACTACTTTAGTAGTGCAACTTTTTGGCACGAAGCAACCAAGTACCATAGCCGTTAAACCTGTTGTTATTCCTCCGGTAGCAGCTACAAGTCAGACAAGCGAAATAATAGCTTCTCCTACGCCTACGCCTTTAGCCGAATCTACTCCAATTCCATCACCGGAATTAGTGAGCAATATTAAACCAATGGTTCTTTCAAATATAAAAGTACAAGGTGTTAAACGTAATCCGATATTAAATTTTTTTGCCATTAGTAAAGATATGGCGACTATAGTAACTTTACTATTACTTGGTTTGTTAATTATTGACGGAGCTTTTATCTGGCGCAAAAGAATTGTTAGGGTTTCTGGACATAATGTTGCCCATGTTATCTTTTTAGCCGGTATGTTAGGCGCACTTTGGGTTACCAGTCAAGGAGTAGTCCTATGATAGAAGATAGATATGATCGCAGTGTTGTTAAACTATCGTTATCCACAATTAACGATGTTAAAACTCATTTTTGGCATTATTTAATTTTGCTAATGATAATTGCTATTGGTGGTATTGCCTTTATTAAACAAACAAATATCCAGAATAGATTTTATATTGGTAGTTTGGTTGCCATTGCTTATGTATTTTGGGGAATTTTTCACCATTTAATGGAAAAGAACCTAAAATTAAAAATTGTGATAGAATATAGTCTCATTGCCCTTATGGCTGTTGTTTTATTAGGAGGAATATTACTATGAAAGGCGTCATTTTGGCTGGAGGACTTGCTACTAGACTTAGACCTTTAACCTTAGTTACCAATAAACATCTGTTACCGATTTATAATAAACCCATGATTTTTTACCCCTTAGAAGCAATGAAAAAAGCGGGGGTTAAAGAAGTATTGCTTACAACTTCTCCTGACTATGCTGGACACTTTGCAAATCTTCTTAAGAGTGGAGAAGATTTTGGTTTACGTCTATATTATGCAGTGCAAAAAAATCCGAAAGGTGGCATTGCTGATGCCATAGCTTTAGCTGAAGAATTTGCCGAAAATGATAAAACTTTAGTTATTTTAGGAGATAATATTTTTAATTTTGACTTAAAAAATACGGTAGAGAGGTTTAATAAAAAAAAGCAGGGGGCTATGGTCTTTGGAGTAAAAATGCCAACAGAATCAAAACAGTATGGTGTGATTGAGATTGAAAAAACAGGAAAGGTTTTGTCTATCGAAGAAAAACCAGAACATCCCAGATCGAATATTGCCCAAACCGGAATTTATATGTATGATGAAAGACTATTTGGGTTTATAAAGAAACTTAAACAATCAGCAAGAGGTGAATTAGAAGTTACAGATTTAAACAATTGTTATGTTGAAGAAGGATCAATGGTATGTGAAGTTATTGACTGGTGGGTAGACGCTGGAACCTCTCACGATGAACTCCTGCGAGCAAACAACCTAGTTGCTGAGAAGATAAATCAAGGAGAGTTAATTTAAATTAATACACCATTAATGCTAATAATCTTTTATTGAGAAAGGGAATCTGCGTTGGTTAAGACTTAAAGAGTTTTTGGTTAGACGTAGGAACCTTTAAAAGTCTATATTTGGCTAATAAATATTGGGCGGAAAAGGGGATGAGATAGGTATTCCATGAAGAAGACCTGGTTAACGTTATCATCAAAAGTATTACATGGGAACGACTATTTTTCTCTATACGAGGATACTTATCAAAAACCTAATGGATTAATAAGTAAATATTTTTTTATAAAAAAAAGACCTTTTGTGTCCATTATCCCCTTTGCATCGGAAAATGAAATTTATTTAGTTAGACAATTTCGTTATACAATACAAGAACATACATGGGAAATTCCCGAAGGATTTACTGAAAATAATGAAGAACCATTAGATTCAGCTAAACGTGAGCTTATCGAGGAAACAGGTATTAAAGCACAAATATGGAAAGAGTTAGGTTACGCCTATTTAGCAGTAGGCCATACTAATCAAAAATATTTTATTTTTATAGCGGAGAAATTAAATTTCCTTACTAAGATTAAGCCGGGGGACGAGATAGAAGAAATTGCCAAATTTAATTTAAAACAGATTAGAGATATGATACTTAATAATATTATTACGGATGCAGTATCTCTTACATCTTTATATAAATATTTTCTAGTTTCAGGGAGGAGATTATGAAGCTACTTGTAACCGGTGGGGCGGGTTTTATTGGCGCTAATTTTATTCTTTTTTGGCTCAAAAGCCATCCACAAGATCAAATTGTCAACCTTGATAATCTTACTTACGCCGGAAATTTAGATAATCTTAAAAGTATTGAGGACAAATCTAATTATCAATTTATCAAGGGTGATATTTGTGATGGCAAGATCGTTAGCCAGGTAATGAAAGATATTGATATTGTTGTTCATTTTGCCGCGGAATCACATGTTGACCGTTCCATTTTGGGTCCGGCTGTTTTTGTCCAAACTAATGTTGTCGGGACACAGGTTCTCTTAGAAAATGCGCTAAAACACAAGGTAAAACGGTTCCATCATATTTCTACTGATGAGGTTTTCGGAAGCCTTGAACTTGACAATCCGAGTAAATTTAATGAACGAACAATTTATAATCCCAGAAGCCCATATTCAGCCAGCAAAGCAGGTTCAGATCACCTTGTTAGATCATATTATCATACATACGGACTACCAATAACTATCAGCAACTGTTCAAACAATTTTGGACCGTATCAATTCCCAGAAAAATTTATACCATTGGCAATAACAAATATTTTAGAGGATAAAAAGGTCCCTGTTTATGGCGATGGATTGTATGTACGGGATTGGTTATATGTCGAAGATCATTGCCGGGCCATTGAAAAGATATTAATAAATGGGAAAATAGGGGAGACATATTGTGTTGGCGGTTTAACTGATGAGATTAATAATTTAACCATCATCAAGAAAATATTAAAATTACTTAATAAAAATGAAGATTATATAGAATTTGTTAAAGACAGACCGGGTCATGACCGGCGTTATGCTGTTGATTGGACAAAAATTAACAATGAATTAAGTTGGCAGCCTCTCTATGACTTCGATACCTGGCTTGCTAAAACCGTGGATTGGTATAAAACTAACGAATCTTGGTGGTGCCGGGTTAGATCTGGGGAATACCAAAAGTACTATAAAATCCAGTACGGGAGAAAATAATCTTCAAATATGAAAATTAAAATACTAGGTACAGGTTTGACAGGATTAGTGGGATCGAGGATTGTCGAGTTACTAAGTGATCACTGCGAATTTGAGAATCTAAGTTTAGAGACGGGAGTTGATATTACCAATAGGGAACAGGTGAAAAAAAGAATAGTTGACTCCCCTGCCAGGGTAATACTGCATTTAGCTGCTAAAACAGATGTTGACGGGTGTGAAAATGATAGGGAAAAAGATATAAAAATATTAAAAAATAATGACTTTGACCAACAAAAAAATATTTGGCAAAAAGAAAAAACAGCCTGGTGGATTAATGTAGAAGGGACTAAAAATATTGTTGCAGCGGCTAAAAAATCTAACAAAAAAATGATCTATATTTCGACAGATTTTATTTTTGACGGAACGAAAGATTTTTATGATGAAAACGACATTCCTAATCCGGTAAATTGGTATGGTGTGACCAAATATGAAGGAGAAAAAATAATTCGAAAATCCGGACTATCATTTTTAATTTGCCGGATTGCATTTCCCTACCGAGCTAAATTTGCATTAAGAAAAGATTTTTTAAGAGGAATTTTAGAAAAATTACAGGCAGGTCAAAAGCTATCATTGGTAAAGGATGAAATTATTACACCAACCTTTATTGATGATATCGCCAACGCCTTGGATTTCTTGATAAACAAGAAGGCGACCGGTATTTATCATGTTGTTGGCAGTAGTTCACACACACCTTTAGAAATCGCTTATTCAATTACCAGACTGTTCTCTTTGGATAAAGAATTAATAAGCGAGACTACCCGAGATCTATATTTTTCCGGCCGCGCATCTCGCCCCTTTTCTTTAATATTAAAAAATGATAAACTAAAAAAATTAGGTATCACAATGTCCGTATTTACAGATGGACTTAATAAAATTAAATCCCAATTATTAATTTCAAATTAATATGGTAATTTCAGTTATCGGTCATGGATATGTAGGTTTAGTAACAGCGGCAGTGTTTGCCGATTTAGGCAATACAATTTGGTGTGTTGGGAGAACAAAAGAGAAAATCGATTTGTTAAAAAAAGGAGCGATGCCTTTTTTTGAACCGGGTCTTACTGAATTAGTAGCTAAAAATATCGCTGCGGGGAGATTAAAATTTACCTTATCGTACAAGGACGCTATCCCGTCATCTAACGTAATATTTATTTGCGTTGGTACGCCTTCCCTAGATAACGGAGAAGCTGATTTATCTCAAGTTTTTGCTGCGGCCAAAAGCATTGCCGAGAACTTAGTTGATGGAAAAACAATTGTTGTCAAAAGTACAGTCCCGGTAGGAACAACAAAAGAAGTAGCTAAAATTATTAATGACAATAAACCGAAAAAAGTTAATTTTGAAATAGCCTTTGTTCCGGAATTTTTAAGAGAAGGAAGTGCTCTTGACGATACTCTTCATCCTGACAGAATTGTTCTAGGTATGGAATCGACTAATGCTCTCAAAGTTCTACTCAAGCTTCACAAACCAATCGACGGTCAATTCGTAATAACAAATATTCCATCAGCGGAAATTATAAAGTATGCGGCTAACTCACTTTTAGCCACTAAAATTTCTTTCAGTAATAATATTGCTTTTCTCTGTGAAAAAGTTGGCGCCGATGTTGAAAAAGTATTAGACGGGGTAGGTTTAGATAAACGATTGGGACGAAATTTCCTCTATCCGGGAGTTGGATATGGGGGAAGCTGTTTCCCCAAAGACGTTAAAGCATTAATTTCGACCTTGAACAAATATGAACTCCCAGCTAAGCTTTTTGAAGCCGTCGAAGAAGTTAATAAAATGGCGGCTGATAATTTTATTAATAAAATCACTGAGGTTTTAGGAAACAATTTGACCGGTAAAACAATTGGAGTCTTAGGTCTTTCATTTAAACCAAATACTGACGATATGCGTGAAGCTCCCTCAATCAAAATTATTACTGCTTTGCAACGAAAAGGAGCTAAAATCCGGGCTTTTGACCCGGTAGCGATGCCAAAAACCCAAGAAATTTTTAAAGATATTACTTATTGTAAAAATTCGGAAGATGTTTCCAGAGGCGCAGACGCATTATTAATTGTTACTGAATGGAATGATTTTAAACAACTCAATCTGGCAAAGATTAAAAAATTAATGAAAAGAGCGGTAATTATTGATGGTCGAAATATATACAACCGCGCCGAGGTAGAAAAACTAGGATTTATATACCAAGGAGTTGGTAAATAACATTTTCCCTAGCCTAAAAATCTAGGGTTTTTCAAACCTTTAAAGGAAAATGTTTAAACTGCTTCAATTCATCCGCGCAATGAATTGCGCGGTATTCTTGAAGCATTATATAAAAATATTGATTATAATCAGGAGGAATGATGGTTAAGAAAGCACTGATAACGGGTATTACTGGTTTCGCCGGTAGTCATTTAGCCGAATTATTACTTAAAGAAGGTATTGAGGTCTATGGGACGACGAGACCACGAAGTAAAACAGACAATATCGATCTGATTAAAAATAAACTAAAACTTCAGGATGCCGATATAATGGATTCTCATAGTTTATATTCTGTATTTGTTGAGGTAAAACCTGATTATATTTTCCATTTAGCCGCTCAATCGTTTGTCCAGACCTCATGGGCTTCCCCAGCAACGACTATGGAGATGAACGTTGTCGGTAGTGTTCATTTATTTGAAGCTATTAGAAGAGCCCAAATAAATCCGGTAATTCAAATTGCTTGTTCGTCAGAAGAATATGGATTAGTCTATCCTAACGAACTACCGATCAAAGAAGATAATCCTTTACGGCCTCAATCTCCATATGCTGTTTCTAAAGTAGCGATGGACTATTTGGGATATCAATATTGGCAAAGTTATAAAATGAGAATTATCAGAACGAGGGGTTTTAATCATACAGGACCGAGGAGAGGCGAAGTATTTGTTACCAGTAATTTTGCTAAACAAATTGCCGAAATTGAAAAAAAGAAAAAAGAGCCGGTAATTGAAGTAGGAAATTTAGAAGCACAGAGAGACTGGACAGATGTTCGTGATATGGTGAGTGCATATTTAATGGCAGTTGAAAAAGGGAAAGCCGGCGAAGTTTATAATATTTGCTCAGGTCAGACGATTAAAGTCAAAGATGTTCTTGATATGTTGTTAGCGATGAGTAAGGTTAAGGTTAAGATTAAACAAGATCCGGCCAGACTCCGGCCATCAGATGTGACGATTCTTTTAGGAGATAACAGTAAATTTCGGAAAGCAACGGGTTGGAAACCGAAGATTCCTTTTAAAAAGACCATGGAAGACCTTCTCAATTATTGGCGAGAAAGAGTCTAATTTCTTATCAAATGTCAAATGTCAAACACGAAATATCTAATAGTTGGTGGAGCGGGATTTATCGGATCGCATCTTTGTGATGAACTTCTCAATAGGGGCGATGAGGTTTTTTGTATTGATAATTTTATTACCGGAAATAAAAAAAACATCGAACACCTTATTAAAAACTCATCATTTCATCTTATCGAATGGGATATTACTAAAACATTAGATAAAAATCTTCAATCTCAAATATCTACTGTTCAGTTTATTTATCATTTAGCCTCGCCTGCCAGCCCGATACAGTATCAAAGATTCCCGATTGAAACTTTATTAGCCAACTCACTGGGAACATACAATCTTTTAATGTTGGCTAAAGAAATTAATGCCAGATTTTTATATGCTTCCTCCAGCGAAATCTATGGTGATCCGTTACAACATCCTCAAAAAGAGCCATATTGGGGTAATGTCAATCCGATTGGTATTCGTTCTTGTTATGATGAAGGGAAAAGATTCGGTGAAGCGATTATAATGGCGTTTATTCGCAAGTTTGATCTTGATTGCCGGCTGGCAAGGATTTTTAATACTTATGGACCGAGAATGGAAAAAGAAGATGGTCGTGTTGTCTCTAATTTTATTGTCCAGGCATTGTTAGGCAAACCAATTACGGTGTATGGTGATGGTAGTCAAACAAGAAGCTTTTGTTTTGTATCTGATATGGTTGCGGGTTTAATGAAATTAATGGAAGAAGAAAAAGCTCGAGGAGAAGTTTTTAACTTGGGTAATCCTGAAGAATACACGATCCTAGAAATTGCGAGGAAAATTAAGGACCGAACCGCGTCTGTATCGGAAATAAAATTTAATGATTTACCAGAAGATGATCCTGTCCGGCGCCAACCGGATATTACTCGGGCTAAGCAGATTTTAGGATGGCAGCCGATCATTAGTATTGATCAGGGTCTTGGTCAAACGATTAAGTATTTTGAATCTATTTTATGAAAGTTGTTATAATTTTACCTACTTATAATGAGAAAGGGAACATTAAACTTCTCATTGAGCAAATCGAAAAGATTTTTGATCGGATAAATAATTATTCATTTGATATTTTAGTTGTCGATGATTCATCTCCTGATGGGACAGCCTCGGAAGTTTCAATTGTTCAGAATACATATAAGAACGTTTATCTCTTGGTAAATAAAAAGAAAATCGGTTTAGGTAAAGCATTATTAGTTGGTATGGACTATGCTATCCAAAAATTGCACGCAGAAGTTCTTCTTGAAATGGATGCTGATTTATCTCATGATCCGAAAAAAATTCCGGAATTTCTTGAAAAAATTGACAAAGGTGCAGATTTTGTTATCGGTAGTCGTTATATTAAAGGTGGTTCGATTCCGGAGCGGTGGGGAATTCACCGAAAACTTTTTAGCCGGATTGGTAATATACTGGTTAGGAGCATTTTGGGAATTTTCCGAATTCATGAATGGACCAGTGGTTTTAGAGCCGTAAGAAGTCGTTTTTTTGAAGACTCTAAAAATGATTTATCTGATTTTAGCGGCTATACTTTTCAAGTTGCCTTTCTTTATAAAAGTCTTATGAGAGGAGCTAAAATTGTCGAGGTCCCGATTAATTTTTCGGAACGATATTACGGCCGTTCTAAACTTGCCCCATTAGAATATATATCTAATTTACTTTTTTATCTTATAACTACCCGACTCAATGAATTATGGAAGAATGGATTTATAAAATTTTGTATTGTCGGAACAATCGGTTTTTTGGTCAATCTAGTCGGTTTGGAATTCTTTTTCAATTTAGGTGTAAGACCAGGTCCGGCTGCTGCATTAGGAGCAGAAATAGCCATTGTGTCGAATTTCTTGTTTAATAATTTTTGGACTTTTTCTGGCGAAAAAATAGTAACAATAACAAGATTAATTATGAAATTTATTCAATTTAATGTAACCTCTGCAGGAGCGGTGCTTATACAAGGAATAGTCGTTGGATTAGGAACTCATATTTATGGGGATGAATCACGGCGAATTTTTTTAGTTCTGGCGATTATTTTTTTCATTATTCCCTACAGCTGGTTTATCTATAACCGAATTATTTGGAAAACTCATGGAAAATGAAACGAATAATAATAAATTTAGAATTAAAAAGTTAATTCCTCTGATAGTCTTCTTAGGTATTTTTTTACTGGCTTCGGTTATTCGTTTATACAGGATTGCTGACTATATGACTTTTTTAGGTGATGAGGGCAGGGATGTTTTAGTTGTTAAACGGATGATTGTTGACCATAAACTTACTTTGTTAGGACCGACTGCGTCTGTCGGAGGATTTTTCTTAGGCCCGATATATTACTATTTTATGCTGCCTTTTTTATGGCTTTTTCAACTGGATCCTGTTGGACCAGCAGTCATGGTGGCTCTTTTTGGGATTGCGACAGTTGTTTTAATTTATAAAGTCGGTAAAGATATGTTTAATACTAAAACCGGACTTACCGCTTCTATATTATACTCAATTTCACCACTGGTCATCGCCTATTCACGCTCGTCATGGAATCCAAATCTGGTACCTTTTTTTTCGTTAGCTTTTATATATAGTTTATGGTTAACCGTGTGTGGCAAATGGCATTATTTATTTTTAACAGGCGTAATTTTTGGTATTGGATTACAGCTTCACTACCTGTTTGCTTTTCTCCTGCCAATGGCTATAATTCTTTTTCTGATATATGGACGAAACCTGAAAAAGATTAAATACTACCTATTGGGACTACTGGGATTTATTGTTGGATATTCACCTTTTTTAGCTTTTGAGTTTCGTCATGGATTCCCTAATACGCAAACCGTACTAAAATTTATTTTTTCGGCAAAAGATACCGGATTCACCGGTGCAAAATTTACCTCAATTATTCAAGATGTGACATTCAGACTTTTTGGCAGACTGGTTGATAATTATCCTGACCCGGGATGGTTAGCCAATATGCCAAAAAACGAACAGAGTTTTTATTGGATTCTTACGATTATTACCATAACTATTTCTCTAGGAACCTTATTAATTAAATTGGTAAGAACCAAAGATAAATCTTATGTTCTTTTATTTTTATGGTTTTTAAGCGGAATTCTGCTCTTTGGTTTTTATAAGAAAGCAATTTATGATTATTATTTAGGCTTTATGTTTACCCTACCATTTTTATTGGTTGGATCAGCTTTTTCCTTTTGGTTGCACAGAAAAAATACAATCATTAAATTGGCGACCATTTCTATATTATGTTTAATTTTATGGGTTAATTGGGAAGGAAGGCCATTCAGATCTCCTCCTAATCGGCAGCTGGCACAAACTAAAGAAATCTCTCGTTTTGTATTAAATAAAACTGGCGGTAAGCCCTTCAATTTTGCCTTAGTGACCGGACAAAATTCTGATCATGCCTACCGATATTTTTTTGAAATCTGGGGGAACAAGCCGACAACAATTGAGAATCCGGTAATAGATCCAAATAGAAAATCAGTTACACCACAGTTATTAGTTATTTGTGAAAACATAACGTGTCAACCCCTAGGAAATTCACTTTGGGAAATTGCTGGTTTCGGCCGAGCCGAAATCGAAGGTGAATGGGATGTCTCAGTAGTTAAAGTTTTCAAACTTGGACGTTATAAAGGGATTTGAAGTATATAATTATTATAAGATTCTATTATGTAATTGATATATCTTTAAAAAATTCTTCTTTGCAAAATAAATAGCTTTCCTTTACAATTAAAATCATGGATGTCCCCATTTTAGAGGTCAAAAACCTCACTAAAAAGTTTGCTGGTTTTACTGCAGTTGACGATATTTCCTTTGAGATTAAGGAAGGGGAGATACTGGGTTTATTGGGGCCGAACGGTGCTGGTAAAACAACCACGATCGATATTCTTTTAAGCTTAACAAAACCGACAAGCGGAGAAATTCGGATATTTAACCTTGATTTTGTAAAGTACAGAGAAACGATTCTCAAAATGATGAATTTTTCGGCTGCTTATATCAGTTTGCCGGCAAGATTAAAGGTGTTTGAAAATTTATATACCTTTGCCAGACTTTATGAAGTACCGAATTATAGAAACAAGGTTGACCAACTACTTACAGAATTTCAGCTGATTGGTTTAAAAAATAAAATAACCATGGATTTATCATCGGGCCAATTAGCCAGACTTTGTATTTGTAAGGCTTTTATAAATAATCCCAGATTACTTCTCCTTGATGAACCGACTGTTTACCTAGATCCTGATATTGCTGATTTCACCAGGAAATATATTACTAAAAAAGTAAAAGAGGAACGGATGACAGTCCTTTTTACTTCTCATAATATGGCCGAAGTGACAGAGCTATGCGACAGGGTTATATTTTTAAATAAAGGAAAAATAATCGCCCAAGATACCCCGGAAATGCTGGCAAAAAAAATTAAGTCTTGTCGGGTAAGGCTCCTATTTGACAATACCAAAGATAAAGCCTTGACACTTCTTAAAAATTATTTATATAACTTTTGGGAAGACGGAAAGGAAATAATTATTGAACTTAATGAAGAAAATATCGGTCAACTCTTGGGTAGGTTGTCTTTAGCCAAAATAAAATATTATCAAATTACTATCGAAAAACCAACGCTAGAGGACTTTTTCTTAAAGATCTCGAGAGAGTTTGTATGAATTTAACCAGGGTATTTGCTATTGTAATTAGACATTTATATCTATGGCCAAGAACTATCGAAAGGATGATGGGTGCCTTTGGGTGGCCAATTTTTGATCTTATCATTTGGGGATTAGTAACAACCTATATAATGAAAAGTTCAAATCTGTCATTTTCTTTAACCGGTTTTATTTTAGGCGGATTAATTCTTTGGACTATTGTTTGGCGGGTGCAAAATGATATTTCGGTAAACTTCCTCGATGAGGCCTGGAATAAAAATCTAATAAATATTTTTTCAACACCATTAACCCCCAAAGAGTTCTTATCGGCAATGATAATATTAAGTTTAATTAAGATTTCTATGACAACTCTAAGTATTACCGTTGGCGCGTATATTTTATATCGTTTTAATTTTTTGGCAACATTTGGTTTATATATTCCCGTGTTGTTTATAAATTTATTATTGTTTGGGTGGATATATGGATTCTTAGTTAATGGTTTAATACTCCGCTACGGATATATGGTGGCTGAATTAGCCTGGGCGTTAATTGCTCTTGTCCAACCATTCGCTTGTGTTTTCTATCCATTAGCCTCGTTACCTTTATGGGCTCAAAAAATCGGATTAATGATTCCAGTAACATATGTGTTTGAGGAAATGCGTAATATTTTATTTACCGGAAATATAAATTGGAATAACCTGTTAATTAGTTTTATTTTAAATATGATATATCTTGTATTATCCCTATGGTATTTCAGGTCAATGTTTGAGAAAGCCAGAGAATTCGGGCGTTTAGTAAAACTAAATTAATATGAACAATAATAAAATCTACGTTTCTGTAATTATTCCTTGTTACAACGAGGAACAAAATATTAAAACAGGTATTCTTGATAAGGTCTATGCTTATCTTGAGAAACAGAATTATTCCTGGGATGTAAATATTGTTGATGATGGTTCAAGTGATAATAGCGTTCGTCTGGTCGAAAAATTTATTAGTGGCCATCCCAATTTTTCATTAATCAGAAATCCTCATCAAGGAAAAGCAGCTACCGTTATTTCGGGCATGCTTCAAGCAAAGGGGAAATATGTCCTTTTTAGTGATTTTGATCAAGCTACGCCAATTGAGGAAATCGAGAAAGTTTTACCATGGTTTGATCAAGGTTTTGATATAATAATTGGCTCTCGAAGTAGTCACCGGAAAGGAGCACCGTTATCTAGATTAATTATTGCCAGAGGATTTATGTTACTTAGGCATTTAGTATTAGGTCTTGAAGGAATTTCTGATACTCAATGCGGTTTTAAGGCTTTTAAAAATGATGTCGCCAATAAGCTATTTGGTTTTTTAAGATTATACGGAGAGAAAAAAAGTGTATCTGGCCCGCTTGTTACTGCCGGTTTTGACATTGAACTTCTTTTTTTAGCTAAAAAATTAGGTTTTAAAATTAAAGAAGTGCCAGTTGAATGGCATTATGTTGAGACCAGAAGGGTAAATCCGGTAAAAGATTCATGGTATGGTTTTTGGGATTTAATTTTGATTCGGTTAAATGAGATCCGTGGTCTTTATGATAAAAAATAGATTCTTATTATTTGTTATATTCTATATATTTACCATTATTAGCCTTTTCTTTTACTCTTTTACGCAAGTAGACCTTAACTTAACCTTATCCAAATCTTCCAAAATTCAGGAACTTGAAAAAGCATTTATCCAAATTGGATATTTTAATCGACCACTCTCAACAACTATTTTTATTATCTTAATTATTTTACTTTTTATGGCTTATTTTATTATTCTTTCGCTGGTATATAAGAAAATAATCCCACGCCGTCATATTTGGATATTGATTATAGTAACAACAATATTACTATTATTTTCGTATCCGGCATTTTCTCATGATATCTTTAATTATATGTTCTGGGCGAGGATTTTTACCCATTATGGTCTTTCTCCATATCAATTTCGCGCGCTTGATTTTCCGGCTGATACCTGGACCCGCTTTATGCATTGGACCCATACCACATATAATCACGGACCTTTATATCTTATTATTAGTTTTATTCCCTCCTTTTTGGGATTAAATAAATTTGTTTTGACACTGATGAATTTTAAACTATTGAACATTGGTGCTTATTTGGGGAGTATCTTTTTTATTAATAAAATTACCAAAAAGATCGATAATCAACATAATTTATTAGCGGTTAGTTTTTTTGCCTTTAATCCGGTGGTGATAATTGAATCTTTAGTTAGCGCCCACAATGATATCTTAATGCTTTTCCTTGCCTTAATATCGATATATTTTTTAATCAGCAAAAAATATATTGCCTCATTTGTATTTTTAATATTATCCGCCGGGATTAAGTTTGTGACAATTATATTTGTGCCGCTGTATATATATTTTTTACTTAAGAAAAAGGAAGATTTTAATATGCTTTTAAAATTAACGATTGTTTTTTATTTAATCGGTTTAATCCCGTTGATTTATCAGCGGGAACCATATCCATGGTATTTTATTCCGCTAATCGGGTTTGCCAGTCTTTCTTTTAAGGATTATTTTATAAGATTAATTTTTATTGGTTTATCTTGCGGATTGTTATTAAGGTATGCCCCATATCTATTTTTTGGTGACTATAAGCCACCAGTTCCTCTGATAACCCTTTGGCTTACCATCGCTGCCCTAGTTATCTCTATACTAGTTTGGATCATTAGCCAACTTCATACTTTTAAGATTTTCAAAGAGGAAACATGAGGTTAAGACTCGAACTGATATTGTTGGTAATTATCCTGCTTATTAATCTTAGTTTCCGAATTTATAATTTTAGAATCGAATATCTAACAAAATTTGATCCTGTTTATTGGCAAAACCGTTATCTTCAATCACAATGGGTTGATCCTCAATCAAAGAATTCAATCGGTGATGATGGTCTCTATGCGTACGCCGGATGGGCATATATTACTGGTCACGATCCGACGACTCTTAACGCGGAAATGCCCCCATTGGGGAAATATATAATCGGACTTTCTATTTTAATCTTCCACAATCAGAATATATATGCTCTGACTATCGGTCTTTTATGCTTACTTTTCTTTTATAAATTAAATTTTCTTATACTAAAGAATAAACTGTGGTCTCTTATCCCGGTAGTAGTTTTTTCTTTTGAACCGTTGTTTTATCAACAATTGAGAGCGCCCTATCTTGATACTTTATATCTTCTTTTGCTGATGTTAACTTTCTTTAGTTTTTTAAAAAAGAAATTTTTCTTAACAGGTCTATTTATAGGACTAATGGCCTTGACTAAAAACTCTGCCTCTACATTTTTACTTTTGGGATTAACTTTAGTCGGGTATTTATTTATTACGGAACGTGAACAAATAATCAAATTTATTTTAAATCTGCCGGTGGCAATAATAATATTCATTCTGGGGTACAGCCGATATTTTATATTGGGGCACAATTTAAGGGAATTTTTAGGTGTGCAAAAATGGATACTGAATTTCTATAGCATCGGAGCAAAGGGTAGCCTGGGCATGGTTATGCCGATGTTTTTTAATCATTGGCAAACATGGTGGAATGGCGTGATTAAGATTTCTGAATGGCAAATTACTTGGCCGGTAACGTTGGTATTCAGTATTTTGTATATAGTATTTAGTATTTTTCGACATAAGTTTGACGCAAGTTTGTTAATAGTTATTTGGCTTATTATTTTTATTTCCTTTTTAAGTTTTATTCCTGTTTGGCCGAGATATTTCTTGCTGATTTTACCATTTACTTATCTACTAACAATTAATTTGGTCAAAGAAACAGTTAGTAATATAATAAGTAGATAGGTACAAATAAAAGTTATGCTAAAAAACCTTAAAAAAATCGAAATTATTTCCATTATTGGCATTCTAATAGTCTATTTTATCTCACGACTAATAAGTATAAATAATTTTCCCATTTTTACTGATGAGGCAATCTATCTTCGTTGGGCGCAAATTGCTAAAAACGACGCTAACTGGCGTTTTATATCTTTAACAGATGGAAAACAGCCTCTCTTTATATGGTTAACGATGATAAGTATGAGATTTATAACCGATCCAATTATTGCCGGAAGGTTTGTCTCGGTTATCGTCGGTGCATTTACTATTATTGGTTTAATTCTTTTGGGTAAGATTATTTTTGAAAAATGGGGAGTAGGTATTATAGCTGGATTAATTTATACGATTCTTCCTTTTGCTCTGGTATATGATCGAATGGCTTTGATGGACGGACTACTTGGATGTGCAATTATTTGGGCGTTATTATTTGAGATAATCCTTGTTAAAACACTTAGATTAGATATTGCTTTAATTACTGGTGGTATTGTTGGTTTTGGTCTGTTGACAAAAACATCAGCTTTATTTGCCTTATATTTATTACCGTTTTCGTTATTATTATTTGATTGGCGAAAGCCGAGACGATTAAGAAGATTAACTATCTGGGTAGGACTTGCATTGGTAGTAATTATTATTTCGCAAATGATGTATAGCATCTTAAGGCTTTCACCTTTTTTTCATATTATCGGCCAAAAGGATCAAACATTTATTTACAGCATTTCGCAATGGTTAACACATCCATTCAAAAATATTATTGGTAACCTAAATGGATTAATTAATTGGTTTACAATTTATCTAACTAAACCGATCGTGATTACTTTATTAGTCAGCTTGTTATGGGGTAAGAAATTTATTAAAGAAAAACTGTTACTTCTATTATGGTTTATTATTCCTTTTATGGCTTTAGCTCTTTTTGGCTTTGTCCTTTATCCCCGTTTTATTTTCTTTATGGTTATTCCATTATTAGTTCTCATCGGCTATGTAATCAATAGGCTTTTTGGCATAAGAAAATTATATGGCATATTATTACTAGTTATTTTATTTATTATGCCTTTAATAATTGATTTAACTCTATTGGTTAAACCAACCGAAGCACAAGTTCCCCGATCTGATTCGAATCAATATTTTAATGATTGGCCTTCAGGATGGGGAATTGAAGAAAGCATTGCTTTTTTCAAAGAAAAATCCAAAAATAATAAGATAGCCATTTATACCGAAGGAACTTTTGGGTTGCTACCTGCTGCCATTGAGCTTTATTTAGCTGATAATCCAAATATTTATATACGGGGTATTTGGCCAGTACCGAATAAACTTCCTAATGAAATCGTCAAGATGGTTAGCAACCGACCTACATATATTATTTTTTTCCAGAATCCACCGCCACCAGCATGGTCACTTGAAAAGGTATTAGAAATTCAAAAAGGGAAAAGTAAACGATTTAATACCGTTTATCAAATCAAACCTTAAAGATGATTTCCTCCTTAAAAAAAAGATGGCCAATATTATTTTTTCTCGTTTTCTTATTAATTTTCTTTCGTAAAACATTTTTTGCCGGGCTATTACCAATTCCATCTGACCTACTAGTCTCATGGTTTTTTCCTTATTCCTCAGGGGGGTTTATTGATTACAATTCCTGGACTACCCATAAAGGCTTAGTGGCCGACGATGCCGTGCGTCAACAATATCCATGGAAAACATTTAGTGCCAAGCAGTGGGAAAATGGCAATGCGCCGCTTTGGAATCCTTATGCTTTTTCAGGTTACCCGCAGTTAGCGAATCTACAAACGGGAGCCTTTTATCCTCTAAATTTTTTATTTATTCTAATCGATCCAAAGATAGCCTGGACAATACTAATTATGGCTCAACCACTATTGTCGTTTATTTTTATGTATCTTTTCTTGAAAACACTGCGTCTTTCTCAAATAAGTGCTGCCTTTGGCAGTCTTATCTTTATAGGAATGACATTTGAAATGCTCTGGTTAGAACAAATGATAATTGGACATACGACTTTATGGTTACCTTTAGTTTTATTATGTATTCAAAAAGCATCAGAGGGAAAAAAGAAATGGGCGGTTTTAGGAATCGTTGCCTTAACCATGTCTATTTTGGCTGGTTATGCCCAAACATCATTATATGTCGTTCTGATAGCCTTATCATATTTTATTTATAAATTATTTTACGTTAATAATAAAAAAGAATTTATTACTATTGGAATAGTGCTGTTTGTATTCCCACTTTTATTATCGGCAATACAATTATTACCGGTTTTTGAAATTTATAATTTTTCTGCCCGAGAGGGAGAAGCATCCCAAGCCTTATTTGGTAAATTTTTAGCTACCCCAAGACAATTATTAACTCTATTTTCATCAGATATCTTTGGTAACGTTGCTACAAAAAATTTCTGGGGCGATCAATATACTGATTTTAACCTTTTTTTTGGCATAATAGCGTTATTAGTAATAGTGACCGGTATCAGAACAATGATAATTAGTAGATTCAATCTACGAGAATGCAAATTGTTTATTATTTTAGGATTGGTTGGTTTAGCCCTAGCGATTCCGCCGCTTGGTTTTCTTCCTCTTATTTTAAATATTCCGATACTTTCCACCGGAGTTCCGGCAAGATTTATCTTTATTTTTCAATTCTGTGCCTGTATTGTTGCAGCCTTTTGTTTTGATTGGATAATAAAGGAAAAATTAAATCGATTTTCGATTAAACCCGCGACTCTAATTTTTATTTTTATTATCTTATTATCCTTGAATTTCTTCTTTTTAGCTCGTGTTACTCCAAACATAGCCAATAAAACAAATTATCTTGTTAGTCTTCGTAATTTAGTTTTAACTATCGGTATTGCAGGTTCTGGTTTATTGGGATTATATAGTTTACGGTTTTCAAAGATAAGATATGCCGGAATGATATTTATCATCATATTGGCTGCACTAGAATACCTCTATTTGGGAAATAAATACTTGCCATTTGCTAAAAAAGAATATTTATTTCCTGATCATGTACTTTTAACTTTTTTAAAAGAGCAACCGGGAATAGACCGATTTTGGGGAGAAGGATCAGCAAAAATTGGCACAAATATACCTACCTACTATGGACTTTATTATCCCGAAGGTTACGATTCTCTATATATTAAGCGTTATGGAGAGCTAGTAAATGCTGCATATGATGGTCAAATTACCAAAAAAATTCCCCGAAGTGATGTTAATATTAATGAAAAGTCTTTATATAAAGAAAGATTACTTGACATACTAGGAGTAAAATTCATCTTAGACAAAAATGATATACCTAAATCGGAGTTTGAACCAGAAGACTGGAAGTTTACTCCGGATCGTTATAAATTAATTTGGCAGCGTGAGAAATTTAAAGTTTATGAAAATCTTTATTCTTGGCCAAGGATCTATTTTGCCCAAGATATTATCGTTAAGGATAATGATCAGGAGATAATTAATGAAATTTATAAAAGTAAGGGAAAAAATATTGCCGTAATAGAAAAACCATTAGAGGAAAATTTTAAACCCGATAATCTGGGTAAAATAAACCTACTCAAATATTCTCCAAATAAAATTATTATAAATAGCCAATCTCAGGAGCAAGGATTTTTAGTCATATCTGATAATTACTTTCCCGGGTGGGAAGCCTATATCGATAATCAAAAGACAACTATTTATCGGACAAATTATACTTTTCGTGGTATCAGTGTTCCTGCCGGAGATCATCAAATCATATTTTCTTATAATCCATTTTCTTTTCGTTTGGGATTTGTTATTTCATTAATTAGCTTATTTGGGATTATAGCAATTTACTTTATCGTCTTATGAAAAAAGAAATCCTATTTGTACGTCTTCGTCAATTATTTTGGCCAATGTTATTCTTAATGTTATTTCTTATACCAATTATTTATCCCTTGTTTAAACAGGGAATGTTTATAAGCGACGATGGCGAATGGATGATTATCAGATTTTCTGCATTTCATCAGGCACTTCGTGAAGGTCAATTTCCGGTCCGCTGGTTAGGACGATTATGTTATGAATATGGTTATCCGGTAGCTAATTTCCTATATCCTGGATTTATGTATCTAGCGGAAATACCAAAAATATTAGGTTTTAGTTTTATCAATTCAATTAAAATTATCTTAGGATTTTCATTAATATCGTCTGCAGTATTTTCGTATTTATGGTTAAATAAATTCTTTACCCGAAAGACTGCCTTTCTTGGCGCCTTATTTTATCTTTATGCTCCTTACCATCTATGGGATGTCTATAAAAGAGGTTCGGTCGGAGAAGTTTTGGCCCTAGCAGTTGTTCCTTTTATTTTATGGGCCCTGGAGAAAAAAAGACTCTTTATATTTTCTTTAGGGATGGCTATACTTATTGTTTCCCATAACACACTAGCTCTATTATTTCTACCCCTAATTATAATTTATGCTTTTTTTAAAAAAACCTTTTCTACCTACTTCTTGCTGTTTGCTACTGTTTTAGGCCTTGGTCTGGCGGCCTTTTTTTGGATTCCCGCGCTATATGATTTACAGTATACTCGTTTTAGCGATACTCAAGTATCAAATTTTAGCCATTTTTTTTCTAGTCTAGAATTATTAGGATGGCCGACAATAATTATTTTAGTAATAAGCGGATTAACTCTACTTCCTTTCAAATATATTTATCATGATAATATCTTCTGGCTTTTCTGGTTAACCGGAATTAGTACCGCGTTCTTAGCTTTACCGCAAAGTTATATTATTTGGCAATACATACCAACCAATTTTATTCAGTTTCCTTTCCGGTTTTTGTCGATAACTATTATTTGTGGTGCATATTTAATCGGTTGGATAGTTGATCGAATATTTATTAATAAACAAAGGCTTATGATTTCTCTTCTGGGAATAATATTATTAATCTATGCCTTTCCCTACTTAAGACCACCGGATTTTGTAAATAAAGGAGATATATTTTATACCACTAATGAAGATACGACGACAGTTCAAAGCGAGTATCTTCCTCTATGGGTAAAATCTAAGCCAAGTGAACGACCACAGACACTATTTGAAATAAATAAAGGCCGAGGGAAAATTGACTATCAATACGCAAATTCACGTCAAATAAAACTTATTTATAATGCCCTGATTCCAATTCAGGTAAAAATCAACCGTTTTTATTTTCCCGGATGGTACGCCACTATTGACGGTCAAAAGACAGCAATTTCTTTTGACAACCCGCAAGGTATAATGATAGTATCATCGCCAGCCGGCAAGCACTCAATGGAAATTGTCTGGAGAGAAACACCGATACGGAAATTAAGTAATTTAATCAGCCTATTAAGCGTGGGTATTTTGATAATTTGGTTTTTACAAAAGCACTTATCACCTAATGATTAAAAAGCTATTACCATTAATATTGATTATTATTTTAAGCTGGTGGGCAATAAATAGTCTTTTCCATACTGGTTTTTTCCCAATGCACGACGATGAGCAGATCGCCAGACTTTATGAGCTTCATCAGACGCTAATTAATGGTCAATTTCCTCCCCGGTGGATATCTAATTTGGGTTTTGGTTTTGGATATCCATTCTATAATTTTTATCCACCATTAGTTTATTATTTTGGCGAAGTTTTTCATCTGATCGGAATCAATCTTATCCTATCGACGAAACTAGTAATAATTTTAGGGACGTTATTATCAGGTATCTTTATTTATTTATTAGCTAAAGAATTTTTTGGTCGAATTGGAGGAATTATTGCGGCAATATTTTATATTTATACCCCCTATCATGCTTTAGATTTATACGTTAGGGGAGCTTTGGCAGAATTTTTCTCTGGTGTCTTTATCCCGGCATGCCTTTGGTCAACGGTCAGGCTTATTCGTACCAAGGATATAAAATGGCTTATTATTAATAGTGTATTTTTATCATGTTTAGTATTAAGTCATAATTTAATCGCGATTGCGTTTATACCATTTTATTTATTATGGATAGTATTTTTTCTTTTTAAAGAACAAAAAAGAAAAAGATCAACTTATCTATTATTAGGGTCGATTATTTTAGCTTTTGGTTTAAGTGCCTATTTTGCGTTGCCAGCAATTATCGAGAAGAAATATACCTTGGTAGATACGATATTAACCGGAGAGCTAGCCTCATATAAACTTCATTTTGTTTATCTTCGGCAATTTTGGAATTCGCCATGGGGTTATGGTGGCTCAATATACGGTCTTCATGACGGTATGTCTTTTGAGGTTGGCAAGATTCATTTAATTTTAGCTATCCTAGGAGGGATACTGGGTTTTTACCATATCTTTAAAAAAGAAAAAACTGGTTTACAATTTACCTTTTTCTTTATATTATTTTTACTTTCATTATTCATGGCTAGTTTTCACTCTGATTTTATCTGGAGCAAAATTCAACCATTATGGTATTTACAATTTCCCTGGCGTTTTTTAATATTTGCATCCATTTTTGCCTCTTTATTGGCTGGTCGAATAATTGATTATTTTATGAGGATTACCAGAATTCATAGAGGAATCAAATGGAGCTTGGTAATTATAGTTATTGTCACCGTCATTATCCTTAACAAAGATTATTTTCAGCCAGCCCGCTATTTAGAAGTCAGTGACAGAAATTACACCTCTAAAGAAGATTTGCAATGGCGGGTAAGCAAGATGTCATTTGAATACGTCCCCAAGGGAGTAAGGACTGTATATTCTGATATCGGGACAACCCAGATAGACATTACTAAGGCAGAATTACCGGAAAAATCCTTTAAATCTTCAGCTGTGGCAACGATTATTGAAATAGTAAACAAACCGCATTTTAAAAAATATCAAGTTTCCGGGAGTGGCACAATTCTAACAATTAATACCTATAATTTCCCGGGTTGGGAAGTTACCCTTGACGATCAAAAAGTTGACATTAATGATAACAATAAATTTAAATTGATCACGATTAAGGTCCCCAAGGGCGAGCATATGGTTATTGCCCAATTTAACAATACCCCAATAAGAACGATAGGAAATTCTATAACATTATCTAGTATAATTTTATTGATATTATTAATAATATGGAGAAAAAACAAAAAGTTTTAATTGTTATTCCTGTATTTAATGAAGAGAAAGATCTTCTCGAGTGTATTCAACGTCTAAAAAAGGTATTAGAAATTATTGATACCGTAACCTGGCAAATTGTTATTGCTGATAATGCCTCCAATGACAATACCCCTGATATTGCAAGGTTAATATCCAAAGATGATACAAGACTAATTTATCTGCGCCTGGAACAAAAGGGACGTGGCCGGGCAATAAAAAAAGCCTGGACACAATTTCCTTCAGATATATATGTATATATGGATGTAGATTTATCAACCGATCTTAAACATCTTCCAGCCCTTATTAAAGCGATCGATAAATATGATATTGCTATAGGTTCTAGGCTCCATCTTGGGTCAAAAGTTGTCGGTAGATCACTAAAGCGGGAGATTATATCCCGCACTTATAATATATTAATCGGGCTTATGTTCTTAACTCATTTTTCCGACGCTCAATGCGGCTTCAAAGCTGTCAATGATAATATTGTCAAGAATTTATTACCAAAAATCATCGATAACGATTGGTTTTTTGACAGTGAACTCCTGATCGTTGGCGAAAAAAGTGGTTATAAAATTTATGAAGAACCGGTTTTTTGGGTTGATAATCCGGGCTCAACAGTACGGGTATTAAAGACAATCACCGGCGATCTACGAGGATTGCTACGACTCTTCATTTCTAGGCCTTGGAATAAGGAGTAAATATATCTTTGTTTGGAGATAAAATCGCTACCTGTTATAATTTATGTTATGGACGAAATCGGGATTGAGGAAGTTAAAAAGCGTGCCGTTAAGGGAATTCTTGCTTTAACATCTCGGACTTTCATTCTGCAACTGATATCGTTTTTAACTACCTTCCTATTAACTATTTTTTTAGCACCATCTATTTTCGGTGTTTTCTTCGTGGTTTCAGCCGTCATATCTTTTTTAGGTTACTTTTCCGATATCGGACTAGCGGCAGCATTAGTTCAGAAGCAAGAACCAGTAAGCGATGATGATTTAAAGACTACCTTTACCATCCAGCAAATCCTTGTTGGTATAGTTGTTATTGTTGCCCTTGTATTATCTAGGCCTTTTAGTCTATTTTATAATTTAGATTCAACAGGCCTATGGTTATTTAGAGCTCTAGTTATATCTTTTTTCTTATCTTCATTAAAAACTATACCCTCCGTTTTGTTAGAGAGGCGATTAGACTTTAATCGTTTAGTCATTCCCCAGATAATAGAAACAGCTCTTTTTGGTTTTGTGGCTGTTGTATTAGCCATGAAGGGTTTTGGAATTATGTCCTTTACTTGGGCTGTATTAGTGAGGGGGACTAGCGGTTTAATTGCCATCTATATTTTATCACCTTGGTCTATTGGATTTGGTTTCTCTAGAGGCACTGCCAATAAGCTTCTTTCTTTTGGTATTCCGTTTCAGGTAAATTCATTATTGGCTTTAATTAAAGATGACTTGTTTACGATATTTTTAGGTAAGATCTTACCCTTTGCCCAGGTAGGTTACATTGGTTGGGCTAAAAAATGGGCGGAGTTTCCACTAAGACTGGTAATGGATAATGTCATCCGGGTAACATTTCCAGCGTACGCACGATTGCAAAAATCTCCAACTGATCTTTCTAAAGCATTAGAGAAATCAATATTTTTCTTAGCCTTTTTGATTTTACCAATAAGTGTCGCCTTAATTTTTTTGATAAAACCATTAGTTTCTATAATCCCCAGGTATAGTAAATGGGATCCGGCGCTTTTTTCCTTTTATCTTTTTGTTATTACTGGCATTTTTGCCGGTCTATCGACACCATTAACTAATATCTTAAATGCAATCGGGAAAATTAAAATTACCCTTTGGTTAATGGTGATGTGGACGATACTGACATGGATTATTTCACCTTTGTTAGTTTTTAAATTCGGATTTAATGGCGTAGCCATGGGAGGATTATTAATCGGAACAACTGTTTTTGTTCCAATAATAGCGACCAAGAGATTTATAAGTTTTAATATCTTTAGCCAAATAATTTCTCCATTGATGGCATCATTGGTATTAGCCTTTTTCTTATATT
The DNA here is from genome assembly GCA_043801155.1 of Candidatus Gottesmanbacteria bacterium. GTDB lineage: Bacteria > Patescibacteriota > Microgenomatia > JAMCYU01 > JAMCYU01 > JAZDMI01. Next base: position 216,967 of record JAZDMI010000021.1, read on the forward strand.
TTGCAGGTTCTTCTGTTAAATCAATATTTTCTTTAATTACTATAGCTTTAATCGGTAGTCTGATCTACTTAATTTTTATTTATATCTTTACTAAGGGTAAAATATTGAAGGAGGTAAAAAAATTATGGCAAAACTCTCGGTCGTAATATCAGCCTTTAATGAAGAAAGAAATATCATTGATTGTCTTGTGTCGGTCCACGGCTTAGCCGACGAAATTATCTTAGTTGATAATACGTCAACTGATAAAACAGTAGAGATAGCCAAAGAGTTCCAGGCAAAAATCTACAGTCAACCCAATAAACCGATGCTTAATATTAATAAAAATTATGGTTTTTCCAAAGCAACCGGTGACTGGATATTGAATTTAGACGCTGATGAAAGAATTACTCCCCAATTAAGGGAAGAAATTCTGACGATACTTCATTCACCGAGTTCCGATATTAACGGCTATTGGATTCCACGGAAAAATATTATTTTCGGAAAATGGATTCAGCATTCTCTTTGGTGGCCGGATGAACAACTGCGACTCTTTAAGAACGGTAAAGGTAAATTTCCCGAGCAGCATGTTCATGAATATATTCAGGTTGATGGTAAGACCGGCCACTTAAAAAATCCAATGGACCACCAAAACTATTCTTCGGTCTCACAGTGGCTATATAAGATGGATAATATTTATAGTAATAATGAGGTGGAGAATTTTCTGACATCTAAAAAAGAGCTGCATTGGACAGACGCACTAAAATGGCCGGTTAGTGATTTTTTAAAAACATATTTTTCTCAGCAAGGATACAAAGATGGATTACATGGTTTGGTTCTAAGTATGTTGCAGGCTTTTTATATGGAAATCGTTTTTGCCAAGATTTGGGAAAGACAAGGTTTCAAAAAGGAAGAACCAGATAAGAATATGATTGCCGGGGAGATCATCAGCTTACATAAAGATATGAATTATTGGTTAAGAACGATGGAATTAGAGAATTCAAAAGGTTTTAAGCGATTAATATTGCGAATTCTTCGTAAAATTAGAATTTAATATGCCCAAAGTATTTATTATTATTCTTAATTGGAATGGGAAGAAAGATACCATCGAGTGTCTAGAATCCATAAAAAACATGGAACATGAAACATGGAACATGAAACCTGTTGTGGTAGACAATGGCTCGGCAGATGGATCGGTAAACGAAATTGAGAAATTGAGAAATTTAGAATTGAAGGATTTAAAAATAATTGCCAATAAGACTAATTTAGGTTTTGCAGAAGGAAATAATGTTGGAATAAGATATGCATTGGAAAATGGAGCAGATTATATTTTATTTCTAAATAACGATACGATTGTAGATCAGAATTTGGTAAAACAGTTGCTAAAGGTAATGGAAGAAAATCCGAGCGTTGGCATAGCCGGACCTAAAATTTATTTTGCTTCTGGTTTTGAATTTCATCATGATCGTTATCGAGAAGAGGACAGGGGAAAAGTTATTTGGTACGCCGGAGGAATAATTGACTGGATGAATGTTTACGCCAGCCATCGGGGAGTCGACGAAGTTGATCACGGTCAATATAATCAGACGATGGAGACTGATTTTGTGAGTGGGTGTGCGATGATAGTTCGATGTGATGTATTTAAAAGAATTGGGCTTTTTGATAAAAAGTATTTCCTTTATTGGGAGGATAATGATTTTTGTCAGCGAGCTAAAAAGAAAGGCTTTAAAATCTTTTATTATCCACCAGCATTTTTATGGCACAAAAATGCTGCTTCGTCAAACAAACCAGGTTCTAATATCCATCTGTATTATCAAACACGCAATCGTCTTCTTTTTGGATTAAAATATGCTCCGTGGAAAAGTAAGCTAGCTCTATTTCGAGAAAGTATAAAATTTCTTTTCGAACATAATATTTGTCAGCAAGCAATAAAAGATTTTTATCTAGCAAGATTCGGAGCTAAACATTCATAGCCACTATAAGAAAGAGGCAATATCTTGATCTTTCTTGACAGTATCTTCATAAAATCTTTTCTTACCAATACCTTATTTTTCTTCTGGTTTATAGCGGCATCAATTTTAGCTTTTTATATTCCGGCTGATATTGTTCTTGGAAAGAGACTTTCTAGCTTATCTTCGATATTAGAAAAAATATCGATTAGATTATCAATTGGTCTGGTACTTTGGGCTTACCAGACAATTATTTTTGGCTATCTTAAATTAAGATTTCTAAGTTATTTATATATTATATTATTCTTAATTATATGGTTTCATAAAAAGTTTTATTTGTCGATTAATATTAAGGAATTTTTTAAATTAAAGACGAATTATCTACTTCTTTTAGTTTTTATTCTCGGAATATTCGGACAAGTATTGCAATTTTTACCCCTAGGTTTTAAGTTTACTGAAGGTATATACTCAACAGCCTCAGCTAATGATGATGCTCTTTGGCATGCTGCTCTGACAACGCAAATTATTAACCGTTATCCACCCTTTGAACCTGGTTTAGCTGGAGTTGAGGTTCACAATTATCATTATTGGGCAAATATTGTTATGGGGGATTTCATCCGTGTGTTTAAACTACCAATAATGCCAACAATATTTATATATTTTTCACTATTTCTTTCTTTCTTACTAGGTGGAGTAAGTTATGTTTTGGGTAAGATCTTAAATTTTTCAAAAGTGGGTATCATTATTTTTGTCTATCTCCAGTATTTTTCTTCAGACATAATTTATCTTCTAATAATGTTTACACGCCATACTTTAGATTTTACAGTTCAGCCTCTTGAGGCCGGAACGATGTTCCTAGAAAATCCTCCACGGGCTTTTTCCATCATTGTTGCCTTATCAAGCATCGTTCTATTAGTTTCCTGGTTAAGGAAACAGGATAGACGAATTTTAATAGTCTTAATACTTCTATCATCATCAATCATTGGTTTTAAGGTGAATACAGGCATAATGGTTTTGGGGGGATTTTGTTGCTTGAGTCTATATTATCTTTTCAGAAAGAATTTTAATATTTTGATAATTACCATCAGCATAATAATTTTAAGCCTTTTGATATATCTACCGGTTAATCGTAATTCTGGTACCCTTTTTTATGCTCCATTTGAAATGTCGAGAATGTTTGCTGTCCAGCCTAACATAAACTTAAGCAGATTGGAATTAGCACGCCGAATCTATGAAAGTAATTTTAATTATTTTCAGGCGCGACGGATGGATTTAATGATGTTAACTTTATTTTTAATCAGCGAATTCGGCGTCAGAAATTTAGGTTGGTTACCGCTACGAGTTACTCTCATTAGTATAGGTTATCCATTGCTGATATTTCTCTATGGTGGGATATTCATGGCAATTTTTTTAGGAACATTTTTTTATCAAACGACTGGAGGAGCAAATATTTTTAATTTCTATTTAGCAGCTAGTTTATTTTTATCTATTTTATCTGTACCAATTCTAAGTCAATTAATTCAATCAAAAAAATCATTAATAAAGGCTATCATAATTATTTTATTACTTTTATCAACACAACCCAGATGGATTAGTAGTGTTTCATCATATTATGAATCCTTTTTATATGTATATAGGGAAAAAAGAACTGTTCTTGATACCAGCGAATTGGAAGCATTAAATTTTATCAATAAGAATACAGAGAAAAACTCAATAATTATGGTTGTCAGTCAGGGTTTACATCCGGCAGTTTTTACTCAAAGGAACCTTTTTCTTGCCGGCAAAGGGATACTGGAGAGCCATGTAGTTCCTTTTAAATCCCGTGAAGAAGTCGTGGAGATAGTTTTATTTAGTCCAAGTGCTAAAATAGTTAAAGAGACATTAAAAAATAACCAGATTGATTATTTATTATTTAATACTGGTCAACCATCGATACCGGCTGGATTTGAGAACGTTTCATTAAAAAAGGTATTCCAAAATAAACAGAATACGGTTTTTAAATTTTCAAATTGAAAGATGATATGATTTCGGTAATTATTATCGCTAAAAACGAAGAAAATAATATTGCGCAATGTTTAAAATCAGTATCATTTGCCGACGAAAAAATAGTTATTGATTCAGGATCGTCAGATAATACAGCTAATATTGCTGGACATTTCGGAGCAAAAGTTTTTGTTCATGATTTCAAAGACTTTTCTAACCAGAGAAATTTTGCCCTTTCGAAGTCTTCGGGAGACTGGATATTGTATATTGATGCCGATGAGCGTGTGACCGATAATCTTCGTGACGAAATGATGAAAATAATTTCTTCCGCGCAATCCGATAGTGCATATAATATTCCTAGACAAAATATTCGTCTTGGCGGTCATATAATGCATTTTGGTGGTTGGTGGCCTGATTATGTCACCCGCTTATTTAAAAGAAGTGAATTAAAGAATTGGTACGGTGAAGTTCATGAAAGTCCGAATATCAACGGATCAGTAGGTCGATTAGCTAACCCCTTACTGCATTACGGTCGTGATCTTAATCGAATCGTTGAAAAAACAATCGAGTGGTCCGCTGTAGAAGCAAGATTATTGTATAAGGCGAATCACCCACCGGTTGCTTGGTGGCGATTATTAAAAATTAGCCTTGATGAATTTTTTCGTCGTTATATTATCCTTCAGGGATTTCGTGATGGTACACCCGGCTTGATAGAGGCAATCTACCAGTCGTTTAGCCGATTTATAACATATGCCAGATTATGGGAGCTTCAACAAAATAATGAGATTAAAACATGAAAGGTTATTTACAGAAGTTATGGCCGGTTTTATTTATACTACTTTTGTGGTTGATCTTCGCTTACCCATATTTTTTAGATAATAAAATTCCTTACCCCGCAACATATCAAGTTAACTTTTTTCCTCCCTGGAATGTTGAAGCGAAATTTTGGGGGCCGGTTAAAAATGGGGCTATGCCGGATTTGGTTACACAAATAATACCCTGGAAAAAATTTACTATAGAGACACTTAAAAAAGGACAAATACCACTTTGGAATCCCTATAGCTTTGCTGGTAATCCGCACCTGGCAAATTTTCAATCGGCCGTACTTTCACCATTCAATATATTATTTTTTGTTTTACCGTTTGTCGATGCTTGGAGTCTTATAGTTATTGCGCAGCCTCTCTTAGCGGCTGTTTTTGTCTATCTACTACTGCGAGAACTGGGAGTAAGCAAGATTGGGTCTTTAATTGCTTGTATATCCTTTATGTACTCCGGATTTATGGTTGTTTGGATGGCCTATGGTACATTATCAATGGCTTTCTTATTCTTACCGTTAATGTTACTAGCCTTAGAAAAATTTTTAAAAAATCAAAATAGATCTTGGTTAATTATTTTTAGTTTATGTTTGCCGTTGTCTTTCTTTTCCGGACATTTCCAAACAAGTATGTACATGGTGATCTACTGTTTGATTTATCTTCTTCTGAAGTTAAATTATATTAAAAACTTTAAAAAATTATTCCCGATAGGTTTGGCGTTATTATTTGGACTTCTTCTGACATTACCTCAAGTATTACCCTCAATTGAACTTTATCAACAATCGATTAGAAATGAACTTTTTGTAAAAAGTGGCGGGATACCGTTTTTTTATTTAATAAATATTTTCGCACCCGATTTTTTTGGGAATCCGGTAACCCGTAATGACTGGTTTGGTTATTACGCTGAATGGGCAAGTTTTATCGGTATTATTCCTTTAGTTCTTGGATTTTTTGCTATTGTTAAAAGGAAAAATAATACCCCGATGGTATTTTTTATTTCTGGAATTGTTGCCCTAATTTTAGCCATTGATTCACCCCTTCAATCATTTATAGGTAGTCTAAAAATCCCCGTGATATCGACTTCTGATCAAAATAGAATTATTGTTCTTTTTAGTTTTTCGTTTAGTGTTCTGGCGGGTTTTGGTCTTGATAGGCTGGTTGAGTTAATTTCTCTTAAAGAAATAAAAAAAATCTTTATCAGACTAGGTTTAGTTAGTATTATCTTTGGGATTATTTGGATAATATTAATGTTTTCTCAACCAGTGCCTAATGTAAATCTGCAAATTGCTAGAAATAATTTTATCCTACCGACATGTTTATTCATTTTCATGATAATACTTATATGTTTGTCTTTAAAAAATAAATCATTGTTATTACTAGTTTGTTTCTGTTTATTGTTTGCAACATCATTTGACAGTTGGCGGTTCGCCAAAAAATGGATGCCGTTTGACTCTAGAGATTTGTTTTTTCCTGAAAGTCCAGTTGTAAATTTTATCAAGAAAAATATTAATGGGAAAAGAATCTACGGTAATATTGAAGGCCAGGTCGGTAATTACTACAATATTAACTTAATCGAGGGATACGATCCTTTATATATTAAACGCTACGGAGAATTTATTAGAAGCGCTGTCAATGGTGAATTTTTAGAAAGTGAAAGATCAATTGTCCATCTTGACAGGCGAGGCTTATATACTAAGCGGGTTCTTGATTTTCTTGCTGTGGACCTAGTTTTTCAACCCCTGGCTGATAAAGGCAAAAATTGGGCTTTTCCGGTATGGGCCGATAAAAATCATTTTACGTCGATTTATAACGATGGAAAATTTGAACTTTATCGTAATAATTTAGCGTTACCAAAAGTAAAACTCTTTTATAATTATATAACCATTTCTGATGATAAAAAAACACTTAAGTCATTTTATAATGAAAAATTTGATTTTAGAAATACGTTAATTTTTAAGCAAGATATCAATGAAAAAGTTACTAAAGGAGTAGGTAGCGCTACGATTGTCCAAGAATTACCAAACATGACTAGAATTAAGGTTAAATCTAATACTCCCGGCTTATTATTATTTACTGACAACAATTTCCCAGGATGGAATGCAATAGTTGATAGTATTAATACTCCTATATATCCGGCTAATTTTAATTTTAAGGCAATTAAAATCGCTAAAGGAGACCATGATGTTTTATTTATATACGAACCATTGAGCTTTCGAATAGGAATAATATTAGCACTCTTCGGAAGTTTAGGATTGGCGTTAACAGTTTTGTTAGCTAAAAAGACAAAAAATTGATAAAATATTATGGTGAAGATTGGTTTTTACGATCCTTATCTTGATAGTCTCGGTGGGGGAGAGCGTTATATATTAACACTGGCTCAAGATTTAAGTCAGAATAATCTAGTTGATATTTTTTGGGGTAATCAGGATATAAAGGACGGCGTAAAAAAGATTTTAGGTCTAAACATAGACAAAACGAGATTAGTGGAAAATATTTTTACTCGTAAAAAAAATTTACTCGAAAAATTGAGTATAACTAGTAAGTATGACCTGATTTTTTTCCTAAGCGACGGAAGCATTCCCAGCACCCTAGCTAAAAAGAACATTCTTCATTTCCAAATACCGTTTAATCATCTAAAAACAAATACGATTATTAATAAAATAAAACTTTTTCGATTTAATAAAATCATCTGTAATTCTCTTTTTACCAAAAAATTTATCGATATTACTTACGGAGTAGATAGTCTAGTCATATATCCTCCAGTTAATACAATAAATTACCCTGAACTTTCGAAAAAGAATCTAATATTAAACGTTGGTCGATTTACCAGCTATCATGAATGCAAAAAACAACAGGTTATGATTGATATTTTTAAAACAATGGTTGATCAGGGATTAAAAAAATGGGATTTCTATTTGGCTGGAGGTCTGTTAGATGCCGATAAACCATATTTTCAAAAATTAAAAGAGCAGATTAACGGTTATCCGATTAAACTGTTTCCAAATATTCCTTTAACTGATCTTAGAAGTCTATATAGTCAGGCAAGAATTTATTGGCACGCAAATGGTTTTGGCGAAGATGAGCAGGTGAATCCGGAACTTTTTGAACATTTTGGTATTTCTGCAGTTGAAGCTATGGCCGCCGGAGCGGTTCCCTTTCTTTATGATGGCGGCGGGCATAAAGAAATCATAAATAAAGAATGTGGTTTTCTTTGGCGAAATAAAGAAGAGTTGATTGTTCAGACAAATTCAGTTTTATATGATGACAGTATCCTTCTCAAATATTCGATCGAGGCTAGAAAAAGAGCTCAAGACTTTTCTTGCGAAACCTTCTTAAGGAGAATGAATGAGACCATTTTTAACTAAATACTGGCCCCTTATCTTTATCTTGCTGGTTAATATAATTTTTTTTAAATCCTGGTTACTTGATAAAAAACTTCCAATTCCAGCAGACACAATCGTTGGTATGTATCATCCCTGGAGAGATTTTTACCGCCAAGAATATCCCAATGGAATACCTTTTAAAAATTTTCTTATCACGGATCCGGTTCGGCAACAATATGTTTGGCGAAAACAAGTAATCGAGCTTTTGCAAGATCGACAATTGCCCTTATGGAATCCTTATAATTTTTCCGGGATGCCGCTTTTAGCCAATTTCCAATCAGCCTCTTTCTACCCATTAAATATATTATTTTTCTTACTTCCATTTAATTCCGCTTGGAGTTTTTTAGTTTTTCTTCAACCTTTGTTAGCCGGGATTTTCTTGTATCTATATCTTAAGAATTTACACCTTAACCAATGGTCAAGTTTATTTGGTAGCATAATATTTTCTTTTGGTGGTTTTTCGATTGCTTGGCTTGAATGGAATACTATCCTGCATGTAGGATTATGGTTACCTTTGATCATGCTTTCAATCGATAAAATCATAAATAATTCTAAAAAGATAGAAAAGGAAAAACCGCAATTGCTTTTAAAAAATAGGAATATGGCAAGATGGTCTTTTATTTTTGTTTTAAGCTTATGTTCCTCATTTTTTGCCGGCCACCTTCAGGTCTTTTTTTATATCGCTAGCTTTTCTCTCATTTATTTATTAGCTAAATGGTGGTATTACGGCCACAATCGAAGAATACTATCAATCTTTGTTATCTGCTATTTACTATTTGTTGTCATTACTTCAATTCAGTGGTTACCTACATGGCAATTAATAAATTTTAGCGCTCGAGATTTTAACCAAATGAATTGGCAGCAGGTCGGATGGTTTGTTCCCTGGCAAAATCTTATTCAGTTTATTGCGCCTGATTTTTTTGGTAATCCGACTACCTTAAATTATTGGGGGGAATGGAATTATGGCGAGTTTATTGGTTATATTGGAATTATACCGCTTATCTTTACGTTACCAATTCTTATATGGAAAAGAAATAAAAATATTCTCTTTTTTGGTGGTATTTTGATCATTTCATTATCTTTAGTCCTGCCGACCCCTATTGCAAAAATTCCCTATTTATTACAAATCCCTTTGTTGTCAACCAGCCAACCAACCCGGCTGTTATTCTTAATTGATTTCTTATTATCTATTTTAGCGGCGTTAGGACTGGAACAGTTAATTAATGAGATAGATAATCCGAATCAGATAAAGAAGCTCATAAAAACCTGTCTATTGCTGGGATTTTTCTTTGGAGGATTATGGTTATTAATTTTATTTGGACAAAAATGGGTAAATATATCTTTAGAAAATATTATGATTGCTAAACGCAATCTGATTCTACCGACAATCTTATTTATCGGCAGCGCGATTTTTTTTATATGCTTATTATTTGTTCGTGTTAAACAAAAATACACGACAATAATATGTATCGTGATTTTAATTATTACTGTTTTTGATTTATTCAGATTCGGATGGAAATTTACTCCATTTACTAAAGAGAATTGGCTTTTTCCGCAAACAAAAATAACACAATTTTTATTGAATCAGACTAAGCCGTACCGCATTATGGCAATTGATAGCCGTATTTTTCCACCTAATTTTGCATCTTTTTATCAGTTAGAAGACGTATCCGGCTATGATCCTTTATACCTTAAGGCCTATGGTCAATTAGTCTCATCTTGGAATAGTGGTAAGCCCGATTTTTCACCTGTTTCTTTTAATCGGATTTTAACACCGCAGAATTATGATTCTCGTATAACTGACCTTTTAAATATCAAGTATATATTAAGCCTTAAAAATGAATCATCAGTAAAATTGAAATTAGTTTACACTGAAGGTGAGACAAGAATATATGAGAATATTAATGCTTTTCCGCGTGCTTTTTTAACCTTTGACTATATAAACGCTGATAGCGATAATCAGGCGCTGCAAATGCTATTCAATAAGAATATTAATTTGAGAAAAACAGCCATTATCACTCATGCTCAAGGTATTAAGCTTGATGGCGAAGATAACCAAAGCAAAATACGGATAATTGAATATAAACCGCAAGAAATTACATTTGCTACAACAACTGCAAAACCGGCGATATTAGTTTTGTCACAAATTTATTACCCGGGTTGGCAGGTAAAAATAGACGGTATAAAAGATAAATTAGGTCTTTTAAAGGTTAATTACGCGTTAAGTGGTATATTTATCCCCTCAGGAAACCACCAAATTAATATTTATTCATTGTTATGAAGCTCCAGCAAATTTTTGATCCCTTTAGAAAATTCTTAGTTCCGTCTGTCTTGTTGATAATTATATTTATCTATTTTTATCCTTATATCGTTAACAAACAGCCATTATTATCGGGTAACCTATTAATATCTTTTTATAGCCCATGGAAGTATGAGCCTTTTATAGGCTGGGAGCATGGAATACCAAATAAACCTTTAGGGATTGATGGCCTGCGGTTTTTTTACCCGCTTAAGAAAGAAATCCTAAATCAGCTTAATGAAAATAAAATTCCGTTATGGAATCCTTACAATTTCAGTGGTAATGTTCTTTTGGGGAATTTACAGTCAGCGGTTCTTTACCCGATAAATCTATTATATTTCTTTACTTCTTTTAACAATGCCTGGTCTTTATCAATTATCTTGGTTCCTTTAATAAGTGGGATTTTTACATACCTACTGCTTAGGTCATATTTATTATCGAAAGCATCATCGTTTTTTGGAGCAATCAGCTTTGCTTTTTGCGGTTTTCTTATTAGCTGGGATCTGGAAAACCCTGCCGTTACCCATTCGGCAATCTGGCTACCGGCGGTTATTTATGGTGTTAAAAAATTTGTTGAATCTAAGCGCCTGCTTTTTTGGTATTTAAGTATTTTTGGAATAATATTTTCGATATTAGCAGGCTTTTTACAATTCTCAATTTATTTATGGCTATACTCACTGTCATTTACAATAGCCGTTTTTCTTAAATTAAAAAAAACTGAGCAAAAAAGATTACTTACACCCTTATCATTAATTTTCTTATTATCATTAGTAATTACAGCGGTTCAGTTACTGCCCTCTTTAGAAGCATATTTTAATTCTACAAGGGAGACGTCATCGGCTGAATATCTATTGCATCAATATCTTTTGCCTATTACCTCTTTAATGACATTGGTTATCCCGGATATTTTTGGCAACCCCGGCACATATAATTATTATAGCAGCGGTTTTTATTACGACAAGATTATTTATGTTGGTTTATTACCCTTATTATTTTCATTCTATCAATTTTACAGTAATCGGAAAGTGGTTAGTTTTTTTCTGATTTGGGTATATATTTGTTTCCTGCTGGGTATAAATAATCCTTTGTCACAGCTTTTTTACCACCTTAAGATTCCTTTCCTATCAGCTGTATCACCAAGCCGGATTTTTTACCTGTCATCTTTTTCTATTGCGGTAATATCTGCTTTTGGTTTTGAAAGCTGGAAGAACGAATTTAATATACGTAAACTGTTTAAAGCTATTGTATCGGTATCTGTTTTATTTGGCATAGGTGGTGTTTTTATTGTTCTTAAAACGTTAACGCAGTTAACTGATATACCGATAAATCCAATATCAAAAGATATTTATCTATCGATTTTTCCTGGGGTTTCGTTAGAAAGCAAATATACAATAATTGCTTTAAGAAATTTCATATTTCCGTTGGCCATTTTTATTATTACCGTTATATCTCTTTTATTAATGAAGAAAATAAAATCTTTAAAGAATATATTTATTCTTTTATTAATTACTTTATTAATATGGCATCAATATTATTTATTCAAAAAACACTTCTTTTCTACTAATGAAAACTTTATTTTTCCCGAAACTAAAGCAATATCTTTTTTAAAAGAAAATTCAGGTATAGATCGTATCTTGGGAATTGGTTCAGCGCAGATTAGTCCTAATTTATTATCGGTATATCACCTATTCTCAACGGACGGAATGGATCCGCTATGTCCAAAAAGATACGGTGAATTAATCTATTATATAAATAACGGCTATTCTAATACCGACATCCCCAGAATTGAAGCAAAAATCGATATTCTGACTCCCGATGATATTCTCAACCAAAGAAAAATTAAAGCCATTTCTTTTATGGGTATTAAATATTTGCTTGTTCCAACTACCGGACAAGACCAAAAGGCGGAAAAATATACTTTACCCACAACTAATTTTATTAAAGTATGGGCTCAAGATAATCTGGAAATATGGCAAAATAAACAATATTTCCCCCGGTGCTGGATTGTAAATAATATATCAGTCATAAATGACGACAATGCGATTCTTAAGCAGATGTTTGCCGACGATTTTGATTTACGAAATAAAGCTATCCTGGAAGAAGAACCACAACTTAGTTTAGGTTATAATAATACTAGACCGAATAATGTCCGAATAATAAGTTACCAAGCCGACCGGATTAGTATCACAACGAAAACAGAAGAAAATGGAATTCTTGTTTGTAGCGATAATTATTATCCCGGTTGGCAGGCAAGTATTGATGGGCAACAGACAAAAATCTATCGAGCTAATTATTCTTTCAGGGCGATAATCATTCCGGCAGGAGAACATAGAATTTCTTTTATATATAAACCTTTCGTGTTAAAGATTGGATTGATAATATCAATAGCGGGTTTTATAGTATTAATTACATATGGTGGGTATTCTAGAATAATTCAAAAAAGAAGAAAATAAATATGTTAACCTCAATCATTATTCCCAATTTTAACGGCGGAGAACTGCTTGAAAAAAACCTACCAGAGATTCTTAAAACAGGTGTCGATGAAGTAATTATAGTTGACGATGGCTCATCTGATAATAGCCTTGAAAGAATTAAAAAGATAAAACAGGAATCCAGTGATAACATATGTAATCTGAAAATTATTGAGAATAATAAAAACTTAGGATTTGCTTCATCTGTTAACCGAGGGGTAGCAGCAGCGATTGGAGATATTGTTATACTTCTAAATACTGATATCACTCCTGAAGCAAATTTTATCAAACCTCTGATTGATGATTTCCAGGATCAAAACATTTTCGCGGTTGGCTGTATGGATAAAAGTATCGAAGACAATTACACTATTTTACGAGGCCGAGGTGTCGCCAAATGGGAAAGGGGTTTATTGGTTCATGATCGTGGTGAAATTGACAGCTCTGATACATTTTGGGTATCAGGAGGGAGTGGTGCCTTCCGTAGGCGTATGTGGATTGAACTTGGCGGTATGGATAATATTTATTTTCCCTTTTATTGGGAGGATATTGATCTTTCCTATAGGGCACTAAAAGCTGGCTATCAAATTTTATTTGATTCCAGAAGCGTTGTTGTCCACCAACATGAAGAGGGAATTATTAAGAAAAAATATAAACCTTTATATATAAAGACTGTTTCATATCGAAACCAATTCATATTCGTTTGGAAGAATATTACAGATTTTAAAATGCTTTCGTCTAACGTTTTTTGGCTACCGTATTATCTAATCAAATCGTTATTAACTTGTGATTTTTCATTTTATATTGGTCTACTATGGTTTTTGCTTAAACTTCCCCAGGTTATAACTACTCGCAGAAACGTTAGGAAATTCTTTGTTAAGCTGGATAAAGAAATAATTTTATGATCATGAGAACATTTTATTCCCTTAAGACATTATATGTTTTGATTATATTAATTTTTTTTGCTTTTAGCTGGAAATCTTTTCAGTCACACATCTTTAATATTCATTTTGTCGATGAGGATGAAAACATAGTAGCCGGATACTATATGGCTAGGGGTGAAAAATTATATTCTGACATTTTTTCCCACAAGCAGCCTTTACCGGCGATAACGAGTATGGCTCTTCAAAAAACGGTTGACCCGCCCAACCTGTTTATGTTAATGAAAAGACACCGCGAAATAGTTTTTTTTTATTCAATTATTTGGTCGTTAATATTTATCTGGGTATTTGGGATACCGGGGTTTATATATAGTATTAGTATCGAAATTATAAAACCATTTCTTCTTGGAAATCTCTTTTTAGGGGAGTCTCTGGCAATTTTCCCGGCAGTATATATCATGGGATTTTTTTGGAAGCTGTTGCGACGGGAAAAATATATTCATCGACTTGAAAAGACTATATTTATTGCCAGTCTCGGGCTGTTATTGTTTTTACTTTTTACACTGATTCCGTACCTCATTTTGTCCACCATAGTCATTCTCATTTTTTCTAAAAGTAGAAGAAAATATATATTGTCGATTATATCGTTTATCCTATTATTATTTATTTGTACTATTCCTTTTGTGAATTACCTAAAATATTTTGCCAATACCGTCCTGGCACTACAGACGCTTTATCTTAAAGATACCGCCGGAGCCGGGCTATGGACAATTATTACCAATTCCTTTTTTCGACCGATTATTGCCCTGACAAGTGTTGACAACTCTGATTTTGCACGTCTAATTAAAATAATTTCCGCGACATATATCATTAGCTTCATTTATCTTTTTTTAGTGAAGAAACAAGTAAGAAAATTTTTAATAATTTCGTTGATACTTTTAGGAATTTCCAGTACCAGGTTAATCGTTCCGACAACTGCTCTCTATGATGGCTTTCATGGCCTGCCCTGGCTTGCCTTGATATTATTTTTATCGATACTGTATTTATGGGAAATTTGGCAGACGAAGTTGATTATGAAATTCTTGGTAATTATATTAATGGGATATATCGGATTATCCGGTAGATTCATGGTTACGGACTATTATCAAAAAGTGGATCGTGAAAGAGATTTTTATATAAATTTTTCTCCTTATCGGGATTTTGGGGAAATAATAAAACAACGGGCAAAACCAACAGATACTCTTATAGTTTTACCTATTAATCAATTGATTTATTGGCAAAGCGGACTTCGACATGCCACTAGATTTTTATATGGTTATGAATGGTTGTTCGTTAATCCATCAATTAGACAGGAAATTAAGAATAGTATTAATAAAGAATCTCCAGTATTTATTTATTATGATCGAGCGATCATGGGTAAAGATGCTTGGAGTATTTTTGATAAGTATGTAGATAGTTATACCAGGTATAAACAAGGAGATACACAAACACCTCTTTTTATTCGTAAAGACAGATTTAACAATATAATATCCGACACCAAGAATGAGTAATAGAAATAAGATAATAATTTTTGTAATCTGCTTTTTAATTTTAACTTTAGCTATTATCGGGAATAATTCCTTAAAAAGAAAATTTCTCCTAACGGATAATCACGGTATAGTTTACTTTGATTCTGTAGTTAAAAAACCATTAGCAAAAATAAAACAAAATCAAATCGTTCCCGAAAATGATTTAAAAAGTTATATACAACTAACAAATAAAAGCTTCCCCTTTACATTTTATTATCCGAAAACATTGCTTCGAGAAGATTCTGATCTTAATGTCAATTTAAAAATTAGTGGTTTTGAAGAATATTTTACTTTACCCCCGATATTAGCCGCCGAAGCTTATTCGTATCCTGGCAAATTAGGGAATCCGGAAAAAACTGAAAATAATTGGACAACATTGTTACGGGTGATTTCGTGTATAGGTGATTCAAAAAATATTGAATTATGGCTGGACGATTTTTACGATAAAGATTCAATTAAAAACATTATTACGGTTAACGGAAATCAGTTTATTCAATATGAAAAACTATTTGGTCAAAAATTAAACAAGATATTAATAGCAAACAGGAATGGTTATATAGCCATGATTATGCTTTCGTCCAACAATAGTAAAGATTTCCTCGAGGGAGAGAAGATGTTAAATATAATAATTAATACTTTTAAATGGATAAAATGAGAAATAAGCTATTTGATTTTTTCGGATTAATAATTGCTCTTTTTGTTTTGACTATTACTACTCGTCCCTTATTTCATCCGGGATTATTCCCAACTGCTGATAATATATCGGTTGTTCGTATTGAAGAAATGAAAAATGAGATCAATTCTGGTCAGTTTCCAGTACGATATGTTAAGAATTTAGGTAAGGGTCATGGATATATGTTATTTAATTATTATGCACCATTACCATTTTATGTTGGAGCTTTATTCAATAATATCGGGACAAACTTAGTTGGTTCGTTAAAAAGGACATACTTAATAGCTTTTGTTATTGGAACAGTCTCGACATATTTTTTAGTAAAAAGACTCTATGGAAGATGGTCTGGTATCATCGCCTCATGGTTTTTTAGTTTAAATCCGTTTCTAGGAGTTGATACATATTCTCGTGGAGGACTAGGAGAAGTATGGGCTATTTCTCTGATTCCCACTGTTATTTATTTTTTAATTAGCTACCTTAGTTATCCAAAGATCATTTACCTTATCTTTTCATCAATCTCGATCGCTGCGTTAATTTTAAGCCATAATTTAACTTCATATCTAGGAATGGTATTTATATTAGCCTTTATCTTTTTGACACAAAGAACAAGGCGGATATTTGCTTTGTTATTGCCAATACTATTGGGGTTGGGTCTTGCTTCTTTTTTTTGGCTTCCGTCTTTTATTGAAAAGAATTATGTTTGGGTATGGTATATGGAAAAAAACATTTCTCAATATAATGAGAACTTTCTACCATTATCAATTCTGTATTCTCCAGACTCGATTTTCAGAATAAATTATTTAAATCCCCTCTACGGTTTAGCCTTTATTTGGGTAGGAGTAATTATCTATTGGTTTAAAAAGAAAATTGATCGAACATTTATTGTTAGTTTTTCGTTTGCCCTGATTACTTTATTGATGACGATATCAATCTCAAAACCCGTTTGGGATAATTTTAGCGGGATTTTGTCGATAGTACAATTCCCCTGGAGATTTTTAACCATTAATATGATCTTTATTTCATTAGTAATAGGCTTTCTGGTTAGTGGTAATAAGAAAGTAAATTATATCATCGGTACAATTATTCTTTTTTTGGCAGTAATTAACTCTTTTAATAGTTTTCGACCGAAAACATACGAGTTTGTTGATAAATATCGCGCCGAAGATCCCTGCGGTACCAGCTGGGGTTATGAATATCTTCCCATCTGGACCAAGGTTTGTCTTAAATTATATCCTGATGTAAAATTTGACTTTTTTGAGGGTGGCGGAGAAATAAAAAGTATTGTTGATAAAAGTGGGTACTATAAATTTACGGTGGCTACTAATCAAGATTCGATTTTAAGAATAAATGAATATTATTATCCTGGCTGGCATGCTTATATTAACGGTCAAGCAACAACAATTAATTATCACAATCTTTATGGAATAATATCGTTTCCTTTAAAAAAGGGGAATAGTATTATCGAGTTAAAACTTTTTGAAACACCATTGGCTGACTTAGCTAATAAAATATCACTGATTTCACTATTTTTACTAATATTATTGTTTTTTTGGCAAGTCTGTTTATGGCTGAAGTTTAAACCACCAACGGGTAACATCATTAAAAATTCCTAATGGTGAAAGTAAATACCAGTTAGTTTCAGTTATGGCTGTAGGTGTTGCTTCATTAATATCTACCAGATCGCCAAATTTAGCATACGGTAATAGTGCAACATTTTTCGGTAACGAACACTTTAAACCAACGCCAATCTTTCGTCCTTCTTCGCTATAGCGATTATCCATATCAAGTAATAGTGTCATCGCCTGAGCCGGTTCACGATCTTGCTGACAGTAATATATTGAAAATTTGTCACCCGGATACTTTTGATAAAGCAGATTAACTCTTCGTTTGGCATCAGGATGGGCCCAGTCAGTAACCAAAAGCGGTTTGATATTGATAAGTGCTATTAAAAAATAAACACCGAGTAAAACTGCGCCGATGGCTTTTGACCTTTTTATAATTTGGTATAGAACATATCCGGTAAATAGAAAAATGTAGGGATGGAAAAACTGTAAATACCCAAATGATTTTTCACCACGCCAATAACGAAGATAAAATACCATAATCAAAAAGTGGATGAAAAAAATTATCCAGGGAGTTGCTAAATGCTTTTTTAGTATACTTTGGATAAATATGATTAAAAAAATTCCAATAATGAGTATGGAAAATATTGGATGTATACCGGTGACATACGACCAAAAGCTTGGCCAAAAATTTCCCAAATATGTAAGCCAGCGGGTACTTGTCCATAAACGGTATTGATCGTATAAGAAAAATTGTACTAAACCTCGCGTATTAAACCAATGGTTGGTAAATTCAAAAAAAAGTAGCGGCAGAAAGCTTAAAAAAAGCCCTAAAAAAACTAGAGGCAGAAATTTCCTTTTATCTTTATAAAATAATAAACACAACGGTAGAAGAAGGAAGAGAACCGCCTGATAATGCATATTGATCATCAGTCCCAAAGAGAAACCTAATAATATTCCCCACCAAAGAGGAACGCTTTTTTTAAAAATTTGCATAAATAAAATTAAACTAAGAACCCCAAAAGGAGAAACAAATGACGGTTGTAGTAATGACGTACTAGCAGAAATTTGAGCTGGAGAAAATGCGGTTAAGGCCGCAACAAGAAGGCCAAACATAGGACCAATAAGCAGATTCCCTATAATAAACATACCAAAAATAGTAAACAATGACAGAAAGCCATTGGTTATCCATGGCGCCCAGATAAACGGAAATATTCGTTGAAAGAAAATTAGTATATAGTAGTACCAAGGACCAAACGTAAACGGACCCAAAGACGAAAATGATCCGGTCAATGGTAACTGGAATTGTTGAGCACCCTCTCGGGCGACTATAGCATCCCGTCCGCTATCACCACCCAGTGACCAACGACCTGGTGTATTGTAAAATCGAAAATATAATCCAACGAGCAGAATTAAAATAAAAATGATAAAAAGGTATTTTTTTCTCACAATATGTTTATTTAAAAATATTTAATCAACTGATATTTCTTCTTTATAATCTAATTGTTCATAAATCTTCGACGTACCTTCAGGAAAATCGACGACAATTAAAGATATAGCCCCATCTGAAAAAGCGATTTTTTTAATAATTCTTGAGGTTCGAGGAAGTTTACAGTTAACCTTGTAGACTACCAAAATATTCCCTTTCATTTGAGAATCGATAATAGGGCACTCTTCTCTTATTATTTTAATATTGTCGATATTATTCCAGGTATATTCTAAACCCTTTTCTTTAATTAATTTTTGATATATATTTGGATTTGTTTGGTTATAAAACAAAAAATATACATAAGGTTCGGTAGAGTTAAATGTTAAATAAACACTCGTATATTTATTTTTAACTGAATTTACATAAGACACCAGCTCTTTCATATCATAAAAACGATACCAAGGACGACGAAGGAAAGTGTGAACAGTATATTGATGAATAAAATATGAGCAGTTCCAAATAATAATCATCGAAAGTACGGTAATAGTAACCATTTTTTTAAAATAACGTAGATTAATGAATAAATCTAATAACCCCAGGGCGACTACCCACTGTAAAGCTGGCAATATGAATAATGCTCTTTGAAGATTGGGTGTTTCTTCTATAGTTAAAGAGGATGAAAATAATCCCAATATGATCCATAGAAAGATTATAAAGGTATTTTCTATTCGATAGCGTTTCGAAAACAATACAATAAAACCCCATAGAAGAAAAGGCAGCTCCCAAAAATATAGAATTCCCATATTTGGGACATAATATCGGATAGGTAAACCACCTTTAAATATTAAAAAATCAGCGGTAAAATAAGAAGAAAAATTCTCAACGGCTTTTAAAGAAAAATTTATAATCTTATTATGGAAAACCCTTGTTAAGAAAATAGGGAAACTGTTACCATCCTCCCTTATCTGTTCCTCAAGTATGAGCTTAGTTCCGTGTTCATTAATTATACTTACTTGGTTAAAACGGCCAGTTGAAGATGCCCAAAAAACCGTGAATGGGAAAATAAGATAAATTATGGTAACCCCTAAAAAGGCTAAACTTACCTGTTTTTTTGCCCTGACAGCCATAAGAAAGAAGATAAATAAGATTATCGGAATCATTATTCTGGTTGATAAATAGGAAAAAAAGGCTAAAACGAAAAAGAGATAAGAGAAGAAGACAGAGTATTTTGATTCCTTTTCATAAGCACGCCAAGAGAATAAGAACCCTAGAATATAAAAGAATAAAGCTATGACTGCGTCTGACGTTGCCCTGGATAGCATAACGTGCCATGGTGAAATAGTGAATAAAAAAGATGACAGGAGAGATAATGCCTTATTCTTAAATAATGATTGTGTTAACAAAAACACCAGTAAAATAGAAATAGTTCCTATAACTGAAGTATCGATACGCGTTCCAAATTCTGATAGACCGAAAACTACAATACCAGGAATAGTTAAATATGTAGGAAGTAATGGTCTCTCGTAATTCCAAATCTTGATGTGAACAGGTAAAAAATTACCTAGTTCATCCCGGCCAGTCTTTAAAAGGGAAAAAGCATTGTATCCAAGTTGGGCCTCATCTATATGAAGACCGATAGGAATTTCAGATAACCTATAGTATCTAAGCAGAAAACCTAATAAAACAACAATGATAAGAATTATTGTCGAGTTTGAGACTAACTTCTTTAAAAAAATCATCTAATTAAGGTATAATTACTAATAACATTGAAAATGATTAAGAAATTCTTAACAAGTTGGTGCTTAATTCTTCTAATTTTTATATTAGCATCCATTCTTAGGTTTAACAAGCTTGGGGAGATACCATTATCTCTTTCGTGGGATGAGGTAGCCCAAGGTTACAACGCGTATGCTTTAGCAACGACGGGTAAAGATGAATTTGGTAGAGCCTGGCCAATCGATTATTTAGAATCGTTTGGTGACTTCAAGCCGGTACTTTACACCTATATGACAATTATGCCGGTTAAAATCTGGGGTTTAAATGAATTTTCAACCAGATTTGCTTCAGCATTTTTCGGATCAGTCACAGTTTTAATCACCTATTTTTTGGTCTTACAGTTATTCTTCAAAAGTGAAAATAAAAAGACCTTGGCTCTTCTAACATCATTATTTTTAGCTATATCTCCATGGCATATCAACCTTTCAAGAGCGGCTTTCGAAGCAAACCTTGGCCTTTTTTGGATAGTATTGGCGATGTATTTACTCTTACGTGGTTTAAATGGACAACGGCTTAGTTTTATATTAAGTGCCTTTCCTTTTGCCGCAGTATTTTATACCTTTAATGCCACACGTACTTTTGTACCATTATTTTTAATAAGTATAGCTGTAATTCTTATAAAAGATTGGAAAATTTTGTGGAAAAAAGGAATAATCTTCGGGGTAGTTCTTTTTATTTTGCTAATACCAATAATTCCTCATCTTTTTTCTCCACAAGCACAACTGCGATTTCGTGAAGTAAATATTTTTTCTGATCTTAAACCGATTAAGATTAGTAATGCTCGAATAAAAACCGATAATGATATTTGGTGGGCAAAAATATTACATAATCGTCGCCTGATGTTTTCTTTAGAATTTATTAAGCATTATAGTGATAATCTAAATTTAGATTTTCTTTTTATACATGGGGATGGCAATCCAAAATTTTCAATTCAGGATGTCGGACAACTTTACCTTTTTGATTTACCGTTATTTTTTATCGGAATAGTCTTCCTAATTAAAAAATATCCTCCAGCAGCCAAAATTATTTTTGTTTGGTTATTGATAGGTATAGTTCCTGCAGCCACAGCCAGAGAGACGCCGCATGCCTTAAGAATTCTTCACACATTACCAACCTGGCAGATAATATTAGCTGTCGGTTGGTATGAAGCGTGGTTGTGGTTAAAATTTAAAAAACGGGGTGTTATCATTATAATTGTCGCCATACTCGGGCTGACTGGGAATTTTTTCTGGTATATTCATAATTATTATGCTCATTATCCAAAAGAGTATGCTGGCCAATGGGAATATGGATATAAACAAGCGATCAGTTATATAAATAGGGTTTATAAACAATACGATAGAATCGTTATTACCAATAATATGGGTCGGCCTTATATATATTTTTTATATTATAATCAATATTCTCCTTATAAATTTCGCCAAACGGCCACGATAAAAAGAGATACCTTTGGTTTTGTTGATGTTTTAGGTTTTGATAAATATATATTTACTAATAATTTTGACTTACCTGCAAAACCTGGTCAGAAGACTTTATTTATTGTTTTTCCTCAAGACGTACCCAAGACAAAAGCCGTGAAAGAAACAATTAACTTACCTAATGGGAGCACAATATTAAATTCATATGAACAGTAGAAAAGAACTAATTCTTGTTCTCTTTATTTTTCTTTTAGCTTTAGCATTAAGAATTTATCAGTTGGGGATCGTACCGCCAAGTCCGGACTGGGATGAAGCAGCTATCGGTTATAATGCCTATTCTTTACTAAAAACAGGCCGTGATGAGTATGGCAAGTTTTTGCCTATTGTTTTTCGTTCATTTGACGACTATAAACCGCCGGTATATTTTTATCTGGCAATTCCTTCGATAGCCATATTTGGTTTGAACGTTTTTGCCGTCAGACTTCCTTCGGCTATCCTAGGTTCTCTGACGGTCCTTATTACTTATTTCCTGGTTAAAAGATTATTTGCAGACCGAAAATCCTCTAATAAAACTTTGATAAACAGCAGTCTCTTGGCTTTTATAAGTGCTTTGTTGCTGGCGATTTCACCTTGGCATCTACAGTTTTCCCGGGTCGCCTTTGAAACAAATATCGCCTTATTTTTTAATGTTACCGGTGTCTGGTTGTTTTTAGAAGGGCTTAAAAAACCAAAAATATGGTTAATATCGGCTTTATTCTTTGCTTTGGCTCCATATAGTTATCATAGCGCCAGGGTATTTACACCATTACTGATTCTCGGTCTTTTTATAGTTTTTCGCGCTGATATTTTTAAACAAAGAAAATGGACAATTATTTCTGGATTGATCTTTAGCATATTGATGCTGCCTCTTATCTTGACCCTGCTTTCGCCTGAAGGACGATTACGTTTGTCAGGAGTAAGCGCTCTGGCTGACCAAACAAATATCTTAACCAGAGATATCAAAAAAATTCAAGATGATAATAAAAATAATTTCCTCCCGGCTAAATTATTCCATAATCGGCGAATAACCTACGCCTTAATTGTTATTACCGGGTATTTACGACATTTTGATCTAAACTGGTTATTTTTAAATGGAGATATTCCCCGGCACCATGCGCCAGGAGTCGGGATTCTTTACCTATGGGAATTGCCGTTTCTCTTTATTGGTATTTATCAGCTGATTTTTAATGAAAAAAAGGCGAGGAATATTCTTGTTTGGTGGATTTTAATTGCCCCAATCGCAGCCGCACCAACAGTTGAATTACCCCATGCAGTCAGGACTCTAACTTTTTTACCAACATTCCAGATTATAACTGCCTATGGCTTAATATTTACAGCTAAATATATTTTAGCCAGGAACGTCTTATATAAAATTTCCATGATCCCTTATATTATTTTTATTGTTTTTAATATAATTTATTATTTCCATCAATACTATATTCACCTTTCAATTGAAACATCTCAGTATTGGCAATACGGTTATGAACAAGCCGTGGTTGGGGTAAAAAAAGTCTATAATCAATATAATAAAATTATTGTATCAACTAAACTGGAGCAATCACACATGTTTTTCCTTTTCTATTTAAGATATGATCCGCAAAAATATCTTCAAGAGGGAGGATCATCTAGTGGCGGCTTCAAAGAAAAAAGAAACGGATTTGCTAAATTTGAATTTCGGCCGCTCGATATCGACCATGATCAATATCCAGCTAAAACTCTTTTAGTTGGTACGCCTGACGAATTAACTATTGGAAGTATCGAAACAATCTATAATTTAGATGGTTCAGAGGCCATTAAATTAGTCGAAAGGTGAAATGAAATTATCAGTAGTTTTAGCAACCTATAACGAAGAAAATAATATCGGGCAATGTCTACAATCGGTTCGGGATTTGGCCGATGAGATAATTATAGTTGATGGAAAATCAACAGATAGAACAGTTGAAATTGCTAAACAATATGATGCAAAGATAATTGTTACTGATAATCCGCCAATATTTCATATTAATAAACAAAAAGCAATTGATTTAGCTACCGGAGATTGGATTTTACAGCTCGATGCCGATGAAAGAGTAACGCTGGAGTTAAAAAAAGAAATTCTATCTGCTATCTGCTTACCACTATCTACTATCAACGGTTACTGGATTCCTAGAAAAAATTGGTTTTTGGGCAGATTTTTAATGAAGGGCGGTCAATATCCAGATTATACACTCCGGCTATACCGAAAAGGTAAAGGCAAACTTCCGTGTAAAAACGTTCATGAACAAGCCATCGTTGATGGTGAAGTGGGATATTTAAAAAATCCCTTGATTCATATGGCTGATATTAATATTAACCGTTATCTAAAGCGCTGGGACAGGTATACAAATTTATTAGCGGGTGAAATAAAAGATATACTACAACAACAGAATATATTTATGAGGATAAGTACAGGAGGGATATATTTAATTATCAAGCCCTGGTATTGGTTTTTACTGACTTATTTTCGCCATAAAGGCTTTATGGATTCCTGGCAAGGATTTGTTTTTTCGCTATTTTCTGCTTGGCGTTTTCCGGTAGCCTATATTAAATATCTAATAAGGGGAGGTAAAATAACTTATGAAAAATCCTAATATTATTGTGGTCATGCCCGCTTTTAATGCCGAAAAAACCATTGAAAAAACTTATCAGGATCTTCCCCGTGACCTGATTAATGAAGTTATTGTTGTCGACGATCAAAGTCGTGATAAAACTGTTGAAATAGCCAAAAAATTACACATTAAAACTTTTGTTCATCCGCAGAATCTTGGGTACGGAGGAAACCAAAAAACCTGTTATTGGGAAGCATTAAAGAAAAATCCGGATGTCGTAGTCATGCTTCATCCCGATTATCAATATGATGCTACCAAAACCGCAGAATTAATTAAACCAATTCTGAATGGTGAATACGACTTGATGTTTGGTTCAAGAATTAGGACTAGAGAAGAGGCTTTAAAGGGAGGAATGCCATTAACAAAATATCTTCTCAATCGAATTTTTTGTGTCATTGAAAATATTGTTTTAGGAGTTAACTTTACTGAGCATTTCAGTGGTTTCCGCGCTTACAGCCGTAAAGTATTAGAAACCGTTCCGTTCCAAAGATTTTCTAATGATTTCGTTTTTGATCAGGAAATGATGGCCTCCGCGATTGCGTTAGGTTTTAGGGTTGGCGAGACACCAATTCCGGTTCGTTATTTTTCCGAAAGTTCTTCGATAAAGTATTTAGCCGGCTCAAAATTTCTTATGGAAACACTGCTTGTCCTTCTGCGATTTATACTAAATAAAAATAACATTATCAAGGATAATATTTTTCGGGACTAATTTTTTAATGCTTCTTTTTTAATGAAACGAAAAACGCTAGTTATAATTTTAATAATATTTTTTGGGCTGATAGGGATAAAAGCTCTATTCCATCCTGGATTTTACACTAATCATGATGGTGAACATCAGGTCATCAGACTCTATCATTTTGATCAGAGCCTAAAGGATGGTCAGGTCTCGCCTAGATGGGCAGGAACAGCGGATAATGGTTATGGATATCCCTTATTTATTTTTTCCTACCAGTCTCCTTGGTTTATCGGAGTACCGCTTCTAAAATTAGGATTATCTTTAACCGACGCGGTAAAAGGAGTGTTTGTAATCGGATTTATTATTTCGGGCATTACCATGCTACTGTGGCTTTCACAAATGTTAGGAACCCTTCCCGGTTTAGTTGGTGCATTCCTCTATCTGTGGGCACCGTTTAGATTTTCTAATATTTTTGTCAGGGCTTCACTAGGAGAAGCAACGGCATATTTATTCATTCCTCTTGTTTTTTGGGGAATTTGGCGAAGTATTCATCATAAAAAAAGCATGATATTAATTAGTATAGGATTAGCCGGAATTATACTTTCTCACATGATGGTTCTGATTGTATTTTCACTTCCGATCATCATCTGGTCATTGATACAGGTATGGGAATCAAAACAAAAAATAACAGTCGCTAGAAGAATATTTATTGGTGGTTTATTCGGAACTGGATTATCCGCCTATTATTTTCTCCCGGCAATTTTAGAGATGAATTATACGGTTGCTAGTCAAACTCTTCAGTCGCATTTTTTAGACCATTTCGTTACTCTGGAACAACTTGTATATTCAAAATGGGGCTATGGATTTGATTTTCCAGGGTCCGTTAACGACGCCATGTCTTTTCAAGTAGGTATTGGCCAATGGCTTGCAGTAGGATTACTTTGTATTTTTATAATAATAGATTGGTGGCGAAGAAAAAAAATCGATATAGTTGCATCATTTTCAGTTGGTATTTTCCTTTTTTCTATTTTAATGATGATTCCAATTTCTAAACCAATTTGGGAATTTATGGTGAAGTATGCTTATTTTGATTTTCCCTGGAGATATTTAGGATTAGCAGTGTTCTCCGGTAGTTTGGCAGCCGCAATTCTTATAAGCAAACTCGGTAAACTTGGATGGATATTCACTTTCGTATTTTTTATTATCGCATTTTATACTAATAGGAATCATCTTAATGTTAATCAATATATTTATAATAATGATTCTTATTATTCGGCTAATCTGCAGACGACGAATATGTATGATGAATACCGTCCAAAAACAATTAATAGCGAATACTTAAAACAAAAGAGAAACCGGTTTGAATACGATAAAAAAGAAATTATAGTTAATCAACTTATTTCTAAATCAAATTATCTTAAGGTTGAAGGACAGGCAAACCAACAGACGAAGTCAATAATAAACATTAGTTATTACCCCGGGTGGAATATTTGGCTTAACAAAGTTAAACAACCAAAATCAGTTAATGGAGATGGGGTTATGGAAGTAATTTTACCAAAAGGCAAGTTTGATTTGCAGGTGATATTTCAGAATACCTTACTGCGAACAATTTCTAATATTATTTCATTGATTTCAGTAAGCCTTATTGTAATTTGGTTAATACCTAAAAATAAAACCTTTTCTAAAAACTGAATAATTAAAATGAGATTTGTAATAATAAGTTTTATAATCTGGCGGTTGTTACTTACATTAATTACTCTGATCAGTATAAATATTTTACCATTAAGAACTGGCTTTTTAGGCGGTGGGCTAGAAAAGTATGCACCGAATCCGCTACTTTGGGGATGGGCTAATATGGATGGTGTACATTATCTTTCAATTGCTCAAAACGGATATTTCCAATTCGAACAAGCCTTCTTTCCGTTATATCCTTTACTGATAAGGTTAATTTCCAAAATCAGCAGTTTGGATAACATTATTTCTGGTTTAATGATTTCACATATTAGCACCCTTTTAGGAATTATTATTTTTTATAAATTTATTGAGAAACAATTCTCTGCAAACTTAGCTAAACAAGCAATTGTTATATTTCTTATTTTTCCTGGGTCATTTTTTTTGGTTAGTGTTTATACCGAAGGATTATTTTTTTTCTTAATTATTGCTTCAATTTATTTTACCAACCAAAAAAAGTGGTTTTTGGCTTCAATATTTGCCGGTTTAGCCAGTGCAACCAGATTGGCGGGGATCTTTTTACTCCCGGTCATGCTTTATATATGGTTAAAAGATAATAAGAAATCATGGCAGCAGATACCGATTATTTTATTAAGCTCATCGGGTTTATTATTTTATTTATATTATCTATGGAAAATATATAATGATCCGTTACTTTTTTTCCACGTTCAGCCGGCATTTGGAGCTAATAGGTCTGGAGAATCTATTATTATTTTACCGCAAGTTTTGTTTCGTTACATAAAGATATTTGTAACCGCAAGTTTTTCATATGATTATTTAATTGCCGGTCTTGAGTTTGGCTTTTTTTTGTCAGCAATAATTTTGCTGATTAGATGTATTCATAAAATCCCTATTAGTTATCAGATTTTTGCCTGGTTGAGTCTGCTTGTTCCGACTTTAACCGGAAGTTTATCATCAATGCCCAGATATCTATTAACTATTTTTCCTCTATTTATTTGTCTAGCCTTAGAAAAAAAACCGGTGAAAATCTCTTACATAGCTATATCGGCAATCATTCTAGTATTTACAATGATGTTCTTTTTCCGAGGTTATTTTATATCTTAATCATTTTTATACAATATAAATGTTATTATCAATAATTATTCCCGTTTATAACGAAGAAAAAACGATTGGCCAGCTTTTAAAGCTATTAAACTCAGTAAATATTCCTTCAGTGCAAAAAGAGATTATCCTTATTGATGATGGTTCAAAAGACCGGACATCAATAGAGATTGACAAGATTAAATCCTCAATCGCCGGACTTAAAATAATTCATCACCAACAGAACTCTGGTAAAGGATCCGCGATAAGAAGCGGATGCGAGTTAGCCACAGGTAACTATATTATTGTTCAAGACGCCGATCTTGAGTATCAACCATCAGATATCGTTCGCTTACTGGATCCGATCATCAATCACAAAGCGGAAGTAGTTTATGGTACTAGACTTAATCGTCTTCCTCATATATTTAAAGAAGAAAGGAGTACCCTTTTTTTTCTTCATTATCTCGGTAATAGAATTTTAAGTTTATTAACAAGTATACTTTATGGTCAGTGGCTTACTGACATGGAGACAGGTTATAAGGTATTTCCCCGGTCAGCTTTAAAGAAGATTACTCTTAAAGCAAACGGTTTTGATATTGAACCTGAGCTTACAAGTAAACTTATAAAGGCTGGTTATCACATTCTTGAAATTCCAATTTCGGCTAATCCGCGGAATTATAAACAAGGTAAAAAATTTAATACCATAAAAGATGGATTTATGGCTTTTTGGAAGATTCTGTTATATCGGTTTACTTAAGAATATGAATCTCAATTTTAAAATTCCCGATAATCTCACCCGCGGATATGGACTTTTTGAGAATTTTCTGGCAAAAAAAAGAGCGCAAAAAGCAGATAAACTTATCGATAACAACTTAAGAAGTGGTCGAATTCTTGATATCGGTTGCGGTTCATATCCATATTTTTTATCGTTAACCAGATTTCAGGAAAAATATGGGTTGGACAATACTTATAATCACGAAATTATTAATAACCAAAAAATAAATATTTTAAAACTGGATATCGAGCAGACACTCCTTCCCTTTCCTGATCAATATTTTGATGTAGTCACGATGTTGGCCTTTATTGAACACGTAAATCCGGATAGATTACCAATACTCTTACAAGAGATTAAGCGAGTTTTGAAAAAAAACGGACAATTAATAATAACGACTCCGCCTTCATGGGTAAAACGATTATTATTTGTGTTGTCAATTATCAATTTTGTAAGTAAAGTTGAAATTAAAGACCACAAAAACTCATTTACCGAAAAAAGCTTAGTCGGAATTGTCGAGAAGGCTAATTTCCCATCAGAAAAAATACGATGTGGTTTATTTCTTTATCACTTAAATAGATGGCTTACTGCTAGAAAATGATTAAAAATTTATTAAGCAAATATTACCAACAAGTTGTATTCTTAATTTTACTTTTAAGTTTTATCTTAAGGTTTTTCAATTATGAAAATCGTTGGGGATTAGCATATGATCAAGCCCATGATGCCCTTGTTGCTAGATACGCTGTCGAGAATCTAAAATTACCATTGGTTGGGCCGTTTTCTTCTGGTGCTCAATTTCAGACATCAGGTATTTGGTATTGGTTGTTAATGTTAGCTACCTTATTATATCGGAATTCAATAATTACTCCCTGGATTATTATTACGATAATTTCCCTTATATTTATTTGGTTAATGATCATTGTGGGTAATGAACTTGTTGATAAAGAATTTGGATTATTAGCTGGGTTATTATCGTCTGTGTCTACGGCCCAGATAGCTCAATCAACAAATTTAACACTGACGGCTCCAATGGCGGTAATATCACTTTTAATAATTTTTTCAATGATAAAATACATAAAAACAAAAAATTATCGATATATTTTTTTATTGGGATTTTTTACTGCGTTAGCCCCGACGATACATCTTCAGGGAGTGGTTTTGATAATATTCTCCATAATTACTTTTATATACCTAAGACATCTTGATATCAAAGCTTATATTTTATTTTTTATCGGCTTATTCTTACCACTTACGCCACTTATAATATTTGATCTACAAAATAATTTTGTTAATATATCAGGTCTTGTTAATTACATACTTTTCGTCCAATACAGGATTTCTTACGAAGAGCTTGGGCGACGATGGTTGACATATCTAGGTGTTTTTTGGCCTGCTTCGTGGGCGAGAATTATCGGTGGGGAGGTGATATTAGGTTATGCTACTATATTAAGTTTAATAACTTTTTCTTTCTACCGTATGGTTAAAAAACAGCTAACGAAAGAATGGTTAATTATTATGTCATCTTTTGCGATATTTATATTGGGTTTAAGATACGTACGGACTCCATTATTTGATAGTTATCTTGTTTTTTTACACCCCTTTATTTTGTTTTTAACCACATGGTTATTATTACAATTCAAAAGGAAAAATTTGATTATATTTATTTTTGTATTACTAATAGTTATTTTTGCATCCCTTAGAATTGATATTTTAGAAATTAAAAACAGTGGAAATTCTACTGCAAAACTAAGCCAAGATTGGCGGGAACTTATCCTTAATAAGTTTCCAGGTAAGAAATTTGCCGTCTATGATCATGATTATAAATCAGCTGGCTTAAGTTTACCGATAGTACTATACTTATATGAACAAGATAAAATTGCCAACGATGGCATTAAGATTGGTTTTTCTAATATCATCGAAGCGTCAAGCAGTGGTTTGGTAAAAGTATTGAATGGCCCCGGTGGTCTTAATCTCTATCAGCTAAACAAATCAACCTCTAATTTAGTAAAAGATCGATGGGTGTCTGTAAATCCAAGTAGTATTTATCAATCAACCGAAGAATGGAATTTTTACTAAATAAGTATTTTTTATCAGGAACGATTATAGGAGAAAACCTTGGACTTTAGTCTAGGGAAGCTTATAATATATCTATGCCTAGATATATAAGAAATAACCTTTTTCTTATTTTAATTTTAGTCTTATCTTTTTGCCTGCGGTTTTGGCAGTTAGGCAGTATTCCGTCCGGGATTCATGCAGATGAAGCTGTTACTGGTTATACTGCTTATAGTTTAGGTAAAATAGGAGTTGATCTTGGGGGTACCTTTAATCTATTTGGAATAACTGATGTTAATATTGGCGGGACTGCACCGCCAATATATACTTTTATATTAGTTCCCTTAGTTAAGATCTTTGGACTTAGTATTGGGATTATTAGATTACCATCAGCTATATTTGGAGTTCTCTCGGTCATTTTAGTATATTTAATTAGTAAGAATTTGTTTAAATCTCAGCAACTTTCTCTTCTAATTACTTTCCTTTTTGCCGTTAATCCTTGGGCAATCCATATTTCCCGGCAAGGGATGCTAGAATCAATATCCTTACTTTTTGTTCTAGCCGGAATATTTTTTTTCCTTTATAGTGATAATAAAAAATATTTATTTATTATTTCTGCTTTATTTTTAGGTTTATCTTTTTTTGTTTACGATGCCCCAAAAATCTTCTTGCCTCTGTTTGTGTTAGCCCTGTTTTTTTATAAAAAAGATATGATTTTTAGGAATAAAAAATACTTTTTAATATTTATTATCGTATTTTCAATTTTTCTTTTAGTATTATTTCAACAGACTTTTTTAGTCGGAGAATATAAGGAATTTACCAAATCTAGCATAATTAATATTAACAAGATTGCTGAAATGGTTGATGTTGAGAGAAATCTTTCACTGGCACCCCTTTGGTTAACAAAAATTTTTCATAACAAGTTGACAGTAGGTTTTAAAACTTTTTTAAACAGCTATTCTACAGTTTTTTCCTTAAACTGGTTTTTCTTTAATGGTTCAAATAATCTTCAGCAATCGGTCGGACGTCATGGGCAATTCTATTTTTTTGAATTGCCTTTTTTCTTCTATGGATTATATTTATTGTTCAAGACCAATAAAAAATTGTTCCTCTTTTTATTATCTTGGATTTTCATCGGAGCCTTACCCGGTGGATTAACTAGTGGTAATTATGCCTATCGTTCAGTGCATATTTTACCAGCGCCGATATTCTTTTCCGGTTTAGGATTATATAGTTTTTGGCACATGTTAAAAAAATCATCGGTTGTTAAGCAATTGATTTTAAAATTAATTCTAATTATTATTTGTTTTTCATTTATAACTAGTTATTTTCTAACATATTACTTTGACTACCCTGTCTATGCATCAGAATGGTGGGCTAAGCAGCAAAACCAAGCATTAGAATATGCTCAATCACGGGAACATTCTTATCAAAAGATATTTATTGATGGTGAAGGATCTTGGGTTGTTATGTACGCCTTCCAAAATAAAATTGATCCCAGTATGTATAGACAGGCATATCAAAACCAAGTTTTAGTCAATAACACAAAAACTATCCAATTGGGTAAATTTTACTTTGGACAACTAATCCCTTCGGAAGAAAGTGATACTTTTAAATGCTCATACGTTAAAAATTGTACTCCGTCCATCTATTTTCCTAAAAATTCATTGGTTATTACTAATGCATTGAATTTTCCAAAAGAAAAATATGTTAAAGCTTTTTATGACCCCGGTGCGGTACGTATTATCTTTAAAGCATTCGCCGTCAAATAAGAATTTTATTATATCGTACCAATTCCTTATTCTATCTATAATTATTCTTCTAATTGGTAGTATTCCTCGGGTGATCGAACTGCTAACTGGTAACTATCTATTTGAATATGACCAGGGAGTTATTTTTCAATCAATTAAAAAAATTGTCGTTGATTATAAATTAACCCTAATTGGAACAGAAGTGGGAGGTATTGGT
Organism: Candidatus Gottesmanbacteria bacterium; assembly: GCA_043801155.1. GTDB lineage: Bacteria > Patescibacteriota > Microgenomatia > JAMCYU01 > JAMCYU01 > JAZDMI01. The sequence goes on from JAZDMI010000021.1 coordinate 250,053, forward strand.
GGTTTTTTCCAAGGACCTGGTTGGTATTATCTCCTATCCATTCCGTTTATAATAAGCGGTGGTAACCCTTATGGTGCGATGATTTTAATGTATATATTAGGATTTATAACAATATCTTTATCAATAATTACCGTTACTCATATATATGGCAAAAATACTGCCTTAATTGTTGGATTTTTTATTGCTATTTCGCCGGCAATTATTTCCCAATCTCGTTTTATTTGGGCTCCATTTCCAATTTCGCTTTTAACTGTTTTATTTCTTTATTATCTTTACCGGGTTTTTAATAACCAAAAAGAATTTCTTCCACAATCAACACTAATGCTAGGATTAATGACTCATTTTGAAACAGCAGTAGCGGTTACTCTTTTAGTTACGGTACTTATTCTTATTCCTATTTTTATATTCAAAAAATTAACAACTTGGAAAATGCTTTTTTTATCTGGGATTATATTAGTAGTATCTCAATTACCGCTAATCCTTTTTGACTTACGACATAATTTTTTGAATCTAAAAGGAATATTACGATTAATATTAACTACTGGGGGATCAAATCATAATTTAATGACGCTATTATATAATCGATTAGATATTTTTAAAGGCGTTTTATTAGACTCATTCCCCATGACCTACTACTGGTGGCCGTTTCTTCTTATTATATTAATTGGGATATTGATGTTTTTAAGTGATAATAAAAAATCTCCAAGTCAAAAAATGATGATTTTTTATTTAGTCTTTTGTCCATTTCTAATTTTTTTATTATTTTTAGGATATAATAAAGCAATTTGGACGTGGTGGATAATCGAGTTACATATTTTTTATTGCTATCTTATTGGAATAATATTGGCTTATTTTTGGGAGAAAAATTATTTAAGAATTCTCGTCAAAATAACTTTAGTATTTTTCTTTTTATTGAGTGTATATCAAACTTATAATTTATATAATAATGATTATAATGATTTTGGTGGTGTCCACAAAATTAAAGGTAAAATTCAGGCCTTAGATTATATTTATCACGATGCTAATAATAAGCCTTTCAACATAATGATTTTTTCGCCGCCAATTTATACCGACCCTTATGATTATTTACTTTGGTGGTATGGTAAAAGTAAATATAGATATGTCCCGGAAAAGAAAATTGCCGGAACCCTTTATCTATTAATCGAGCCAGATTCATATAAACCATGGTCGTATAATGGGTGGTTAGAGACGGTAATTAAAAAAGGAACGGTCATCAATAGAAAAAATCTTCCGAGTGGTTTTATAATTGAGAAAAGGTTGATAGGAGATAATAAGATATGAAAAAGCATCTCCCTCTTTTTATTCTTCTTATACTAGCGTTTATACCAATGCTTGATTTCTTTTATCCGGGATTACCTTTAACTCATGATGGTCAAGATCACGTTGCCCGGATAGCCAGTTTTTATCAATCGTTGGTTGAAGGAAACCTCATTCCTAGATGGGCAGGTAATCTAAATTGGGGCTATGGACATCCAATCCTAATGTTTCTTTATCCCTTGTCATCCTACACTGCGTCTTTTTTCCATATTCTTGGCCTAGACTTAGTTAATAGTATCAAAGTAGTTTTTGTTATAAGTTTTGTTTTTTCCGGATTATCGATGTATTTGTGGATAAGTAGTCTATGGGGACGGAAAGCAGGATTAGTATCAGGATTACTTTATATGTTTGCTCCTTACCATTTTGTAGATATATACGTTAGAGGTGCTATTGGGGAGAATTTGGCTTTTGTTTGGCCACCGCTAATATGTTATTTTGCCTATACATTATCAAAAAAAGTTAAATATCGTCATTTGCTGGGCTTAGCATTATCATTTGCCGCTTTGATTTTATCCCACAATGCTTTAAGTATAATGTTTTTTCTTCCGATAATAGGTTATATGGTATTTTTAGTAATCGAGTCAAATAATAAAAAGCTGACCGCTTTCTGCTTTCTGCTTTCTTCGATTATCGGTTTAGGATTAAGCGCATTTTTTTGGATTCCTGCTTATTTTGAAGGCAAATACACTCTTCGAGATATTGTGACCAAAAATAATATTACTGGTTTTGTTGAGAATATCCAGCGTTTAATCTGGTTTCCTTGGAGTTATGATGGAGCCGATAATATTCCAGTCCAGCTTGGTATCATGCAATGGATAATAATTTTAATTAGCCCGCTCGTAATTTGGTTTTTTAGGCGAAAGAAGATGAGTTTTTGGAAATTTTTAGTATTTCTTCTATTTATATTTTGGGTGTCAATATTTATGATCCTGCCGGTATCCCGTCCGCTCTATAACGTTTTCCCGGCATTACAAAAGCTTCAGTTTAGCTGGCGTTTTTTATCATTGGCAATATTTACTCCGGCGATATTCGTCGGTGCATTAATATATTTATTTCCAGACAGGATCGGGACACTTTTTACATCAATAATAGTTATCGGAATATTGTTATTAAATAAAAATTATTGGCATGCTCAAAGTTATCTATATCAAAATGAATCATTTTACCAAGGAATTTATAATGGAACTACGGATACTGGTGAAAGTGCACCCCGTTGGTCGGTTCGATTTATGGAAAAACGTCCAAAATCACATATAGAAGTTATTGATGGTCAGGCGAACATTAAAGAAATTAAGAGAAATACAAATGAACATCAATATGAGATCAATACCACCACAAAAACAAGAATCCGTGAAAATACTCTCTATTTCCCAGGCTGGCAGGTACTTATAGATAATCAACCATCAGCAATTGAATTTCAAGACGAACACAACCGGGGATTAATAACATTTTTCGTCAAACCCGGTAAACATGTAGTTACCGTAAAATTTGGAGAAACAAAATTACGTTTGGTATCTGATATTATCAGTTTCATGAGTCTACTATTTTTAATAGGGACATTTTTCTTTAAAAAAAGAATATTAAATATTTCAAAATAATATAATGAAAAAGATTCTTATTATATTTATTTATATTTTCGTAATTTATTTATTTTCCACTACGATATATGCTCAATCGTCGTACGTTTTGCCTTATCCATCTTATATGCCAGGAAGTATTTTATATAAACCTCATCTTCTATGGGAAGAAATCTCAAGTTATTGGTATTTCGGGACCTTATCTCAATTTAAATATAATTTAAAACTAGCAGATAAATACTTAGTTGAAGCAAAAATCCTATTTGAGTACCAACAGTACCCATTGGCAATAAATGCACTTGAAAAGTCTGATAAATATTTTCAAGAAGCGACCGTTAGTTTAAAATTTGCCAAACAACAAGGGAAAAATATTAATCTTAAACAAGATATATATAATCAGGCTGCACTTAAACATACAGAAACACTCGATGATTTGGAATCATTTTTACCGAGCAAATTTACCTGGTTACCGGAAAAAGCAGCCGCCACAATATTGAATATAAAACCAATCATTGATAATTCTATAAAAATACGTAGAAAATCATATTTATGATAATAAGTTTATATTTAATAATATTATCCTTTTTAACTGTTTTTTCCTATAGATTCATCGATGATAATTTCCCCCTAACACTTCCTCCTTATATTCATGATTTTACACATCTCGAAAGATCAATAACGACAATAATTTTTATCGTAATTTTATTCTTTATGTTCACGGGATTTACCATTTTGTGGCGTCAAGTAGTACAAAAAAGAATCTCTACGATTAAACTTAAATATTTAATTACCTTTACTGTAATAATACTGATTTTTGCATATCCAGCGTTTTCAAATGATATTTTTAATTACATGGCCACGGCCCGGGTCAGTTATTTTTATCAAGAAAATCCATATATTATGATGCCGATTGAATTTATTGGTGAACCGATGCTTAAATTCATGCACGCGGCTAATAAGATCGCTCTTTATGGTCCAATCTGGATTGGTTTAACCTTTTTACCGTTTTTAACTGGATTGGGAAATATTATTTTAACGCTTATCTCTTTTAAGATTTTTATTACATTATTTTATGTTGGGATTATTTGCCTAATATGGAAGTTATCAAATCATAATCTTTCCAGTTTAGTTTTTTTCAGTCTTAACCCGTTAGTATTAATCGAAACGCTAATTTCATCACACAATGATATCGTGATGATGTTTTTTGTTTTATTTAGCCTGCTGCTTATTAAAAAATATAAAGTTTTTGCTTTATTTATGTTTTTATTTTCAATACTAATAAAATATTCGACGATAACACTTATACCAATATATTTATATATTTTATGGAAAAATATAAAAAAACAAAAAATTGATTGGGAAAATATATATTTATACGCTGCTATTTTAATGTTCCTAACAATGCTAATAGTAGCTCCACTACGAGAGGAAATTTATCCCTGGTATGGGATTTGGTTTTTGACATTTCTATCATTAGTTCCAAAAATAGAACTACAATTTTTATCACTAGTATTTTCCCTTGGATTATTATTACGATATGTACCCTTTATGCTCTGGGGAACTTATTTCGGACCAACACCAGTAGCAAAAACCATCTTAATGATTACCCCAATTGGTTTAATGTTATTTCTCCATATATTTCGAAAGTTATGGTTAAAAAAATTTCTCCGCTAGCCATAGTAATATTTTTTACTGTGTTGGCAGGTTTAGGGTTATTGCACTCTGGATTAATACCTACCCACGATGGTGAATATCATATTGTAAGGTTTTATGAATTTAACCAGTCATTGCAGGATGGAAATTGGTATCCTCGTTGGGCTCCAGATTTAAATTATGGTTTTGGAGTACCATTATTTAATTATGTTTACCCTTTCCCAAATTATATTGCTTCATGTATCCATACTCTTGGTTTTAGTTTTATTGATGCATTTAAGCTTAATTTATTTATGGCTACCATTGTTGGAGGAATATTTTTCTATTTATGGGCGAAAATGTTTTGGGGGGAAATCGGAGGAATAGTTTCTTCAACTTTCTATTCATTTTCACCTTATCGCCTTGTTGATATTTATATTCGTGGTTCGGTGGGCGAAGTGTGGGCATTATCTTTTTTCCCAGCATTTTTGTGGTCAGCTACTTCTTTTTTCCAGAAAAGAAACGAATACTATCTTCTCTTATCAAGTATATTTCTTGCTTTAACAATTCTTTCTCATAATATTTTAGCTTTAATGTTTTTCTTTTTTGATTGTTCGTATATTGTTTTCCTAATTTTTACAGTAAAAAAGAGAAGTGACTATGTATATCAATCAATTTTTTTAATTCTGTTGGGTCTTGGTTTATCATCGATATTTTGGATTCCGGCATTAATAGAAAAGAATTTTGTTACCGGACTGGAAATTTTTGATTACCAGGCTCATTTTCCAGAAGTTTATCAATTATTAATTCCTTCATGGGGTTCTGGATTTTCCGGAGGAAATTTGGGTGAACAAATGTCATTTCAAATCGGTTTAGCCAACCTCTTTGCCGTTACTTTAGGTATCTTATGCATCATTCTATATTTTTCGCGTAAGCAGGTTTTTTTAGCTAAAACTATTATTTTTTCGTTATTATTTTTTTCATTTATATTTTTTATGATGACCAGATTATCTATACCTATTTGGGAAAAGATATCGCTTTTGAGGTATTTTCAATTTCCTTGGCGTTTTTTAAGTATAACGATATTGTTAACATCCTTTTTAGCTGGCGGAATTTTTCCATTATTAAGAAAAAATCAAAAACTTTTTATGGGTAGTTTTATGATTTTAGTAACATTTCTATTAGGCTACGGCTATGCTAAACCTGCTTACTATCAAAACCGAAATGATGATTATTATCTCAATAAATCAATCTTTATCGATGGAACAAATAGCCCCGGTAATTATTTTAATACAATTTGGATTAATACCAGACCAAAAAGAGAACCTGAGAAATTAAAAATTAATAAAGGAAAAGGTTCAATTAAAATTAATTTTATTAAATCGACTCATTATAATTTTTCTACCCATGCCGAAACCCAGATAGAAATTCTGGTTAATACAGCATTTTTTCCTGGTTGGGCAGCTTATATTGATAATAAACAACAAGAATTATCAAAAAGTACTGCCGGTTTATTTATGTTTAATATCCCTTCAGGTGATCATCAGGTCGAAGTTAAATTTGAAAATACTTTGACTAGAAATATTAGCCAAATATTATCCGGCATGGCTCTTATTTATATTAGTTATCAGTTGTTATTCAATCTAAAAAGGCAAAAAAAATATGGAAACGACAAATCAACTCATCTGATATAATCTATATATACATAGAATGAATATAGCTATCGATACTACACCATTGCGAAAGGATCATTTCCTTCAGCACAGAGTACGTGGTACTGGTTTTTATATTGAGAATCTAAAAAGAGCTTTATTAAAATATTTTCCCCAAGATAAGTACATTTTTATTACTCGAGGAGAAAAAGTACCCAAAGATATTAATCTGATTCATTATCCTTATTTTGAACCGTTTTTCTTAACGTTACCATTTAAAAAGCAAACAAAAACTGTCGTCACAGTGCATGATTTGATACCATTAGTTTTTCCCGATTATTTTCCATCGGGTATTAAAGGTAAAATTAAATGGTTAATCCAAAAATACTCACTCCGACAAACAAATGAAATTATTACAGATTCGCAGTCCTCTAAAAGGGATATTATTAAATACACTGATATTAATTCTGAAAAGGTTCACGTTGTCTATCTGGCAGCTGGAGAAAACTTCCGCTCAACCAATGATAATGAAATAAAAACTGATATTATACGGAAACTTAATTTACCCAAAGATTATATTCTTTATGTGGGCGATGCGACCTGGAATAAAAATTTACCCAGGTTGGCAAAAGCGATCAAGAAAATTAACTTACCTTTAGTAATGGTTGGCCAAGCATTGGTTAATACCGACATTGATGCCAATAATCCCTGGAATCGAGACCTAATTGAGGTTAAAAATCTAATTAAGAACGAACCGCAAATTATATTAACCGGATTTGTCTCGGAAAATGATCTTATCTGCCTATATCAATCTGCTAAGGTTTTTATTATGCCTTCGCTATATGAGGGTTTTGGTTTACCCGTGCTGGAGGCGTTAAGCTGTGGTTGTCCTGTAATAACCGCGGAAAAAGGTTCCTTAGAGGAAATTGCCGGAGATGCGCCATTCTATATAAATCCCTATAGTGAAGACGATATTGCCAATGGTATAAGTACTGTTTATTATAACGATGCACTAAGATCTGAGATGATTAATAAGGGAATTATTCAATCGAAGAAATTTACATGGCAAAAAACTGCCGCTGCGACAATGGCTGTCTATGAAAAAACAATTTAAAGACATATTATCCCACCCCTTAATATCTGGAAGTTTGATATTTTCTGCTGGTTCGTTTTTCTTCAGCATTTTAAATTACCTATTTAATTTATTAATGGGCCGCGTTCTATCTGTTGCCGACTATGGAGTCCTTATTGCTTTAACGACGACGATTAATATTTTATCTATTTTTGCTCAATCAGTTATAACTGTTTTTACAAAATTTTCTGCTTCATTAATTGGTCAAAATAAGGGCGGAGCGATCAGGGAGTTATTTAAAAAAGGGACTTTTTGGATCGCGATTTTTGGTTTTATTATCTCTGTTATTATTTTTATTTTACGTAGTACTATATGTCAATTCTTTCATATACAGGAAACGATATATATTGATTTTGTTATTCTGATAATATTTTTATCGTTTATGCAATCAGTCGGTTTTGGTATTCTTCAGGGACTCCTCCGCTTTGGTACTTATTCAATTATTAATATATTTATAACAATAATTAAGTTATCACTTGGGCTATTATTTGTATATTTAGGAGGTAGGACATTGGGAGCTTTAAGCGCCTATTTAATATCAGCCTTTATTGGATATATTTTGATTTTTATACCATTAAAAAAATATTTAAACCAAAAAGATCAATTTCATTTACCATATGAGAATTTACCGAATAAACTAATTATCTATGGTATCCCTGTTTTTCTATCAAGTATTGGCGTGTCTGGCTTTATGTCGGTAGATGTTATACTGGTCAAACATTTCTATTCGGCAAACGATGCTGGATTGTATTCGGCTTTATCGTTGATGGGACGCTCAATTTTTTATTTACTTGCCCCAATCAATTATGTACTTTTTCCGTTAGTTGCGCAAAAGAAGGAAAAAGGCGAAAATCTATCGAAAATACTGATAATGACACTGATATTGACTGGTTTACCAACAATCTGTTTAACTATAATCTATTTTATTTTCCCTAAGCTTATTCTGACAATATTTTTTCCTGCCCCGGCATATAGTGGTCTGATTACATACTTAGGTCCCTTTTCCGTATTCATATTATTTTTTACGCTGGCTTCAATCTTGAATAATTTTTACTTATCAATTGGTAAAACCCGGGTTTTTATTTTAACAACAATTGGTTTAATAACGGAAATTATCTATATACTTTATTTCCATAACAGTTTCACTCAATTAATCACCGGATTGATTGTGACAAGTTTTTTACTTCTTTTTGGGCTTTTGTTATACTACCCATATGCAACCAGAAAAAACTAGATTGCTTTCGATTATTATCCCCGTTTATAAAGAAGAAAAAACAATTCTCAATAACTTAAAATCTATCCTCAACGACTTACAAATACTTTCTTGTCCTTATGAAGTCATTGTTGTTATTGACGGAAGAGTTGATCGAAGTTTTGAGGAGTTAAAGAAACTGAATGCTTCCTGTTTAAGGGTTGTTGGTTATCAGAGAAATCACGGTAAAGGTTACGCTGTCCGCTTCGGGATGGCCAAGAGCAAGGGAAATATTATCGGTTTCCTAGATTCCGGTGGTGATCTTATGACCAGGTCACTACCAATCATGTACGAACAGTTTATTTGGAATAATTGCGACATTATAATCGGTAGTAAACTCCATCCTCTGTCTAAAGTTAACTATCCTTTCTATCGGAGAATTTTATCTAAGGGATACCAGTGGTTGGTAAGACTGTTATTTGGTCTTCGTGTTAAGGATACCCAGGTGGGTATGAAATTATATAAAAGGAAAGTCTTGGAAGATGTTCTTCCCAGGTTAATTGTCAAGAAATTTGCTTTTGATATAGAGATTCTGGCTGTTGCTTATTATCTAGGTTACCGAAGAATTGATGAGGCACCTGTTGAATTAAATTTTCCCGGACATTCAAATATTACTAGTCTTGATTTATGGAGAACAATATTTAATATGCTCTGGGATACAGTGGCTATATTTTATCGTTTAAATATTCTTCACTACTATGATGATGTTAATAAACGTAAGTGGGTTTTTGATAAAGATTTAAACTTCAGAGTCAATATCGGTTGAGCAGAATTTATTTATGCGCATATTAATCTTTAATTGGCGTGATATTGAAAATCCCTCTCGCGGTGGGGCAGAAATTCTTACCCACGAGATAGCCAAAAGATGGGTTTTGAAGGGTATGGAGGTAGTTCAATTCAGTAGTCTTTTTAAAGGTGCGGCACCTGAAAAAAATATTGACGGGGTTCGCGTCATCAGACAGGGAGCAGCTGATTTTTCCCCTTTTAAGCTGCCGGTACATATTGCTGCCTATTATTGGTATAAAAAAAATAGTCTTGACAAAAAAGGCAAAAAATTTGATTTGGTAATAGACGAAATTCACGGTCTCCCATTTTTTACCCCTCTTTTTGTCAAGGAAAAAAAGATCGCTCTTATATGCGAAGTTGCTCAAGAGATTTGGGATGTTAATTTTCGCTTTCCAATTAATAAAATTGGACGATTAATCGAGAATAATTATTTTCGGTTTTATCAAAATACTCCTTTTCTGACAATTTCCTCTTCGACTAAAAAAGACCTAATCAGTAAAGGATTACATGAAGATATGATTACCATATTACCGATGGGGTTAACTTTACCTAAAAATATTAAACGATATCCTAAAGAAGAGATACCCACGATAGTATTTGTTGGTAGATTAACCAAAGCGAAGGGAATTGAAGAAGCGATAAGAATAATCGCTTTATTAAAAAGAAGTTGTCCGCTGATTAAATTTTGGATAATTGGTCGGGGAGAACGTAGTTATGAATCCAAATTAATAAAAATAACCGAAGAATTAAATCTAACGCTAAATATCGTTTTTTGGGGTTTTGTTGACGAAACAACGAAATTCGAATTAATGAGTCGAGCTCACATCCTCTTAACTACTTCGGTGAAGGAAGGGTGGGGTTTGACAGTATCCGAAGCGGGAATAGTTGGAACTCCGGTCGTGGCTTACGAAGCCGGTGGATTAAGTGATATAATTCAAAACGGCATCAATGGTTATTTGATCCCGAGAAATCCTAATTTAGTGGCTAAAACCCTTAATTCTCTTTTGCTAAATAAAGATAATTACTGTAAACTACAAAAGGGAGCAGAGACAGAAGCAAAGAAATATAACTGGGATAATACTGCAGATAAAGCACTCCAAGCGATACAAAAAATTATTTAGATTAATTCTTATGAATATTAATAAATATATTACAGAATTTAAAGAAAACCCTGTCGATATTGTCTCAAGGATTTTCCATAAGGTTCTTTTTGATCCTATCAAATACAGCAATGGACAAGATTATCGTGCTGCCGAGTATTGGAGTAATCGTTTATCACGATATCGTTATGCTTTAAAAGGAGTCGGTGATGAGGGGGTTTCTGAAAAAGAAAATGAAAAACGATATAAAAATACTTCAATAAAATTAATGACATTATTAAAACAAAAAAAAATAGACTGCAAAAGAATCAGGGTATTGGATATAGGTTCCGGTAATGGATTCTATGCACAATTACTTGCTAACCTCGGAGTTACAAAATATGTAGGTTTAGATATTACTGATTGCTTGTTTCCGAAATTAAAGAAACAATTTCCCTTGTTTAAATTTTTTAAAAAAGATATTTCGCAAGACAGAATCGGGAGCACATACGATTTAATACTAATGATTGATGTTACCGAACATATTGTCACCGAAGATAGACTAACCATGGCCATGGATAACGTAAAGAAGAGTCTTTCCCCAAGTGGAACATTTATTGTATTGCCGTTGATGAAATATAGTAAAAGGATATTCTATTATTTGAAAATTTGGTCAGTCAAAGATCTTCGGAAACGATTTCCGAACTATTCGATTGAAGAAATCCCACTAGACAATGAGTCTTTTATTTTATTAATCAGACGATTTTAAAACTAAGGAAAGAATATGATTTATATAATTATTGGAACAAAAGGACAGTTCGTAAAAATGTTCCCGATTATGAAATTTTTTGATCGGGAAAAAGTAGCCTACAAATTTATTCACACATGCCAGCATTATGGGATTATTGAGGAAAATAGAAAAAGACTAAAAATAAGAAAACCCGATGTATATTTAACTTTTAAAAAAAATGACTTAAGGAATATTTGGGATTTTTTACGCTGGGCACCGTGGGTTTTATGGGAAGCCAGAAGACTACCGATTACCAAAGAAGATTATGTCCTTGTTCATGGTGACGCCGAGTCTGCTATTTTGGGTTTTCTAATTGGAAAATACTTCCGGGCTAAGGTTGTCCATGTTGAAGCGGGCTTACGTAGCGGAAGTTTTTTAGAGCCCTTTCCGGAGGAAATTGTTAGAACGATCGTCGATCTTGGATCTGATATTTGTTTTTGTCCATATAAGGAGGATGCCCAGAATATAAAGGGTAACCAAATAAAAATTATTACCAATGGTAATACTGTATTCGATTCAGTGCGACTGGCGTTGGAATTTGAACCTTCTACCGAAACAAAAAAAATTATGAGAACAAAATGCGTTCCTTTCCTTGTCCATCGTAAGGAAAACCTTTTTGCCACCGAAAGAATTCATCTTATTATTTCTATTTTAGAAAGTATTCTCAAAAGGGGATATAAAGTCATATGGCCGGTTCATGGCAATACGGAACATGAACTAAAAGTAAAGAACGTATGGAATGAAATTATAAGGTTAAAGTCTTGTTACGATCTTGAATTAAGTTATTTCTTAGATTATGTAGATTTTATGCATATCGTTAAACATTGCCAATTTGTTGCTTCTGACGGAGCTGGTTTGCAAAAAGAAAGTCTTTTTCTAAACAAACCGATGTTGATTATGCGGAAAAAAACTGAATATATCCCTAGCGCTGGAGAAAACTCTTATCTTTCCTTTCTTGACGTAGAAAGAGTAAATTATTTTTTAGATAATCTTGGTCAATTTAAACAGACGATAAAAATTGAAGAAAGTCCAACCAGAATTATTGTCGATTATTTTAAATCGCTTAAATAAGTATATTACGAAATTTCACCTACTATCTAAAATCGCTATTTAGAATTTATAGAAAATCTATTAATGAATTTACTGTTTTTTCCTAAAAAGCACACAACCATTACTGCCTTATTAATAGGATTAATTTTTCTAATTTTAGGACTTTGGAAATTATCCGACTATGGACAGAATTGGGATGAAGCTGTGCATTTTTATCGCGGACAGGCTATTCTACATTATTTTTTAACTGGAAAAAAGAATTATCAGGACTTACCTCCTTCTAAGAAATATTACCAAAAAGACGATACGATTTTTTTTAGCCCGATCGGAATTTCCCAGTCTGATATTTTTAGACGAAGTCTTTATGCTGACGATGGTGAGGGATTTAATTTCTTTTTAAAAAATTATGGGCATCCGCCGCTGTCTGATATACTGGCTGCCTTCTTTAATTATATTTTCTTTCAAAAATTAGGTCTTTTTAATGATGTTGATTCTCATCACATATATTCAGTTTTTGTGGCCGCGATATTGGTGAGTGTAATTTTTTGGTGGGTAACAAAATATTATGGAATTTTTACCGGCTTTATCGCCGCTCTTTCTTTATCAGTATATCCTCTTTTTTTAGGGGAATCCCGTTTCAACATTAAAGATATTCCCGAGACAGTTTTCTATTCGTTAATGATTATTTCTTTTTCTGAAGCGATTATTTCTAAAAAAAATATATGGTTAATTACTTCCTCGATATTATTTGGTTTTGCCCTGGCAACCAAATTTAATATTATTTTTTCTGTTTTGATTCTTGCGCCGTGGTTATTAATATATATTTTATCCGTAAAAGAATCATTAAGGAAATATGTCTCCCTGCTTCCTTCTTTATTACTTTTTCCTATTATACCGATTATTATCCTTTACTTAAGTTGGCCGTTTTTATGGACTTCGCCCTACAATCATTTATTGGATACACTCAATTATTACAAAGGAATGGGTGTCAGCACTAGTTTTGATCCACGATATTTAACGATTTTCCATTTTAATACCTATGTAATTCAGTGGGTTCTTTACTCAACGCCCATTGTGATTCTAATTTTTTGTCTAACAGGTTTTATTTTTCTGATCCGTAATGGTTTAAAAGAAAAAAATAAGATTTCTATTTTGGTATTAATCTGGTTTATTTTACCAATTGCCCGTGTAAGTATGCCAAATGCCGGAATTTACGGAGGTGTACGTCATATTATGGAATATATTCCGGCCATGGCTATCTTATCAGCCTATGGGGCATCATACTTACGAAAACAATTGATACGTTTTTTTACTTTGGTAAAAATTCCTATGAGTAATTATATATCTTCATTATTGCTCATCTTACTGTTTCTACCAATTATTTTAAAAATGATAAATATCCACCCAAATGAATCAATTTATTTTAATCAAATCATCGGAGGATTGAAGGGGGCAAAGGAAATAGAACTACTAGATTGGGGAATGAGTTTGGGTAATCCATATAAGCAAGGCATGAGGTGGCTCAATCGATATGCTGAAAAGGATGCGAAAATTGCCACCAATTTTGGTTTAGGATCAGACCTGCCTAATATCTTCATCAGACCTGATATCATATTTAATAATATATACCGTTCGACGCTCGAGAGAAAAGGTGAATATATTATTGGTTTAACTCACCAAACTGGTTTTGAGGATACTTATTTTTTTAAATATTTAGACAGATTTTTAATTCCGCTTTATGAAGTTAAAGTTGATAATGTTCCTATTCTGCGAATATGGAAAAATGATCTGGAGCACACACAAAAAGATTTTCTTAATATTTATCCAGTACCGATTAAACCGAAGATTTCAATAGCAGATAACTCCGTTATTATTGACCTTCAGAATCAATTCCGTTTGGCCAAATTATGGGTAAAATTCGCCAAGACTGACTGCACCAAAGACAGTAATGGGTCGTTATCAATCTCGATCGATAATGATAATTGGTATCAGTTAGATGGCGATCTTAAAGTGCAAACGTTTTCTCCTAAGACAACATATCAACCAGATAATTCCTTTCTTTATTACTTTGCTGGCGATAAAGTTCGCTATATTAGCATTGATTACGATGAGCCCAATTCATGCTTTAAAGATATTAATGAAGTAATCGTAAGTCAAGTTTCAGGTTAATATAAAGAACTTTTATCAAAAATTTTGCTTTTACAGGATACTAATATTAAAGTCTCACACCTAATAAAACTTAAACCTTAAGATGAAAAATTTAACCAAGACAAGAGAGCGTCTTTTTAGAGAAGACATTAAAGACAATCCCTTTCTTTTCTACCGCCATATAGCTGCCTATAATTTTTCTACGCGGTATGTTGAGAAAAAAGTAGTCTTGGATTTAGGGTGCAGTGATGGCTATGGAAGTTTATTAATTGCCAAGCTGTCTAAAAAAACAATTGCCCTAGATAAGGATAGAGATGCTATTAATAAAGCCAAAAAAAATACCTTAGATAATCTCATGTTTGTCGTCGGTGATGCGGCAAATCTCAAATGGACCAATACGTTTGATATTATTATTTCATTTCAAGTTATCGAACACATGAAGGACGTTGATGGTTATCTTCGACAAATAAAGAAGGCTTTAGTTAAAAATGGAATGGCGATCATTTCTACTACTAATCGGGCACTTCGTTTAGACGAAGGAGAAAAACCATGGAATCCATATCATATTACCGAGTATGGGAAACAGGATCTCCATGCGCTTCTTTTGAAGTATTTTTCCAATGTTACACTTTTCGGTCTGACTGCCTCTCCCGATATATATAATCTGGAAATTAAAAGACTTCATTTTAGAAAAATACTTGCGCAACTCGACAAATTTAATTTGTATAAATATCTTCCTCGACAAGTTAGTGATTTATTTCCCCGAATTTTTAAAAGAAAAAAGCAAAATAAGATAATTTCTTTGGATGACTTTTGGGTTAACACTATTAATGTTGAAAAGTCACTAGACCTTATTGCTGTTTGTATAAAATAAAGACAAAAAGGAGATTCATTTTTGAGATAATCCGGAGTTAACCCATAACGATACTGGGATGATTTAAGTTTTTTTTATCTTCTTAAGGGCACGTTCGTTTTTATTCAGATAATAAATAATCGTTTCCGCGATTAAACCGGTGCAAAGAAGCTGTACGCCTAATATTATAAAAAGGATACCAGCAAGAAGTAGGGGAATTTTTGCTTGTGTCGTACCGGTAATTATTTTAATTAAGGTTACATACGAATCCATTAAAAACCCGATAACAAAAAAAAATAAACCAATTTTCCCAAAAAAATGGGCTGGTTTAGTCGAATAATCACTAATAAAAATAGTCGTCATGAGATCAATTATTCCTTTCCAGCTACGCTCAAGACCATAATTTGATTTGCCGAACCTTCTTGGCCGATTATTAACCGGAATTTCTGTTATTTTAAAATTCTTCTTGGCGGCTAAAACAGGAATAAAACGATGGAGTTCGCCATAAATATAAAGATCATTAGTCACCTCGTATTTCATCGCTTTAATACCACAGTTAAAGTCGTGTAGTTTTACATTAGCCAGATATCTTGTTCCCCAGTTAAACAGAAGACTAGAAATTTTTTTTAATTGACTATCAGCCCGGTTTTTTCTCCAGCCAGTAACTAAATCATATCCTTGTTCGATTTTCTCAATAAGTTTAGGAATATCCCGTGGGTCATCCTGGAGATCAGCATCAAGTGTAATCAGAATAGACCCGGTGGCTTTATCAAAGCCTGCAGCTAACGCGGCTGATTTCCCCCTGTTTGAAGAAAAGTTTATCAATTTAATATTATTGTCTTCTTTGGCTAGTTTTTCCAGGATAGAATATGAATGATCAGTTGATCCATCATTTATAAAGATGATTTCATAAGGGTAATTAAGAGGCCGAAGAGTATTATTTAGCTCATCGTAAAGTACTGTTAATGATTCTGCCTCATCTTTAAGAGGAATAATTACCGATAAGGAGTTCATTGTTCTTCGTAAAATCTTTTAGTCTCAAATTTTTCAACAGTCATAAGGTTACTTTTAGAAAAATAAAGTACATTCTTAAAATCTTCCTGTTGGTTGGCAGGTAATCTTTGGATAATTGATTCAAGTACTTCTTGGTGTTTACGAGAAGCAGTTTTTAATTTAGTTAAGAAATTTGCATCCGGTTTTTTATTAAGTCGATTTAATTCCTGAGTCAGTAAAGTATAGTTATTTTCAGCCTTCAGGGCTGTTTGTCCAGCTAATTCAATATTATTTTTATCTACCAGCATAGCTGACGCGAGAATCCCTTTGTCGACCTGGAGTAAATAGAATTCTACCTTTTTTAAAGGATTATTAATAAACATAATCGATAACTTGTCACGTAGTACCTTAAGCTTATAGAGTGGATTATCGGGCAGCATACCCGGATAAGCTAGCGTATAATTGATAGTCGATGATATCGATGCTTCTTTTACTTCAGTGGTTGTCTTCTGTTGTGCTGACAAGATTCGGGGTGTATTCATATTTAAGGTTATCAAAATTAACAAAAACACACCCATAATAATCAATTTTCTTATCATATATTTGAAGTATACAGAAGACCTAATATATAGTCAATATCTGATGTTATCGCTTGATTAAGATAATAAGTGTTAAGTAGATTACTTCATCTTAAATTAATTGAGAGATAAATTAAAATGATCAAAGTGGTAAATGATAGCGTAAATAAACTTATAGATAATTAGTACTCTCTTTGTTAAAATAAGAAGATAAAATAAAAATATGCAAATTCGTAGGTTTCTAGTATCAGTTTTGGTACACACGCGTAATTCATCAAGAACTTTAGATCAACTTTTAAATAGTATAAGAAGACAAACTTATAAAAATATTGAGATTATAGTTGTTGACAATAATTCGCATGATAATACTAAATCGATAGCCAGTCGGTATACTACAAAAATATATAATTTTGGACCCGAAAGAAGTGCCCAGAGAAATTTTGCCGCCAAACAGGCAAAAGGTGAGTATTTATTAGTACCTGATTCGGATATGATTCTTGATAAGAACGTAATCGCCGAATGTATCGATACAATTGTTAGAGATCCAAATATTAAGGCAGTGGTAATCTGCGAGAAATCTATCGGAAAAGGATTTTGGACAAAATGTAAGGCTCTGGAGAGGAAATGTTATGAAGGAGATGAAAATATAGAAGCGGCTAGATTTTTTGAAAAGAATGTTTTTTGGGAAATGGGTGGTTATGATGAAAATCTAACCGGTCCAGAAGATTGGGATTTACCTCAAAGGATAAAACGAAAATATAAAACTGGTAGAATAAAAAGTAGCATTTTACATGACGAAGGCGAAGTCTTTCTTCTCCAGCTAGCGAAGAAAAAATACTATTATGGATTAAAAGTTTCTGATTACATTAAAAAACATCCATTAGAGTCAACAGCCCAACAAGTTATATATTTACTTCGTCCTGCTTTTTATAGAAATTGGAGAATCTTACTTAAGGAGCCAATAGTAACAATGGGAATGGTTTTTATGCTTTCTCTTGAACAGGGAGCTGGATTTATTGGTTTTCTTAAAGGAGGGATTTTTGGTAAAATTCGTATATGACAAATAAAATACTTGTTACCGGCGGAGCCGGCTATATCGGTTCCGTATTAATTAATCAACTATTGCAGAATGGTTACTCTGTTCGAGTACTGGATATTTTTCTCTTTGGTGGAGAAAGTTTACTTCATTTGCAGACATATAAGAATTTAGAAATAATCAATGGCGATATCAGAGATAGAGCTACGTTAAAATCTGCCTTAAAGGGAGTAACTGATGTAATTCATTTAGCTGCTTTAGTCGGAGAACCAGCCTGTAAAGAAAATCCTGAAGTAACAAAGCAAATTAATTTAGAAGCTACTAAAACATTGGCCAAATTATCAAAATTACAAAATGTTAATCATTTCATATTTACCTCAACTTGCAGCAATTATGGAATTTCTTCCCCGGATGCTGAAGCAACTGAAAAATCAGATCTTTACCCGCTTTCATTATATGCGGAAACCAAAATTGCCAGCGAGAATTATTTACTTTCCCTTACAGATAAAAAATTTAAACCAACAATTTTAAGATTAGCAACGATTTTCGGATTATCCCCACGAATGAGATTTAATTTAATGCTAAATGAGTTTGCCCGGGAAGTAGTTTTAGGAAATAAAATATCAGTCAGAAATGAAAATGCTTGGCGACCGTTTCTTCATACTAAAGATATTTCTGATGCTATTAATTTAACTCTCAAAACTTCTTTATCTAAAGTTGGTGGAGAGATTTATAATATCGTTGGTGAAAATATTCAGAAACAATATTTGGCATTTTTAGCTAAAAAATATAATCCAAAAATAAATATCATAATTGAGGAAGGTAATTCCGGAGATCGTCGTGATTATCGTGTGTCTGCGGATAAGTTTCGGAAAAGAATACATTGGCAACCAAAAATATCAATTGAGGAAGGTTTTAAAGAGATTACCGAGGCAATTAAAATGGGTATTTTTTTAGATCCATATGAATTTAAATATAACGGTTGGTATAATAAAAAAATTTTGGAGTAAATTATGAAATTTATTGCTCAAATGGAACCTTGGATAGGAGACGAGGAACAAAAAGCAGTTGTCGAGGTGATTAAATCCGGTTGGATTACCGAAGCATCTAAGACTAGGGAATTTGAGCAAATGTTAGGAGATTTTATTGGCAGTAAATATGTCAGTATTCTTTCAAATGGGACAGTAACACTATTTGCTGGTCTTAAAGCCTTAGGCATCGGTTTGGGAGACGAAGTAATTGTTCCTGATTTTACTATGGTTGCTTGTCCCAATGCTATTATCCTCACCGGTGCAAAACCTGTTTTTGTTGATATAAATAAAGAAAATTTATGTCTCGATCTTGACGAGGTCAGTCGGAAAATAACCAATAAAACCAAAGCGATCATGCCGGTGGCTATGAACGGTCGTTTCCCGGAAATGAAACGACTTATAAAGTTAGCCAGAAAACATAAATTGTTTATTATTGAAGATACCGCTCAAGCCTTAGGCTGTTATTTCCAAAAAAGACATCTGGGTACTTTTGGCGATATTGGGAGCTTTTCATTTAGTACCCCAAAAATAATAACTACCGGTCAAGGAGGCGCTTTGGTAACCAATGATAAAAAATTATATGAGAAAATAGTTAGACTTAAGGATTTTGGTAGATTAGATAGAAATAGTCAAAATCACGATGCCATTGGTTTTAACTTTAAGTTTACTGATATCCAGGCGGCACTTGGAGTCGAACAGATGAAAAAGTTACCCTGGAGATTGAACCGGAAGAAAGAGATATATCGGCTATACGAAAAACAACTGGAAAATGTAAAAGAAATATCTTTTATTAAAACAGATCTTGAACAAACATCACCATGGTTTATCGATATCATTATTCCGGATCCGTTAAAATTACAACTATATTTAAAGTCCAAAAATATTGGTTCACGATTATTTTATCCGGCCATACACACCACTAAACCTTATCGGGGAACAGGAAAATTTCCTAATTCACGATGGGTTTCACAACACGGATTATGGCTTCCTTCCTCTACTTTTTTAACGAATTCTGATATAATGACCATCTGTAAAGAAATTCGTTCATTCTTTAAACTATGAAAAAAACCAATGAGGATATTAAATTTTTGCTAAAAGGGCGGACAACTTTAGTTACCGGTGCAGATGGTTTTGTCGGATCGCATTTAGTAGAACAATTACTTGAGTTTGGATCTGATGTCCATATTTTAGTTAGACCAACATCATCTGGAATGCTTCATAATCTGGCACATATTCAACGGAAAATTACCATTCATAAGGCAGATATAACCGATAAAGAGGCAGTTCGACAGTCACTGATGGAAATAAAAAAAGATGGAACTAAAAAACCGATTATTTTTCATTTAGGAGCCCAGGCACACGTAGGGGAATCATGGCGCAGACCTTATGAGACAATTAATTCAAACGTTTTGGGGACACTTAATTTACTGCAAACAATTGTTGATATAAAACTAAATCCATACAAGATAAGTTTTGCTGGTAGTTCAGAAGAATATGGTAATGTAAATCCAGAAGTTAAAGACCAATATCGTTTTGATAAATCAGGCGGTTTAATACTCGATGAAAAATCAGCGCTCTACCCACAAAGTGTTTATGCAGTTTCCAAAGTTGCCGGAGATTTCTTATTCCGTTGTTATTTCCGTGCATATGGATTACCCTGTGTCGTCGCTCGTAAATTTAATAACTATGGCCCTCGACAGAATCCTCGTTTCGTGACGGCCACGATTATTACTCAAGCGTTGTCAAAATCGTCTATTCACTTAGGTTATTTAGGTTCGAAAAGAGATTTTACTTTTGTTAAAGATGGGGCATTGGGACATATCCATACTGCCTTATTTGGTAAACCGGGTGAAGTTTATTGCTTTGGTTTCGGAAAAACGATTAGAATTAAGGATTGGCTTGATTTAATTCTCGATATCGGTAGGAATCATGGCTATTGGGGTAAGAAAAAAATTACCTATGAAAAAGATCGAGGTCGTTTAGGAAAAAGCGAAGTAGAAGAACTTAGAGTAGATTATGCAAAACTGAATAAATTCACCGGTTGGCAACCTATTTATTCATGGGAAGAAGGGATAAAACAAACAATAAAGTGGTATGCTGAAAACAAAAATCTTTGGATAGGTCGGGTTGATTGGTAAAAATGAATTGGAAAAAGAAAAAAATATTGATAACCGGGGGTAGGGGGTTTGTCGGTAGTCATGTAGTTGATTTTCTTTTGGATAAATGCGGTGTATCTTCCTCACAAATAGTGATTCCCGATAGTAAAAAATACGACTTGAGAATATTTAGCAACGCCAAAGAAATTATTAGGGGAATTGACATTGTTTTACATTTGGCAGCTGACGTCGGCGGTATCGGTTATAGCAGTACTCACCCGGCTTCCCAAATGAGAAATTGTTTACTTCTGGATCTTAATATATTTGAAGCAGCCGCACTAGAAAAGGTAGAAAAACTCGTCTGCGTATCGAGTGCCGTCGCTTATCCTCAAGACGTACCTTCACCCCTAAAAGAAGAAAATTTATTTAATGGCAGTCCAGCTCAAGGTGGATACGGTTACGGATTTGCCAAAAGAATGGCAGTAGTTTTAACCAAAGCGTATCACGAGGAAAAAGATCTTAATGCATGTGTTTTACTATCAGCTAATAGCTATGGTCCCAGACAAGACTTTAGTCTTGACACTGGTCATGTAATTCCATCTCTGATCAGGAAATGTTTAACACAAAAGACACTTGAAGTTTGGGGTGATGGTAAGCAAATCCGTGATTTTTTTTATGTGAAGGATTTTGCCAAAGCAGTTGTTTTGGCTGCAGAAAATTTGGATACAGCGGAACCAATAAATATTGGATCAGGTAAATCTTACACGATTAAAAATTTAGTCGATTTAATTAGTAAATTAGCAAATTTTAAGGGGAAGATTTTTTATGATAAATCAAAACCTGAAGGTCAGAAAATAAGAACAGTTAATATTGAAAAAGCAAGAGAGGTATTAGGTTTTAAACCTGATTATTCACTTAAAGAAGGACTAAAAGAAACAATTGAGTGGTTTAAAATTTATGGCCAATAATGAGGTTCTTTTAATTCATCCACCAACATCTTTTAATGCGGTCATCAATGGGGGGTATGACAATATTCCTCCTTTGGGTATTTTATATTTAGCGGCTGTTTTGGAAAGAGAAGGTATTGGAGTTAAGGTCATTGATGATCTGGATGCCTCTCTTTCATTAAAAGAGATTTTCGAGGTAATTAAAAGAGAAAAACCGAAAATCATCGGTATCTCTTCAACCACCAGTCAGATAAAAAGTACTGTAGCTATAGCCAAAGCGATTAAGAAAAAATATGGTAATAACATAAAGATAGGAATCGGAGGTTGTCACATTTCGGCTGATCCTGATTTGATTAAGAGATATCCCTTCTTTGATTTTGGGGTTATTGGTGAGGGAGAAAAAACTTTTCTTGAATTAGTCAACAAGATGCTTAAGGGGGAAAAATGTAAAGGGATTTTTGTCGGTGAACCGGTTGAGGATCTGGATACACTTCCTTATCCTGCCTATCATCTGGTCGATAT